>DITQ01000006.1 GCA_002422165.1 Candidatus Pacebacteria bacterium UBA6180 | reverse complement strand
AAGTTCGTGTGAGTAGTGTTGCTCGAAATGCCAACGAAATCGCTGAAATTTACCGCGCCGGAGCTGGCCACTACTATTCCAACTACCTTTCTTCAACTGACTTATCTGGCAAAACTTCCCTACCCTTCTACATCGCTGCCGACCGTCCCGGCACTTATCTCACTGCTTCAGTAGGCGAAACCCTCTATGACAACCTGCTGCATGATTCATCTGTCAAAGGCTTCTGGCCTCTAGATGAGCCTGCCGGCTCCACTCCCTACAATAGAGACCGCAGTGGTAATAACACTCATGCCGCCCCGACAGGAACTACTTTTGTCCAAGGCAAATTCGCCGGAGCTCGCTCCTTTAATGGTACTAGCGACTATCTAAGTGTTACTGTTGGCAGCGGCACTCCGCTTGATATTGATAGCAATCCTGTGACTATGGAAGTTTGGATTAAGCCAGACAATGTTACAAGTGGTGTCGCTCAAGCAATAATCGCCAAAGGAACAGTTGGGGTGGATGGTTATGGTCTAACCCTCAACACCAACAGCAAAATCAATTTGGGTGGACACGGTGGTGGCAACTATGACAGCAACCTCAGTCTCACAGCAGGCAAGTGGTATCATGTGGTCGGAGTCATCAGTGGCGCCAATTCCGCAATTTACATCAATGGCCAACTAGACAGCGTTGGCACCCTCAATGTGATTGCTGGTGCTGGTAATTTTTATATCGGTGCAGATTACAGCGGCTCTGGTGTTTACCGATTTTTTGATGGCACCATTGACCACGTTAGAGTGAGCAATGTCGCTCGCACTGCTGCTGAGGTTCGGGCAAGTTACGAGGAGGCGCTACGCACCCATCAAATAACCATTGATTTTGCCGCCGTTCTAGACTCAGGCGATCTCATTGCCGACAGCAATGACTTGAGCTTCACCGTGGACGCGACCGTTTATGGACTTAGTGCCAAAGGCTCAATGCTTTTCCCTGGCGATAAAGTAATTATCCGTGAGAACTACGACGGCACTCTTTATAAAGCTCAGGGAACGGTTACCGCTATAACCGAAAGTACCGGAGCTGTTACTGTCGCCTCATGGGATTCAGGTTCTACTTTCCCCTCTGGTGGCTATACCGCTGACGCAGATGTTTTCAAATGGCAACGCGAATACTGGCCAATTGGCGGTAATACTCTATCTTCATATATGGACAATATTACGCACTTTAAGCTTACTCTTCTTGATGGCAATGAAGGTCGCACTATCTGGCTAGATGACCTGCGCAGCAACTCCGCTTACCTCACAACTCCAGAAGGCAGTACTATTACTGGTGCTGCCAATCCTCGCTATTTACAATATCGCGCTATACTTTCCAGCTCTGACCAGCGCGTCTCCCCTCAATTATCTCAAGTTTCGCTCGACTACGAAATCAATGTCCCACCTGATGTCCCCACACTTGACGCTCCAACCGACACGGTCACCGGCCAAAGTTTGACCCCCACTTTGCTTACCACCTCCACAGATGATGATGGTGATTATCTCAGGTACAAAATAGAGCTGTGTGAAAATGAAGGCATGAGTACTAATTGTCAAACCTTTGATCAAACCTCCTCCCAAACTGGTTGGAGTGGTCAAAACACTCAAACAAATACGGCCTACACCAGCGGCTCTCAAGCTAGCTACACCCTTCAAAGTAGTTTATCTGCAAACACCACCTATTATTGGCGTTCTTATGCTATCGATCCTGCCGGAACCAACACTTGGTCAGACACACAAGGCAGTCCTTACTCGTTTACAACCACTGCTGCCCCACTTCTTCCAGCCAGCGCTTGTTTTGTCCAAAAAAACATCACCAACGATCAAATTCTTTTGACTTGGACTGACAACGCCAACAATGAGGACTTTTATGAAGTCCAACGTAGCGTCAATGGAGGTGCCTGGACTACTTTACAAGGCAGCCTGGCAGCTAACACCACTAGTTTACTTGACACTGGAGTTAATCCCAACAACACTTACCAATATCGGATAGCCCCCTACTTTATCGGACCAACTTATGCAAGTTGGTGCGTGGCCAGCCAGCTTGACCTAGGTGTTGGATTGTTTAATCTTGAGGGAATCAAAGCTAGCGGTCTACGTTTCGATTAAAACCATTAGTCAGAACAAACATAATAAGCCCCCGTCTGAGGATTGGAAACCTTGCAGCGACTAGCGCTTTCGCTCAGGTCAGTATCAGAAAGATTTTCCAAGGTAGCCATAAGCAAAAAATCTTCACCCTGATCTATTTGAGAGTACTCATATTGAGAATTTTGTGGCATATCCTTCATGTACATGGCTTCACCAGCAGCAAAGCTATTGTCACTATTTGGGCAGACTTCTCCGCCTGATGAGCCACAGCCAACAATGTTGCCATTATTGTCATCGTCTGGATAAATTTGAAAGTCATTGTAGTAAGTGCGTAAAGCCACTTTGAGCTGACGCAGATCGTTTTTGCGAGCGCTATCTCTGGCCCGAGCTCGAATTCCCAATAAGTTGGGAAGTAAAATTGCCACTAAAAGTCCAAGAACTGAGATTACCACCAACAATTCAATAAGTGTAAAAGCATTTTTTTTCGAAGTCATCTTAAGTTCTCCCCTTTACATATTTTAGTAACTATCCACCACGTTCAAGTCGTTAGCTGCATTAGTGCTTCTCACCACGTAGTTGCAGGTGCTAGCGGTCAAAACTCCATCAATAATTCGACAATAGGTATTAGCATAATAAGCTGGGTTACCATCTTGATTAACTACTGCAAGTGCGTCTTCTCTATTCTCCAAATAAGTAAAGATGCTGTAGCTCAATCCCTGACTATCTGCTAAATAAAAATATCGATTACTGCTAGGATCAGTTGGAAGTTCACCCATGTAGAGCGTTTGGTTGGTGGAATTCTGCCAAATGCCTCCCCAGGTACATGGCTCAGCAGCATTGGCTCCACACCCCACTATTCTGCCATCATCACTATAGGGATAACGCTTGAAATCATTGTAGTAAGCTTCAAGTGATTTGCTAATGCTTTGAAGCTCTTGCTTGCGACGAGTATCTCTAGATTTCTGCTGCACCGTACCAAAAACTCGCAGCCCAAGTCCAGCCAAAAGTGCCAAAATAGCAATGACAACTAGCAGTTCTAGAAGAGTAAAGGCTTTTTGAGTGGTTTTTTTTGACATAAAGATATTCTAGGCAAGTTTATTGGCTTGAACAAGGTGATGAACTATGACAAGCCTCAATGGTGGTGAAGGGTCCAATATCACAATTGTTGCCCTGCACCCAGATGTTACAATCTTGACCAGTAGCATAGGCAGAATTGGCACAACAAAAACAAAGGTGTGAGTCGCAATAATTGGGATCAATTGTGGGCACCGAAGTCGGCTCGTTGGTGGGCACTGAAGTTATATTGGGAACATAGCCATCAAGTACCAAGGGCACCCCTTCAGCAACTCCATAGACAAAGTTAATGCTGTTACCATATCTAGGATTGCTTTCTGGAACCCCACAACCATTTTGGCAGCCCAACTCTTCTATAATTGGGTCAGCCTTATTGGACAAAATACTCAAAAGTCTGTATCCCCTACTATTGTCTCCGTTGCCTGGGACTGGCATGTACAGGTAAGGCTCTCCTGTCTGAGGATCACAAGGGACGCTTCGGAGATAAGGGCGCAGAGAATTACCATCACAATCAAGCAAAAATTCTTCCGGAGGATAAGCTCCTTTGTCATTATGATAATCTTCGAAAGCCAACCTGAGGTTGCGCAGGTCAGTTTTGCGCTGCGCATCTTGAGTCTTATTGACGTCGGATCTAAAGCTTCTGAAAACTGCAACTAAAACCAATAACAGAATCGCCACCACTACCAAAATTTCTATCAGAGAAATGCCTTTTTGCTGCTTCACTTTCATCTTGTTTTCATTTAATCTTAACATAGTATGAAAGAAAGCAGATTAAGCACTTTTTTTACCTGGTTCCTGCTTGTGATTGTTTTTTTGTTGCCTGTTTTTTTTATACCGCAATTTGCCAACTCTCTAATTACTAGCAAGCTCTTGTTGATCTATGTTTTGAGCTTGACGACAATTTTAACTTTTGCTGCTACGAGTTTCAAAAAAAATGCCTTAGAAATATTCAATAGTCCTCTCAACATCCCTCTGCTCGGCTTCGGCCTACTAGTGATTGTTTCTGCTTTAGCCAACCAACAATACCCACTCAAACAATTCTTGGGTATGGGCGGAGTCTACCTGAGCCTAGTGGCAGTTGTCTTAATCGCCCCGGTCTTAATCAACAGTCGCCTCATTAAGCACTTTTCCTTGGCAGTTAATCTTGCAGCAAGTGTTTTAAGCATCTTATCGATTTTTCAAGTTTTTGGACTTGGAATTGGTCCACTTATTAGTCGCGTCGCTTCTCTGGAAATTCCTAACAATCTAGCTTTTTCCCTGAGCGGAGCAGCTTTTATTAGCGTACAGCTGTTGTCAGTAGTTCTTCTTAGCAATCTTCTCGATCAAAAAAACTGGAAAACATCTTTGTTCCTAAAAATTAGCACTTTTTTCATTGCTGTTGGTTTAGCCATCAACGTTTGGGGGATTCTTCCGGGCCGTGAAGCCAGCTTTCAAAGCCTGTCTCTAAGTAATAGCGGCGCTGTCGCTATCAACAGCTTAGCAACCACCAAAAGCGCATTGCTTGGATATGGACCAGATTCCTATGGCAATGCCTACAATATTTTGAAGCCCATTTGGGTCAATGATCTAAGCTATTGGAGATTCACCTTCGATGCAGCTTACAACCTACCTCTTACCATTGTTGTCAGTCTAGGTGTAATCGGCCTGATTGCTTACCTTGTCTTTGCCTTTAAAACTTTGGCTGTGCTTAAAAAAAGCAATGACGAACAGCTTTTTCTAAAAACTTTTATCTTAGGTGCTTTGATCTGGCAACTGCTGTCTCCAATCAACTCTTTGATGTGGGGATTATTGACCATTGCGTTGAGTTTTTTCATTGCCTCAGACGAAAAATTATACAAAAAAATAAGTTTCAGAGTACACCGAATGTCTGACCTGCTCAGCAGCAAATGGACCAAAACTAGAAGCTACATTTTCCTTAGCTTAAACCTTACGCTAATTCTTCTTTCAATCTTGCTTGCCGTTGTAACTTTCAAGGCTTTTTATGCCAGCCATTTGCTGTACCGAGGCAATCTAAGCATTAGCAATAATGATGCTTTTGCAGCTTATGACTATCACAAAAGAGCCAAAGACCTGGTGCCAGAACTAGATATGATTAGACGCAGCAACGCAATCCTCAATTTACAAATTGCTATCGCCCTGTCTAACAAGGCTGATATCAGCGAAATTGAACAAGAGCAGGTTTTACAACTCATCAATCAGGCAATCAGAGAAGCAAGAGCAGCAACCACCATCGATCCCCAAAACTACAACAACTGGTTAGTCTTGTCCCAAATTTATCTGCAACTAATTAGTGTTACTGACCAAGCTTCCCAAGAAGCCTTCAATGCTCTAGCTAGAGCCGCTGCCGTTAACCCCAATAATCCAGAGATCAGGATGATGCTTGGAGAATTATTCCTCAAAGTTGATAAGAGCCAAGACGCCGCAGTGTTCTTCCAGCAGGCAGTTGACAGAAAACCCGACCTAGCCATAGCTTACTATTATTTGGCTAGAGCTTTGGAAACTAACCAGCAATTAGAAGAGGCCAAGGCTGCCTACACCAGCTTCCTGATCCTTGTCGACAAGGATTCAGAGGATTATAAAATCGTTGAAAAGGAATTAAACTCACTAATCGATAAGATGCAATCAAACGAGCCTGTTTTAGACGAGGAGGATAATCAAGCCGCCACTTTAGAAAGCAATCTAAGCGACAACGAATCCATTTTATCAGACTTGCTAGATCAAAAAGACACTGAAGCAATCATTCAAGATGGCGCACTTACTCCCGATCAAGAGCTAATTGCGAACTAAGCACCTTTTTAACTTCACCCAGCCCTTCACCAGTCACTGTACTAAAAAAGATCAAATTCACATTTTTTTCTATAAAATACGATCTAAAGGCATCTAATTGTTTAGAAGTATATAAATCTATCTTGTTAATGGTCACAGTAGCTCGCTTGGTCAGCATTTTTTCGTCATACTGAGCTAATTCCTGACGCAACTGCTGATATTGCTGCCAAAGCATCTCTGCCTTTTTTTGGTCGTCTAGCTTCTCATCAAAAATCACCGCCTCCTCCAAGAAAAGTATAAACATCAAGCTTTGGCAATTCTCGATGTGGCGTAAAAAATCCAAGCCTAAGCCCTTGCCCTGACTGGCTCCTTCTATTAAACCTGGAATATCAGCAACTACCAATTCCTCTCGCCTCTGGTCCTCACCCAAATACATAATGCCTAAATTTGGCTCGATTGTGGTAAAAGGATAATTAGCAATTTTAGGGTTAGCTTTAGTGACTTTAGAGAGAAAAGTGCTTTTGCCAGCATTAGGCAAACCTACCAAGCCAACGTCAGCTAGCAATTTCAGCTCCAAATACACTAGCTTTTGCTCACCAAAGCCGCCGTATTCTGCCTCAAGCGGTGTTGTTTTGGTTGAAGATTTGAAATGCACACTGCCACGGCCTCCACGCCCACCCCGACAAACTAATAGTTCTTGTTCAGCCTCCCTGAAAGTAAACAGCTCAAGTTTTTTGTCTAACAGCTCGATTTGGTTATCTGGATCACGCGGCGGAATGCCTTGATTTTCGTCTTCGAGATAATATTTGCCGCCGCTACTTGCTTCCACAGTCAGCAGAGAGTTTTGGCGACGTTTGCTGGCTATTTGGTTCTCACCAAGTAAATAAACCACTGTCCCTACTGGCACTTCTAGAATTTTATCTTCACCTTTGAAACCAATTTTTTTGCGTCGTCCCCCATTTTGACCTCGCCCTGCCTTAAGCGTCTTGACACCAGCGAAATCACGCAAGGTCGTCAGACCCGCTTTGCTGCGAATAAGCACCGAGCCACCATCACCACCATCACCACCATCAGGACCTCCTTTGGTGACAAATTTCTCGCGGCGAAAAGAGACCTTACCGTCCCCACCGTCGCCAGCTGCTAAAGTTAGTTTGACTAAATCAATCATATTGATTTAAAAATACAGAGTTTACTTAAATAATTAATAACGAGTTTTTGCCTATTACTTCAAGAAGCTCAACGGATTCAGCAATGCTCCACCCTGGCGAATTTCGAAGTGTAAGTGCACACCTGTGCTGCGGCCTGTGCTGCCCATCTGGCCAATTACATCGCCACGCTTGACGCGCTGACCCTCAACTACTTGCACTACTGACATATGAGCATAGAGAGTGACGTAACCATTACCGTGGTCGATAACTACTCGGTTGCCGTAACCAGAGCTGTCAGGCCAACCAGCAGTTGTAACTAGGCCTGCATCAGCTGCCAAAATCGGTCCAGCTCCACGATTAGCAATATCGATGGCCTTGTGAAAGAAGCTGTAACTCTGAGTAATGCCACCAGAAGCCGGCCAGATAAAAGAACCAAGGGCTGAAACTGTGCCCGCATCTGGAGTGAGGGTTCCGAAACGAGTTGGGCTCGCCACGCTGCTGGGCAAGCGAACTTCTGCCTTGACTCCCTCTGGCACCATCAAGTATTGACCGACTACCAGCTCAAAAGTCTCGTCATTAAGAAACTCATTGAAAGGATAGTCAACAATCATCTGCACCTGCGAACCATCTAGACCATATTTTTTACCCACCGAATAGATGGTCTCACCTCTAGCGACCTTATGACGCACTCCGTCCACTGGCAAAATACTCAATTCCTGGCCAGGTTTGATAGTTGATTTGTCAGTCAGATTGTTTTCCCAGAAAATAGTGGTTGCTTTTAACCCATAACGCTCGGCAATGCTTGAGATTGTTTCACCTTCACCGACGATGTGACTAATGATTTCTCCACCACGATATTGACGAACTTCTTCTGCCTGAGAAGTATAAAAGTCAGGCGCCGCTGCTGTCGCTGTCGACAACACTGGACTAGCCAAGACTCGCTGTTCACCGTCTCCTTCTGGCTTATTGAGCAAAATTGGTCCTAAACTAACCATCAAAAAGGTTAAGCCAATCGTCCCAAAGTGCAAAAATGGCTTAGTGTACTTACCTCGCTGCATGTAAAGTACATCAACCAGGCGATCCTTGAAATTTTCAAGCCAAGAAAAAACACCGTATAAGCGATGCTTGAAATAAGCACGGACGAAACCACCAAAAGCTCGTAAGTCCAAAAATAATTGTTTCATTTTGTCTCGCCTGAAGCGCAGCTTTAACCCTTGAGTGAAGCCAAAAAGTCTTTATTGCTGTCGCTACGCTTAAGTTTTTCGATCAAAGTGATGGTGCGCTCGTCTTTATTCAGCATATCAAGCATGCGGTGCAAAGTGATAATCGACTGGTAAGTCATTGGCTCGATCAGGAGATCATCGCGGCGCGTACCTGAGCGCTGGACGTCGATGCTCGGGTGGATACGGCGCTCAGCTAAACCACGGTCCAGATGAACTTCCTGGTTGCCAGTGCCCTTAAATTCTTCGTAAACCAAATCATCCATCCTCGAGCCAGTATCGACCAGGGCGGTGCCGACAATGGTCAGCGAGCCCTGAACTTCGAAGTTGCGAGCAGCACCGAAGAACTTCTTGGGTGGAAATAACGCTGCCGGATCAAAACCGCCCGAAAGAGTGCGACCAGAAGTAGGCATAGCTAGGTTGTAAGCTCGCGCTAGTCTAGTGATAGAGTCGAGCAAGATCACGACGTCGCGGCCAGCCTCCACAAGGCGCTTGGCGCGCTCGAGCGCTAATTCAGCCACTCGACACTGATCGGTAGCTGCTTCATCAAAGTTGCTGGCCGCCACTTCCCCACGACCCTTGGTCAACTGCTCAATGTGGCGACGAATATCAGTCACTTCTTCTGGGCGCTCACCTACTAACACCGCCATTAAGTGGATGTCGGGGCTGTTGGCAGCTACGCCAGTGGCGATGTCTTTAAGTAAAGTGGTTTTACCAGCCTTGGGCGGTGAAACAATCAAGCTACGCTGACCTTTACCGATTGGAGCGATCATGTCGATAATGCGCAGCGAGAGAGGTTCTTTGCCGGTTTCTAGCTTGATCTGACTGTCTGGATAAACTGGTGTGAGTGACTTAAACTTGATGCGCTCGGTCTTCTGGTATTCCTCGAGGGTTTGACCGTTGACACGATCGACCTTGAGCAGACCGAAGAAGCGCTCATTTTCCTTGGGGCGGCGAGCTGGGCCAGCCACCACGTCGCCTGGACGCAGTTGGAGGCGACGAATCTGTGAAGTGGAGATGTAAGCATCACGCTCTGACTCGGCAAAGCCCTCGCGCAAAACTCCATGACCATCTCTGGACATGTCCAAAATACCCTCGATCATCTCTGAATCGTCATTGACTTCTCGGTCACTTGCCTGGAAATTACGTCCTACTCGATGACGAGTGATGCGTGGAGCGAAATTGTTAGGCTTAGTGTGTTGGGGGCGAAAATTTGATTCTGGAGCCGGCTTGGAAGGCTGCGAGTCTGAGGTGGCGGATGAAGTTGAGACATCATCGGCGGCGGCTGGCGCAGCAAACTGCTCAGAAGAAATTTGACTATTAACGGTGGTTGCTTCAGCAACCTGATCACTAACGCTTGGGCTAGTTTTTTTAACTGGCATAAAAATTCCTTACTACTAATATATTCTAATGACTTTGGCAAAATAAACTGGAGTTGACATGAGGTGTGGCACAAATTGTTTTGGCGGGAAATCAAGATCTGTTGTTATTTTGCCACAAAGACGCGCTCAGGTCAACTTTTTCTCCCCTGAAGCGAACTCCCTCTCTGAGCAGCATAGCTTTTTTATCTGCCAGCCTACTTGTACCGAAGTAGCCATGAAGGCTGCCATCAGCCGCCACTACTCGATGACAAGGCACAATCGGGGCGTTTGGATTATGTCTCATCAAGCTGCCTACCGCGCGTGCGGCTTTTGGTTTACCAGCCACCCTAGCCAACTGGCCATAAGTAGCCACTTTCCCCTTCGGAATCTCTTTGGTTAATGAATACACTAAATCTTTGAAAGCTGTCACTAAGAAGATTCTAGCAGAAAATGAGTTAAAAGCCGAAAGTGCTTGGCGAAAGTTCGGTTGCCTGCCCAACTACCGAACTTTCGCCAAAGATTCTAAGCTATTTTGATCTCTTTTGATCTTGATAATTATAATTTACTATTTGGGAGAGCGATGATAGTCTATAAGCAATCGATTATCTGTGAAGATAATCACCACAAGCTACATTGTTATTCGTGATTCATCAGCGGTAATAATGTTCGCTATAATCCATCTTGTTTAGGTTCTTGACTGCCTTAAAGAACAAGACTTAAACGGGATGGATTTTTTGTTTGCCTTAAAGAACTTTGTCTTCTCTTCCCCTCGATCGCAACCGAGGATTTTCCCAAACAATCAATCATCAAAATAATTTCTAAAGAGCTAATCAGTAGTATAAGGCTTTCTATAATATTTTCAAGTGGTAATACTGTCCTATAGTTATTTAAGCAGCGATTATCACAAGTCCTATATTTTTATTTACCAGAAAATACTTGAGAGATATAATCAAGTTTTGCACATTATTAACTAAAAAGGCATTTTTGTGGGTAAAAATTTAAACAAGTAAGGTAGATCGCTTTTCCTCCCAACAATTTGCTATACTAAGCAGGTGTTAAAGAACCACTTATTACTCGAAATCAAAACCAGTAAAAGCAGTGAAGAAACCGCCGAAACCGCGGTGCAGCTCTTCTCGACCCTGCCCAGGCTCAAAAAGTCTCTTTTTGACCAAATGCTTGGTCGCTACGAAAGTCTTAGTTTCGAGATCCTGGTTCGTGAACAAAGCATTCACTTTCTTGCCCATGTACCAGCTCGCTTACTCGAGTATTTCAAGGGCGCAATCAACGCCAGCTATCCAGAAGCGGTGATGAGCGAACTGTCAGCTGATCCGGTCGATTTCTTCTTCGCTCCCGAGCAAAAAATCCGCCTGGCCAGTCTCAAACTCAAAAACCACAGCTACTTGCCACTTAAAACTTACCTCGATTTCAAGGACATCGACCCACTTGCCACTCTGCTGGCGACTTTGTCCAAAAACGAAGGTGCTGACACCACTCTCATCCAAATTGCTCTCGACCATGACGACCGTTTCGGTGTTAGCAAGCCAAGCATCGGTGCCGAAAAGCTTGAAACCCATCCACAAAAGCAATTTATCAGTCAAAAACTAGATAAGCGGAGTCTCAACGCCACCATCAAAATTGCCGTCGCTACCAACAATCAGGGCAAAAGCAAGCTTGTCATGGAAAACATCGCCGCTGCCTACCAATCCATCACTCAGAGTGACAGCAACGCCCTCGAGCTGCGTACTCGCTATTTGGCAAAAAAAAGCTTTTTGCGCCGCATGCAAAATCGAAGCCTCAAGGCTTCCCCTCTGCTCAACTTCAGCCTCGAGGAGCTAGCGACTATTTTTCACCTGCCAAACAAGAAGCTGAGCAACATCCCTAACATTTCCTGGGGCAAGAAACTTCTCGGTGAGGCGCCAGAAAATCTACCCATCGTTAACGCTGACAGCCTGGCCGAAACTAAGCAAGAAATCAACGTCATGGCCGAGACAGTTTACAAAAACCGTGCCACTAAATACGGCTTGCTGCGCAACGACCGCCGCCGCCACCTCTACGTAATCGGTAAAACCGGCACCGGCAAGTCCACTCTTCTCGCCAACATGGCCATCAATGACCTCAAGCACAACGAAGGCATGTGTATCATTGATCCCCACGGCGACCTGGTCGAAACCCTGCTTGACTACATTCCTAAACACCGCATCAACGACGTCATTTATTTCGACCCAGCTGACCAAGAACGTACAGTTCAGATCAACCTCTTCGAAGGTGAAAATGTCGTCCACCGTGAACTGATCGCTTCGGGAATTATCTCGGTCTTTCAGAAACTTTACAGCTACTCTTGGGGGCCACGTCTCGAGTACATCCTGCGCAACTGTTTGCTGACTCTGCTCAAAAGCAAAGAAGCTAAACTCTCTGACGTCCTGGAGCTTTTGACCAACAAAAAATTCCGTGACTCCGTAGTCGAGAAATTGGATGATCCGATCCTCAAAAGCTTCTGGGTCAATGAGTACAACAAGATGCAAGATCGCCAGCGCCAAGAATCGATCTCCTCGATTCTCAACAAAGTCGGCCAGTTTGTCTCCTCTCCCATCGTCCGTAATGTGGTCAACACCAACCAGTCATCTTTTAGCATTGAAGAATTAATGGCAGAGGGCAAAATTCTCCTGGTCAACCTCTCTCAAGGTCGTCTTGGCGAAGACAATGCTACTCTACTCGGGGCGATGATGATTACCAAAATTCAGCTCGCCGCCATGGCGAGGGTCAACATTCCAGAGGAAAAGCGGCGCGATTTCTACCTCTACGTCGATGAGTTTCAAAATTTCGCCACCGACGCCTTCATCAAAATCCTCTCCGAAGCTCGCAAGTACCGCCTCAATCTCACGCTGGCCAACCAGTACATCGACCAAATTCCCGAAGAAGTCCGCCAAGCCATCTTCGGCAACTGTGGCAACATCATCAGCTTCGTCATGGGTGCTGGCGACGCCTCTTACTTCCAAGCCGAATATGGTGGTCTCTATACTCAAGACGACCTGGTTAATCTCGACAAGTATCAGATCATCAATAAAATCTCAATTGACAATGTTTTATCACGGCCTTTCCCTGCCTACACTCTGGCTTTGGCTAAGAGCAGCAATCAGAATCGCGAGAAAGTGATTCGCAATAGCCGAGAAAGATACGCGAAGAAGAGGGATTTGTGATATTTTGTAATATAATGTGAACTGCAAGGTATATTAAAACCAACTTCCAGCTTACATATGCGGAAAGGCTCAAAATGACCGAAAACACAGAACTCCTCTACATGCTTGATTCTTATCTTTTTGCTGAGAACGCCAAAGTCGTCTCTACTTCCGAACATGAAGATGGCCGGCAAATTGTCATTCTCAACCGCACCATTTTCTACCCCCAAGGCGGCGGACAGCGCTTCGACACCGGCACCATCTCCTCTGCTGCCGCCAATTTCACGGTGGAGGAAGTTCGTTTCGTCGATGGTCAAGTCCTGCACATTGGCAAGTTTGACAAGGGCACACTCTCCCCTGGCGATGAAGTTGCGCTGCAAATTGACCAATCGAGAAGAATTCTGCACAGCAAGCTACAAAGCGCTGGTCACCTGATCGACATGGCCATGCGACACGTTGGCTATGAGAGCTTGGTGCCAGCCAAAGGCGCTCACTATCCAGAGTGGTCTGAGGTCGAGTACGAGGGCGTCATCCCTCCAGAAGAGATTGAGTCCGCTGCACAAAAAATTCAGGCAGATTTGAACAAAATGATCGACCAAGGCTACCAAGTCAAAATCGAGATGTCTTCCAAGGAGGAAGCGGAAATCAAGTGCTACATCTTGCCGCCGCACATGCCAGATAACAAACCCATCCGCATCGTGGCTGTCTGGGACGACCTCTACATGCCTTGCGGTGGCACTCATGTCAGAAACGTGACCGAACTCAAAGGCCTAAAAATCACTAGAGTAAAAAGCAAAAAAGGCATGACGAAGATTAGTTATGTTTTTGAGTAGAGAGTGATTAAAAACTAACCCTCCACCCTCGCCCAAGCCCGCACCGGCGAACCATCGCTGCCAACAATCGCTAGCGGCACGCCATAAAATTCAAAAGTCCCCAGCGCCGGCAACTGGTCAGTGTTTGTCAAATTCTCAAAAGAGACAATCCCGTGCTGTAAAAGCAATTTTTCTATCTCCAAATCAAATTCAAATTCACTGGACAAACCAACAAATTTTGGCTTTTTGTCTAGCAAGATATGCGCAATTTCTGCGTCAATGTTTCTGGTGCTAAAGATTAGGCCAGTTCGCTCATCATACTCCACTCCATCATGATAAATTTTGGCCGGACCCATAAAAGCGTCTAGAGAATAATCGTCCAACTTCTTGCCATCGGCTACCATGTGATAAGGCACGTTGAGGTGGGTGCCTAGATGAGTGGTCAAGGTGAGTTGGCGCAGATTCCAACCCTCCTTGGCCAGCTGGTGAATTTCGACTATTTCGACTTCCGGATCGCCTGGATAAACCGACATGTGATGAGTAAGTGTCAAAGTGAGGTCAATTATTTTCATTGCTCTCCTCCTTTACTCAGCAACCCTAACTCCTTCAGTAAGGCTCGAATGTTGCTGTGGGTTTCTCGTGAAATAATTTTCTTGAACCCTAGTCTCTTAGCTTCTTTGTTGCGCCGCTCAAAATACGGCGTCTTGCGAATCTCGCCAAGCAGGCCAATCTCACCGATAAAAACTGTATTTTGATCAATTTTTTTACCCGAAAGTGAGCTGGCGATGGCGACCGCCAAACCTAGATCCACGCTAGCTTCTTTGATTCTGAAACCACCAGCCACGCTCAGAAACACATCGTAAAAAGCCAAAGGCAATTGAGCGTGCTTCTGCAAAACCGCCGAGAGCACCTGAATCCGTGCCAGATCGACTCCCCGCCCCACTCGGCGAGGCATGGCTAGCTGCGATTTGACCACCAGAGCCTGCACTTCCGCCAAAAGTGGACGAGTGCCCTCCATCAGACAGACCGTGGCGGCGCCCGTCACTAACTGATTGGTATTTTCCAGGAACAATTCGCTGGGATTGCTAATCTCGCGCAAACCATAGTCTTCACTCTGGAAAAGCCCCACTTCGTCGGTCGCACCGAAGCGGTTTTTGAGTGAACGCAACATGCGCAATTGATCGGATCTCTCGCCCTCTAAGAGCAATACTGTATCGACCATGTGTTCAAAAACTTTCGGCCCCGCAATTACCCCATCCTTAGTAATGTGCCCCACTAGAAAAGTCGGCACACCCAAAGCTTTGACAACATTGATAATGCGATCGGCCACTTCCCGAATCTGACCCACACTACCGCTGGCGCCAGTCAGGAATTCTGTCGAGAGCGATTGAATACTATCGACAATCAACAGATCGGGCTTGTCCTGTTTGATTAGGAAATTGAGCTCATCGACGTCGGTCGTGGTGATAAAGATCAGGCTTTCTGCCAACTCTTTTTCCGAGTATTTATTGTCTGCTTTTTCTAGAAATCTATCGATGCGAAAGGAAATTTGCGAAGGACTTTCTTCGCCAGCGACGTAGAAAATCTTGAGTGGTTTCAATTTCTTGGGTGCTGCCTCTCTAAGTTGTAAAATTTGCAAGATCATTTGAGTTAACAGCGTCGATTTACCAATCCCCGGCTCGCCACCCAGCAGAACCACCATTCCTGCTACCAAACCGCCGCCCAAGACCCGATCCAACTCCCCGATGCTGGTTGAAAAACGCTGTTTTGAGGCTTCTACGCGCTCCACTTGAGAGAAAATGATTCTTTTTTGGGCCACCTCTGTCTCGCTGAGAGAATTTTTACCTGAAGAGCGCCTGCTTACCACAGGCGCTTCCACTACCTCCTCCACCAAAGTGTTCCACGCTTGGCACTCGCTGCACTGCCCCATCCATTTGGGAAAATGTGCTCCACAACTTTGACAAGTAAATTGTGATTTGGATTTGGCCATAACTAACGGCTATTCTACACTGCCCACAAACAAAGTGTCGCCGCTATACTGACCACTAACTGTTACAGTTTGGCCAACGTAAGCACTCAGCTCGACTGCATAGCTGTCGATCTCCTGAGGATTCTGACCAGCTTCCTGCAGGTAGTAACGACCGCCAGCACTAGAAACTACGCCAGTTTTAGTGGTTGTGCCAGATTTCTCGGCTGCGGCTGGCGCACCAACATTGTTTGAAGGAGTGGGCACCGGTGCCTGCTTGACACTACTAAGCCACCACCAAACACCGCCGCCAATAAGAGTTAAAGCCACAACTGCCACGATCAACTGTTTCATAAATTGCCTTTCTTTTGCGAGCTAATAATTTTAGTTGAGGAAAATGCGGGGTTAAATTCATGTACTACCAACAGTTTAGCACCGAATTCTGCCAAAATCTGAGCTTTTTCGCGCTGATGAGCGGTGTGTGAGGAGACTGCTAAAAAATCTGGTCGGATTTGTCTGATTAATTGACGGTGATGTTCTGGTTTATTGAATTGCTCTGGCAAAACAAAAATCTCATCGGCCAAATCCCACGCTCTCAGATTAGTAATCCGAGTCACAACATCATGAGTGGGCCGACCCTCCCCTTTCATCCGCCTAACTCGCGCATCTGACTCAAGGCCAACCAATAATAAATCCGCCGTCTCCTTGGCTTTTTCTAAAAAAAGTCGATGTTCCTGATGCAACACATCGAACACCCCCGTCACCAAAGTGAGGGTTTGTTTGTCTTGTTGACGCCTGGCAAGGAAACTTGTAAGCTCTTGCATAAGTTCAGCCTAGAGTTTAACATTGACCGGGTTTGAAGTACAATTAGAAACAGCTTAGGAGACATATGACTAAAAAGAAAATCGTCGTCATTGGCGGAGGAACTGGCAGCGCTGTTGCTCTCTCTGGACTCAAGAATCACAGCGAAATCGAGCTGAGTGCCGTAGTGGTGGTTTCTGACAACGGCGGCTCAACTGGCCGCTTGCGCGATGAATTTGGCTTTTTGCCAGTTGGTGATCTGCGCCAATGCATCGCTGCTCTGGCCACTGGTGAAAACGAAGCTGACATTCGTCGCCTCCTGCTCTACCGCTTCGACCAAAAATCCAGTCTCAAAGGACACAATCTCGGCAACCTCATCCTCACCTCCCTCGAAAACATGACTGGCTCTGCCAGTAAAGCCGTGGAAATTGCTTCAAGTATTTTTCGTATTGAAGGCACAGTTTTGCCTATCAGCGAAGACGACGTCCATCTAGTGATCAAATACGCTGATGGCAGCAGCCTGATAGGAGAAAAAAACCTCGATGATCCCGCGCAGGGTGGTAAAAAAATCACCCAAATCTCATTGGACAGAGAAGCTAAAATTTATGCCAAAGCCAAACAAGCCATTATCGACGCTGACCTCCTGGTACTAGGACCGGGAGATCTCTACGGTAGCCTGCTTCCCAATGCCTTGGTGACAGGCTTCACAGAAGCACTAGCAGCAAACAAGCAAAATGGTGGCAAGCTCGCCTACGTCAGTAATTTAATGACTCACTATGCTCAAACTCATCAGATGACCGCCAACGATCATTTGCGTGAAATCGAAAAATATTGTCAGAGACAAGTCGACTTCGTCCTCATCAATAATCAAGAGATTCCTATCGAAATTCGTGAAATTTACGAAGCAGCCAACGACCATCCAGTAGTTGATGATTTGCCAAACGAAAACAACGGTCGACAATACATCAAGGCAGATCTACTCTCGACCACTATGGTCAAGCCAACTGCCAACGATCCGCTTCCTAGAAGCCTGATTAGACATCATAAGCAGAAATTAGCGAAAAAATTACTTGAGATCTTGTAAAACTTAATACTTGCTCAAAACACTTTTTACCCCAGTGGCAGTAGTTTCCAGAGCTTTTTCGACGTTACCGGTCGACAAAGCAGCAGTAATCGCGTCCTCATAGTATTTGATTATCTGATCGTTGAGACCATTGTCGTGAGTAAAACTGGACATGTACCAAGATTTAGCCAGAGGCGCATCTGCCACGAAAGCCCCTACCCACTCATTACCTGTCAACTCGCTAGCCATGTCAGCACGCGGATAGATTTCTCCGAAAGTGCGATATTGGCTGGCGTCATTATAAAATTTACGCAAAGTATCTGGAGTTGACATGTGCTTGAGAAAAGCCCAGGCTGCCTCCTTATTTTTACTCTTATCACTCACTCCCTCCGCCCAAAAAGTTGCCCAAGTAATGGGGTTATCCGCATCTAATTGCGGCAACCTAGCAACAGCGAAGTCTAGATTTGGATTAAGGTTTTTGATGTCGTGAATACGCCAAGATGGAGCAAAAATCATCGCTACATCACCGCGAGCAAAAGCGGTGGTGGAATTGGCCAAACGCTCTGACCAAACTCGATCTTGTTTCATGAAATTGGTATAAAAAGTCACCGCATCTCTAACATATTGACTGCTGGCGTCAGCTGGATTGCCGCCATTTTGTACGATTAAGAGAGCTAAAATATCTGAAAAATGATCAACATTGCCAGCTGTTCCAATCGCCAAACCAGACCTGGTGACGTTGCCAGAAGAGCGCTCGGAAACGTTGGCGGGAACAGTTAGCTTGTTAGCAGCTGTGCGCAATTCAGCCCAGGTTTTGGGCACATCGATATTAGCGGTACGCAACATTTCTTTGTTATAAAAAAGGGCTAAACCATCGTACATCAATGGTATGCCGACAATCTGTCCACCAACCTGCAAGTTGTTATAGGCAGTTGGATAAAAAACTTCTTTGTACTCTGCCATACTCATCACTGAGGTGGGCATAGCTGCCAAGTCATCACTAAGCATTGGTACCCAAGAGACGTGATAGCGAAATAAGTCTGGCCCACTACCAGAAGCAATAGCCTGCTGGAGACGCTCACGATAATCACGATGTGATTGTTTGCGGTAATCTATCTTGATATTGGGATTCTTTTTTTCAAAATCAGCAATTACTTCTTTGAGAATCTGACTATCTTCCCACAACCCCCAATAAGTCAAGGTTGTGATCTGGCCAGTCGTGCCTGCTGTGCTTGTTGTGCTTGTTGTACCAGAACTGGTGCTGGCTGGCTGATCACTATTTGAAGAAGTAATAGAGGTTTTTGGTCTTAGCAAACTAAAAATTGAAGCTCCAAGCAAAACCACCAGCAGTAGTCCTACGCCAATCAGAACTGGCAAAGGAAATTTGGATTTGAGTTGGCCAAAAAAACCTGTTTTAGTATCAGAGGGTAATTCTGCTGCTTGAGCGTCTGATTCAGAAGCAGCAACCGTAGAAAAATTGTCGCTAACTTGGCCGGTTAATGTAGTTGGGGAGCCGACGGTTTGAGGCACCGCTTTCGAACTGGGCTTGGGTTGTGCTGACGTCAATGTCGCAGCAGGAGAAACCTGATTGAGCGGAGCTGGGGAAGCCGGCACAGCAGCAGCGCTGAGTGGCTTCTGGTCAGCTAGGTTGATTTGATCAAGTGGACTAATTGGTCGACTTGGCAATGGAGCTTTGACCGGCTCTGAGACAGGAGCAGGCGGGGTTTTGGCCTCGGACTGAGCCAGGCTGTTACTTGGAGCGCTGACGGTCATGTTTGGAGGCGTGCCACCTGGATTTTCTCTTGATAATCCAGCTGGAACACTTTGTCTTTGGCTAATTTGTGCTGGCTTGGCAGCAAAAACTGTTTGTGCGTCAGTGGGAGACGAATTGTCGGGCACAACTGGAGACAAAACAGGCTGTTTTTGACCTGGCAGATTAGGCTTGGGTAAGTTCTGGCTTGGCATAAAGACCATTTAACAAGTAAAATAAACTGTTACCTATTATGGATAAAAATTCTTCAGCAAGCAAGCGGAGCTTGAGCTCCAAAAACCAGAATATCTTACTCCTCACGCTAGGACTGTTGCTTTTTGGCGTAGGCATCTGGCTAGTGATAATTTATCTTAACTACTATCAAGATCGCTTTTACCCACGCACTTATCTAGATGACATTAATATTTCTGGCCTCACCAGAAATGAGGCAAGAATCAGGGTTGGAGAGCATTTGCAAGTTCCACTAGACCTAGACTCTATCGCGTTGCGCCTCGTTTATGCAGAAAAAACTCTAGAAATACCGCTCTCTACACTCGACATCAGCGATGACTTAGATCTGGTAATTGGACAAGCTTTCGAAAAACGACAGACAGAACATTGGTCAACCAAGCTTAGGCAGGTCGTTAAACAGCATTTCGAACCACAGCGCTACTATATTGGTTTGACTTATGAAACCGATGCTATTAGAGAGTTTATCGAAAGTTTCAAAACAGAAATCGACTTGTCAGGAGAAAAACCAAGCGCTGTGATCAACGGCCAACAAAGCGTTCTTGTTAATCCCGGCCAAACTTCTCAAGAGTTGCTGGTCGAAGAAACCTGGCAAAAACTCCATCAACAAATCTTGAGTCGACGCTTGCGTGAATTACATAAAGACGACTTCACCCTTGAAGTTGTTGTTGACCAGGCAATCGTGGCCTTGACACAAGAGGAAGAAAAAGAAGCTTCGACTAGAGCACAAAAATTCCTCGGCAAGCAACTTTCTTTCAGCTATGACTATCAAAAAATTAACCTGGATGCACGCCAACTACTAAACCTATTGCATTGGCCGCAGGGCGTCGATCAAGATGCTCTACAAAAACTACTTGAAGAGTTGCAAATCAAAGTCAACCGACCCAGTCGCGATGCAGTTTTCCAATACGATCCTCAAAGTCTTGCCGTCACTGAGTTTTCACCCGATCAAGATGGTCTCGAACTCGACGAAATCGCCACCAAACAGATCATTCTTGATTTCATCGCCATTGCAGATAATGAGGGAGAAACACTCTCAAATAACAAGCAAGAAACTTTTGACCTGCCTCTTCGAGCCAGTCGCGCCAAATTAACCCTGGCCGACAGCAATGACCTAGGCATCCAAGAAATCATTGGCTTTGGTGAAAGCTGGTACGACCACTCCATTCCCAACCGTATTTACAACGTCGACTTAACTGCTTCTCGCATTACCAACTACATTGTTAAGCCTGGCGCTGAATATTCATTCAACAAAGCTCTGGGCGAAGTTTCTAGTAAAACCGGCTTTAGAGATGCTTACATTATCGAAGCTGGTCAAACCAAACTTGCCCCTGGTGGTGGCGTCTGTCAAGTTAGCAGCACTCTCTTTCGCTCCTTGCTTGATTCAGGAGTCAAAATTAGCAAACGCCTGCCTCACGCCTATCGCGTTTCTTACTACGAAATTGGTAACGAACCAGGCTTTGACGCCACCGTTTACGCTGGCGAAGTCGATTTGCGCTTCATCAATGACACGCCTGGGCACATTTTGATCAGCTGCGAAAGCGATGCAAAAAACCTCTATATGTTCTGCAAACTCTATGGAACCAACGATGGTCGCACGACTGAAATCGTTAACTACAAGAAATGGGGCGCCTCTCCACCGCTGCCCACCGTCTACATCGATGATCCCTCTCTCGCTCCAGGTCAACTCAAGCAAATTGACTGGTCAGCCAGCGGCATCCGCACAGAGTTCACCCACATCGTGCGCGACCGAAACGGCGAAGTCATGCGCGAGGATCGCTATCAAAGCAATTATCGCCCTTGGGCAGCGAAATATTTGCGGGGAATATAAATTTTACTTCTTCTCAATATTGAAAAAAGCAAAGCCACTCTGTGGAATTGAAATATAGCCAGGCGCGCGCATATTAAAAGTCTCTTTGAACTCATTGCCAGACATACTAATAGTGCCACGATTAGTCTGAAAAACTACCTCGGTGGTCGAGCCATTATTATTATGCTTAGTTTGCACACTACTAATGCTAGTAACCGGATTGTCGACGAAACCGCGCAGCTCAGCCATGCTGTATGGATCACCTGATTGATCACCGATACCACAAGACTTAATGGTAACTGGCAATATACGGCCAGTATCAGCGCCTCGTGGATCTCTGCGCACCAAATAAGCGTTGAGAATATCTGACATTTCTTCCTGAGTTAACCAAGGATAACGACCGCAAGAGTTGGAATCATTGCGGTAGCCATTGCGATACCAAGCTTTATAAAACCAGGGCGAGTTGGCCAGGCTTTCGTAGGCACGACTAGTCCACTCGCCATTGCCACTCTTATCAGTAGTGTCCCAACCAGAAGTGGTCAAGTAGCCACCGGCGGTCGAAGAGTAGAAAGTCACCACGTCTTCAAGCACCATGCCGCGAGTTTCGTCAACGGCTTTCTTCCAAGCTTCGGGAGGATTGTCCGCTTTACTCTGACTGTAAACCTGGCAAGCTTCGGTCGTACAAATGCTCTTGCCGTCTTGCTTGTAGCGATAAGCGTAAGTGCGGGCTGCCACTGCCTGAGCTTTGAGTGCCTCGCTCGGCCAGCTAGAAGGCATCTCGGCAATGCCGTAGAGGTATTTTTCTTCGAAGGAAATGCTGCCAACCCCATTAACAGTGATGCTGCCACCGGTGTCTTTAGAGACTGGCTCTTTGCCGTAGTAAGCTTTGAGAATTTCTTTGTAATTTTGACCTGCTTCGGCGCGTGCTTTTGCCCCGTACTGACTCATGCCTTTACGATGAGTGTAGGCGCCAAAAGAAAAAACTGCGAAGGTGTTGCCAGGAGCTTTCTCGCGAAAACCAGCAATCGAAGCTTCGTAATCAGAGCCAATGGGCACATTGCCGGCACTTGTCACGAAGCTGCCACTTCTAGCTGATAAAATCGCTTGCTGTCTCGCTGACAAACTAGCAATTTGGCCACTTAGTTCCTTTTGGTAATCCTTGGCTTTGGCGATTTCGCCCTTGAAAAATTCTGCCTGTTCGTTGAGCTGCTTCTCGAGAGAAGCAAGACGAACTTGGTCTGATTCGAGGCGTTTTTTATCCTCGCTGAGCCGGCCAATTTCCGTCGACAGGCCACGAATCAAGCGATCGTCCTGAGCTTTGGCTGATTCTTGATAGACCAAATCTTTTGTTAGAGTTTGGGCTGTTTGACTCGAGAGAAAAAGACTGAGTGGATTAAAAGTGCGAACTCGCTTATAAGAATTGGCAACGCGGTTAGCGAAGATCTGATAGTGGTAGGCCAGATCTGTCTCACGAGCTTCAATGTCGAGCGCCAGATCTGCAGCCTGTGCTCTGGCACGAACAATGCCTGCGCGGGCCGAGTTGATGCGCGACTCGAGATTGGCAACTTCCTTTTCGAGAGGAGTGGTCGCCCCCTCTGATAAAGCTTTGAGCTTGGCTAGCTCCTCAATTTGCTGTTGAAGTTGTTCAATTTCGTCCATAGCACGCGTCTGCGGCGGCGCTAACTGAGTCCACAATAGAGTGGTCAGTAAAAACGCCACAACCACAACCAAGGCTCGCTTGGAGAAAAACAGTGAATTCACGCTTTCATTCTAGCAAAGATTTGAGGTAGAATATAAGGGTGAAAAAGTTGTTTGCAGTATTATTTTTGGTCTTGAGTTTTTTGGCACTTGGTTCGAAGCGGGCTGAGGCGATCATCTACTCCATCAACGCAGATACTAAAGAAGCCTGGCAAGAAACTGCCGACGGCAGATGTGGCTTTTGGACTGGCTGTACAGTGGCTGGACAACCAGTGGAAATTGAGATGTCGGGAGTTTCTTTTAGCGATGGAACTAGGATTGAGGATGGTGACGACATAAGTTTTAGGCTTACGACAAAGGGAGGAGTCGGATGTCGGACTTGGCCGCCGGGAGGTGTGTATTCTCACGAAAAAATTGTTAATGACACGTTTAGTGTTACTGTTCCTGGAGACTATATTGCCAGCAAGTGTCAATATTCCGTTGAACTATATAAGAGAATTGACTTCAGAGAATGGGGAGATGTTGTTAGACAATACAAATACAACTCTCCCTACTCTCCTCCCATTCAGGCTGCCTGCACCGCTGCTCAATGCAGCGAAGATTTGGGCATCAGCGCCTCTGCCTCTTACGAACTCTGTGCTCAAATCCAAAGCGGCACCGATCAATACGACGCTTGTTTCAACTGTTTCAATAATCAAGGCATTTGGACTGCAGTTGGCTGCATTCCTAGCGAACCAGAGAGTGTCATCAAGGTTGTCATTACCATCGGCTTAGCCTTGGGTGGAGGCGTGGTGCTTATCATGATTTTAGTCGGTTCTTTTATGCTCTCTGTTTCCCAAGGTGATCCCAATAAAACTAAGGAAGCTAAAGAGATTATTACCTCTGCCATCATCGGCTTATTATTTGTCATCTTCTCGGTAACTCTGCTACAATTTATCGGCGTATCTATCTTACACATACCAGGATTTGGGGAATGAAAAAACTAGCAAAAACCACCTTGGTCACATTCATTATTCTAATTTCCATGAGTGGGAGGGTTGCAGCGCTCGACACATGCGGCCAACTAATCCCTGGCGACGAGCAATGCGATTGCCAACTAAACAACAACCAAACTATAGAAGTGATACGAGGAAAAACAAAGTGCTGCGGATGGGCAAAAAACGATGGAACATGTAGTACCTACGAAGACAAAAACACTTACGGCTGCGGCGAAAGCCTAGGTAATGCTACTGTGCCTGCCGGCGCCATCTGTCAATGTGCTGGCACCAATTGGACCGCTTATTGGCAACTAAACGGACTCAATAGGGGCATCTGCTGTGGTTTCGTTAAAGAGGGTGACTGGCGAGGACAATGCCTCCGCGCTCCAGAGAGCGAAATCAACGCCACTTGTGGAGAAGTTTACGCTGCGGGCAGCAAAGAAAGCTGTATTTGCGGCGCTGGCAGTGGCACCCACACTATGAGCGATGGTCAGCTCTGTTGTGGCTGGCTGCTCAATGGTAGTTGCTCACCCTATGACGTCGCTCTTAATGACCTCAATGCTGACGCCGAAACTCTCAATGCTCTCAACCCTCTATCCGTCGGTGGTGGAGATGGAACCCTCAATACTCCTGGCGCAATCATTTCCAAGGCTATGCGCAGCTTCGTTTTTCCAATTGCTGGTCTGATTTTATTCGTTGTGCTGCTGCTTGGAGGCTTCCAAATGCTGACTGGCGCTGCCAACTCTAAAGGTCTGGAAGAAGGCAAACAAAAAATTACCTCTGCCATCATCGGTTTCATTTTGCTTTTTGCAGCTTATTGGATTGCTCAACTTCTAGAATTAATCTTTGGCATTCGCATCCTTTCCTAGAGTCGCAAATGTCGGTATAATCAGTCTTGTGTTGCGCCACTCATTTATCAAAATTAGCTTAATTTTCTTATCCTTTTGGATGACGTCTCTGACCAATCCTTTTTTAGCTCAGGCTCAAAAAGATTTGCTTGAGCGCAATATGTCAGAAGTTTACACTCTAATGCCGATGTTTTTGCCTCAGGCGCCAGATTCACTTGAATACGAAAATCTGCTCTGGGCCATGACCAAAGACCAGGGTTATGAGGCGCACTGCGCTTCGATGGAATGGTATTTGGATAAAGAATTGTATGGAGCGATCAATAAGTTTTTTAGCCAAGATATTCCGCCCATGCAAAGCTTCTATCATAACCTTGCACAACCCACTGTTTTTGAAGGCTACAATGACCCCTACATTGTTGATCTAACCAGAGCCAGAATACCAATGATGCGCGGCTTGGAAAATAGATTTAACGTGATGAAAAACAGCTCTCTTGAGGGCATGTTTGGCGCCAACCAAAACCTACCAGCCAATAATTATAATATTAATGCGTCCGGCATAAGCGAAAACCTGCTCACAACGTATCAACAATGTCTCGTCAAAGCACAAAATATTTTAGCTTCATCACAGATTTGCGATGAATCCATCAATGAAGATTGTGGGCTTAACAAAGATTGGTCATTTGACATCATTGTTGACGATAGTGGCAATAGTCGCAGAATCACCGACCCAAATCATCTCAGCAACTTAGCACCAGAAGAGAGAGTTGAAAATGTTGCTTTCCACACTAACGAGTTAAAATCGTGGTTTGCTGAAATTCGCCCCGATTTGAAAGGTAATGAATTGTATGAACAAGTTTGCTATGACATTACCGGTGGAGATTCCACTGTCGAAACTTCAAATTATGACCCTCCCACAGTCGACCCCATCAAAATTGCCAAGCTCAGAGAAGCCATTAGCGAAGTAGCTATCGACCTAGATGTGCTCTATCGACTCGCTTTCCTGGTCATTTCCCCACAACAAAACCCAACCAACAATAGAAGCGATGACAAATTTCATTGGCTTCAGGCCAAATCGATAGCTCAAGCTGATAGCCCAGCACACGCCCCAATTTTCATTGCATTTAAAATCCCTGACTTCGGAGCCAATAAATCGCGTATAGCAGGCAACATCGACAGTCTAACCTTAACTAAAATGGTGCTGCAAACCAAAGAACAAAACGATAAAGACTTGGCAGATCAAACAGTGCGAAGAGAAAAAATCTATGAGGCTGCAAAAAGAGCAGCTCAAATGGAAATTGATAAAAAAGTAATGAAATGTCCGGCATCTTATCCGCAATGTTCTAGAACCAGCGAAAATGCTCTCAACAACGTCTTGGAAGACATGATTAATGGTATTGGCCTGCTCTGTCAGAATGACACCCTGCGCATAATCGAAAAAACCGTTGATGACAACGGTGAAGAAATAGACGTAGGAAACTTTTCCTTCAACGAAAATCAGGCTGTTGCTAGCGCTATAGAGATGATTTTTAACCAAGAAGATCTTAATTGGGAAAATGCTGGCGATCTATTCACGCCAGCCAACAAGGACATTATAAGCAATGAATACCGTGGGGAAATTAATACTTACATTGCCAATAGACTGTCGCCAAGCAAAACCAACCTTTTTGACTGGAGATTGACGATCGATGAAAATCCTCCAATTTTAGAAGCTCCCATCAAGGTTAACGCCTACTTAATCGTCCCTCTGGGCGAAAGTCTTAAAGATGCTAATAAGGCCATGAGTATTTTTTGGCAAGAAGACGAGTTTTTTGACATGATTCGCAATAACATCATTGAAGATATGATTACTGAAAGCGGTAAAAGCAAAATGGGCGCCATTCCTAAACATTACCCAATCAAAGACGCTATTGTTGGTTTTGAAGGAATCGACTCAATCAAACCAAACGATGAATGCGTTATTGAAAGAAAGCTTGGAGTCAACGGCCAATATTACAATGAGTATGTTTGCAAAACTTATGAATTTGGAGTGGATTTCAACGACAATTTTGACAAAGCATTAATTCCAGACTTCGGTCTTGGCTTTATGGTGCGCAAAATTCAGCAGGTTTTGCGCACTACTTATGACGCTAGTTATAATTACATCCGTAGCTGTCAGCGAGTTGAAGACATGTTTCTAGGTCGTTGTAGTGGCGATCCTGAAGGAGATCGGGACGATCAATCTTTTTGTGATGGCACAGCTTTCAAAAACATTAAGGATATTCCTGATATTAGCAGAATCCCACAAGAAGCCAGGAACACTTTTTTAACCGCAATTGCTCCCAAGCTCACTCCCGAGCTGATTGAAGCCTACCAATACGCCGAAGAGCAAACTGGCGTCCCCTGTGAAGTTGTGGCCGGCATTCACTGGACAGAAGGTGGACTCGATCCTAACAAATCTGTCTGGGATGGCTCTGCGCTGCGAGGAGGCAGTCTCAAAAATGATGCTGCTGGAGCCATGGATCACATGCTGGGTTTTTGGCCAGGCGGAAAATCTAATTTTGACAAAAACAACATCCCATATCAAAGCCTGGTGACGGCCATTAGTGGTTTTAATGGGCCGGTCAACATGAACTGCAGCAGCGATCAACAAAATAACCCTCGACCTACCCGCTGGCGCCAAGAAAACCGCTGCGAAGCTCAGTTCCAAGGCGAGGATCAACCCCATCCTCTCGGATGGATTGATGAAAGACATTCAAATATGGACTTAATCTATTGCATTGATCGAGTGGAATTTAGCTGTCAAACTTCAGGCACCGACGTGGAGCTACAAAATATCGGTGGCCTCTTGCGAGAGCAAGGTTGGGATGAAAGCAGCATCGCAACCCACCTGCAGCTGGCCAAAGATTACTGCTTTTCCAGCTCATCAATTTGTCAAACTCTCAGCGCTGGTAATAAATATCCTCGCTACGACCGCCCAGGCTCATTGACCGCCGCTATTTTAATAAATGATGCTGGTGCGACTCGTTAGAAATTCTCTTGTTTTTGTTTGATTTTGGGACGTCGACAGACGCGGCTTTTTTGTTATTGCTCGCCAACTGAAATAAGCGCTTTGCTCCCGCCTGCAACAGCTCCCCCACCGCCAAAAAAGTAGTGGCCGCAGTGTTTGGCCCCTGCAACCCTTGACTCTTGTGCTCAATGCCATAAAGAAGCAGACTAGCCACATCAGCACTCAGCCAACCCTCAATCTCGACATCAGTTTTCAAGTCCAAATTGCGCCAAGTAAAATACAATGCTTCACAGTAAGACATTGGCTCATCAAGATCGAGGCTGAGAGTCCCAAAGTCAGGGATGAAGTGATTGAGTGTTATCAAATGACTATTGCTGCTCTGATAGAGAGGTTCGTAGCCAAAATAGAGTTGCTCCAAATCTTCTAAGTTGTCGACTCCGCAAAGAAAAACCAAATCCGCTTCAGCGCCAGCATAAGAAAATTCCACTTGCTTGTCATCAAGTGGCGCCGTCCCCTGCTTGGGCTTGATGGTCAAGTAAAAACGATGGTCTTGTTCGCCAATATAATAAGAGACCTTGTCTACCTGCTCCTCGTGATAAGGGAAGCTGATGAGCAAGTTTTCTTTGCCTAATTCTGTTTCAAGTTTAGATTGATCAAGCAAATCCACCAGCGCCGACGGCAGCTTGCCAAAAGGTTTGGGGCAAAGTAGTCGCGCACTCAAGCGCTGACTAAGAAAAACATATAAACAATAACTAGCCAGCAGCAGATCGAGGTCGCTGGCAGCGGGCAAAATGACCAGAGCCTGCTTGCTGCTCTCCAAAATCTCCCGCAATTTATCAGTTTGTGCTTGATCGATCATGTAAGACCTGTTTTATAGGTTTTGGGTGAAGTTGTCAAGGATTGCCAAACCTCTTTTGCAACTCTGCCCCTTTTCATCTAAAATATAGCTACTTTTATATATGTCAGCGCACTCCCCTCGCCTATTGTTGACTTTACTGGTGGTTTTGGTGGGATTTTTTGGCTCGGTCAAGCCGGCAGAGGCAGCCGCTTTAGACTCAATCAGCAACTGGTTTAAATCTACATTCACCAATCAGTCAACAGTCGAAAACATCGGCGCTGGTCTGAGCGGCAACGCTGCTTTGCAAACCCATGGCCAAGCTGTCTATTCCAATCAACTCAGCAACATCGTCATCAGCTCAGTTGGCATGGCAGCTGTCCCCAACGACGGCACTCTTACCAGCGAAGAACGCAAGTCTCTAGAGAAAGCCATCGGTTACGGCGTCCTCGGCGACCTCAACAGCGGCATCGTCGCCCTCTACACTCCACCAGCAAGCACCAGAACTTATGTTGCTGATCTGATGAAGTCTGCTCGCATTATTCCCGAGGCTCAAGCTCAGGGACTGGGTTTCTCTGCTCTCGATCCAATCCTCGAGACTTGGAAGGCTTTTCGCAATCTCGCCTACTTGTTTTTTGTTGTTGCTTTCCTCGTCATCGGTTTCATGATTATGTTTCGCACCAAGGTTGGCCAAGCCGCCATTACCGCCCAGCAGGCTATTCCAAGCGTGATGGTTGCAATGTTGGCTGTAACTTTTTCCTATGCCGTCGCTGGATTCATGATCGACATCATGTATGTAGTGATGTACATGCTGGCTGGTTTTTTTACCGAAGGGCCTGACATCGTTACTCGCAACATTTTTGGCTTAGTCGGCCTGATGTTTCGCGGAACTGCTGGCACCACCCAAAACGCCATCGAGCAGTTCATGGAGGACGCCCTCAACATCGGCCTTGTTGGCGAAGCCCTTGCCTGGATGTCCAGTCTACTTGGCACAGTTATCATCGGCATTGCCATTCTTTTCGCCACCTTCAAGGTCTTTTTCGAACTGGTCAAAACCTACGTCGCCGTCCTCATCCAGATCATTTTCTCTCCCATTATCCTGATGTTTGGCGCCTTTCCTGGCAAAAACGTTTTCGGCAAATGGATCAAAGACCTCTCTGGCAACCTCATCCTCTGGCCAGTCGTTCTCCTTTGTATTTTGGTCCAGCGCATGCTGACTGCCCCCATCCGCAGTCTCCAGGGCACCGGCCAAGCCCTCGACTCAGCCTTTGGTGGCGGCTTCATGCCACCTTTCCTGGTCGGCCAAGGCCAAGCCTCGATCGTCCCTGTTATTCTCGGCATCGGCGTTCTACTTGTCATCCCAGAAATCATGCAGCAGGTCAAAAAAGCATGGGGCGTGGAAGAGGGGATATTCCCGCAATTGGCGAAGGATGCGTTTGGAAAGATTAAATCAACTGCTGAAACCAGCGTACCTCTTGGTGGAGCAGCAGCAGGATTTGCTGGAAAAAGTTATCAAGGATATCAGGATTTTGTTACAAGAAACCCAAGAAACGCCGGAACTTTTGCTGCTATGAAGGTTGCCGTGCTAGGAGATAAAGACCTGGGAATAAAGGGTGGATTGCATGGAGCTCAAAGCGGATATAAGACTGGCCAGAACATTAATACTACTATCAGTAATATCACTAGCGGACAAGTGCTACGCAACAACCCGGGAGACGAGATACTAAAAATGATTGACAACAATAAGAGTGGAAAAGAAGATCCAAAACCAACAGCTCCACCCAAAGCAGCTTAAGTATTTTAAAATTTACTTTTTGTCAGCAGCCGAACTATCAGTTTTAATTCCAGTTCTTGGTAAAGGAATGCCAATTTTTTGAGGATGTTTGGCCATTTCAGAAAGCTCTAGCAATACTTTTCCAACAGTGGGATTATCTCTCAAAGCCCAAGCTTTCACAGTTAAATAGCCAGTCGCAGGATTATTAGTCATTGGCAATCCAACTTGTGCAAAAATAGGGTCGTCGCCATACTCATAATCAAAGTAGTTATTCAAGTGATTTAAAATATTCTCCTGGTTATAACCGCCTCCCACAAACTCTGGTGGAGCAAAAGCAGCTCTAAAACCAACCTCATCCTTATTTAATTTGACTCCAAGAAGAGCCATCTTAAGTTTTCCAAATGGCGGAATATAAGGCACATGCTTAATTGCATCTCCAATACCCTCTATTCTTTCTTTAACCCATAACCACAATTGTTTTACTTCTCCAGCTCCAGTGCCACCAACGCCATATTCTTCATCAATTCCTGTTGCTGCGTCGATTTGCTTAAGCACCACGTCCACACCCTCTTTTCTATCTATAAATTCATAGCTGTCGTATGAATAAAACATTTTGTCGAGATAATGTAATACAAAATATTTGGCAGCCCCCTCCATTACATTGTGGTTTTCGCTTGTGGTATTCTTGAGTGAAGCTGCTTTGGAATACCACATCTTCAATGTTCCAGAGATATTGGCTATAATTTCACCGAAAAGCCCTTTTTTGTCTCCTCTTGATTTCAAATTTTCTTTATTGACACTTCCTGCTGGAATTTCTCTGACTGTTGAGGCTAGTAGTTCTACCCAACCCTTAATAGCAACGTGGAGCAAATCGAAAGTGGTGGCAATTTGCTGTTTGCTTGTGGATTTGTCAGTATGTTCCCCGTTTGCATCCAGATAGTATGGTTTTTCATTTGTGCCGTGGATTTTAGTGCCATCTTTATCTACCAGTCTCTTTTCATCGGCGTCAGCATCCACAGCCGCATCTGAAGAAAAGTCTACAGGTGCAGAGTCACCCTTAAGAGCCACGCATTCCTCTGGCGCCAACATAACCCACCTAAGCGGGCTGGTAAACTCTGGCAAAAGATGCTCTAATATGTCTATCTTGCCCACATAGTCATCAACTGAATCTCCAAAGGTTGCCTTCAGGTAAGAAACTAAAACTTTTCTAAATTTATTTAGTCTGTTTGGATTGCCGCTGGCACCAAACATTCCTGGCTTAAGCTCTTTATAAAAAACCAACAACCACATCCAAGAAACGAAGTCACCATAACGATCAGATTCGTGTATCGCCTTGCCTGCTGGTGAAAATACCAGCCCCCAGTCGACCTCATCGTGTAGATGCTTGCCGTGAGCAGCGGTCTTTGTTCTCTCCTGACACTTATGGAATGTGTAAGTGAGAAAAGGAAAGGCGTAGTATATATAGGTTGAAAGTTCCTGAACTCTACCCTTATATTCCTCGCTTATTTCAACATCTGATTTCTTCAAGCCATATCTTTCTGGACTGGCAATGATGTCATCCATTGCTGTTTGATGCAGCATCATGGCGGTTTTTCTACCATCGCTGCTACACAGTGACTCGTAGGTATATCTGCCATCAGCCTCAAGATAAAGCTTGTCGCCGGGCAACATCTCCTCACCTGGATTAAAAGTTCTTCTTTCAACATGCCCTGTCTGATCATTCTTGATTTCAATCCAAACATCCCCAGCCAAGAAAACCCTCTCGAACCTACCTCCGCCGACAGGTCTCATTACCACCCTGTCGTGTAAAACAGCCCCGCCAGTTCTTCTCGCGATGTTTAGCCTCTTCTTTATTGCTGGATTATCTCTAGACAGCTCATTCCACAAACTTTCTGGAGGCAAAACTCCAATTTTCAAAATTGGTAAGTCTTGAGAAACCTCAAGAACCTTGGCCAACAACTTGCCATAGACGGGGTGAGCAGTTGTGCCCAAAATCAACTCTGGCCTAGTTAATTTAACAGAGTCAATTGCTTCCCAAGTTTGAGTTCTATCACCCTCAGCGTAAGATTTGCCGTGCAGAGTCTTGGCAAACACAGCATACATTTGAAGATGAACCATGTTTTCTCTTCCTTTTAGCGATGCCCAATAATCGTTTTCCGTACCATTTCTTGAACCAACACTTTCATATCCCTTGCCCTTACCCCCCAAATTATATTTAACTCTATAAACCAATTTTCTAATTCTTTCATCTGGAGATGTTTCGTGAAGATTGGTCCAAAAAGCCACCTCTTTATCTATAATTTCTTGAATAATTTCCTCAACGGTCATTTGATCAATTTCTTTTTCTGCCACTTCCTTGCTGAAAGGCTTTAGCCCCCACTCTTTAATGAAACCATCAATTTTGTCATCCAACTCTGCGTTCAAAAAGTCATACAATTTTTCAAAAGCGCTTAAATCAATTAAAATTGCATTAATATTTTGTTCCAGCTGATCAACATTTTCTCTGGGATTTAAGCCAAAGTAATCAAAATAGGCGGAGAGTCTGCCAATTTTTTTGTTAAGCTCTTCCTGGTTAATCTCTCCATCTCTAAATTGCTCTATTAAGCCTATTATTAAATTTAAGTTGTCTCTTTTTTCATCGTTTTCTCTTCTTTGCGCTTCTATAGAACCCTTGACCGAGCTAGATTTTTTAACAATCGCCTCAAAATATTTTTTTTGATCATCTAAACCAATCTTTTTCTTCTCCAAACCTTTGGCTTTAAATTCTGACTCTAATTCATCTAGACTGGCGTTTAAATCTTTCTCTCTTTCTTTCAACAAAGGAATGTTTTGTTCAATCAAAGAAATTAGTTTTGTCTGCTCTTTTTCTCTTGCCGAAGCCCTAATCGCGGCTTCGTTGCAAGCCGCCACCACAGAAGCTCTATTACCGAATTTAGGAAGGTTGTCTATAAAAAACCTAACAAGCACTGGAAGTGCTGGATTTTCCGGCATAGCTCCTAAGACAGAGATTTTCTCTGGGTCATCTGGAAAAACCTCTTCTAATGTCGGATCTTCGTCAGATTGCATGATTTGGCGAATTAAGAGAGCATATTCTTTAAGATCATTCCTTATTTCAAAATCTGGCGAATCAAGTAGGTCTAAAAATGGAGCAAGCTCCACAATTAAATGTAGCTCATTAAAATCGCTGATGTTTTCGGCTATTTCCCTGAGCTTGACTGATGCTGATGAAAGATGGTCTCTTTCGTCGGCAAGCTTTTCCAAGCGCGGTGAAAAATATAAAGACTTTTTTTCCTTTTTTACACCATCCGACTCTGTTGGGAGCGTAGACCCAGCTCTCTTCCTCCTGGCAGAAGGTGTAGATTTTTTAACCTTCTTTGCTGGAGTTTTTCCCTCAAAAACTGCCCTCATTCCTCTCGAGATTTCTGTTATTCTCTCCAAAACATAGTCTTTCTGATCGGGTTTTTTTAGCCTGGCATATATATCTTCAGTGTGTTTCTGGACGATTTCAGCAATTTGACCTGGAGCGAGATTTTCTCCTGCTGCAAAAGCCTTTGCCCTTTTGAGCTCGTCCTCGATTGCCAACTCTGCAGCAGCTAGTTTTTTTTCAAGTGAAGCTGGTATCTTGCCCACTGTTTCGTCAGACATAAGTCATCTGAAATTATACTATAAAGAGCTGATAAAAATTAGGACAAATCCTTTAACTCTCAAATAAATTGAGGCTCACTCCTTCCCCCCTCCCCCTCATCAAGCTATAATCAGAGCAGATGGCAGATTTAAACTCCAGCTCACCAGCTAAGCCCAAACCTATCAGACTCAAATACCTGGCCGGCGTAGAAAACCTCAATCGGCAGGAAATCGCCACCATTCTCAAAACCATTCGCTTTTGGGTTTATGACTTTTACAACCAAGCTGCTGGAGACACCAGAGTAAACGGAAAATTTAGGGTGGCTGGCTTTGCAGCTGAAGAGTTTGATCTCAGCACTTCTGCAGACATTGCTGCCTCTGTTCCAGATCAAAATGGTAAAATTCCAGATTTTAACTCTGAGCCATATTTGTTCATGTGTGATCTTGTGCACTTTGTCGAGCAAACTTACCGACCAGTGCCAAACCAGTTCGGCTTAACTCTCGAACAAATCAATCAGCTTAATCGCCTCAAAAGTTTGTTTGAAATTTTTCAAGTCACCCCAAGCAGCAAAGATGAGATTGAAATAAAAGATCTTCTGCGGATGGAGGACTTCAACATGCGCCAGCACATTATTAGGCGCATTGATGAGGTGGTTGATATTCTTGAGCTGGAAGAAGAATTTGCCGAAGCAGAGGTCGAAGAAACAGAAAAAACCTCTCAGCCTACTTCCGGCGGAAGAGGAGGAGGAATCTTGCCTTTTCCGTTCGGAGCAGATAGAACCGCCCAAGACACAAGTGCTGGTCGCGATGGAGACACCCCTCCTCCCCAGCAGCAGCCTGACGAAAGTCGGCGGCGGCCAGATCAGCAGCAGCCGCCCCAACAACCTCAAGCCGCCGGACAACCCCTCAAACTCTCCGAGCTTGACCCGCAAGCCAAGCTTTACCTGCAGTCGCTCTCGATCATCACCATCAATCAGGCCTTGAGTCGCTACTTCAACGACGCCTCACTAACCCAAATGGGCTTGTCGCCAGGCACGCGAGTGACCTTTGATCAGTTGCCGCTTGACATCCGCCAACAACTCATGGACCGCGCCTTCGCGCAAGTCGAGACTCTGATACTAAGTGGTGAATTCAGTCTAGACCGATTTGTTCAGGACACTTCAGCGCGGGTCAACTTCGCCAACAAAAGCGCCCTTGGCCTACTGATCGACATTCGCGGCATGGGACTGCTCAATAGAGCCGTCAGTCAACTGGTCGAGGACAAGGACGCGGTCGCCTTCAAGCAAGAGCTGGATAAAAACCAGCGGCAAGAACTCAAGGGCGAACAGCTCGGTGGGCGCACAAAAAATCAAATCAACGTCGTCGACACCAGGAGTGCTGAGGAGGTCTTCGAGCGAGGCAGAAATGACGCTGATTTCGCCAGGCTTGTCGAAAGCCAGCTGGGCGTCGCCGGCAGCGAAGAGCAGCTGGACAAGATGCTAAGCCAGCACCTCGATGAAACAATCCAGAACCTACACCCAGAAATTAGAGAGCGCATTCTACAAAACGTCAAATCTTTGACGGACGTCTACATCCAGCAAGGCTTGCCTCCAGAATATTTAATCGCTGACCCACAAAAAATTGATTGGCAAAGGCTTAAAAACTTTTTTGGCACTGATTTAACTCCCAAGCAAATTAAAGACAACAGAGAGGCTTTGGCCAACATCATTGTCTTCTACTGGAAGCGCAAACGCGCCATCTGGGCCAAAGAGATTCGTGCCGAATTCGCTCAAGAAAAACTCACGCCAGAAGAGGCAATTAATCTGGCAGCAAAGCACGGCAAGCCTCTTACCTCAAAACAGCTTTACATGCGCCAGCTAAACAAAAACTTTGGTAGCAAAACTGTCGCACAGGCCTTGGCCGATCCCACCTCAGACGCTGTCAAAAACAATCCCGAATTGGCTGGCTTTCTCAAACAAGAACAAGACCTAATTGGAAAACAGCTGGAAACAGAACTGGCCAAAATGGAAGCTCCAGAACAACAGGCTGTCCTCAAAACTTACTTCGAGTTTTACATGCCTGGCTACGTGACTGCTGAATACAGCATTGAAGTTTTCTCTCAACAAATCGTCCCCCAAATCAGTCCTCTTGACGAATTTTTGATCTGGGGAAATCAAGTTCTGGGCGAAAGGGCCTTTGCGCCTAGTCAAAATCGTTATCTCGACCCAACATACGCCACTCAGGGAGACGGCTTGCTTCAGCAGGCTTTCACTCAGATTCCTGGCGGAATGAGTGGAGATGATTTGGTTGACAACCGCTTTACCAGAGAAGCCTTGAAGTGGGGTATTCGCGCCACCGCTGGCGCCGCCACAGCCGGGGCCTCAGAAGCAGCTTTTGCTTCTTGGGAAGCGGCCAAGGCTGCTGACGCTACGGGCACACTGCGTTTTCTTGAAAATGAAGTTCTCAGCCAAATCATTGAATTTATCAAAAAATACTGGCCCTATATTCTTTTCGCTCTTCTAATGGCCACTCTTGGACCGCTAATTGCAGCGCTTATGGCGGCACTTGCTGCCGGAGCAATGATCTACAAGGGCTTGGGCGGAGCGAGAGAAATCTCCTCCCTCAACAAAGAACTTTCTAGTCGAGGGGGTGCTGCTGAAAACCTCAGCCTTAGCGGTCACGAAGCTTTTAACCAATTTGCGCCCAACAGCACAGCCATTCCTGCAGCCCAAACTATCCCTCCCGCTCAAAGCTTGGTTAGCCAAATTGCTACGCCTGCCATGGTTATTGCGGGACAGACGGTCGTTATTGCTTCAGGAACCATCTTCCTTCTTGGTTATTTTTATCGTGCCAATCTCAACTCAGCTTTTCTGACCAATTTTCCCCTCAGCGAATCTGAAATTATCAACACGGTTGAAAAAACCTCCAAATACGCAGAGGTCAAAAAAACCGCCAAAATCACAAAAGGCTGCTTGCTTGCAGAAAACGATGGGTCAAAATGCGACAAGCCAAGCTTTCCACTGTCAATTGAGTACACGATCACCATCGCTCCAAAAGAAGATTTCGATTTGCAAATCATCAACATTAGTGACGAGACCACTTTTAAACAAAGCAGGTCTGGCTGGGAAAAAGCAGGCCGCGCTCCGCCCATCATTCCAAGTCAGAGAAACCTAGAGTTTGAATATTTTCGCAAGATTATTGATGAGCAGGGCGGAGCCAGTAGTCCGCCTCTTAGCGCCTCTCCCACTCCGCTGCCAACAGAAGGTGATCTCCCATCAGCCCAAGTGTCTCCAGCAGCAACCGGAGGAGAAATCGTCATTTTGGCTGGCAACAGCTTAACCTTTACCTATACTCTGGATGGCTTAAGCAGCGATTACAACCACACCGCCATCAGCAATGCCATTGAAGTTAATTTCTATTACCAGAATGCTTTTCAGCAAGGCGCGGACAACGTTATTACTACAGCCAGAGTGTGTTTGGGGGAGTGTAGCGGGGATGCTGGTTGTTGGCCGATGACAGGCACCGTCTCACAACTGCCATACGATGGCAATTTTTCCCATGGACCAAACCCGAAGAACCCCTATTACCACGATGCCTATGATATAGGCACAAGTCTTGGACCAGCACTATATGGCAACCCAGTTTTTACCCCCTATGATGGGCAGCTTTGTCATGTCAATTGTTCTAACAGCGGTTTTGGCTGCTATTTCACGCTGACTTTTAATGGTGATGGAGGCCAACAGAAACTAATCTTTGCCCACTTTCAGGACCCAAATCCAAGCATAAGTAGTCCTGGCAGCTGTATTCAGGTTGAAGCTGGCTATTTAATTGGCCTGAGCGGAAACAGGGGGTTTTCTTCTGGAAACCACCTACATTATGGAGCGGCTCACGGCGGAGTGTTTTCCCTACTCAACCACCCAGGCCCATCCATTATTGAAACCGTGGTGCCAGAGGACAATAATGGGAGACATCCTCCCGTTGAGGGTAGCGGTGTCACCACTTGTTACGAATAAATATGCAAACAAAAACCATCAAAACCCAAAGAACATTCAGGCTTAGACTGAGCTTTTGGCAATACCTGCTCATTTTTACCAGCTTAGCTCTAATTATTTCTTCAATTTTAACCCTCATTACGCCTGAAGAGGAAAAGATTGTTTTCCAAAATGATTCTTTCACGGCCAACTACGACCAAACTCAAAGCACTTTTAAAAAAATAAGTTTTTCTGGAGTAAGCCCTGTTTTGCCAGAATTTTTTAAGATTTATGCTGCAAGCGACAAATCGACAACTGCTGAGATAATCGCCAATCAAATCATTAATGAAAAAGACATGATTCCTCATCAAAGCGTTCTCAATTATTGGCTTGGAAACAACGCTCAGCTGGCCAAAAGCACTTACGAAAACAACTACACCTATGTCGAAGTGTCAGATCTTGAAAAAAACGACCTATTCATTCTCAAGCCAGAGGCCATACAAACATGTTTAAATTTTTACACAAAATACAGCGCAGGTCTGGCGTTAATTCCTCAGGAGAAATCTATAGAATTTCTAAACAACGAGGAAGAACAAGAAATTACTGTTGAAAACGAAGCTCACATTTTACAAATACCTCTTACTTATGAATTAGATGGATTTCCAGTTTTCTATACCAACGAATCAGAGTACCCGTTTATTTGCAAAATAAACAATAAATATGACTTGGAAAGAGTGGTTTTTAAAAACTTTTTTCACAAATTTGAGCCTTCTTTAAAACTTCCCCCGCTCAACATCAATCAAGCAATAAACAATATTAAAAATGGCATTGTTTCCGTCATAAGCGCAGAAAGCCAGATTGTTGAAATAATCGATTTAAACTGGATTAACGAAGCCAATCTTTACTCAGCAGAGATTGAATACAGGTACGACGACAAGCTGAAGCTTGCTTACCCCTTTTATCGCTTTAGCGGCAAACTAACCAATTCTGCTGGCCTTAATATTCAGGCTTCACTTATTACTCCAGCCGTGGCAGTCTCTAAAGAAAAATAAATTGCCCTCTAAAATTTTTCTTGCTGTTTCTATCAGCGCTACAGCCGCAGGGAATGTGAGTTGAAAATCTGCTAAAATAAACTTACAGCATGAAACAACACCCAATTCCACAGGATATTACCAACTACAAGTTTCATCTCATTGGCCAGATGACGCTCAAGCAGTTTGCTGAAATGGCAGTGGCAGTGGTGCTTGGTTTTGTAATTTTTAAAACCAATCTCATCGGCATCGTCAAGTGGCCTCTAATTTTTTTCACCGTGGGACTTGGAGCAATGGTTGCCTTCGTCCCTATTGAGGAGCGTCCTCTCGACCACTGGATTAAGACTTTTTTCAATAAAATATACAAGCCCACAAAGTTTTTTTGGAAAAAAAGCAGTCGCATTCCTGACTTTTTCAATTATCGGGTAACCAGCAACCAAAGCGATTACTTTGCCCCCAACGTCAATCTTAATCCCGCGCGAAAGCAGCGCATTTTTGAATACTTAAAAAGCATTCCTTCCGCAGAAGCGACTGACGATTTTGATCTAGAGGAAAATCAGAAAATCAATGCTCTTTTGGAAACTTTCGACGAAGTAAATGTTGTCGACACAGATATTAAGATTGAAGCTCAAAAACCAACCAAGCCGGATCTTAAAACCAGGGTGCGCAGTCTCCAGGCTCCGCGAGAAACTATCACTGAGGAGCACTTGCCAAACCAAATTTTTGGAACAACCGTCGATCAAAACGGCATTGCTGTTGCCAATGTTCTAGTTGAGGCTAAAGACCGTGGTGGACAAAGCTTGCGAGTTGGCAAAAGTGATGCTAATGGCAACTTCGTGCTTGGCAATCCTCTGGAGGATGGTTTTTACCAGATTGTTGCGGAAAAGGACGGAGTCATCTTTCCCGCCTCCGAGCTTGAGCTAAGCGGGCAAATCCTCCAGCCCCTTGTAATCAACCTCTGATTTTTAGTAAACTGTAGCTTGGATCAAAAAAAATGAGCGACAAAGTGATTAGTTCTACCACTCAAGAATTTCTTGATGTTTATGACATTGTCAACGACATGGTCCTGCTTAAAGATGGTTCTGCTGCCATCATTCTTCAGGTAGGAACCATGAATTTTAGCTTGCTGGCCGAACAAGAACAGGATGCGGTTATTTTTACCTACGGCAGCGTGCTCAACTCTCTCAACTACCCCATTCAGATTAATATTCAATCACAAACTAAAGACGCCACCAAATATTTAAGGCTTCTTGACGAACAAATCGCCAAAGCAAGCTCAGAGCGCAGGGCAACCCTGATTAAAAAATACCGCAGCTTTGTAGAGGGGCTGATCAAAGAAAGAAACGTCCTACAAAAGCGCTTTTTTATCATCGCTTCTGCCAGCCCAAGCGAAATGGGGCTCATCACTCCATCGAGTGTTTTACCCGGCCAAGGAGCTTTTAATGTCGAACTTATTGAAAAAAGTATTTTGCTCGAAAAAGCCATTAACGTTCTCGAGCCTCGTCGCGACCACCTGGTCTCACAATTTAATCGACTTGGGCTTTTTGCCAGACAGCTCACTACCCAAGAAATTATTCAAAACTTCTATATCAATTACAACCCTGAGGCTGCTGAGGGACAAGAAATTAGTAGCAGCGAAAACTACACTACCCCACTTGTGCGGGCAAGTTTTGGAGGAAAATTTATGCAACTAAACAACATTATGCAAAATCAAGCAGCGGCAAACCAAGCATCTGGAGGACAGACTCAGGTTGCTGACGAACCAGGCCAGCTCGTTGATAATCAGAGTCAGATGGCTCCTTCCGAGACTTCTCAAGCCGCCGCTCCTGTCGACACACTTAGCACTGCAGAAGACCCCACCAGCCCCGTCGGTTCTCCCGTCGAGCCCACGATTCAAGAGCAGCCCACGCTCACAGACGTTCAGTTTGTTCAAGAACAGCCTCAGGCCACCGAGTCTTCGCAGTCGCCCACGCTTGAATCGGCGCCAACACAGATGTTTCCACCACCAGCAGGATTTCCAGGCGCAGAATCTCCCGTGACAGAAGTCGCGGCAGAGAACACGCCTGCAGAGCCGGTGACAGCCGACCCAAATCCCGATCTAAACCTCAGTCTCGATCCGACCTTGCTCGCTGGAGCCAATCCCGCCAATCAGTCTTTTGCTGAAAAGGACAGCTTCATAGGCGGCCCAGTCTTACAACCAGACAGCGCCCCAAGCGAACCAGACACTCCCCTTTCCAGTCAACCTGCTGCTGCTGCGTCAGCTCCTCAAGAAGCTCCTGTGAATCCTAACACTCCCACTGTTGAAACTGCACCAATCATAGACAATTCTTTTTTAGCTGCTGGAGCAGGTCAGGCCGCCCCCAGCAGCCCACAAGAACCTTCTGTAAATTTTGCTGAGGAAGCGGCCCCATTAAAAATTCAGGATGATGCAAAAGATGTTTAATCTATTTGGTAAAAAGACCACTAGCGATCCGGCAACTCAACAAAAAATTGACGCCGATCAATACACTCAGGAAAAATTAAGCGAGTTTTCGCGCGGCCTAGTAACCATCCAAGACATTATTGCTCCAGAGGCAATAGAGGTGGATTTCACTTACCAAAAAATCAACTCCACCTACACCAGAACGCTGTTTATTGCTGGCTACCCTCGCGCCGTTCCCGCCAACTGGCTATCACCACTAATCAATTACCCTCATCAAGCCAATATTTCAATGTTTATTTTTCCCTCTGACACCGGAGATATTCTTGACAACCTTAAGCGCAAAATCACTGAGATGGAGGCAGAAATTACTTCAGACATTCGCTCAGGAAAAATCAGCAACATTAATACTGAAATCAAACTGAGTGATGCCAGAGCCATGCGCGAACAATTGGCCGCTGGCTCAGAGCGCTTTTTCCAATTCGGTCTTTATGTTACCGTTCGTGCCGACAGCAAAGAAATGCTCGACAAAATCACTAAAAGCATTCAAAGCACTCTCGGCGCCCTAATGATCGTTTCCAAAAAATCCGCCCTACAAATGGACGAAGGCTTTAAAACCACTCTCCCCATGGGCGTCGACAAGCTTTCTGTCACCAGAAACATGGATACCACTTCTTTGGCCACCACCTTTCCGTTCACATCTTCTGAGCTAACCATGGAAACAGGCATAGTTTATGGGATCAACGAACACAACGATTCGCTGGTTATTTTCGATCGCTTCAAAATGGAAAACGCCAACATGGTTATATTCGCCAAGTCTGGTGCTGGTAAATCCTACACCGTTAAGCTCGAAATTTTGCGTCAACTAATGTTTGATGCTGAGGTGATCGTTCTCGACCCAGAACATGAGTATGAGGAACTGTGCAAAATGGTTGGCGGAGAATACATCAATTTTACTTTTGGCTCCAAAGCGAAAATAAACCCTTTCGATCTGTCCAACCTTTACGAAGAGGGTGAAAATGAGTTGGGTCAAAAAATTCTCTCCGTTCACGGCCTGCTTAAGGTCATGCTGGGCGAAATGACCCCACAACAAGAGGCTTTGCTCGATCGTTCCATTATTGCCGCCTACAAAGCCAAAGGCATCACTCCCGACCCAGCCACTCAAAAAAACACTCCCCCACTCATGGAAGACCTCTATAAGGCGCTCATTGGTATGGAGCAAGAATATGCCGACGACATCGCTGCACGTTTAGAAAAATTTATCACTGGTTCTTATCGTGGAATTTTTGACCAGGCATCCAACATAGACATCAAGTCTCCGTTCACGGTTTTTTCGGTCAAAGAAATGGAGGAGTCGCTGCGACCTATCGCCATGTATGTTATCCTTGATTTTATCTGGACAAGAGTTAAAAAGAACCTTAGGCGCCGTATTCTCATTATTGATGAGGCTTGGTATTTTATGATGCATCCAGACAGCGCTGCTTTTGTCTACTCCATGGTTAAACGGTCGCGCAAATACTATCTTGGAATTACCACTATCACTCAGGACGTGGAAGATTTCTTACATAACGATTACGGCAAAGCCATTGTTTCCAACGCCTCTATTCAATTCCTGATGAAGCAGTCTACCGCTTCCATCCCCATTTTAACCCAAACCTTCTATTTGTCCGAGGGTGAGCGACAGTTGCTTGTTTCTTCTGATGTGGGAGAAGGCATCTTTTTTGCTGGACAAAACCACGTGGCACTGAGAGTGATTGCTTCAGACGAAGAACATCAAGTTATCACCACCAACCCGGAAGAAATGTTGCGCAAAAAAGACGATAAGGAAATCAAAAAATCGCTTAGCGCCGCCTCGAGTCCTCGCGGCGACAGCTTTGAAAACTACAAAAAAGCACGCCAACTTCGAAAACAACGACTTGACAACAATCAAGAGTTTAAAAATACCGCGAGTGTCAACGCTGATTCAGAAAACAACCTCGCCTGGAAAGCCCCCGACATAAAGGTTGAGCAAGACCCTCTCAAAGACGCCGATCAGAAGGCTGAAGAAGCCATTAAAAAGGATGGCTTTTTAGCTCAAAAGGTAAAAACAGTTTTTGGAGACGAGACTGAAAACGAAAAACTTACACCAGATAAGCATGGGGTTTACAGCATTAACGACTATAAGCCTCCAAAGTAAATTGCCCCTTGCCAATTGTGGAAAACTTTGTGTATAAGAGTGCTAATTCTATTCTTTTGATTTTTTTATTTTTACTGCCCTAGAGATTGGAACAAACGTATGTCGGAACAAGTCTACGACTCTGAAACCATTAAACAGATCTGGCAAATGGCCAAGTCTGACTTAGAATCTAGCTTGAGCCCTGCTTTTTTTAATACCTGGATCGCCCCTAGTCCGCTTAGTGCCATTAGAGTTGTCGACGATCAAAAAGCTGTTGCCACCATCAACTGCATGACCGCCTTTCACGTCACCAACCTCAAGGTTAATTTGTATGGACAAATTAAAACTTCTCTTGAAAAATACATCAACAAGCCTTTAGAAATAGAGTTTGTCGTCTCCGACTTAAATCAAGGAAGTATTCGCAGTAATCATCAAAATTATGGCGAGCTCAAGAGAGCTCTTTCTGACAATAAAAGCTTTCCAGAATCTGGAACCTCCAGCTCTCCTACTGTAGAAGAGTTGTTTTCTAAAGCTAACATTAATAGTAATACTGTAGATCGCCTCAAAACCAGGATTCAGCAAATTGGCTTGCGTGAAGACTACACCTTTAAAAGTTTTGCCGTGTCCTCGAGCAACGAAATGGCTCATGCAGCAGCAACAGCCGTTGCCAACAATCCTGGCACCAGCTACAACCCCCTTTTTCTCTATGGTGGGGTTGGGGTTGGCAAGACTCACTTAATTCACGCCGTCGCCAACCACATCCTAAGCAGCAACCCAGAAACAGAAATAATCTATGCCTCTGGAGAACAATTTACAAATGAAATAGTTAGGGCTATTAAAAGCCACAACACCCTACAGCTCAAAAACAAATACCGCAAAACCAAACTCCTACTGCTCGACGACATTCAGTTTATTGCTGGCAAAACTTCGGTTCAAGAAGAATTTTTTCACACCTTCAATGCTCTAACCTCTATCAATTCTCAAATTATCCTCACTTCTGATCGCCCCCCTCAAGAAATTAGCCTCCTAGAAGACCGTCTTCGCTCTCGTTTTGAAGCCGGCCTAATGATTGATATTCAGCAGCCCACCTTCGAACTGCGCACCGCCATTTTCCTACTCAAAGCTCAGGCAAGTAAGCTAAACATTCCTATCGAGTTGGCACAGAAAATTGCTTCTCAAGTTGACAGTGCCAGGAGAATCGAGGGTATCATTAAAAAAATCAGGTCTGGAGTCGAACTTCAGGGCTTAAGTCTAGATTCGACACTGATTGATAAAATTCTCCAGGGCGAAATGCGCCAAAACCAACAGAAGATTATCCGCGCCAAACCTCAAGACATTATCAAAACAGTAGCTAACCATTATCGAATCAAGCAGAGCGCCGTTCGCGGTAAAAGAAGAAGCAAGGATCTTGTTAGAGCTCGCCATGTAGCTATGTTTTTATTGCGCAATGAGTTGCAAATCCCTCTCGAGGAAATTGGTCAGTGGTTCTCCGGAAGAGACCATAGTAGCGTTATTCATGCTGTTAAAAAAATAGAGCAGGAAATTATTTTAGACTATAATATCCAACAAGATGTTTCAGCGATGAAAATGTCTTTAATGGCTATTTCAAATTAATTGATGCTTGGGTTATTTTTGCCCATTGTAGTCCTTCAGCGGGGTGTTTTTTCACAAATGTGGAAAAACCTGTGAATAAAGAGTTAAAACCTTGTTAACAATAGCGTAAAAACATTATAGGACTGTTCAAAAGGTTTTAATTTTATGAACGACAATTAACAATAATTAACAAAATAATCAACAAAAAACCGCCTTTTATAAACAACAAACACTGACTACGTTTAAGATTAGAATAAACAAAATGTCAACTTTTACACAACCCCTACTACTACAACTACTAAAAAGATATAATTAATTAAAGAAATATATGAAACTCAGAATTCTATCGGAAAACTTAAAAAACTCACTCAATCATTTGCAAAAGGTTATTCCCAGCAAACCTCAAATAGCTGTTTTGTCTTCTATACTTATTAAAGCTAAAGACAACAAGGTCGTTCTGTCAGCCACAGATCTTTATTTGGGTGTCAAAACAGAATTAATGGCAGAGGTTGAAGTAGAAGGAGAGCTGATTATAAATGGAGAATTGTTTAGAAACCTTATTAATTCGCTGATGGCTGGCAAAATAGATATAGAGCTACAAGAAAACTCTCTAGTTGTCAGTCAGGGCAAAACGCTTAGTAAGCTGACTTGTCAGAGGAGCGATGAGTTTCCAGAATTTCCAGTACTAAAAGAAGATTCTTTGACAATCAGTCTTTCTAGTTTGGAGAAAATTCAGAGCCTGGTATCTTTTTGTGCTAGCTCCGATCAGACGAGACCGGTTTTAACTTCGATTTTATTTAATTTTAAGAAAGATGGTCTGGAGGTTGTTTCTACAGACGGCTTTCGTCTCAGCAGTCTTTTGTTTAAAGATATTGTTTTAGAGCAAGAAAGAACGGTTTTGATTCCTGCCAAGGCTCTTGGGGAGCTAAATAGAATAGCTAAGCAAGCTGAGGCAGAGCTGATTGATATTTTTGTTTCGGATGAATTAAAGCAACTTCTTTTTAAATTTGCTCACGTGGAGATGTATGTTCGTTTGATTGAGGGTGATTTTCCTCCTTATGAAAAAATTATCCCACCAAGTTTCACGGTTAAAATCGAATTTGATAGTGAAGAATTTTTAACCGAGCTTAAAAGAGCATCCATTTTTTCTAGAGATGCTTCAAATATTGTTAAGTTTAGGGTTGAGCAGGATAAAATGTTGATTAATTCTCAGTCTGCTTCTCTTGGAGAGTACTCTAGTGAAATAGATATTGATAATAAAACCAAGGAAACCGGAGAGATTGCTTTTAATGTTAATTATTTGGTCGATTTTATCGTCGCCACCAAACCAGAGCTTTTGGAGTTTTCGATGAACGAGAGTCTGAAACCAGCCATGTTTAGAGATAAAAAAACCAAGGACTACTTCCATATAGCTATGCCTTTTAGAGTTAACAGTTGAGGTTTGGCGTGTTATAATCCCTAGTCTATGAAAAGAACATGGAATCCTAAGAAGAAAAAACGCATGAGAATGCACGGTTTTTTACAGAGAATGAAAACCATTACCGGTCAAGTTGTTATCAAAAGACGTCGTGCTAAAAACCGCAAGAAGCTAGCGGTGGCCAAGCACTGGTAAAACTCGTCATAATTTAAATGATAGCCAAAAAAAACCGCCTTAATCTCGCTCTGGAGAAAAATTCAGCAATTTTTAGTAGAGAGAGTTCGAAATTTGCTAGTTCTAACTCTTTGTTAGCCTATTTTCGTCCCAACGATCAACAATTGCTCGCCAGCTGCTTGGTTCCGAAAACTATTTTTAAAAAAGCCAGTAAAAGAAATTTTTATCGTCGTCTTCTCTACTCTTTTTTGGAGAAAGCAATCTTAAGTAAAGCATTTTCGCTTGAGAAAAAAATTGATTTAGTGATTGTTTTAAAGAGAGATTTTAATACAGGCACTGAGGTTATTAATTTGGAAAAAGACTTTAATCGTTTGTTGCAAAAAATTGAAAATGAAATCTCCAGGTAATTTTTATCAGTTTTTAAATAGCTTTAAGCACCACTTGTTGTTTTCTTTGTTTGGTTATAGTCCGGCCTGTCATCAAAATCCTAGTTGCAGCGAATATACCGCCTTGCAAATCAAAAAAAATGGTACAATTGTCGGGTTGTTGCGAGGTTTATGGAGGGTCTTGCATTGCAAATAAACACACTATGGACTTATTCACCAATTTCTTTCAAGCGATTTTAATTTTTCTTTACTCCATCTTTGGCAACCTGGGGGTTACAATTATTGTTTTTACAATTCTAATCCGCCTGGTGCTTTTACCATTAACACTGCCCAGCATTAAGTCAAGTAAAAAAATTCAAGAGCTCCAGCCAGAGATTAAAAAATTAAAACTTAAACATGGTAAAGACAAACAGGCACTAGCGTTGGCTCAAGCGGCTCTCTATAAGAGTTATAACATAAATCCTTTAGCCGGCTGTCTACCTCAACTTCTGCAGCTTTTTATTTTAATTGTTCTCTATCAGAGCATTATCGCTCTTTTTAACGAAGATGGAGGTACGCTCAACCTTCATTTCCTCTGGGTTAACTTAAGTCAGTTTGATCAAACTTACGTTTTGCCAATAATTGCAGGAATCACTCAGTTTTTACTGTCTTTAATGATTTTGCCTGCTACTCAAACCAGAGACATCGTTCCTAATGACTCTAAGTCTAAATCTGTCCAAGAGGCCAATCGTAAAGAGGAAGATATTGCTGAGATGGCTGTCACCATGCAGCAGCAGATGGTTTTTCTGATGCCCATCATGACTGCCGTAATAGCCATGAAACTTCCCTCAGGGCTTGCTCTGTACTGGGTGGTTGGAACAATTGTTACTATGATTACTCAGTATTTTGCTTCTGGTTGGGGCGGACTAACAACTTATTGGAACAGATATGTTGCCGCCTACGGCCCTCTAAAGGGGAAGTTCTTGACTGAAAATACCAATAAAACGTTAACTCTTATTCCTAAAAAAATTCATCTTAAAAAGAAATCTTTTTTTACAAAACAAAGCGAAAGCGAGTCTTTAGCTGGAGCACTACAAGGGTTGGGAGGGAACACGAGTCCCATAAAGCCTAAAAATAAGCGAGCCACCAAGTCAAAAAGAAAAAACAAGAACAGGAGGTAAACATGAAAATTCAAGAATATTTGGAAAAACTAATCAAACATCTCGGAGTTGATGATGAATTTGAGATTGTTTTGCAGGAAACCAATGAACGCCTCAGGGTAATGATTTCAGTCCCATCTGACGACGCAGCACTTTTGATAGGTAATTATGGTGAAACACTAGAGGCAATTGAGCTTTTAACAAAGCTGTCTTTTAAGGAGGATTATAAAGACAAACGAATTATGTTGGACATTAATGATTATAGAGGAGCAACCGAGAATAAGCTTAAGGAAGAGGCTTTAGATTTAGCTCGTCGCGTTGTCGAAACCGGAGAGACGGAAGAGTTGAGAGGTCTTAATTCCTATGAGCGATATCTGGTGCACAGTATGCTTATCGAGCAAGACGACTTAAATGAAGTGGAGAGTGTTTCTGAGGATCGCGATGATGAGCGGGTTTTATTAATCCGGTTAAAAAAATAACCCCCTCTTGAGCTTGCGTTAATAAAGCGGTAAATATGCGGAAAAAAATATCGATTTATACTGACGGTGGGGCGAGAGGCAACCCCGGACCAGCTGGAGCAGGGATTTATGTCTGCGATGAGCAAGGTCGGGAAATTTCCAAAACATCTCACTTTTTGGGTCATAAGACCAATAATGAAGCTGAATACTTGGCACTGCAAGCATCTCTTGAGTTTTTGAAGAATTATTTGCCCAAGCAAGGTCGGGAATTTGATTTAATTTTTCTCCTCGACTCTAAGCTGGTTGTAGAACAAATGAATAAGCGCTGGAAGATTAAGGAAGCTCGCCTGTTGGATCTAGCCAAACAAAACTGGCAAGCGTTGGACGCTCTCCCCCACTGCTCTTGGCAGATTAAGTATGTTCCCAGAGAAGAAAACAAACGGGCGGATGCTTTAGCCAATCAAGCAATGGATGACGCTTTAGTTTAAAATGTTTCCTAGATGAAAACTCTTTCTCGGTTGGAAGCAGATCAACCACTGGTTTTAATTTTAAGCGAGCCAAGGCTTCAGCTGAGCAGGCTGATTGAGGATTTTTTGCAGACAAGCTCTCTGGAAACCAGAACCATATTCCTCGACGAGTCTTTTTTTGATCAGGCTCGGGACTTTTTGAAACAAAACAGGCAGATTTACAAGATTGTCTTGTTGTGCGGTTTTGGTCGGATTTTGCCAGACTTTTATCTGGAAGTTTTTTCTTTGGTTGATAAAATTAACGAGAAACAAAGTCAAGTTGTTCCTACGATTTTGCTTTCAGAAGTCTGTAGCTTCATCGAGACGGTTGAAGAATTAGATCGAGAATACAATGATTTCTTATCCAAACAAACCAATTTTTTGGCTGGTTTTTTGAAGAAATTTCCTCAGTCTCAGGTTTTTTTGGCGCAAGATTTGCTTTTAACTCAAGAAAAAATCACCTATCCCCTTCTATTCTTTTTTTCAGCGCTTCAACAAAACGGCTTAATTGACCCACAAAAAAAGTTTTATTTTCAGGATGAGGCTAGTTTCTTCGGGACGATTAAGCTGCGTTTAATAAAGCCTCATATTCCAGATAGGTTTTTATTAAGAGGCAGGGCTGTTTTGTCGACTGCTTTGCTAAAGAAGACCGCTGGTCTCTACGAACAATATTTCCAGAAAAAACTAAAAACCTTTCAAATTTTTAGTGAAGTAAAAAAGGCTGATTTTTTAAATGAGTTTACTCTAGTTAAAAACAGCGGATCAAAAATTGAAGCGTTGGTTGATCAAAAAATCAGGCTTATTCCCCATCTCCAGAGATCCGCGCAGGGCTCAAAAGCATCCCTCGAAGCTATAAGGGCTGCTACTGTAGAAAGCGTGAAAGAAAACCAAAAAAAACTGCAAAAAGAGGCTCAAAAGGACTTTAAAAAACCTTTCAGCTACAACTTGTTTAGTTTGTTTAAAAATCCCCGAAAGAAGCCCCTCAGCGAGCCTCAGGAAGAGTTTGGAGGCGAGGAGTTGACCGGAAAAATTGAAGAATTGTTTTCTTCTCATCGCAACCTAGAGAAACAAGTTCGTCAAGAAAAAAATATTGAACAGGGCGAGAAGATTATTAAAAAAACTAAAAAAAGGAGGTGGTTGTTTGGCATTGGCCTAACAGTTTCTATTCTTGGCTTTACTGTCCTTTTCTTGGCACTGTTGTTTTCTTATAGCCAAAAGCTCTTGCAAAAACAGCTTTTCTTGGCGGTTAAAAACAACGGAGAATCAATTGAAAAGATTGATGAATCAATTCTTTATTCTGTTTTTTATTTTCAACACCAGCAATACAGGAAGTATTTATTGGAAGAGAGCTTGACCGGCGCTGCCGACCTCGTACAGCTAAAGACAGCTCTTTCAAATTTAGTGCCGGCCTCCAGAAATTATCGCCTCAACAGCTATCAGCTTTATAAAAAAACTCTAGAAGGAGGATTCGATCTGTCTGCAGCCTGGGAAGATGCGCTGTCATCACTGGACAATAAAATTGCAGCTCAGAGAGAGCTTGGAGCTTACCTGGCAGATTTAAACCTAGATTTGTATGAAGGGGAAGAGCAGCAGTTTTGGAATTTTAAGCTGGAGGAGAATAAGGCCGAGTTGAAAGATTCTTTGCAGGCAAAAAGGTTTTTAGAGGCTTTTTCCGTCGCTTTGCTGGAGCAGGGGAGAACGAACGTTCTGATTCTGGTGCAAGACAGCAACGAGCTTCGTGCTTCTGGTGGTTTTTTAACAGAAGCGATTATCCTGAGTTTTGAAAAGGGTTTTCTGATCGACAAGCAAGTTTATTCAATTGACGAGCTAGGAGATCGAGTTTATGGAAGTAGGGCGGCACCAGAAGAAATCAAGAGAGTTTTGTCGGAGGAGGTTTTTTATTTGCACGACGCCAACTGGGAGGGAGATTTCGCTCTGGCCAGCTTAGACATAGCTTGGTTTTTTGAGCAATCCCTGGGTCAAAGAATTGGCTTTTTTGTGGCTCTTAACTCTAAGACAATGTCAGAACTCTTGGCCTCATGGGGTGGAGTAGACGTACAAGAGGAATTAAAAATTAACCAGGGCAATTATTTAGAAATCTTGCGCAATAAAGCTTTGTCTGACCATGAAATTCGAGGCGAACTGCGCACTAGTTGGCAACTTGCTAGAAAAGTGCTGGAGAAAATAGTGAGCCTAAGTGAAGGGCAGTTTTTTGACACAATGAATGTTTTGCGAAATTCTTTAAATCAGCGAGAGTTGTTGTTTTATTCCACAAATCAAGCTCTTGCTCAAAGTATAGAAATTAACTCCTGGGGCGGCCAGAAAATTGAAGCGGCTTGTCCTGTGGAATTTAAACAAGAAAGCTGTCTAACAGATTCATTTTTTCAACTAGAAGCTAATGTTTCAACGAACAAAGTAAGCGCGATGATTAGCAGAGAAATCAGCCACGACATCGGGATTACCGCTGATTTTATTCGTCATCGACGCAAAATAGTTTTTGAGAACTCAAGTACAAGCAATCTTTGGCCTCTTGGAGAGTACCGGGGCTTTTTGCGGTTTTATTTCCACCCGGACGCCGATTTAGAAAAGGTTGAGCTAAATGGTCAAAGGCTTGGAGAAGAAAACATGGTTCTAAACAGAAGAGATGATCGCTCTCAGCTAAGCTTAACAATTAACGTTCCAAACCAGCAGAGCGCTGACTTGCTTATTGTTTACACGGTGCCCAACTCTGCTCAGGCTGATTTTTCCTATGTTTTCTTTGATCAGAAACAGGCGGGCATTCTTGATAAAAAAACAGTTTATCGAATTGTTTTTGATGAAGATCTGCACCCTCAGCTAGTTGCTCCTAGCGGCACCTATCAAAACAAAACTTTAATTTTTAATAATGACAATTTAGACCATTTCCTTTTTGCTATTGATTTTTCACGTGACATTAAAGACAAGTAAGGCGTTTTATTTGCCTTGACCGGCCTTTTTGGCTGCAAGTTTGTAAACTTTTGATTTTTATTTTGATCCCTTTTGTTATCTTTATCTTGGAGCCGCTATTCAACGCATTTATCCTGTGTTAAAATATGCCGCCTATGGAAAAAATAAAATTCAGTGCTAGTAAGAGACAAGACGATCGAAAGCCGGCCATGCTGCGTCGTGCCGGAATGTTGTTGGCCAACATGTATCAAGCAGGCAAAAATTCAATTGCCCTGCAGTTTGAGGCCTCAGCTTTTGCCAAGCTTTACAAAAAACTAGGAGAAAACGCCATCATTTACCTAGAAATTGAGGGTGAGAAGGGAGAATTTCCAGTCCTAATTGACGACGTCCAATATGACGTTTTTGGCAAGAATATCCTTCACGTGGTTTTTAGAAAAGTTAACCTAAGCGAAAAAATTCGCGCGCACATTTCAATTGAGTTGGTGGGAGAATTTGACGTTGACAACGCTGTTTTGGTTTTGGTCAAAGACAGCATTGAAGTTGAGGCGCTGCCAACAGATTTGCCAGAGAAATTTGAAGTTGATCAGGGCAAATTGGCTGCCATTGGCGACCAAATCACCCTGGATTCTTTGGCTTTTGATCGTGACAGGGTTGCTTTGGTGTTGGCTGAAGACGAAGTTGCCGAGCAGGTTGTTATAGCTTTGGCCCAAGAAAAAGCCGAGGAGGAGGTTGAAGAAGAGGTGGCCGGAGAGCTGGTGGAGCCAGAATTGGCAGGAGACAAGAAAGAAGAGCCTGAGGCAGAAGAGAAGTCAGAGGCCTAAAGTCTTAATGCTTTCATTAAATATGTTTCGCTTTGTTCACTCTCGCCAAGAGCGAGGCTTATGTTGCTCAAGTTGAGAAAAACAGCTTTGTTCTGCACCCCTTTTGCTTCTAAGCTTTGATAAAACGCCATCTGTTCACCAACTTGTTCTGGACTTAGAGTCCATTTTTTAGTTGGCCCAGCGTTGTTTTCGGTTGAAAAAATGCTTGGGGTTTCAGCAGCGGTTTCAATTGGAGTGTTTTTGAGCCGCCACAGATAGAGGTTGCTGACAAGGCTGGCCGCAAGCAAAGCGAAGAGAACTATGCCTTGTAAAGATTTTTTGTTTACATCGGCGAGAATGAGTTCGACGCTTAGAAACAGCAGGTTTAAGGTTAGTTTGAAGCACAACCAGGCGAGTCTGGGGTAAAAAAGCAATTTTGACACCGAGCTAGTCTAACACCGGCCAGGGGCTGCTGGCAAGGATTTTTTCGTCGCTTAGACCCTCTTTAACGAGCTCTTGCCAGATGGCTTCGGTCACAAAAGGCATGAAGGGGTGGAAAAGCTTAAGAAAAACCTTGAGGCCTTCTAGTAATAAATCTTGACCGATCAGGCCTTTCTTGTTTTCTTCTATACATTCATCACAAAACCAGTGCCAAAACTCGTCGTAGAGGCGGTCGCTGGCGACGCCCAGTTGTAGAGCTTCTATATTTTTGGTGATTTCTGCCACCACGCTCTTGATTCTTTTTTCGAACTCGCGGTCGTTTTGACCGACTTTGTTTGATCTGTTGTCGTTTTCCTCTCTGGAAAGCAAAATGAAGCGGCTGGCGTTCCAGAGTTTATTGCTGAGGTTTCGAGCAGCTTTGAAGTCGCCCTCGCTTAAGGATTTGTCCAAACCTGCGCTGGAGCGAATCACCAGGGCCATCCTGAGCGCGTCAGCACCGTGTTTTTGACTGATTTCCATCGGATTGACTACATTTCCCTTGCTTTTGCTCATCTTCTGGCCTTTGGCGTCTCTAATGAGCCCGTGCAGGTAAACAGTTTTGAAGGGCGTTTGGCCAGTTTTATAAACACCCATCATCAGCATTCGCATCACCCAAAACATCAGGATGTCATAAGCGGTTTCCATTACTTGAGTGGGGTAGAAGCGCTCAAAGTCGCCTGGCTTGTTTTTAAGCAATGTGACAAAAGGCCACTGGCTCGAGGAAAACCAAGTGTCAAAGGTGTCGGTGTCTTGCAGGTAGTTTTCGCCAGGACTGGTTTTGCTCACGGCGTATTTGGCAGTGATGCTGGGACTAATGTTTTGTAAGCCCCGTTTGATTTCTGTCAGAGAGTGATTTTTGAGTAGTTCACTAAGCTGGCCAGAAAGCTGCTGTTTGTCTTGGTCGATAAAAGTAATCTGTGCATCTGGATTTTCGGCAGCCGAATACCAAATGGGCAAGCGAATGCCCCAGGTAATTTGGCGACTAATGTTCCAGTCTTCTAGCTTCTCTAGCCAGTGTCTAAGGATTTTATCGTGCCCTGCGCCGTGAACTTTGATTTCGCCAGCGTCTAGTTTTTTAAGCACCGCTTCGGTTAGGTTTTTAACCTTGATATAAAATTGGGGGAGAGGCAAGGGCTCAATAGGGCTGCTGCAGCGGTAACAAACGCTAAGGTTGTTTTCGTAGTTGAGGTCGGTTTTAACCAGCAGGCCTTGTTTTTCCAGATCGGCGACGACTTGCTCACGAGCAGCAGCAACCTTGAGGCCAGCGTATTTGCCAGCGGCCTCAGTTAGACGACCCGTAAAATCCACCACCTGAATGGGAGGTGGGAGCTCGTCTTGATGTCTTTGCCAGGCAGCGAAGTCATTGAAATCATGATAGGGGGTGATTTTAACCACACCGGTCCCAAACTCTGGATCGACGAAGTCGTCGGCAATCACTTTGAGCTTGAATTTGCCACTTAGACCCTCAACCTCAATTTCCTGACCGACATACTGCTGGTAGCGCTGATCACCTGGGTGGACGGCTAGGCCGGTGTCACCAAACTTGGTCTCTGGACGAGTGGTCGCCAAGACGAAGGGGCCGTACTTGATGTAGTAGAGTGGGCTAGCCTGTTCTTTATGACTCACCTCTAGGTTGCTAAAAGCAGTGCCACACTTGGGACAAAAATTAACCAGGCGATTGGCGCGATAAACCAGCTTGTCTTGATTCATCTGGATAAAAGTATCAAGAACAGCATCGACGATGTCGGGGTCGAGAGTAAACTTGAACCGACTCCAATCAGCGCTGGCGCCGAGTTTTTTGATTTGCTCGATGGCTGTGGCGGAATTCTCAGCTACGTAGTCCCAGATCATCTGGAAAAGAGCCTCGCGATCGAAATTGAAGCGACTTTGACCTTCTTTTTTGAGTTTTTTCTCGAAGACGAACTGCGTCTCGATGCCGGCATGATCGGTGCCAGGAATCCAAACAGTGTCTTTGCCTTGCATGCGAGCGAAGCGCACCATGACGTCCTCGAGAGTGACAAACATGGCGTGGCCGACATGAAGCGGATCGTTGGCATTGGGCGGGGGCATAATGACAGCAAAGCTCTCGGCTTTACCGCTTTTTTTTGGGTGCAGCTGTTGATTGATCTGGCTGTCTGGGTTGAAGCAGTCGTTTTTTAACCACAGTTCATAAATCCGTTCTTCATGGAGGTTGGCTTGATATTGTTTGTCTAGCATGCTTTGGTCTCTGGTGATTATATTTCGGACCCTGTTTTTTTACAATGCATGTTAATTGCGTTGTAAAAAAACAGCTGGTACGAAAGATGCAACGCGAATTTCGGACCCTTTGGTCGTGAAAGATGCAGGGCGAACATTGCAGAAAAATCATAGTATAATAGCGTTTGCTTATGCGTCAAGTAAATTTAGTTAACGAAAGAGACGAGGTGATTGGACACGTCGATCTCATCTCTGCACATCGCGGCTCAGGTCAAAAACACCAGGCTGTGTCTTGGTTTTTGTTTCATCGCTCAAGTGATGGTTCTCTCAAGCTCTTGCTTCAGCAGCGAAGTGGTAAAAAGATTGTTGGTGCTGGGCAATGGGCCAACACTCTTTGCGCCAATTTAATCCCCGAAGAAACTCACGTCGCTTGCGTAAAGCGTCGAGCGAAGGAAGAGCTGGGCGTCGATTGGCAAGAAAACTGGCTGCTTGAAGAGGTGGCTGTTTTGGATTATCAGGTGGCATGCGAAAATGGTTTTGCCGAAAACGAGTTCGATCATTTTTTTGTGACTGTTTTGGACGACAAAGCCTTTGTTAAATTAAAAATTGATCTAAACCCAGACGAAGTAGAGAATTATGTTTGGCTAAGTTGGACAGATGTCAAAGCCAAGCAACTGGGGGACAGACAAATAACTCCTTGGTTAAATTTGTTTTTAGATGAGTCAGACTTAATTAGAAAGATCGAACAAGTATGCAAAAAATAAATTCATTAGTTCCTGCTCACGTTGCTATTATCATGGACGGCAATCGTCGTTGGGCTAGAAAAAACGGGTTGGCCATCATTAGAGGCCACCGCAAGGTTGCTGAGGAAATGATCGAGCGCTTGGCAGATTTTGCCATTGCCAAGAATATTAAATATTTGACCTTGTGGGCCTTCAGTACTGAAAATTGGCAGCGTCCTCCAGAAGAAATTTCTGGAATAATGGATCTTTTTCGCGAAACTTTTCAGACCAGCGCCAAAAGACTGCACGAAAAGCAAGTGCGAGTGGCTGTTATTGGCGACATGAGTCGTTTTCCAAAAGATATCCAGGACGGGGTGGATTTTTGGATCAAAGAAACAGTGAACAACCAAAAATTGACAGTGACCTTCGCTCTCAACTACGGCGGTCGAGACGAGATCAGGAGGGCAGTGCAACAAGGCGAGGAAAACTTCGAGCAATTTATGGACACCAAGCAGAAAATTGATTTGCCAGATCCAGACCTGCTAATCCGTCCTGGCGGAGAGCAGCGCCTCTCTGGCTTCTTGACCTGGCAGACTGTTTATACCGAACTATATTTTACTGATGTCTTGATGCCAGATTTTGATGAAGCTGAGTTCGAAAAAGCGCTGGCTGAGTATGTTTTGAGACAGCGAAGGTTTGGTAAATAAAATTGATTAATTGGCGCCTCTAAAACGATCAACCTGAGTCATGCTTTCTGGAATGGCTTATCCTCCCCAATCTTTGCCTGACCCTGGAATGAAGAAATTTTTAATCGCTTCGATGCCGGTGAAATCTGAGATTAAATTGATGATAATGAAGGCCGAGAGAGCGAGAACAATGGCCACCACAGCATAGGTGATGGTGTTTCTTGATTTTTCTGTTGCTTGGCTGTTGCCACCCATAATCATCATGTTGAAGGCGGCGATGATAATCATGATGAAGGCGGCAATGCCGAGCATGGTTAAAGCGACGGAAAGTACATTGGCTAGAGCGCAGCCCAAGCCTTGAATGGTGGCTACTCCAGAATTGACGCAGTTCTCATTAATCGCTTCCCAGCTTTGGGTTTGAGCGTAGGCTTGTTGGACGAGTTGCATTGGTTTTTAAATAAGACTTCTTCTGAAATAAATAATTGATTAATTAAGTATAAATTTTAGCACATTTCAAAAGAAGTCTGTCCAGACTTTTTGTCGCAAAAAGCCCGCTTTTTTAAGCGGGCTTTGATAATTCGTATAAAATGATTGGCTTTATCGAGGGTCGTTGATGGTGCCAATGTCTTGGAAAACGTTATCGAAACTGCTAAAGCCCAGGAATTGGACGACCAGCGTGACGATTGCGTAAGAGGCGGCCACAATGACCAGGCCAATGATGGCGGCGGTTAATTTATTGCGAGCACTTTCAGCCTTGCCTTTATCGCCTCCAGAGGTGATCCATTCAACGCCTCCCCAGATCATGTAGGCGAAAACTAGCAGAGCTGCAACCAGCATAACTACGTTAAGAAGGCTATTAAACATGGTGCCGAAATTATTGGCATAGCCGGTGCCTGCTTCGATGGTATTGATGACTGGTTGTGCCATGGCCATTGGGGCGTAGGCTAATAAGCCAGCAACAGCACTTGAACTAGCAAGAGCGATCTTTTTGATTGATTTCATAATTAACTCCTTATAATTTTTAACTGTCTAATAATTTTAGTTAACTTTTACCCAAATGTCAAAACGTTTAGCCCCAGCCATCCTTGTATGACTAGAAAAATTGCTGTGACGGCGGCCAATATAACCATGCCGACCACGGCGTTGCTGATTTTATTGCGGGCGCTTTCCACCTTGCCTTTGTCGCCAGCTGAAGTGATCCACTCGATCGCTCCCCAGATCAAAAAGACTAAAACGAGGATGGCGGCAATTACCATTGCCGCGCGCATCAAGCTTCCAAATAAGACGCCAAAACCGCCGTCGCTGCTCTCGTGAAATTCTGCGCCTTGCAGGCCCACGTTTTGAGCTTCGCTGGCGATGTCTAGGGTGAGTTGAGCGAGTTGTTTGGTCATAATAATTATGGATTTTGAAGAGGGTTCCAACCTTCTGGAATATCTTGCCATCTTGGAGCTGCTGGAGCCGCTGCTGGAACCTCGGTTCTAGTCGGGAAAGTTAAACGCAACAGATCGAAGTTTTCGCCAAAGAAAACCTTGCTGACAAAACTCAAGATGGTGAAAGAAGCAACCATAATTACCAGGCCGACAATGGCATTGGTAATACGGCTGCGAGCAGTTTCGGTTTTTTTGCTGTCTCCGCCCGCCGTCAGCCATTCGAAGGCTCCCCAGATAAAGAAAGCGATGACCGCCAGAGCACCCAGATTGATGCTGGTGCGCCATAGGTAAACGGTGTAGTTGATGAATTTGCTGCCGTCAGCAGCGCCTTCGTTGGTGCCGAGCTCGCCAATCACTGGATTGACAATTGCTGCCTGAGATTCTGGAGCAATTAACAAAAACAAACCCAAACTGAAAAGGCTGATCAGCAATAGGGTTTTGAGGTTTTTAAGCGTCATTTATGGTCCTCCAGGAACAATGTTATTAATTAGTTCTGCAGGATCTAGAATGCTAATGCCAACTAAACTGCCAATTAGACCAACGATCGAGTAGCTGGCAACGATCAAGACCAGGCCTAGTGTGCCCCAGATAAATCTGTTTTTAGCTTTTTCGACTTTACCGCTGTCACCACCAGCCGTAGCCCACTCGAAAGCGGCTAAGAAGGAGTACACGATAAAAAACAAGGCTGCTAGGGCGGTTAAGGCGCCAATAATGTCGCCGATGTAGAGTTCCAGGGAAGCAAGAAAGCCTTCGCCAGTAGAGTTAACGATCTCTGGAGCTCTTGCTTCGCTGATGGGTTCGATGGAGCCGATGTTTGCCATATTAGGGTACTGGGATTGCAGTTGGTATGTCTGGATTGAGAATGTAGGTGGCGTCGCCAAAAATGAGCAGACTAATTACGCCAGTGATGGTGTAGGCCGCTACGATTAGCAATAAACCGGTAACACTGAAAGAGAGCTTCTCTCCAATCTTGCTGTAAGCGCCGCTGTCGCCTGCTGAAGTAATGTAGGTAAAGCCGGCAATAACGAAGTTGAACATTACCCAGATGCCGGCTACGATTGAAAGCATTTTGATCATGTTGGAGATGAATAGCAGTAGGCCGATGCCTCCAGCGTCATCATTTAACTGTGATACGCCCTGAGGTGCTTCGATGGGGCCAAAGACTGACTGCGCCAAGACGCTTTGACTGGCAAAAAAGATCAGTGTCAGGCTTAACAAGGTGCTAAAGATGATCTTTTTCATGACTTGTGTATTATAGACTATTTTAAAAGAACATGTCTACTCCCGTCAGGAGTTGGATAATTTGCATAATCCAGTAGGCGGCAAACATAATGACGAAGCCAATTAGAGCAGAAGTGAGAGTGGTTTTGGCTTTTTCTTTGTCGCTGCCACCACCACTGATCATGGCAAAACCAGCGCCAATCATCATGATGAAGAGCACAAAACCTGCGCCGATAAACAAAACTCCAACCAAGAGGTTGACGATATCATCGGTGCTGTTGAAGACATCTTTGACCAGCGAGCCATCCTTAAGCACGAGCTTGTCATCAAGAGTGACAACCACATCCTGGGTGTCTTGAAACTGCACGCTTTGTGCTAGTGCTTGATGAGGAGCAAGTAGCGAGAGTCCAAACCAGATGAGAGCAAACAAGAAAAAAAGTTGATTTTTCAACATGCAGCTTGATTGTATTTCGGACCACATTTTTTTGCAAGGCACGTCCTTCGTCTCCACTTCGGACATTCCCTCGCGAAGCTCGGTCAAAAGTAGTTGGTGCAAATGGTGTAGAATAGAGATTGAAATGCACAGGCTTAATCGTTTTGTTGGTTTTGATAATGAAGCTATCCTGGTAGCCGCTTTGAAGAAGGGCGATGCTCTGGCTGTCGAATACTGGTTTAAGAAATATCGCAGCAAGCTTAGGCAGTTAGCTGCTCTAAAGGTGCCTTCGGCGCAGGTTGCTGGCGAGATTGTGCAGGAAACTTTTGTTAGTTGCCTACAAACCCTCAATCTTTTTCAGGGTAAGTCTTCACTTTTGACCTGGATGCAAAGCGTCATGCGTCACGAAATCGCTGATTATTACCGCAAGCGTTACGCCAAAAAATTTATTCAGACCATCCCTCTTAGCGATCTTTTTCTCGAACAGAACTACAAGGATGCGGCGTCTAGTGCAGAAGCGGTTAGCCTGGTGTTGAAGAGAATGGTGGCTAAAAATCGCGAGCTGCTGCTCAAAAAATATGTTGATTGCAAAAAAGTCAAAGAAATCGCTTTAGAACTAGGCAACAGCGTTAAGGCTGTTGAGTCGGATTTGTTTCGTGCTCGCCAGGAATTTAAAACTTTATGGTTGCAACTGGAACAAAACGATGCGAGAAGATAATTTCCTCACTTTGCTCAAAGGCGTGGCCAAAGAACAAAGTGTTCTCGGTCAAGAACGCTTGGTGCCTGAGAAATTGAGCGGCTTGGCCAGTTTTGTGGCCACTTATCTGTGGCAGACAATCGCAACGCTTGCTCTCGCTTCGACAGTTGCTTGGAATTTATTAAAATTTAGCCTCAATTAGATGTCTTATCGTCAAAATCAAACCCTCGTCTTTCTTGAGTCCTTTTTTTATTCGAGCGGACAGATGTTCTTGGGGTTGTTGCTTCATCCTTATCGCAGCATGCAGCTTTTGGTCAAAAACAAAATTTTATTGCCCTTTGTTTTTTATCCCAGTCTTTTTGGCCTGCTTTTGCTAACCTCTTTAAAAATTAATTTGCTGGCCAACTACTATGTGAGCAGTATTTTTTTTGCCTTTCTTTACCAGTTTTGCCTTTTTTTCTGTCTATATTGGCAGCTGGCGCTCTGCTATTTGTGGTTGCGCTTCTACCGTGTGTTTAAATAGACTCTCATGAAAATCAAATCTCTCGCTTTGCAAAATTTTCGCAACTTTAGCTTGCAAAGCTTCACTTTTGCGCAAACTAACTTGATTTTTGGCGACAATGGTGTTGGCAAAACCTCGATCATCGAGGCGATTTATCTGCTGGCCAGTGCGACTAGTTTCCGGGCCGGCAAAATTGAAGAAATGTTGCGCTTGGAAACCGATCTAGGACGAGTGCAAGGTCTAATCGATCTGGAGGGAGTGGGTGATTCTAGTGAAGAAGAGCTGAAACTGGAGGTGATGTTGACTCGAGGCGAGGTGGCTGGCAAGCGTACCCAATATCGCTTGTTTGCCATGAACGACGTCAGGCGGCGCAAGAAGGATTTTTTGGCTTTTTTCAAGGCGGTGGTTTTTCGGCCGGAAGATTTGCGCTTGGTCGAAGGCTCCCCGGGGCGACGGCGCGATTTTCTCGATAGTGCTCTCTGCATGGTGTCAAGCGATTATGATCTGGCCCTTAGCCGTTATCAGCAAACTCTCAAGCGCCGCAACCGCTTGCTGCAAAAGGTGAGTGAGGGTCAGGAGACAGTAGAGGTCTTAAGTTTTTGGAACACTAATTTGCTCAAAAACGGCGAAATCTTGCAACAGCAGCGAGCCAATTTCATCGACTTCATTCGCGAAGTGGTTTTTCCTTTCGAACTCAACATCGCCTACGAGCCATCGGTCATTTCCGCCGCTCGTCAGCAGGAGTACCTGGCCAAAGAAATTATGCTTGGTCACAGCCTGATTGGTCCGCACAAGGATGATTTCTCCCTCAATTTCTTAGAGGAGGCAAAAGGCATTCACGACCTCAGCTTGCTAGCTTATGGCTCCAGAGGTCAGCAGCGCCTCGGGGTTTTGTGGCTGAAGATGGCAGAGCTGCAGTTTTTGACTGACAAGATTGGCTATCAGCCAGTTTTGCTGCTTGATGACGTGCTGTCTGAGCTAGATGAACACAGTCAGGCGATGGTGCTTAGCTTGCTTGAAAATTACCAGAGTATTTTAAGCACCGCCGACGTTGACGTGTTGCGGAGTTTGCAAACGAAAATTCCCATGCTCAAGGTTATTAAGCTTTAGTTTGACGCTTAGCTTTGTCCAACTCTTCCCAGAGGACTAGTGGTATTGTTTCGACCAGGTCGGAGCTGTTGAAATAATGACCTTGTCGTTTGTAGAGTTCTTCGCCCGCTTTTTTGTTGATGTGGCTGGCAATTAGGCAGCTCTGGAGCGCGTCGTTTTTGCAGTAGAGAGCAGCCAGCAAGCCAGCCAGGACATCGCCCGTGCCCCCCTTGGTCATGCCAGCGTTGCCACCAGCGACTTCGATAGATTCGGCTTGCTTAGGTGAAAAAATCTTGTCGACTGGCCCCTTGAGCAAGCAATAACACTTTGCCTGATAATTGTTTTCGTTAAAGCTTGAATTTTTACCTTGCAAAAGCGCCATTTCTTGATGATGAGGAGTGATGATGTGTGCTGACCCAAGTAATTTAGGGTTGATCATTTGCAGAGCACCTGCGTCGATCACCCATTTTTTCGCCTGATAGCGCCGCAACAGGCGATTGACCAGCAGCCTGGTGTAGAGAGAGCGGTCCATGCCGGGGCCGATGAGCACGACGTCGGCTTCTCTGATGTAGCTGTCCAAATCAGGACGCTTGACGACGATGCCGTTCCAAAAATTGCCTTTGGCTTCTGCCAACAAGCGATTGTTGCTTGGCACAGACGAATAAAAAACCATGTCGACTATTTTGCTGGCTACGTCGAGACTCCACTTGCTGGCGGCGTGAAAAAGTTCGCTGCCGCCGATGATCAGCAGCTTGCCATTTTGACCTTTGTGCGAGGTGGGCTCTGGGACATAGAGTTGCTGGAGGGCTAGTTGGAGCTGTTTATTTGGGGCTTTAGTCATGGCTAGATTTGATTTTAACTCATTTGAAAAAATTAATTGACACTATTTCGCCAATTCCTGTAAATTTTGCAAGGAATCTCTTCCCAAACTCATGAAACTAGTTTAAAATCAATCTAAATGTATCAGCCCAAGTTTGCGATCACCAATCACTTGCTCACCTACATTTCTTCCGTTGAATCCGCCAAAGCTCTAATCGATCACGCCGCCCTAGTCCCTTCCTGGGAAGCTAAATTTCGCGACGAAGCCATGACTCGCAGCGTCCATTTCGGCACTCACATCGAGGGTAACGAGCTGAGCGCCGAGCAGGCCGGTAAAGTTATTCAGTTGCGCGAGGCGCATAGTCCTCAGCTGGTCGTCGACCAAACCGGCATCGTCGCTCGCGATCGCGACATCCAGGAAGTGATCAACTACCGCAATGTCATTGCTTGGATTGATCAGTCGCCTTTGCGCAAGGATCGCTCCAAGCTCACTCTTGATACTTTGCTGACTCTACATCGCTTGACCATGCAGAAGTTGCTAGACGAAGAAGAAATCGGCGCTTTTCGCAACAAACAAGTGATGGTGCGTGGTGCCGCCGATGGGCAAGTGGTTTTTCGCCCACCAGTTTCGGTCGAAATTCCCTTCCTGCTCGAAGATTTTTTTGCCTGGTTAGCTAGCCCAGCCGCCGCCGAGCTGCACCCGGTTTTTCGGGCCGCCATCACCCACTACCAGTTGGTTTTCATCCACCCCTTCGTCGAGGGCAATGGTCGGGTAGCGCGGGCTTTGGCGACTTTGGTGCTGTACGAAGCCGATTATGATTTCAAGCGCTTTTTCTCGCTGGAAGAATACTTCGACAGCGACGTGGAGGCTTATTACCAAGCGCTGCTCTCGGTGCAGCAAAATGACCAGAAAGACCTCACCTATTGGCTGGAGTATTTCGCCTACGGCTTGGCTCTGGAAATCGACAAAGTCAAACAAAAAGTCCTCAAACTCTCCCAAGACCTCAAGATTCAGCGCGAGCTCGGCCAGCAAGTGGCTCTCTCCGAGCGGCAGATCATCTTGCTCGAAATCTTGCAAAACCAAGGCCAAATCACCTCCGACGACGCTCAGTCGGCGCTGCCCAACGTCTCCGTCGACACCATTCTGCGCGATTTGAAAGACTTGATCGGCAAAGGCGTAGTGACCAAGCACGGCGTGACCAAGGGCGTGAGTTACAGTTTGGTGAAGTAGTTATTTTTCTATTTCTAGCAAGTTGTTTTCCCGCAAAAAATAATTAAACTTGAGTTTTTTGTTAGTGCTATACTTTTTCTATGTCAAATTTAGTTTTTACCGAGAAGTTAATCAAGGGCAGAATTGCAGAAATTATCTTCGAAATGATGTTTCGCAGTGAAGGTTACAAGGTGACTCACTTTGGTTATGAATATATTGCCAGTGAATTTACGCGCGAGGAGATTAGGGAGGTAAAAGAGAATCAGGCTGTGCTTGAGAATATTAGACATTCACCTGATTTTATAATTACTGATTCAGCCAACCGCATCAATTTTGTCGAAGTTAAACTGCAGTCCAAACTTGATTTTGCTCTGCTACAGAACATGGCTCAGGCAACTTATGAACGCTGGAGCGATGCTTGGTATTTTGTGGCAAGTAGGGAAGGATTTTATTTCAGTCCATGCGAACAAATTGCCAAAACAGCTGATAAACTCGCTCTTCTAGACACTGATTTAATTTCACAAAAAACGCAAGATGATTATTTAGAACTGTTGCTTAGATATTTGCCCAAGAGTGCCTGATGATTAAAGAAAAAGAATAAAAACAACCCGCTGATTTCTCAACGGGTTGTAAAATTTAAACTTTACTTAAGTTATTTTTATCTTTTACCTGCTTTATCGTTGCTTTGGACGTAGCTGACACAAGCACCTTGGTTTTTAAAACCGAGGCTGCTAAAGGACTTCCAGCCACCATCTTTGCATTGATTTTTATCTGTAGGCAAGGCAACTACATCTGGATTATTCTTTACCATGACTTTAATTACATGCTGAGAATCATCGCCGCCAAGATATGGATCTAATGTCAGATCTCTGTTCCCAGCTGCATCTCTAGCTGCAAATCTAATCAAATATTCACCATCAGGATATAAACCCGAGGCTGTGTCCCACTCGAATATTTTTTGGTTGTTAAATATAGTGGCGGGATTTACATTTGATTGCTCTATCCTTTTACTAAAATCCATAAAATCAGCACCTCCAGGATAAATAGCAATATTGTAATTACCCATCGCTAGATCTTCAACAATTGTTCCAAATATATGGACAACACCTGATAAGGTTTCACCTTCGCTGGGAGTGTTAATCGTTACCAATGGAGCTTTAGTATCAGCTACCACGAATTCTCTTGTTTCTCTAATTGCAGTGTCGCCTGCACTTTCTGAAGGGTTAAAGATAAAGCAATAACCTCCAGGAACCCAGGATGAAGTGTCGGCCGATGCATGGAAACTGAAATGATCCCAGGTGGATGGGCTATTGAAGCCGTCAACATTGCCAAGTACCGTGTTAGTTCCGGCAGCACAAGTTCCTTTGCGAACAGCCCACTGAACGGAATCGTCTCCATCTTTGTCATTAAGAGTTGCATTGAAATTGACGAGTCCTTGGACGACTTGGTTTATTGTGGGAGAGGTTATTTCTGCACTTCTTACAAACGGAGCAGGTAATACATCAAACCTCGTCCAGTCAAAACGTTCATCTGATTCGGCTCCATAAACCATGCGCACGTCAACATATTCATTTGCTGGTATGGTTTTAGTTTGTGCGGAATTATTAAGACAAACCTGAGTCCATCGCCCATCAGTTACTAATGTGTTTGGATTTGCCCCATCAACAGTATTTGATTCGTTGTCGACCCTGTATTCAAAGCAGCTAAAAAAAGCTCTTGTGTTGACAAACTTAAGATCGGTAGTTCCAACCCCTTGGCTGACTTGATTTACATGAGCCCACCCTTTTGTTTTATTGATGTCATTGGTACTAGGAGTAACCGAATTGAACTCTGCAAACGCAGGTGTTGCAAATACCAAAAGTGCAATGGCACTAAATAGTAAATTTATTATCTTTTTCATTCTTTCAACTCCTTTTTTTTGTGTTTTGCTTATAAAAAATCCCGCCTGAAGCGGGACTGAAAATCTCAAAGATGAGAAAATTGGCAAAATGTAATTGATAAATTCATTCAATATTCATAATAGCACTTTATAATTGTAAAGCAAATTTTTAGCAAACTTCCCCAAGAAGTTAATTAGCTGCTAGAATAACAACACCATGCTTTTCCGTGACTTTTCTCTCCACCTACAAAAAATCGAGGGAGCCAGTGCGCGCCTGGAGATGATGGCCTTGTTGGCTGATTTGTATGTTGATTTGCTGCAGAGTCCAAGTGTCGAGCAAGAGTTGGTCCTAGCGACTTACTTGATGCAGGGCAGTCTGGTGCCGTCCTACCAGTCGCTAGAGTTTCAGATGTCAGAGAAAATGCTGCTGCGCACCCTAGCCAGAGTGGCGCAGGGCCAGGCCAAGCAGCCCGCCAGCGTAGACCAAAACCTTTTTGCTAGCGTTGACGAGAGTTTTAGTGATGACGCTCGGGTGTTGACGGATTTGCAGCTAGCCTACAAGCAATTGGGCGACATTGGCCAGCTGTTTGAGAGCAAGCTGACTGTGTTGAACCTACCGCGTCCCACCGCCGAACTATCGATCCAGCAAGTTTATGACAGCTTGCACGCACTTGCCACCTCCTCGGGCGCGGGTTCGCAGGAGCAAAAAGTCGCTTTGTTAGCAGATTTATTGCAGCAGCTCGATCCCTTGTCGGCCAAGTACATCAGCCGCATCGTTTTGTCCAAGATGCGTCTTGGCTTTTCGACCATGACCATTCTCGACGCTTTGTCTTTTGTCAAAAACCAGAGTAAAGTCGACAGCACCAATCTGGAGAGAGCTTTTTTCAAGAAAGCTGACTTGGGCAAGCTGGCCCTGGCCTACCTCGTCACTCATCGCCAAAAGAGTAGCCAAGAACTGCTGGAAACTTACCACGCCGAGTTGGGCGTGCCGATCTTGCCGGTCCTCTGTCAACGCCTCAACAGCGCGGCTGAAATTATCGACAAAATGGGTCCGGTCATCGCTGAACCCAAGTACGACGGTCTGCGGGTACAGCTGCACTTCAAGCGCGATGGGTTCGCCGACAACGGCTTGACCTACAAGGCTTTTACCAGAAATTTGGACGACGTCACTCACATGTTTCCCGAGCTAGCGGGCCTCGCCAAGCAGCTGCAAGCCAAGGATTGTATTCTCGACACTGAGGCGGTGGGCATCGATCGCCAGACGGGCGGGTTTTTGCCTTTCCAGACCACCATCAAGCGCAAGCGCAAGCACGACGTCTCGGCCAAGGCTGCGGAAGTGCCGATTTGCTTTTTTGCCTTTGATCTCTTATGGCTGGACGGTCAAGTTTTACTGAATGAGCCGCTGTCAGAGCGCAAAACTAAACTGACGGAAGTTATTAAGCCGGCTGATTTTCTGCGCGACACCGAATACTTATTGATTGATGAGCCAGGCAAACTCAAGAAATTTCACGAAGAGCAGCTGGCGATGGGGCTGGAGGGGGCAGTGATGAAGCAGCCAGACTCAGCGTATGTCGCTGGTCGCAAATCTTGGCGCTGGGTCAAAATCAAGGAAGAGGAGGGCAGTCAAGGCAAGCTGACCGATACCATCGACTGCGTGATGATGGGTTATTACTTCGGCAAAGGCAAGCGCCAGGCTTTTGGCATCGGCGCGCTGTTGGTCGGAGTGGTTGATCGCGACGGTGAGGGCAATTTGACAGTCAAAAGCCTGTCCAAAATTGGCACCGGCTTCACCGACGAGCAGTTTCGCCAGATCAAAACCTTGGCCGACCAGTGCGGTGCGCCCCAGGGCAGCAAACCCCTGCTCTACGAAGTCCACAAAAATTTATTCCCCGATGTGTGGCTCACGCCCGAAATTATTCTCGAGGTGGCCGCGGACGAAATTAGCAAATCGCCTATTCACACCGCCGGAGTGGCTTTGCGCTTCCCGCGCCTAGTCAAAATTCGCACTGACAAAAAACTCGATAACGCCACGACGATGGAGGAGTTGGCGGCAATTCACATCGCTGCTTAGTTGCTTACTTATTTTGCGGAAGGTGCCAGCAAGCGCTCAATTTCCTCAAGTAAAATTTTACCTGCGCCCTGATTGTATTTTTTCAGCTTCAGCAAGTGCGGTTGAAATTTGGCGAGTTGTTCTGGCTTCTTGAGGATCGCAGTGAGTTTCCGATTGGCTTTGCTCGCATTTTCTTCGACGAAGCCAAGCTGATAATCTTTGATAATCTCGAGGTTGCCGTCTTCTTGACCGTGAATGTGAGTAATAGCAAAAAATGGGGTGAGAGTCGCCACGCTCTCGAAGAGAGTGTTGGGGCCAGCTTTACCGATCACCAAGTCAGCGGCCTGCATGTAGCGGTGCAATTCTTTGGTGAAACCAAGCGGCTGCAAGACTGCTTGCGAAGAGCTGAGTTTCTCGAGACTTTGCTTGATGCCGAGGATGTTGTTGTACAGGAATTTATTGTTGCCGCAAGCGATGATGAAGTTGACTGGTTTGGTGCAATTGATGATGCTAGGCAGGATTTTGAGGACGGCGTTGGCGCCTTCCGAGCCGGAGACGATCAGGATGGTTAGGCGATTGGCGATTTGTAGCTGCCGGCGGACATCCTGCTGGTCGTAATCTTCCTCGAAGCGTTCGCGGACGAACCAGCCAGCTGGCTTGAGAGGATGAGCCGAAGAATTGACCTCAGACTTGTCATCAAAAACCAGATTGCTCTGAGCCAATTCAGGAACAGCGAGCGGGTGAATAGTTTTTGGATCAGTAAAAACATTGATCAAGGGAATTTTAAATTTGGCTTGGATTTTCTCTAGAGCGGGGTTGTAAACAAAGTAAGTGCTGGTGGCTAAATTGATTTTGTGTTTTTTGACAAAAGTCTTGATCTGACGTTCGTTGTTGGCCAAAAACAGAGATTCTACTATCTTTTTAAGTTTTTTATCGGTTTTCAATAAATTTGAGACCACTCGAAAAGGTGGTCCCAGGGCGCTGGGGTTGAGGCGATAAAGCGAACTATAAGCAAAATCTAAAATGAGCTCTTGCTTAAAGGTTTTTATCTTGTATTTATTTTTTGCGAAGTGCCTGATGTCTTCCGCAATCGCCTCTGCAATACTTTCATGGCCGTAGCCGCTAGTGAAGATACCGATGGTTTTCATGGTGAGCATATTATAAACTGAAGGAAGCAAAATATGAAAATTATCGTTGGTCTTGGCAATCCTGGCGCAGAATATCAGCACACTAGACACAATGCTGGCTTCAGCTTCATTGACCATTTGGCAGAAAAGTTTTCCATGGAGCTTCGGTTTGACAAGAAGTTCCAAGCAGACTTCGTCAAAGGCGAAATTGTCCAGAAAGGTTTAGCCGAGGATATCTGCCTGTTCAAGCCGATGGCCTTCATGAATCGCTCGGGCGAGAGCTTGCAGAAGTTTCTTGCTTACTATTACAGCCAGTTTTTCGAGGAAGATGAGGGCAATCACCTAATTGTGGCTCACGATGATTTGGATTTAAGCTTAGGCAAATATGCTCTGCACAAAGGCAAAGGCCCCAAACAACACAATGGCCTAACTTCGATTTATGAGCAGTTGGGCCACAAAAACTTTTGGCATTTGCGCTTGGGTGTAGATAGTCGGGGTGGGGAGCGTAAGGTGCCGGCCAGCGACTACGTTTTGATGAAATTGCAGTCAGATGAACAGCAATTGCTCAAGCAAGCAATCGAAGAAGTGGCCGCTTCATTGTTTGATTAGCGAGAGATTTTTTTAATTTTATGTCGATTTTTAGCTTTACTTTTCAGCGTACCAAAAATCTCAAATATTTATATGCGATTCGTTTGGTGCGTGATCTGGCTAACCAGTTGATGATTTTTTTCTTGCCACTATATTTTTTCAACTTGCGCTTTCCATTTATGAGTCGCTTCGAACTTTCTGGTTTGCAGGAAGGCATCTTCAATGTTGCCATGGTTTATCTGTTAACTTATGTGGTTTGTTTCTTCTTGGCTATTCCTACCAGTCGCATTCTCACCAAACACGGTGTGCGCTACGGTTTTCTGCTTGGCCATTTGTTTTATTGTTTGTACGCTCTAGCTTTATTTTTTTCGATAGAAAATCCCTATCTAGTGTTGACAGCAGCGGTCATCAACGGCTTGCAAATCAATTTGTTTTGGAACACCTATCATTATTCACTGAGCAAACACAGCAGTGAAAATAAAATTGGCTCTAATCTGGGCATCATCAACTTCTTGTTGACTTTGCTAGCGATGATTGCTCCGGCTCTGGGAGGCATCATTATTGTGACCTTGGGCTATCAAACTTTGTTTTTACTTGGCTTGTTCATTATTTTGTTTGGGGTAGTGTTTTCTCTTCAACTGGACAATGTCAAAGTCAGAGATCATATTTCTTTCAAAGAGTTCTCTGCTTGGTTGGCTGAGCCAACTTTTCGTCGCCTCGCCGTGAGTTTTACAGGGCGCTATTTCAATGATGCCAGCATTAATTTGTGGACGCTTTATATGTTTATTTTGCTTGGCAGTCACGACAGCGTTGGTTACTTCTACAGTCTATCTTTATTTTTGGCTCTTTTGATTAGTTATTTCGCTGGTTCTTACATCGATCGCGACAAGGGGCGCAAGCAGTTTTTCATGTCTGGCGGCTTTTTATCATTTTTTTGGGTGTTGCGTGGTTTTATGCTCAATATCTGGACAATTACCATTGTCAACGCCTTTGATAAGTTGACGGCCAGTTATCACTGGCTCTTTTTTGACCGTAGTTGGATCATGCGCGGTAAAGGTCGAGAAGCATTATCCTATTTCGTCTATCGCGAGATGATTTATTCCTTAGCAGCGATTGTTTTTTGGTTGTTTGTGGCTGTAATCTTCTATTTCTTCATTGCGGCTTGGAAGAGCTTGTTTGTCGCAGCGGCGATTGGAGTGTTATTGACCCTGCTCATCAAGGAGCATAAATCGGAGCAGTCATAAAAAATTACGATCAAGATTCTCTTGTTAGATTGAAGTTTAGGGTTGTCGTCAACAGCTCTCTGGTTTTTTCTGAACTGATTTCAGCAATTAAGCTGGCAGCCTCTGCGGCTAATTTTTCGCTCAAAGCTTCTATTTTTGCATTGGCATGCTTCTTGAAAAGTTTTTGAATTTGCTCGATTTTTTGCTGGTCGATTTCTTTTTGGCCATAAAATTCTTGCAGAAACTCTTTTTCTAAACTGTTTGCTGACTCTAGTACATAGAGATAGTGAAGGGTTTTTTTGCCTTCTCTGATGTCTGAAGCAAAGCTCTTGCCAGATTTTTCAGCGCTGGCAAACAAGCTGATTTCGTCATCTTTGATTTGAAAAATCAAGCCTAGTTTTTCGCCAATTTTGACTATTTTTTCTACTTGTTTTGTGGATTGTTGATTGATGATACTGGCTAGTTGCAAAGGAAGGGAAAAAGTGTAGCGAGCAGTTTTGAATAGGTACATTTCCTCGACTTCGCTAGGAGTTGGCGCGTTTGTTTGCAAGGTGATTTTGGAATCTAGCATTTCAGCGAAATAAGTTTTGATAATTTCTTGGTTAATTGTTCGCTTGATGACTTTTTGCGTCGTGGCAGGCAGGAGAGAAAGTCTTTCTAGAGCTAGCTGGGCCAAATATTGAGTCAGGCTGCCAAGGCAGATAGCCAAGCTCTCGCCATAATTTTGAGGATTGTTGATTTTTCCCTCCCTAGCCTCCTTGGCGTACTGGTGCCAGATCGAATCTTGACCGCGGCGCAACTCATCTTGGTCGATGATGTCATCGTGAATCAAGAGTCCAGAGTGAATGAGTTCTAGGGCGGCGGCCACGAGGATCAAATCACTGCGTTTCTTGAGGTAGTTTTCTCGTTTGAAACTCTCTGCAACTAGTAAAAACAGGCCAGAACGGACACTTTTGCCGCTGATGATGAAGTTTTTGAGCTTGGCGAAGGCGGCTTGACTAAGGGTTTGACCTTGAAACTTTTGGGATTCCTCATCTAGAAGCTCTAGCAAGAAAGGATCGGTGATGTTTTTGGTTGCTTGGAGTTTTTTTAGCATTTCAAACATTTAATTTTCCCTGATGATCTCTTCAATTCGCTGAACAAATTCATCTCTTGGTAAAGCACCAATAATTCTATTTCCTATAGATGGATTATTTTCTGATACGACAATGATAGATGGTATGCCAGATATCCCGTATTTAGCCATTAGTTCTTGGCTGTTTATAATTTTTTCTTGAAAATATTGATCATTTTGGTTAATTTCTGTAATGCACCTGGTGTACGTTTCTTGATTTTCAAGTTGATAAATATAATTATGCCGACCTTTTTCTTTTACCAAATCGTCCATGTTTTTCCAAACTGAGTCTTGATCATTGAGGCATTTTAAGACTCCGATTGCTCCTTTTAGGTTGGGATTCTCTCTGTAGGGAAGGACAGTGTGTAAATACCAAACTCTCATTTGAGGATAATTTTTGAATAAAAAATTTACATTTTGTGTTAGCATTTGGCCACTAAAAGAATCTTCGGTCAGATCAGCAAAAAGAAAAACCTCGTAGCCCAAGTTCTCTTTGGAGCTTGGATAGCCAGTTTTTAATTCTTCTATGCTGCTTAGATTTATTTTTAAATTTTCACTGTAATCGTAAGTTGTGTCTTCTGGCTTTGTTGATAGCGGATAAACTAGTCCTGGCACAGAAGTTGGCTTGATTAAATCAGCTTTCATGTTTATTTGAGTAGTATCTGATGCTGGATTTTTCCCTACCTCACTTCTTAGCCCCTGCCTATAGCCATAGGTTGCAGCTAGAATTAACGAGCACAATTCTAAAATTATAAGTGAAACAATAAGAAGTACGACTTTTGGCTTAACTGCTTTTTTTTCTGGCAAATTATTATTTTGTGTGATTTCATTATTTAAATTATCCATATAATTCACATTTTCCTCTAAAAAAAGTTATTTTGAAAGAGCCTAAAACTTTCTTTTGCATGATTTTGTTCCTTTTTGCGACTAATTATCATGCAATGTCGTTTTTCAAAAACAACAATACTAACGCAGATGATCTGCAGCTGATCAGGGATCGCCAAAAACAATTGGCTTCAAGCTGGAAAGCTGCACCAACTCCGCATCTTTTTGCGGTCGATGCTGATTTAGCAGCGGCCAATGCGCACAACTGTGAAAACATGGTTGGGGCCATCAGTTTGCCGCTCGGCTTAGCTGGGCCTGTGGAATTCGAGCAATACGGCCAGAGAGAGAATTCTTTCGTGCCGCTCGCTACCAGCGAGGGAGCACTCGTGGCTAGTGTTAGTCGCGGTCTCAAGGCTATTAATCAAGCTGGTGGGGCGCAACTTTTCGTCAAAAATGCCGGCATGACTCGCGCGCCCAGCTTTGCTTTTGCTGATGGCAAGCAGGCCTTTGCCTTTGCAGAATTCCTAGATCTGGCTGAAACAAGGACAAAAATTCGTCAAGTCACTGAAGATGGAAGTTCTCATCTCAAATTTCTAGCTTTACAGAGCTTCGTGCGTGGGCGACAAGTGTTTGTTCGTTTAAGTTTTGACACCGATTTGGCGATGGGGATGAACATGGTCACCATCGCTTTGCAGAAGTTGTGGGAGGATTTTTTGAACACCTACCCAGGCATCCAGATGCTGAGTCTCAGTAGCAACGTCTGCACAGACAAAAAAGCTTCTCACATCAATCAAATACTTGGTCGCGGCTACAGCGCTCAGGCGGAAGTCTTGCTTAGCGAAGAAATTTTGGAGGAAGTTCTCAAAACCAGCTCCAAAAAACTGCTTGCCACTCACCACAGTAAAAATCAACTAGGCTCGACGCTAGCTGGTTCGAGTGATCACAACATGCAATTTGCTAACGTGACAGCTGCTTTTTATCTGGCTACTGGCCAGGACAGCGCTCACATCGTCGAAGCTAGTCAAGGTAACACCATCGTCGAAGAAGCTTTAATGGCAGATGGCAGTACCGGCTTATATTTCGCAGTGCATTTATCCGATTTGCCTCTGGGCAGTGTGGGCGGAGGGACGGCTTTGCCTGCTCAAAAAGAAGTGCGCAGTTTAATTTTACAAAATGACGATGATCCAAACCCGAGTAAACTGGCAGCAATTTTGGCTACCGGAGTCCTGGCAGCAGAAATCTCTGGCTTGGCAGCGCTTAGCAGTCACTCTCTGGCAGCAGCTCACCAAAAGTTAGCGAGAAAAAGAAAATAATTATGAAACAAGTTGGCATCGTTGCCTATGGCGCCGCTATTCCAGATAAAAAAGTCAGCACTTCGACAATCGCGGTTAGCCAGGGTAAAGACGGAAGCATGGCCAAAGCTTTAGGTGTTTCTTCCAAAACTATCCCCGCAATTGACGAGGACACAGTTACCCTGTCCACTGCTGCTGCTTATCAAGCATTAGAACGCTTTCGAAGCGCAGGTGGTCAAACAACAGAGATCGAAACACTTTTCATCGGCAGCGAAAGCCACCCTTACGCAGTCAAACCTTCTGGGGCAGTGGTCAAGGAAGCCTTGGGATTGAGTGACTTCCTAAGCATGGCTGATTTGCAGTTCGCTTGCAAAGCTGGCTCGCAGGCTTTGCAGATTTCTGCGGCTTACGTCAATTCAGAGATGGCTCACGCTACGCTGGCGATCGGCGCGGATACCGCCCAAGCCCGTCCTGGAGACGCTCTGGAATACACTGCGGCGGCTGGCGCCGCCGCCTTCATCCTCGCTGCGGACAGCGCTTCGCAGCCAACTTTAGCTAATTTGCTCGCTACCACCTCGGTGGCGACCGACACGCCAGATTTTTGGCGCAAGCCCGGGCAATCCTATCCAGAACACTTCGGTCGCTTCACTGGTGAGCCAGCCTATTTCAAGCACGTCACTATGGCGACTCGCCGCTTGCTCGAGCAGACCAAGCTTGCGCCCAGCGAGTTAGATTTCTGCATTTTTCACACTCCTAACGGCAAATTTCCTCAAGCCATCGCCAAACAACTTGGTTTTAGTCGTGAGCAGCTCGCTCCCAGTCTAGTCGTCAAAAAAATTGGTAACACCTATGCCGCCGCCTCTCTACTGGCTTTGACTGCTGTGCTTGATGTGGCTCCAGCTGGTGCCAAAATTTTGCTTTGCTCCTATGGTTCAGGTGCTGGTGCTGATGCCTTTTTGTTTGAAACGACAGCTGCTTTGCCTAAGTTTCGCCAAAAATTCACTCACACCCTGGCCGAGCAAATTGCTGCTCTGCAGGAAATTGATCTAGCGACTTACCACAAAATGAGGGAGCAAAATGCACACTGAGACAAAAATAATTGGTAGATATATAGGTAAATTTGGCGAATTATGGACTCAAAGTTTGACCGATCTGGTCAAAGAAGGTGTGGCTGGCGTGCTTGCTGACAGCGAACTTGATCCTGCCGAGATAGACGCCATTTTTGTGGCCAATAAAGCCGGTGGGAGCTTCAACGAACAACGTCATCTCGGAGCTCTAGTCAGCGAGCAGTTTGCACATTTTCCACCAGCGATGCGGGTGGAGGGAGCCTGTGCCTCTGGCGGCCTGGCAGTAATCGCAGCAGAACAGGCCATCCGTAGTGGACTTTACCAGACAGTTTTGGTTCTGGGTGTGGAAAAAATGACTGACGTCAGCAGCAGCGAAACCAGCACCATTTTGGCTACTGCGGCTAGTCGCGACAAAGAATATGGCTCAACTTTTCCAGCCCTGTACGCGGTTTTGGCTAATTATCACATCAAGCGCTATGGGACGACTCGCGAGCAGCTTTCTAGCGTGGTAGTCAAAAACCACCATCACGCCATGACTAACCCTGCTGCTCAGTTTCACAAAGAATTTACTCTCGATCAGGTTGGCAGCTCCGTCATGGTAGCTGACCCTCTGCGCTTGCTTGATTGCTCGCCCATCACTGATGGGGTGGCGGCGGTGATTCTCAGCAGTAAGCCCTCCTCGAGAAAAACCAAATTGCTTGGTTTTGGTCACGCTCAGGATACCTTAGCTCTCCAAGACCGTCAGGACCTAGGCGAGTTAGCTGCCACAAGAATTGCAGCTTCTAAGGCGCTAAAAATGGCCAAATTGAGACAAAAAGATATTCAAGCGGCCGAAGTGCACGATTGTTTTAGCATTGCCGAGATTTTAGCGACTGAGGATTTGGGCTTTTTTGCCAAAGGCGAGGCAGCAAGTGCCATCGCCGCTGGCCAGGCAACTTACGGCGGGCAAGTGATCATCAATCCTTCCGGTGGTCTCAAAGCTTGCGGACACCCGGTCGGCGCCACTGGCGTCAAGCAAGTCTCTTTTTTAAGCGCGATGATTGAAGCCGGCCAAATCGAGCGCGGCCTAACCCACAACGTCGGCGGCAGCGGAGCGACGGCGGTAGTCAATGTGCTTGGAATTTAATAATAAACAAAAAAGAATATGAAGACAACTGAAAGTTGGCGCAACAACAAAAATTGGTCAAAATATCTCGGCAAAGAGGGCACAGTTATCTCGGCCTCATTGATGGAAGTGGCGGCCAGCGATCAGGTTGCTTTTTTGCCTTACGCTTATTTACTTGTTGATCTTGGAGAAGAAAAAATTTCCCTGATGGGCGTGGCCGGTGAAAGTTTTGAGATTGGCGACCAAGTTAAATTGGTCTTGCGCAAGATTAAAAAAGAAGCGCCAGAAGAAGTGATTGCTTATGGGCTGAAAGCAGCCCATGTCTAAGACGAGCACGGCCTTTTTTTCAGGCAAAGTTATCCTGACTGGTGAACACAGCGTGGTTTTTGGTCACTTGGCTTTATTAGCGAGTTTGGACTTAGGGGTGCGCGCTAGCGTGAGCGCAGGTGAATTATCGCTGGAGCAGCGAAGCGACGCTTATTTGCAGCACCTTTTGCAGTTGGCAGCGCGAGTGCTGGGCCGAAAAGATCTGGCTGTAGCTATCAAAATTGATTCAACTCTGCCCGTCAAATCGGGACTAGGCTCTTCGGCGGCTTTGGCGGCTGCCTTGCTCCAGGCAGTAATGAACTTTTTTGGTCGAGAACTGACCAAAGCAGAGCTTTATCAGCTGGTGCTTGAAGCCGAAAATTTCATCCATGGTAGCTCAAGCGGCGCTGACCCCGCGATCGTGGTTTATGGCGGACTCTTGGCTTTTCAGGGTGGAGAGAGCACTCCTTTGCAAGCAGCAATTTTGACCGAGCAAAAGTTTTTCCTAATTAATTCTGGAGCAGCTAGCGAATCAACTGGAGAAATGGTCACTTTGGTCAAAAATAATCCTAAAGCTCCAGCAACTATTGCCAAAATTGCTGAGCTTAGCCTCAAGATGCATGAGGATTTGCAAAAAGGTCGCTGGCAGCCGCAGTTGTTTGACCAAAATCAAGCTTTGCTGGAGGAGTTGGGCGTGGTTGGTGAGGCAGCCAAAAAAATCATTGTCAAGTTGCAGGCAATAGGTGCCCACTGCAAAATTACTGGTGCTGGCGGTGTCGCGGCCGGCTCGGGCTATATTCTGGCCACGCACAGCGATTCACATTTTTTATCGAATCAATTGCAGGTGCAGGGTTTAGATTTTTTTGGAGCAAGCCTCGGTGAGTCAAAAGGAGGACAAAATGCATAAAGTCAAAGCCTCTGCCCCGGGAAAACTAATGCTTTTTGGCGAACACAGTGTGGTTTTTGGTCATCCTTGTCTCGTGACGGCAGTGGATCTGCGCCTGAGCGTGACGGTGGAGGAAAACGATGAACACTTTTTTAGTCTCGAAGCGCCGGATTTAGCTTTGTTTGATTATCACAAAAGTCGACAAGAGCTTGGACAAGGCAACTTGCTCAAAGCAGCTAGTTTTTTGGAAACTTGCTTGAGTTTTTTCTTGCAGCGCCATCCCCAAGAGCATGGAGTCAAAGTTTTGAGCAAAAACGAGTTTACCAGCTCTTACGGCTTGGGTTCCAGCAGCGCTAGCACGGTGGCTTTGGCCAAAGCGTTGGGCGAGTTTTACGGGGTACGACTAGACAACGAAGAATTGTTTGATCTTTGTTATCAGGTAGTTTTGAGCGTTCAAGGCGTGGCTTCCGGATTCGACATCGCTGCGGCAATTTGGGGCGGGACATTGTATTACGTCACTCCAAAGGCTCCAGCAAAGCAGCCCTCGGTGTTGCCTTTGGCAATCGATGAGCTGCCGTTAGTTGTTGGCTATACTGGCATTAAGGCTGATACAGCCACTTTAATTCGTAAGGTGCAAGCGGCCTACTCTGAAAATCAGCAGCAAATCGCCAGCATTTTTGAGCAAATTAGCAATTTGGTTGAGCAGGCCAGGTCGGCTTTGACGGCAAGCGATTTTGCGAAAGTGGGCGAGTTAATGACAGCAAACCAAAATTTACTGCGTCAGCTGCAGGTTAGTAGCAGCGAATTAGAGAATTTAATTGTGGCCAGTTTGGCGGCCGGAGCTCTAGGTGCCAAGCTGTCTGGCGCAGGAGGGGGAGATTGTATGCTGGCTGTGGCTAAACCAGCTCAGAGCGCTGCTGTAGCGCAGGCGATCGCTTCAGTTAGTGGTAAAATTATTGAGGTAAAAACTAATGCTGAAGGAGTGAGGTTGGAAAATTAAATATGACTAAAACAACCGTTCGAGCCAACAGCGATATCGCCCTCGTCAAATACTGGGGCAAAAAAGACAAGGTTTTGCGCTTGCCCGCCAACGGCAGTCTGTCCATGGTTTTGGATTCGCTACACAGCACTACCACGGTTGAATTTTTAGAGACTCTGGATAAAGATCAGATAACGATCGACGGAATGGTGGAAGAAGGTGAAGCTGGTCGGGTGGTCAAGCAGCTCGATCGCGTGCGCGCTCTGGCCAGAGAGCAGGGTTTGTCTGCAAAAAACCTCTTTGCTCGCGTGGTTTCTCAAAACAATTTTCCCAAAAGTACTGGTCTATCCAGCTCTGGCTCGGGCTTTGCAGCCTTAACAATAGCCGCTACCAAGGCTTTGGGCCTAGAACTAAGTCAAAAAGAACTATCAATCTTGGCTCGCCAAGGTTCTGGTACAGCTTGTAGGTGTGTTTGTGGTGGCTTCGTCGAGTGGTTGGATGGCGACTCTTCTGAGAGTTCTTACTCAGAGAGTTTTGCGGATGTCGATCAACTGCCCATCAGAGATTTGGTGGCGATTGTCAGCGAGGACAAAAAAATCATGAGTTCGACAGAGGGGCACGATTTAGCGCAGAGCAGTCCGTTTTTTGCAGCTCGCCAGGAGCGAATGAAGACCAAGCTAGTGCAGGCGAAAAACAGCATATTAAGCAAAGACTTTGTAGCCTTAGGTGAACTTGCTGAAGCAGAAGCACTCGAATTTCACAGCATTTTGCTTACTAGTTCGCCGACCATTTTGCTTTTTTACCCAGGCACAGTCGAGGTGATGCAAGCAGTGCGCCAGTTGCGGCGCGAGGGCGTACCGGCTTATTTCACCATTAACACGGGATTCAATGTTCACGTGTTGACCCTGCCGCAGTATGAAATGCAGGTCAGGGAAGTTTTGGAAGTTTTATCCAGTGTGAAGAAAATCATTTCCTCTGGGGTTGGTGAGCAGCCAGCCTATTTGGAGGAGCACTTGTTTTAAGGGAGTTAATCGACAACTAGAAAGTGCCACTTTCCTTCGAAGAAGTTTCGTATTGTTTAACCACTTCCTGGCAGTAGATGTAGCGGCCATACTCAAAGGCTTTTTCAGAGAGGTTTTGATCCTTGTTTTCGTCGATTTTGACCACTTCCTGGACGAATTCTTGGGCGACACTGCCGGCCTCTTTGGCCTTGTCAGCCAAGACATTGACTTGCCTGAGACCGTCTTCGCCTAATTTTTCGAGATCTCTGTCTATACTTGAGGATTCTTGTCCGGTAATTTTGTGTCTGAATTCTTCGATTTGTCCATCTATCTGCTCAAACCAGACCCCTTTAAGAACACCCTGTGCACGAGCAAATTGATAAGAGAAAAAAAGCAGGATGAGAATGGCAATAATTTTGAGGAGACGAACAAGCATAACTTTATTATTTTAGCACCTGTCCTCTCCGGGGACTAGCCACGTGCGTGTGCTAGGACTCGAACCTAGAACCGCCAAGGTATAAGCTTGGAGCTCTAACCAATTGAGCTACACACGCGTTTTCATCTTGCCGTCGCAATTTTAGCAGACTTTTCTCTGAAATTCTTTACAAAAGCAGGAGGAGTAGGGCGCCAATGCCTAGGACACCTAGTCCAGCTTTGAGGTAGTTGAGCCAGTCTGCTGGGCCACTTTGAGTAGGCACATGGACTGGACGAACAATGGTTGTCTCACCGCTTGGCAGTCTGCATTGAGCATCGGTGGGATTGACGTCAAGACGACACTGACCCTGATAACAAATGTGACTGATGTTGGCGCAGTCAGCATTGGCCTGACAGACATCGTTACAACCAACGGTGGTGATAACAGTGGTGACACTTGGAGTTACAGTGTTAGTCACAGTTGTGGTAGGAGTAACAGTTTTAGTAACAGTTACCGTACCAGTTGGAGTGACCGTGGGCTCATCAGTTGGAGTTACTGTAGGTTCGTCAGTTGGAGTAATAGTGGTGGGAGGAGCACTACAACAACTGTCCTCATTGGGTTCAGCAATACAAGCGCTCAAATATCTTTGATCAGCGCAGTATTTCTTGTCGTCATCGGCGGTAATACAAACTAATCCTTCACTACAATCGTCGGTGGAAACACAGCCAACTTCGCCACAGACGAGAGGTTCTTCTACAGGGATGCTGCAGCAGTTCACTGCATTAGGATCTTTTTTGCAACTGTCAACTATTCGGTGGTCAGTTTTGGAGCAGTATTTCTTGTCATCATCGGCGGTGGTGCAAATTAGCTCGTCGCCACAGTCACTGTCGCTTTCACAGCCAACTTCGCCACAGGCAAGTTTGTCTGGCTCGGTGACGTCAAAGACTAAAGTACAGGTTTGAGCTTTCTCGATAAAGGCTGCTGGTTGTGATTGAGGCGCAGTTGGGGCTACAGGAGTAGTGTCTTGATTCTGGCTGATCATGAAGACGCCAATTGCTCCAATGATGAAGACTAGGAATCCAAGCAGCATGGCCACAGCCTTGAAGTTTTGCTTCTTGGTCACCTTAACCTCATCGCCTTGACTGGCTTTGAGGTAACTGGTTGGTTTAGGTTCTTGGTTAGTTAGCATGATTAGTTAATTGTTTCCCAGGATTGACATTGACCGTCTAGACAAACCCTGGCTTGAGCGACATGCTCTCCAGAGCTTACGATGGTATATATGGCAGATACATTTGGCGCAGATACACTAGCATCAGCATTGGTCAGATTTGTCCAAGTAGAAGTATTTGGCGCTAAGATTCTAAATTCATAAGTAATCTTGCCAGTGGCACTTCCTGAGTGGTTGGCTCGGAAGCGAACCTGATCTCCATCTCTTAAGTCTTTGTCATCATCTTCAGTCATGGTGTTGCCAGTTGCATCAAGCATCTCGATGTCAGCACAAACCAAAACAGGCGGAGGCGTAGGAGTGGGAGTTGGAGTTGGTGTAACAGTTGGAGGAGGCGTGGTGGTAGTTGGAGGAGGCGTGGTGGTAGTTGGAGGAGGCGTGGTGGTAGTGGTGCAGGGCTGATCATTGATCCTGCTTCGAAAATCTCTTGATTGTCCACCGCAAGTCACATCTATTTGTTCAGCACCACAATTTGCACTAAAGGATTGGGAAGAGCTAACGCTGGGAGTTCCATCCTGACAACCTCCGGAAAGATTATCGATGCGATCGCACTTCCATTTCCAAACTTGACAGTTAGCGGCGCAATGCTCGTAACCTGGGCCAGATTTTATAGAGCAGCCAGAGCTAGTACAAGTCCAGCAACCAGCGTAATTAGTGCTGCCAGGAGGATCGTTGGGCGATCCGGTGTTGGTGCAACCATACTTGTAATAAACAGCACAAAGTCCATAGGTGGCATCATGGGCGGTTCCTGGAGTGCTTGTGGTTTCTCCAGATGCTGCTTTATCTCCACAGTAGCCTGTGTTATCAAACCAGACATTGGTGCCATTACAGTTACAGCTCTTTTTATCGAATGGGGGACTAGGTTGTGAGCCAACATAACAGCTCGCTCCAACTCCTGAGCTTGCTTGCTGTCTCGTGTCTTGACTTTCTTGCATTAAGAAATAGCTGGCAACTAAACCAGTAGCCAAAAAGAAAATGATCAAAACTCCAGCCAGATTGTTCAAGCGCGGTTTATTTTTTGGTTGGTCGTTGCTTGTTTCATCCTTTGCCATTGTTTCAGCCGTAGCGTTTGGTTTGACTTCATCAACCGAATTTGATTTTAAGTCTGGATTGGTTAGGCTTGGATAGCTAGGTGAGCTGTCAACCTTTGTCAAATCAGCCCAAGGCGAGTTTTCTGGTTCTTTAACAGAGGTTGTGTCTGGGGAAAGGGATGTGGAAGCGTCAAGAGTAGCCGAAGCATCAAGAGTGGGAGAAGTGGATCCATTTGGGTCTACAGGAGGCTTGCCAGATTTTGGCAAGTCGCCCATTTGACTTTTATATTTAGATGGTAAAAAATCTCGAGGGCTTGTCATTGGACGTATACAATAATTAACGCGCTTTTTAAGAATAACTTAATTCTGCATGTCTTTGCAATAGGTAATTGGTGTGGTATGTTGGTGACCTGATGAAGAATCTTTTACACTTGACTAAGAAGCAGAGTCATTGGCTAGATTTTTTGCTGGTGATGACGAAGAAGGAGATTAAGGCGCGGTATAAACATGCGACCTTGGGGTTTTTGTGGATTGTCATCAACCCTTTATTACAGATGATGGTGATGGGTTTTGTTTTTCAGTTTTTTGTGCCGGTGCGAGTAGATAATTATTTTCTATTTTTGTTCGCAGGGCTTCTACCCTGGAATTTTTTTGCCCAAAGTTTGACCAAATGCACACCAGCCTTTTTTTATGAGCGCAACTTGGTTAAAAAAGCCAAATTTCCTCGTGAGGCAATTGTTTTGTCGATTATTTTGTCTAATTTATTTCATTTTTTAATCGCTTTGGTTTTGTTAGTGGGGGCGCTGGTGGCGGACAAGCTATTCGTGGAAGGGTACGGAATGCTGGCGCTTTTTAGCTATTTGGGAAGGATGTTGTGGCTTTTGCCGGCGATTTTACTTCTTTTGATTTTTACAGTTGGCCTATCACTTTTCACTTCTTCACTCAACGTTCGTTTTAGAGATGTTAACTTTATAGTGCAGTTAGCAGTGATGCTGTGGTTTTATGCCACACCAGTGATTTATGCACTCAATCTCTTGCCTGATTTGCTTTGGCCAGTTTTTTATCTCAATCCGATGACTTTTATTGTTGAGTTGTTTCATTATGCGCTGATGGGACTGCCGATTACTTTGCTTGAATTTAGTTGGGTCGGCTTACTAGTGATCTTTTATCTGTTTTATCTGGGTTGGTGGGTTTTTGGAAGGGAAAGTAAAAATTTTGATGATTGGTTATGAGAAACATTACAATTAGTGTTCTGACACGTTCAACTAAAAACAAATGCTTATTAATGAGGCAATCTTTGTTTCTCTCAATGGAGGTGCTGTCGATTTGCTTTATTTATTTTTCTAGTTCTTTGCCCAGCACCTCCAATGGTCAGAACATTAATTGTAATGTTTTTCATCAGGGTTAAATAAAAAGGTAAATTATAAAAAATGACAACTTTAAAAGAAGAAATTATACGCAAAAGTAAAAACCTTGGTGAGGTGGTAATCAACCTCAAGGGTGTGGGCAAAAAGTACATCGTCCACCATGAGAAGCCGACTTTGGCAGAGGACGTTGGTCGTGTCTTGCGTTTTCAGCCGAGGGAGGAATACTGGGCACTGCAAGACGTCAATTTACAGATTCGAAAAGGTGAAAAGGTGGGTTTTCATGGACCAAATGGTGCTGGTAAGACCACTTTGCTCAAAATCATTGCCGGCATTAGTGCACCGACCACTGGTAAAGTCAAGACAAAGGGCAGGATTATTTCTCTAATAGATCTTGAGGCTGGTTTCCATCCAGACTTGACCGGTCAGGAAAATATTTTTCTCAATGGCTTGGTGATTGGCATGTCTAGAGAGGAGACAAAGGCCAAATTTGCTCAAATTGTAGATTTTGCTGGTATTGGCGATTTTATTACTGCGCCATTGTATACATACTCTAGTGGAATGAAGTTAAGATTAGGTTTTAGTGTGGCTGTTCATGCTGAGCCAGATATTTTGTTATTAGATGAAGTAATGAACATGGGAGATGAAAAATTTAGGAAAAAATCTGAAAAAACCATTCAAGACATGATTGAGAATGAAACGACTGTATTAATGGTGAGTCAGTGGAGAGATTTTCTCAAAAAGAATTGCAACAAGCTAATTGAGCTAGAAAATTTAAGTAGCAATAATACTTAACCTAATCTCAAGCACCCGATCCTTTAGGGTTGTGGGAGTGGCTTTTCAAAAAAAACCAGAAGCATTCTTCAGATCTCATCTCATCTATGGTGTGAAAATAATTTAAAAACAGAAATTTTATTGGGACTTTGGCAATCATTTTGTTGGTTTGTGTAATTTTTTTGATATTATGCGTTGGGCTAAATCTTTTTTGTAGTATATCGCCAATAGCTTTGCCATGAACTTCCACCAATATGTCTGAATTGATTAGGCCACCTATTTTTTTGGGGTTTAGGAGTGTTTTTTCATATCCTTCGCAATCACAAATGATGCATGTTTTATTTTCAATTAGCCTGTCTATGGCAAATGGAGATGAAGATTCGACGCTAAAGTAATTTTTAACATCATTATTTTTTGCCATCTCTACTGAAAAAGAAAGAGCTTTTTTATTTATATCAATAGCGTAGACTTTTGCCTGTGGATTTAGCTTGCCAAGTCCGACTGCATAATAGCCCTCATCAGAACCAATATTTATAAAAACACTATATTTTTGTTTATTTATTTGTTTGATGACTGGAAAAAGCTCTTTTTCGTATGCGCCACTAATTTTAGGTAAAATAGTGGAAAAGTGCTGCTCTGGTAGTGGAAAATATGGATAAGCCAACTTCTTAAAGGGTCCTTCTAGAACTTTAAGTTTAGGAGATATTTTTCTACCAACATAATTTTCAACCTTATATTTTGGGTAATAATACAATAGTGCGAGTAAAAAATAGTGTATTTTGAGTAACAATTTTGCAATGTACTTAAAAAACTTCTTAATGCCTAAATTAAGTTTAATATTGTCATAAAACTTAACGGCTTTATTTTTTAATGAAATTTCTTTTGACATCTCTTAAAAATTCTCTGCCATCATTAAATTTATTTTTCAAATTAAAGCCTTCTTTATAAATTGTCTCATCAACTACTCCCGCTAATTTGAAGGCTTGCTGCCGCGTCCAGCATGGAGGACAGGTTCCGCACTGGTGACGCTTTCCCTTGTAGCAGGTCCACGTTTTTTCTAGTGGGATCCCAAGTGTATGCCCGATGGCAACAAGCTGTGCTTTTGATAAATATAAACCCAGCTCTTTTTCAATTGCTAGTGAGGTGAATTGCCATGAAAAGTCATGTTCCATGGTGGCTATTTGCAACATCGTAGACCGAAGCGAGGAAAGTGATTCATATCGATACCACTCTGAGTTTTCTGGCAACCAGCCTCCAAAAATAGTCTGGGGATATACATTTTGAGTGGCACGCAGGTATTTGCCATACTGAACTGCGAGGTAAGCATATAGTGCTGGTTGTAGGGGTATTCCTTCGCGTTGTTGGTCAAAAAGAATAGTATTTTCAAATCTATAAAGTAAAGAAAATTTTTGGTGAGGCATTTTTTGAGAAATGGTAAAAGGTTGGTGAAAGTGTGTCGGGTATTTATTTTTGAAATAGTCGCTCAAGTCTTTGCAAACAGCTTTTATTTTTCTTGAATGCGGTAGCTGTCTGTCTATGATTAATGGGTAAACTCTCAAGCCAAAAAACTCAATCAGCATGCCAATCACCACAGTTGTATCGATGCCTCCAGACATTAGGGCAATGACTGGCTGACCGCGCTTTGGAATGACAAATGGCGATCCCTTTTTTTGGCTTAAGGCGCTTTCGATAGAAGATAATAATTTCTTTTCATTGAGTCGGTTTTTAAATAACTCTCTCTCGATAGTGGATTTATCTTTGAGAAAAGGAAGTAATTTCTTTTGCTTGCTATTTTTTTCTTGCATCATCTTGTCATTTTTAAAAAAAGCTGGTTGTAGTCGTGAGCAACTTCACTCCATTCTCTTTTATAATTAAAGGCATTGCTGGTGATAGAGAGCCATTTTATTGGTGATGAATTAAACATTGTGATTGCTTGCTTTATTTTGCTCTGTAGCGATGATATGGTTTGTTTTTGATATACAAATCCGTTGCCAGTACTATTGCTATCACTGAACTGGCTGACTATGTCTTTGAGCCCACCGACACGCCTTACTAGGGGAATGCATCCATATCGCTGTGACTCAACGGCAACAATTCCTCCAGGCTCCCAGTTGCTGGGTATAAGACACAAATCGCTTCCAGCAAAAATTTGTCTTGGCAGATCAACGTCGTGTTTTAGTAAAACCTTAACTTGTTTTGGATATGCTTTTTCTAATTTCCAAAGCATCTCGCAAAAGTAATCATCACCAATGCCTAGAGATATGAATTGAACATTCCTGTGTTTATTTAGTAGCCTTTTCAAGCTGGCAGTTAGCGAGTCAATGCCTTTTTGAGCAGAGACTCTTCCCACAAAACAAAAAAGCATAGCTCCCTTTTGTGGCAATCCAAAAAGCTTTTGTAAATAATGCTTATTTTTCTTTTTTCCTTCAATTAGATTTTTTTCATCATAGTTAAAAAAGATTTTAGAATCTTTTTTAGGGTCAAAATCTTCATAGTTTAGTCCATTTAAAATGCCAACAACATTTTTATTTTTAAGTTCTTTTGCTAAATTGTAACCAAATTCTGGCTCTTGGACTTCTAGAGCATGTGTTTTACTTACCGTATTGATGCAATCCGCATATTTAATGCCAATGCTAAGCGCATTTTGTTTTTCGATCTCCGCACGGTTTAGTTTTTCAAGCGGTAAATCTAATGGTGTTAGCTGGCGAAGAAATGCTGTCCCAGAGCTATCCTGATAACGAAAGTTGTGTATGGTCAGTAAAACTGGAATGTTTGCTAATTCTTTATATCGAGAATTTTTTTTAATTTGTTCTATCAAAAAACAAGTGTGCCAATCATGACAATGAATTAATTCAGGTAACCACTGCTTGCTTTTTTTTTGTGCCAGTAACCATTCAAGACAACCAACCGAGAATGTCCAGAAACGTAGTCCGTCATCATGGTAATTATAAACGTTAGCTCGTTGGCGAAAAAACTCTGGGTAATCGAAAAAAGTAAAATTGCTGATTAGATCTTTTTTGTTAATTTTCAGTATGGAGAAATGCTTGTCCCCATATTCCTGGAATGAGCGAAAGTTATTTGGCAAGCTGCTTGAAAATATGGTTGTAAGCCGATGGTTGTTCCTAGAACAGTAATCAACAGAATCCTTATGAAGTGGAGTGAATATTGTTACTTCATTTTTCAAACCAACCAATTCGTCTGCTAAATATTTTGTTCCTCTGGCCATACCCCCAACACTTGAAAAAGGCATGACCTCAGCAACGATGCTAAGTATTTTCATCATTTAAATTTAACACAAAACTATCAATTTGTTTCGTAAGTTTATTGAATATTTTTTCCGACGTGAGAATGCTGCGCATTTCTTCCGTCTCGCTAATATTATCATCGGTAAAACCAAAATCAGGTAGGTCTGGTATGTCCCACACCTCATAAGTAAGTTGATCCAAAATGAAAACATTAGCTGCATCACTGAAAACATTTTTTGATAAAAAAACAACAATATCTTGTTGTTTCATTAAATCCAAGGTTGTTGTAGTCCAACTAGGAGAGAGCAGTCTAGATAAATTTCGCTTTTTCGCTATGCGAGCAGCATACCATCCAATCGGTCCATTCTCGTTTGTTGCTGCACGTAGACCACTTGAAGAATAAATATGTCCATTATTAAGCGAAAGCGAATATGCCTCCGCGAGTCTACTGCGAAACACATTGCCATTGCAAACATAATGTATTTTCATGTCTCTTCAATGTAGCGCTTCATTCATTATTAGCAAGTAGTCTTTTACCAGTCTTGGAAATAAAAACTTTTTTTGCACTACTTCTTTGGATGTGTGTTCAATAGCTGATCTAAGCTGTTGATTTTCTACTAATTGGCAAATAAACTCAGCACATTCTTTAGAATTATTAGCTACAAATCCAGATTTTCCATTTTTGACTTGCAGCAGCGCTCCGACAGTTGGGGCAATAATGACTGCCTTTGATTTCCACATGGCTTCTGTTACTGCTAGGCCGAAACCCTGCTTGGTTGCTTTCTGTACTACTACAGTGGCACATGATTGAAATAACCGCACCATATCGTCGTTATTCTCTTTTGAAATAAAAAAGAAAACATTGCTGTCGCCTCGTGACAGCTTTTTAAGTTTTTGATAAATATTTTCAAATTCAACATCAACAGTATTTGTTTTGTGTGAGACAAAAACAATTTGGAGATCAGGATGTTTTATTTTGGCAATATGATATGCTTTCAAAAATCCCAACTGGTCTTTGTAAGGATTGAAGCGATCTACCTGCACTAAAATTGGTTTCTTTGGATCAATCCCAAGACGCTTTAATTTTTTGTTAATTACGCTTTGGCTAAGTGAGATGTTCTTTTTCTCAACTGGATTAATAGCTGGCGGAATTATTTTGCAGTGATCGCTGTTTATAAAATTAGGAATGTAGTCCTTTGCCGAAAAAATGTAGCGATCGCAGTGTCTTAGTTGTAATTTTATTTTTTCCTTTATTGTTTGATCAATGTTGTCCCAGTCTGCGTCTAGATGAAATTGCCAAATAAGCTTGGAGTTTTCACCTAATTTATTGGTCATAAATAGTGTTTGATAATCGTGCAAGATAATGAGCGAATAGTTTTTTATTTTAATTTGGCTAGCTAGTTTTTCCTGATACTTCTGATAGAAATCCACATCGTCTTTAAAAACTTTTTTTCTTTTTCCTTGCAAAACATCTCTGAAATTTCTTGAAACATTAAAAAAATGTCTCGATTCTGGGAGAGTGTACCAATCAACTTTGACACCAACTACCTTGAGAAATTTAATTAAGTTTTTAATAATTTGCGCCACACCGCCTCTGCGACTTGACACACTGATATGTGCTATTCTCTTGCCGTGAAGTTGTTTTGCTAATTTATGGATCGTTGTGAATGATTGGCTTTCCTCCAGGTAGCGTTTTGTTTTGACATCAACTAAAACAGCCGCTTTTTTGATTTTTTTTCCTCCGCTCATGATCCGAAATTATAACACGATCCTCGCCTGCAAAAGGAGTGATTATTGGCTGTTTTATAACGATCTGTTTTTGGATGAACCATAGTCTCAGATTGTACTTCTAAAATTTAGGTAAAAAATAGAGTTTAAATAAGTGAATTGTTTTATATTTGTTCTTGATTTTTAGCTTGTAATTGATGTAGTTCAAATTATTTTCTTTTGCTATTTTTTCAGCCATTTTAGTGTTGTTTGATATCAAACAAGCCTGAAGACTGTTGTGATTGTTTATGACTTGAAAATTATTTGAAGTTTTAAATTTACTCAAAAAATCGTTCTTTAAATTTATTGACTTCTTAATGTTTGCTGTTATATTTTTCTCCCCAATTAACATAAGACCAAAAAAAGTTTCCAAAACGCTATTTCCAGGTCTTGACCCCAATAGAGTAGTGTCCATTTGATCTATATAAGGTATATCTTTTGCAATAAGCTGGAGAAGCTCTTTGCGATACAAAATAAGGCTTGCAGGATAAGGCACAGCCAACAATTTATGAAAATCGCTTGTAATGAGCTGAATATTTTTTTGCTTGAAAGGCTCGAAATTTTTCTCGGTATATATTTTGCTAATCCCAGAAAAAGCAGCGTCTAGCCATATAAAAGTAAAAGCACCTTTCATTTCTTGCTCGAACTTTTTCATCAATTTAGATATGAGCATAAAATCGTCGTCTGTGCCGCTTGTGGTGTAACCCAAGGTTAGTGGAATCAAAAACCCTCTTTTTCCCTGCTGATAGAGGATTGTCAATTGCTTCATTAACAAATTTGTATCAGTTTTCAATTCAGGAATACTGATGTTTGTTTCAGCGACGTCAACGCCTACTACGTCAGCTGCTTTTGCCAGAGAGTAATGAGACAAGTTATTTTTGAGCAGGACTATATGCGAGCAGTCATTTGTTTTAAGTTTTTTTTGTAAATATTTGCGCCCAATCCAGGTGGCGTAAATATTCCCTTCTGTGGAACCAGATCCAAAATGACCCGCTATTTGTTTTGTATTTGCTTGGAATTTTTGAATGAAATAGTTAATAAGTTTGGATTCTACTTTAGTAGTTAGAGAATATGGCTGTTTAATTGACCAGTTCCCCAGATTATTGGGCATGTACGCTGCAGTTTTTTGTCGTACTATTTTTACAATAGAGTTTGTTTTGGATGCGATTGGGTTTTGAAGACCAATTTGCTTGGCTTCGTTTTTGAGTTGCCATTTAACTGTTTCTAACAGTAGTATTTTTTGCCAATAGTTTATTTTTTTTACAGACCACTCCTGAATGGCCAGAGTTTTTTGCAGTTTGCCAATAATTTTTGTTTTAATTCCAAGCATTTATTTTTTCTGCAGAATGCCAAGCCCTGAATGTGTGTGGTTAATTATTAAGTGAGGCATTTTTTGACTAACTTCATTAAACAATTGGTGCACCCCATACTCACCTTCTGGCAACTTGCCTTTGACTGAAACATCGTGGAAAAGCAGCAGCCCACCTTTTTTTAGTTTAGGCCAGAAAGTTTTGAAGTCAAACTTGACTCCTTCATAAGAATGGTTTCCATCAACATAAATATAATCATACTTGTTACTTTTATGTTTTTTAGCAAATGCAGCGGTAGTATTAACAAAAATTTGGATATGTTGACCTAGGCCAAACTTTTTAAAACAATTTTGACCTCGCTTAGTTTTCCAATAGGCTTTTCCAGTCCAGTGATTTTCATCTCCATCGCCATAGCCAGCGTCGACAAAGTCAACCTGCCCTTTACCGCCATCTTTGCAAGCTTGCGCCATCACTGCTGGAATGAAACCGTAGCGTGAGCCAATGCAGAGTAGTTTTTGGGGTTTTTGTTGGCGAATCAAACCATAATGAAGCCAGCCATAACCCAAGTCAGCTTGTTCGGTGCTGGCTTGATGACCGAGTTCGTCAGCTTGGAAGTGTTTCATGAGCTGCCAAATTTGCCAGTCGTTACTGATTTTATTAGGCTTTTTATAGCGCAGGTGGTTAAGAATAGCAGTTTTGATGCCAAACATAGGTTTTAATTAAAAACAACTTTTATGGCAATATCATCTGCGAAAGTAGGCAAAGAAATTGCTTTTTGATCTTTATAAATTAGATCGTCTTCTAAAACTTTTCCACTTCTTGGATCTACAAATTGAATTTTTCCATCAAATTTTGCATTCAGCAGGAACTCTTTTGGTTCATTTAGAACATCTAGTTTGATTAGATAAAAAATTTCATAAGAGTCATCTTTCAACCCATACATCATTACATTGTTTTCCTCATCAATTTTTTGTTCACTTACTGCTGTTGCTGATAACTTTGGAAGAAAATCGGTTAGGTTTTTTAAGTATGTTCGCTCTTCTGGCCCAACATAGATGTTTCCATTTGTTTCGCTTTCGAAATAGCCATGGCCGGTGTTCCAAGTTACTAGACCAATTTTTTGCATTGTCAAAATCCAAGCTGTTTTTCTTAGCAGGTCTGCTGAGCCAGCAAAATAGTTTTCATTGGCAAAACCAAACTCACTGATAATTTTTGCTTTAGACCAATTATGTTCTAAATTTATTTTCTCAATTTGCTCAACTAATTCCCGGTTGTTTTCTGGAGTTTTTGGATAATGGTGAATTGAGAGGAGATCCGAGTTTTCAAGTCTAGTTTCTTCTAAATTGGTGGTTATTGGATGTTGGTATGGGTCATTTTTAAATAGATAGTTGCTGATAAAATTTTGCCATTCCAAGCTAGGTAAAGCTTCGTTTGTGAGCTCCCAAATGTCAACCTGGGCGCTGTAGCGAGCGATTACATAATCTAAGTATTGAGTTAAAACTTTTTGATTTTCTTTTTTAGAAATAGCTTCTTTGGAGGTGTACGGGGGATAAAAAGCAAAAATACTCATCATTATTTTGTAATTTTTCTCTCTAGCAGATTCTAAAATAAAATCTCCTTTTAAGCTTCCCTTTGTTTCCATGGCGAAGTTTTTATGGTTTGACAAATCTCTCCAGATGTACGGAGCCCAGTTGTCTGGTCCATATCGAAAAATATTCATGTTCGCCTCATTTCTGTATATCTCTAAATATTTGTCAAGATCGGTATATTCGTATTCTTCCGCTTTGCTTGATGGAGTGGTTTGTTTTGCATAGCCCATGTCGTTAAAAGGACTTCCATCTTTATTTGAGTCTTTAATAACATCTTGTATTCCAATTGGAAAAAATAATGAATCTCCAAGAGCGAATCCATTTTCTTTGATTTGAATACTTGTCTGTTCGGTTTTGTTTGGAGTTACAAATCCTTTAACCTTTTTTTTCCAAAAGGGGGTTTGAATTTTTACCTGATATTTCCAGGTCCCTTTTCCTAATTTAGCTCTGATTTTCCAGGTATTTTTGTCTTCATAAAATCCATTTACTTTAATTTTTTTTCCATTTTCTTTATTCTCAAACTCGGCTGCTACTTTAACTTCTGTAAACTTATTTTTATAAAAATTATCTTGATGGTGAATGGCTATTTCTAAAAAGTCATTTTTTTCTTCGAAGCTATATGCGAATGAAAAAAGACTGAAAAAGTTTTTAGATACAAATTTAAAATAATTAATTTTCTCTCCAACTTTCAACATCCAGCTTTTTGGTTTAAAAGCAGCATCTACTTGAGGGTTAGAGTTTTGATACGGGTAGTGAGCGGCAAAATTTTCATTTAATTTGAAATTTATTTTTGAAAATGCTTTTGCGTTTGGATTTTTGCGACTAATATTAACTGATTCCAAGATGGTGTTGTGTGCACTCAGATAATAAATTCTATTTTCGTCTTGATATATTTCACCTGTATTTACCCTGTGTTCTGTTTGATAACTCCAAACTAAATTTTGGTTTTTATCAATTAATTCTAGCAGTGGTTGACTGATGACGTTATTTTTTATTTTTAACTCGTAATTGTCAAATATGAGAAAATTTTTCTTTGGCTCGAAATTTATTTTTAAATCAGATTGTTTTTGAGAATTTATGTCGCCAGTTTTTTTATTTATGGTATAAATTGTTTTACTTGGAAAGTGATCTGCTATTAAATGGTCTTCGTTTTGGCTCAAGAACCCAAAATGAATGGAGTCTTCTACAAAAACTTTTGTATTGTCTATTTTTTCGAATTCTTTTTTCCACGCTTCTTTCCCACTCTCTTTGTTTATGGCGTAAAGATTGCCACCCCTATCAGCGAAAAAGATACTTTCATCGTTCTCATCAAAAATGACTTCGGTATCTGGCCAAAAAAAATCTGGAATATTGAACTTCCATTTTATATAACCATTTTCTTTGTCAATTTTATATATTGAACTGTCAAAACTGGAAACATAAATAAAATTGTCATCTTGAGTTATTGAAAATGGAGAGTGGTCTTCTATTTGTCGCAACCAATTTATTTGTCCACTGTGTTTATTTAGCGAATGAATCAGACCTTTACCATCGCTAAAAAAAATTGAATTTTTATCGAAAGTTAAGTTGCGCCCGACGTTAAGAATTGACTGTGCTCCAATTTGATCTTTGATTAAAAATTGCCAGTTTTTTTGATTCGTGGCATTGTTTTTCCAGACAGTTGCACTTACTACAATAAGGATAAGGACGGTTGCTAGAATGATTGAGGCTATAAGTTTTTTCATCAAATTAATTTCTAGAATTAATGACATAATAGCATGAGAAATATGCAAGTAAATCTAGAAAAAAAACTGTTTATTTTAGGTAAAAAAAGCGAGTTGGTTGATTTTTTTTGCAAACCAATTGAAAAAAACAAATCTTCGCAAATTATTTTACCTTGTTCTTTAAATGATTTGGCATTGTTACAGAACAATGATTTTTATGATTCTGTTGACTTTTGTACCAGCGATAGCATGTGGTTAACCCGTTTCTTTAACCTTAGATATTTGAAAAGCTTCGATCGTGTTTATGGTCCAGATTTAATGTTGTCTGTTTTAAGTATTTTTAACAAAACTAAAAGTAAACAGTCCCACTGTTTTGTTTGCGCAGACCAAGAAACTTTTGAAAAAATGCAAAGAGTTGTAGCTCATAAATATCCAAAATTGCACGCAAAATATTTTTGTTTGCCTAAAATTGCGGTTCTAGAGAAAAAATGTTTGCGGGCCGTGATCCAAGCTAAGTCAAAGTTTATTTGGCTTGGCATTGGTTCTCCCAAGCAACTAGAGCTAGCTGCCTGGCTCAAAGAAAATTCGACAGAAACTAAAATTTTTTGTGTAGGAGCAGCATTTTCTTTTATGACTGGAAAAGTAAAGCAAGCTCCAATTTTGATGCAGAGAATTGGCTTAGAATGGTTGTGGCGTTTACTTGTGGAGCCGCGCCGCCTGTGGCGGCGCTACCTAATCATTATTCCAAAATATTTGGTTAAAATGCTAGGGACTAAACTATTGACTTTCATAAAAAAAATTAAACTATGAACATAATTTTTTCCACTTACGAAGCCAAGGAAATTGGCGGCAGCTATTTGCGCTCGCTTTCTCTGGCTGAAGGTTTGGTCAAGCTAGGTCACCGCGTCACCTTGTGGACGAGCGCCAGAAAACTGTCAATTTGGCCGCGTTTTTCGGTTGAAAATGGCGTGGTGGTGGTGGAATCAATTGGGCTTTTGCCTTACCGTTTTCGCAAAGGTGGTTATGATCCTTTTGACATTTTTTTTCGCTGCCTGGTAATTCTTTTCTCCAAATGCCAAGTAATTCACAGTTTCAACCATCGTCCAAGCGCTACCATTCCCGCTATGGTTCGAAAAATATGTTTTCCATATACCAAGTGGTTTCTTGACTGGGCTGATCTGTGGGGCAAGGGCGGCATTGCCGATCGGCGTTACGGCTATTTTAGTTTTTTGACCAAAAACCTCGACCATTACATGGAAAAATTATTTATCAAATTGCCTGATGTGGTGACACCTATCAGCGACGACTTGCTCCGCAAAGCCAAAATAATTAGGGGTAAAAGCAAGCAGACTTTGTTTCTGGGAGTTGGCGCCAACATTGACGACATCAAGCCTGACTCTCTAACGCAGGCCAGAAAAAAGTTAAACTTGCCGATCAAAAGCAAAATTTTGGCTTACCTATATGTGGGCACTTACGATGAGGAATTGCTGGCCAAGACATTTATGGAGCTTCGTAAACTTAGGGCAGATGTAAATCTAATGCTGCTTGGGCCGACTTTGCCTGTTTTTGAAGAAATAATTCGCCAAAATAAATTGGCTAGTCAGGCAGTTTTGCGCTTTGGCGTAGTGAAGAGAGAAGCTTTAAGTCAATATTTAGCCGCTTGTGACCTAATGTTTTTACCCTTCGCCAACAAGGAGATTAACTTGGGCAAATTTCCTAACAAGCTAGGAGACTATTTGGCAGCTGGTCGACCAATTGTTTCTAACCCAACTGGCGAAGTGGCCAAAATTCTAAAAAAAGAAAAAGTTGGTCAATTATTTTCTGAGAATCCAGAAGAATTTGCTGCTGGTATTTCTGAACTGCTTAATGATCAAAAGAAAATTGATGAGTTGGGCAAAAACGCTCGCCAACTAGCGGAAAAATTATCCTGGTTGAGTGTCGCCAAGCAGCTCGAACGATTCTACCTCAAATAAGTTGCGGCGAAATTTCCACTTCAAAGTGTTTTGATCGAAATAAATTTTGGGGACTAGGCGCAGGTGATGCGCGAGTTTAGCAACTTGTCTCCAAGTAAACTTAAGCAGATGAGAAATTATCGGCGGCCAAGTATCGCCCATCTCAAGATAGTAGTTTTGGTGACTGTCATTATTTTTACGTTCTGGGTTGAGGCGGTAACTAGCCAGACATGACTCGACTAAGTAAAGCGATGTATGTTTAGCAAACTTTTGCCAGAGTTTCATGTCCATAGTGTAGGGTACTTCTTCTAGCTTACCGCCTGCTTTTTCCCATAGCGATCGTCGCCAAAAAGTGCCTTCTTGCATGATAAAACCAAGCATTTTGCGAGTGTAGAGGCCACGGCGAATCATAGATCGCGAGTAGAGTGGTGGTTGGGCCAGATAAACTTGTTGTCCATCAGCAGTAATAGTGGATGGCAGGCTGCTAATCCACTCGATTTCTGGAAAATTGGCGAAAATGCTAGCGACAAGTCGCAAAGTTCCTGGTTTAAGTATGTCATCACTGTTAATCCAAGCCATGATTTCACCATTTGTTTTGGCAAAACCCTTGTTGATAGCGTGCGACTGGCCGCGGTCCTTTTTGCTTTCAAAGTGTTTGAGTTTTTTTTGATATTTACCAATGATTTTGAGACTCTGATCACTAGAACCGCCGTCGATAATTACGCATTCAAGATTAGTGTAATTTTGCGATAGAACCGATTGGATGGTTTGTTCAATGAATTTGCCCTGATTATAAGAGGGAGTGACGATGGAGATCTTGGGAATTTTCATCTCTGTTTTATCAGAATTGTTCTTCAATTTTAATGATTTTACCAACCACCGTGAACATGTCAAAAGTTAAGTAAATGCTTTGATCGACAATTAAAGATTCTTCTTTGCGATAAAAATAAAAATTGTTGATTTTTTCTGCAGCTATTTCTGTTTCAAGGAAAACTTGAGTCATATCTGGATTTGGAATTTTTTGTAAACCGTTTTGATTGGCTAAAATAACTTCACCCATTTTTTTATCAACTTTAACCACTTTGACAAGTGTTGTTCCTTTGCTGTCATTGATTGTCAGGTCTTTTTCAATCAAGTCAGCTAAATTGTTTTCAATGCCTTTGAAAATCGCTTGACTGTTGTTAGAAAAATTAGAGTTTTTAGGAATTAATTCAAAAATTACCTTTAGTTTCTGCAGTTCCACCTTCTCACGATCGATGTCGATAATCTCTCCATGCAGGATAACATCAGCAATGCGAAAAGAGCGCACGTCGTGAATCAATAACGGACTACCTTCATAGATGTACTGTTTGGTGATTTTGTTTTGAGCAGTTTTGAGTCGCAAGGTCACGTAGACATCGTTGTAAACATAACCGTTAGGATAGCTGTAAACATCAATGATCTCTACCAACTTTTCGCCCAGGCCACTTTTTTGAACTTTGCCAGGCACGATATGCTCTATGTACCAGTGTTTTGGCTGATTACTGTCCAATACGTATTCGGGCGCGTCATGATTGAACAAACGAATAGTAATATCTAGATATTCCGTTCGTCGTCCTAGGAAAAAATAGACGCTGACAGTCACGAAAAAAATGGCAAACACACCCAAAATATCAAGAGAGGAGAGTTTCTTAATTCTAGATATTATTTTTGACTGAATGGTATTTTTCATAATGAAGCAAGACTATGCTGATGATCACAAGCAAACTCATAAAATTTCTCTCCGGATGAAAAATCATCATGCAGAGAGAAGCGGCTAATCCAGAGTATATCATTGTTTGATTAGCTCTTGATAATTGACTTTTAGCGGCTGTCCTAAGTAGCAAATAAATGAAACTCAAACTAAAGATTAGACCAACTGTTCCGCGCTCCACAAGCAGCAGGAAAAAGCCGTTGTGCACGTTTTCTGGGAAATAAGTCATCACGCCCTTTGGAAAAAGCTGGAAAGAGGTAGGAATAAACATCCCGTCGCCAATCCCAAAAATTGGGCTGTGCAAAAAAACAGACCAGGCTTCTTGGTACTGAACTAATCTGGTGCTGACACCACCTTCACTGCTAAAGGCATAAATTGAATTAAGCATGCGGTCGCTAAATTTGAAAATCAAAAATAAACCAAGCATTAGGACCAGTAACTTATGACGTAATTGAACTTTGTCAGCTTCCCGCTTCAGCCAGCTTTTAGCCTTGCTAAACCAGTCAGGATGTCTATATAAAGCAATCGTCAATCCAATACCAAGAGCAATGAAGGCTGCTCGACTAAGTGAGAGAACAATCACCATTAAGCTGGTGGTTATCGCCAATTTAAACAATTTCTGCCAAAAAACTTTTTGTTTGCCCAGATAACTCTGCAAAAGCAACAAGCTTGATAATAAAATTAAGTGCTGATTGGCCAAACCGTTGGGGTGAAAGCTGAGGCCGAAGGGTCTAAAGCCGCCAGTTCCTTCGTCGGTACCTAAGCCAAAGACGGGCGCAATTTTGGTGTTTTCGATTAGCAAGCCAATTGGTCCCTGATAAAGTGTTTGCCAGAAAACGATCAAGCTTTCGTACAGAGTTATTATGATAATTAATTGAAAAATAGTTTGCATGATTTTTCGCCAAGCCAGAGGTGTAAGATTTTGACTAAGTGTGAGCAAGTAAGCCAGCCAGATTAAGATAATTGTCCCACTTAACACGTAAAAAGTACTTAATTCCGGCATAAGTGCGCTATACCAAGCTGCTAATAAACCCCAGCCAGTTATTATTAAGATCATTTTTTCGTGCAGCAGCAACTCTAGGTTTTTTTTGAATTGGCGCTGCCACCAGTAAAAACTACTTCCTCCAACTAGAGATATCATGAGTCCTGGAGTAATGCTCCACCCTAAGTGACGCCCTTCCAAATATTGGCTGCTAAGGATGGCGGCTCTAGGTACGACCAAAACTTGATGACTTTGGCCAACGGCAAAAAAACCGATCACTAAGCTAGTGTAAATCACTGCTTTAGCGAAAGAATAATTAAGCGTCAACCAAGCAAAATAAAGAAAAGAAACGACGAAAAAAATTTTGACGCTTGGAATTAATAATGCTGCAACTAAAAAAATCAAGCTAGCGATGATTGCCCCTTGATCGGAGCCTTTTTCAATTTTTAGCATAAGCGTTATAGCCTAGGGCATAGTAGCGATCGAAGAGGCGAATGGCAAGTGTTTGTAGAGTGGTGGTGTGGTACTGTTTTTTGGCTCTTGCGAAATTTTTGCCACCGCGCGCTAGCCACCAGAGTAGCATAGCGTCTCTGCCACCGCTAAGTTTTCCTTGCAGTTGCCACTTACGATCGAGATAATGAGCTAATTTGCCACGATGGTAAGCTCGATTCAAGAATCTTCGTAAATTAGTTGTTTCTTGATGATGGAGAATCATCCCTGGACAATTGGCGCCTTTAAGTTTGTTTTTTTGGACTTGAAAATCGAAGTCGAAATCGGCACTGTCATAAAAACTGCTCTGACAACTTTCGTCGAAGCGCAAGTTAGCTTTTTTGATTTGCGCAAGGTCAAACAGGACATTTTTGGTGTCAAAAAGCAGGCCGTTATATTTCTTCCAGTAAGCATCGCGTTGGTGTTGAGCTTTCGCCAAAAGGCTTTGGGGGTTAAAGAGTTCTGTTTTGCCAAGCACGTAATCAAGTTTTTTTTGCTTGATTAACTCTAAGCCATTCGCTAGCCAGTTGTGGTCCAAAACGCAATCGTCATCAACGAAGCCAAGGTATTTATTCTTGCTCAGTCTCAGAGCCAGATTGCGGCAAGTTGGCACGCTGCCACGGGAGCGATGATAATTGATTTTAAGTGACACAAAGTCTTTGCTTTTGGCAATTTTTCTAGCACTTATTGAAGTGTCATTGTCAATGACGATCACTGAATTGGGTTGTTTAGTTTGGTGCAAAATACTTTGCAAACAGCGCCTTAGTTCTGCGGGACGATTTTTAGTGATAATGGCGATTGCGGTGTCGCTTCGCATATTTTGTTTTTGATTTCTTCCGATATACTTGAAGCACAACAATGCTCAAAGATAGTTTGATTATAATCCCTAATTTTTCTGCTGCCGACCAAGTCTGCGACTTCGTCTGGCAAACAGCTCGCCATTTAGCCAAAAACAACCGGGTCTTTGTTTTAAACTACTACGAGAGTCCTGAAGCTTCTTCTCCACATACCGATCAAGGAGTGGTTCGGGTAATTTATCACAAAAGCATTTTGCCACTGCGGCGCTTTGCTTTGATTAATAGACTTAATAAATGGCTTTATTTTGCTTGGTTGCAATTGTTCTTGACTTTGAAGTATCGACAAGCAAAAAAGCGCTATATCTGGATGTTTTTTCCGGAACTGGCTGATTTGTTGAAGGCGAAAATTGTTGGTTGGCAAGTGATTTTTGACATTGTCGATTACCATTTTTCGCCCGATGAGGCAAAAATGCGAGAGCTTGAGGTGGGCAAGCGCCTGTTGCTTAGTCGAGCGGATCACCTTTTTTCTATCTCGAAAGTTTTGCAAAAGAAATATCAACTTCTAGCGAAGCGACCAATTCACCTCGTGCCGCAAGGTTTCGATGTAACCAGTTTCGCTGCAGGCAGGCAAGAGTCGAAGCTGCACTTGCCAAGCGGTAAACCGCTAATTGGTTTTGTCGGTCAATTGAGCGAACGCCTTGATTTCAAATTACTTGACGGCTTACTCGCTGCACATCCGGAGTGGAACTTTGTTTTTGTCGGCCCCATGCATCATGAGCCCAATGTAGCCTTGGATTCTGCTGCTGACCAAATCGAGAGTCTGCGAGCCCATAAAAATTTTCACCATTTGCCTCGTCAGCCGAGAGCTAGCATTCTGGATCTGTTGCGGAAGTTTGACGTTTGTATCATTCCCTATGATGTCTCTTTTGCTTTCAACCGCTACTGTTACCCGATGAAATTGTTTGAATATTTCTATGCTGGTCAACCAATTGTCAGCACACCTATTGAAGAGTTGCGGCGTTTTCCTGATTTAGTCAGCCTCGCCAGCGATGATCTGGCTTATGCTCAAGCGATCAAAAGTGCTTTAATAGAGCCTTGGCCTAGAGAAAAAGCAGCGAAACAGCGAAAGTTAGCGGAAGGCAACAGCTGGGGTCAGAAGTTGAAGCAGGTGAGTGAGTTTTTATGAAAGTAACGTCAAAAAATCCAAAAATCCTCATCACTGGTGCCGGTGGTTTTATCGGCGGCCACTTAGTCAAGCACTTTTTAGCTCGAGGTTATCGTCAAATCAGAGCAGTTGACATCAAGCCGCTAAGTGACTGGCATCAATTGAGCGAAGGCGTGGAGAATCAGAGCTTAGACCTGCAAAATTTAGATAATTGTCGCCAGGTCGTGGTCGGTGTCGATGAAGTTTATAATCTGGCTGCCGACATGGGTGGGATGGGCTACATCGAGACGCATAAGGCTTTGTGTATGCTCAATGTGCTCATTAACACTCACTTGTTGCTAGCTGCTCGCGACGCCGGAGTGCAGAGATATTTTTACGCTTCTTCAGCTTGTGTTTATAGTCAAGCTAAGCAGAAAAGCGCTAATATCAAAGGTTTGCGAGAAAGTGACGCCTATCCAGCTGATCCGGAAGATGGCTACGGTTGGGAGAAGCTTTTTGCCGAGCGGATGTGTCGGCATTTCATGGAAGACTTTGGTTTAGAGGTTAGAGTTGCGCGTTTTCACAATGTCTATGGTCCTCAAGGTGAGTACCAGGGTGGCAGAGAAAAAGCGCCCGCCGCCATCATTCGCAAGGTGCTAGAAGCCAAATCGTCAGGCAGACACGAAATTGAAATTTGGGGTGATGGCGAGCAAAGTCGCACTTTTATGTACATTGATGATTGTGTTAAAGGTATTGATATGATCATGCATAGCGATATCTGGGAGCCAATTAATTTGGGCACTAGTGAGCTAGTAACAATTAATAGACTAGTGTCTTTGGTCGAGGAAATTGCTGCAATAAAGCTGAAGCGCCGTTACAAGCTTGATGCCCCCAAAGGTGTCAGAGGCAGAAGCAGCGATAACACTTTGCTTAAAAAATATTTGGATTGGGAGCCAAGTATTTCTTTACATGAAGGGATGAAAAAGACTTACGAGTGGATTGAAGGGGAGATGAAGAAAAATGCCAAAGGTAGGTAATTCAGCCAAGGTAGTTATTGTTATTCCTTGTCATAATGAAGCAAGACATCTCAAAAACTTGTTTAAGTCAATTAAAAATAATTGTAGCCTTCAAATAGTTTTGGTTGATGACGGTTCCACTGATGAGACATTCATGCTAGCTTCTTCACTCACGCCTTTTGTATTGCGTCACCAAATTAATTTAGGTAAAGGAGCAGCTCTGCGCACCGGCTGTGATTTTGCCTTTCACCATTTACAAGCAGATTGGGTGATTATGATGGATGCAGACGAACAACACTCTGCTAAGGATTTGCAGCTTTTTACAGAGGCAATTTCTCAAAATCACGGTTTGATTCTCGGCGTTCGCTCATTTCGTGGTATGCCCTATGGGGCAGTAATTGCCAATAAATTGAGCTCTTTTCTATTGCGGGTCCTATATCGTCAGTATATTCCAGATATTCCATCTGGGTATAAAGCAATCAGCTACAGCGTTTATCAGCAAATTTTATGGCCAGGGAGTGGTTATGAGGTGGAATTTGAAATTGCGCGCGCTGTAGTTCACAAAAAAATTCCTTATCAAGTTGTGAAAATCCGCACAATTTATCCAAAGTACGTGCGCGGCATGACTTTTTTGGATGGTTTGAAAGTTTTTTTCAAAATGTTTGGCATCAAGTAGCACATTGGTGTAAGATCAGTTTATGACTCTATTTCAGTTGGCAGCGGTTTTATTTGCAACCTTCATGGCCTACGTGGTTAGGGTGCATCAGTTGCGCGCGCGCCTTTCGACTCTCGAATCGTCTTTTTGGTATAGTTTGTGGTTTCTGTTTGCCGTATTGGCTGTTCATCCAAACTTGTTGATTAGTATTAGCGATTATTTTTACTTTGACCGAGTTTTTGACCTTTTGGTGGTGGGAGCCTTTATGGTTTTGGCTTTTTTGGTAGTGCGCAGTTACTTTAAATATCGAGAGTTGCAAATTAGATTTGAAGAGCTGGTGCGAAAGAAGGCAGAAGATGATTTGGTGACGGAATTAAAGTCAAAAACAAAACTCAAGATTTAATGGTTGGCATACATTTTTTTCATTTGATCCACTTTTTTTAGCACGCCATCACCATCCAAATTCAAAGTGTCGAAGTACCACTTAAGATTGTTGTATTGAGGCTTGTTCTCCTGTCTAACTAGTTCTAAGGCTTTTTGTCTGCTAAGAATGCCTTCGCGCACTTGTCTGGCACGCAAGGAGTCGTTTTCGGTGAAGCCTTGCACCTGATAGTAAATATAATTATAAAAAGCCGGCGTGCCGTCACCAATGCGCCAAGAGGTTGGCGTGTCAGGAGATAATTCCCAACCATATTCACGAGTGAGAGTTTGGAGAATCTTCTTTTCCTCCCAAGGCAAGTAGTGCCACAGATAAAGATAGTTGTGTTTGGCTAGGTAAGTAGAAAAATAGCCAAAGGCTGTATCAAAAACTGAAGAGTTAATATAGCTTGGATTGAGTAAATATTGTTTGCCGTAATAACCAAGCAGCTTGAGTTTGTTTTTGGCGGCGAGATTGTGAATGACTCCTCCTGGATCTGCTTCTCTAATCCCGCAGTGGCCAGCCTTAAACTCTTCCTTTTCCAGCTCATTACCACGGCAATAAATCATCAGGGGAATGCGGTGCTTGCGCATGACCTGATCAGCATAGTATTCGCATTGTTTGTCGCCTTGCATGAATAATGGCACCATACCTAGATCAGGTTTTTTCAGCCAAGCAAGAATGTTTTCTCGGATGTGTTTTCTTTTTTTGTCGATATCAGCAGAGACCAGAATTTGCTCGACACCGAGTTTGCCAAGTAGGCGAGCTTGATTGCGCCTGCCCAGGTCAGAAATCATCCCCCAGTCGTAAGTGAAGGCGATGGGATTCATGCCTAGTTCTTTTTTTAGCAAATGCAGTCCATAAGAGCTGTCTCGGCCTCCACTAAACGCTACTAAGCAGTCAGCCTGACCATCTCTGCGACGATGTTTGGCTAGAACGTTTTCCAACTTTTTTTTGCCAAAGAAAGTGATTTTTTGGTGCTCTAGGCAGTAGTTACAGACTCCGTCTTGATCGAAAGTAATGAATGGCGTGGTGGCTGGCAAAATACATTTGCTGCAACGTTTAATTTGATCAATTTTTTCCTCATCAATTGTGTGCTGCTGCAATTTGGACAGTTTGTTTTCGGATTGAATTTGGTGAGCAACCGCAATTTTTTTTATGTTCGACCAATCTTGAACCATCAATGGTTTCCTTTTATTTTTGAGATCAAAAATGAAAAGCTTATTTTTAACTTGCTGCGGAATTTCATTGCTAATAAATTTTAAGCTGGGAGCTTCCGAAGTAAAATAGATAAGCCCACGTTTTTGTAAAAAATACAACGAACCATTATTACTGTAGAGCAACAGCTGATTGGTGTCAGTTAAAATTAAAGCTAAGTTGGCTACGCCCTCAATTTTTTGTTCGAGTTGGTCAAAAATTTTTTCTAGATCAGCAGCTTTTGGATTTTTTGGTATCTTTTTTTCCAAATAATTTAGCAAGACTTGAGTGTCTAGGCTTGGAAGAGGACTTGATCCAGAATGAAATGCTTGATAATTAGCTACCAAGCCATTGTGCATGCCGACTATTTTGCGATTTTTGCTGATGACTGGTTGATTATTTTTATTGTCGTTTGCTCGACCGTGAGTAGACATGCGAGTGTGACCTATGAGAGCCTGGAGATTATGTTTGGCAATCGAGTCTTTTAGTGTTTTGTATTGGTTTGTTGACCACAGCTTTTTTGCGTCTGTTTCGATTTTAAGCACATGGATTTTTTGTTCATTTACGGCTGCTAGGCCAGATGCTTCGCTGCCACGTGAGAGAGAATTCTGAAAAAGTTTAATGCAAGTTGACTCTAAATTATTCAAATTATATGAGTCTGTTGATTTTTTGGTTGGAACGATGCCGTAGATGCCGCACATAATTAATTTTCACAGGTTTCATATATTCTAACTTTGATGTATTTTTGAGGCCAATTTTTTTTCTGCCAAAGACATAGATTGCCGTCAAATATGAATTCTCCAAGCTCATACAGGCCAATTTCTTCATACCATTTTCTAAGTGAGTTGTCGTAGTTGCCGTTCATTCCCCATTCGAAAAAGCTGCTGTAGGGAATTAAGATTTTATTTGTTTCATTCATTTCAAAATGCTTTATAGCACAATCAAGGTCATCACATTCGCTCAATTCCTTTAATTTATTTATTGAAACTAAGTTAATATTTTCATGTTCTCGATAGTAATAACTGATGGTTTCTGGATAAGGTGAAACAATTAAGTACGATTTGCTTGCAGAGATATTTTGTTTGATGGTTTGTGCCGCATAATAGTCAGCGTTGTCAAAAACTAATTTAGGATTAATTACTCCATTTGGAAAAATTTTTGTTAGATTATAAATAACTAAAAAAAGCCAACAACCAAGCAACACTAGTTTGCTTTTTTGATCAAATTTAAATTGCCCAATCCAAGAATTAAAGAAAATTGCGAAAGCAAAAATGCTTGGTACAAAATACCTTTCCAAATATGCTGGAAAAAAAATATGAAAGACTAAAAATAAAATGCTAAAAAGCATGGCTGATCTTGCAATAAAATCAATTTTTTTAAGTCGATCTCTAGAATGAAGGAAGACAAGCCAAAATAAAAACCCAACGATTCCCATGTAGACACTAGTTTTCATTAGTAAATAATCGGGAAGATAAAAAATTGCAAAAGGAAAATTGAAAATAAAACGCCATTCTGGAACGTCATCTTTTCTAGTGAAGACTTCTGTTAAAAATGGTGTGTTAACTATACTGCCGGTATCGTTGCGAGTGAGCAGCGCGAACAAAATAGGCAAAGCAAGAGCTGCGAAAACCATGCTTTGTTTGGCAATTTTCAGTAAGTTTTTTTTGGATAAATTTTGCAGCTGAGTTAAAAAAATAGCTCCAAAAATAAAAGCAGATTCGTAACGAATTAATATTCCTAGAGCAGAGCAAATTACGGCTAAGCCAATTTTCTTTTTTTGAACTAGATAAAAAACTGAAACCATGAATAAAGAAAAAAGAGCTTCAGAGTTGTTGGAAACTGCTGAAGCAAAAATGATTGGGTGACTTATCACAAAAAGCGTGATCAATTCTGCTGAAAAAACCAGTTTTCTTGAATCTTTTGCCAAAATTTTGTAAAGCAAAAAAGTGGCCAAGCTGATTGAGACAGCATTAATCCACAGGGCAATCTCAATCTCTGTCAAATAATTTGCAAATAATCTAGATAAAACACCAAGTAAAATTGGATTACCAGGCAGAGATTGAATAAAAGGCGGTAGTTGCCAGTTTAAATAATACTGACTGTCCCCGAGAAACTGAAAAAAATCAGGATCGACATGCCTGCTTGGACCAATCAATGATCCTATGAAAATAAAGTAAATTAAAATTGCAATATAGATAAAAATATTTTTTTTCTTTCTCATTTTTATTTATTGGCCATCATATGCAAAATAAACTTTTCCCTCCAAATGGAAGGTGATGACCGGTTGATCGGCAAGCAAATAATCGGTATTACTGCCGGAATTTAATTGATCTTCAGTCAAAAAACAAAGATAAATTATTTGTTTATTAATCGATGAGATTTGACTGTACATGTCGCTTAAAATAAACCAATTATTATTTCTCTGAAAGTACCAATAAGAACGAGACTCCCAAGTATCATTTTCATACTGCCATCTTTTTTTACCATAGGAACTGTCTTCACAATTTTCCCAGCTACTAATTCTTTTTTCTGGAAAATGTTTGCTAACTACTTCGCTGACCAGCAAGTAATGTTCATATCTCTCATTATTGTCTATTGATTTTTCAACTGAAGTTATTCCACTACTGTAGATTATTAAAAAACTTGAAAAAATAAATAGAAGTTTGTTTACATTTTTAATATTTTCTAGAGCAAATGCTAAGCCAAAGATCAAAATGAAATTTAAATAAATTAAGTAGTGGCCAAGCTTTCCTTGATGCAAGGCATACAAAATGATGTGCAAAATGAAAAAGCCAGTGAACAATAAAGCATAATTTCTTGTTTTTCTTTTCTTGATAGCAAGTGCAAGCACCATCGCATAAATCAAATAAAACCAGTTAGTAAATATGGGGTGTAGTTGAGCAAATTTTTCTCGGAGATCAATTGCCAACTCACTCCAGTTAATGCTTGAAAGCTGTAGCTGTCTGATCCCAGATCGAAACAAGACTTCTAAAGCATTGGAAAAACTTGTTGTAGCCGAAAAAGCAACGATAAGACTCAGGCAAAAAAAGATCACGTAATATCCGCCATAGGCAACTCCTTTAATATAATTTTTTTCCTCTTTTTGCCAAAAATAAATAATGATGGTGAAGAAATATAGTGGCATGAGTAAAACTGCTCCATAAAAGAAAGTTGCTGCCAAAACCAAGAATAATCCGCCAAGAGATAGGTAAGTGAGGCTATTTTTCTTACAGCCAGCTAGCAACATCAATAAAGAAAATAGCGCGATCGGCACACTGTTATGAGCGCTGATTGGTGATAAGCTAAAATTAATGCTAAAAATGGCGAAAACGTAAAACAAACTCGTGACCAGCGCAGTCGCTTTTGAAAAGATTCCTTTTAAAATAAAAAAAAGAATGATTGCTCCAAGGGATTGATAGAAGATCAATAAATTTTTGATTTGATCAAAATTATCACCACCTATTTTCGTTATGATTGCGATAAAATAATAATAAAAGGAAGGATAAACGGAGAAGCCCATGCCGGAGTTAAAGTGTCCTTGACTGGTGTTAGCGCCCTCATAGGCTATTAGGTGCCCAGCCAACATGTCCCTACCGATATCTCCAAGCCAAGTGTTATTGGTTGGAAACAAATATATTCGTAAAGCAGTGCTTATGACCAAAATTAGAAAAACCAAAATCTGCATATCTTTATGAATAAATATTACATGCATTTATCTTGGTTTTGTGCAGCAGTTCTAGTCTTAATATTTGGATTTGGGATCTACCTTCGCTTGTCAAGTCAAAAAGCAATGCAATGGCTAGATGATTCAGCCAGAGATGTTTTGATAGCAGAGAAAATTTCAGAAGAGAGAAAATATTTTCAAGTTAAACCTGAGAGTGGAGGATTGCCTGAACTAAAAAATTCTTCATTGTATTTTGACGGCCTATCTATTTTAAGAAGGCTGGCTGGCAATCGTGAGTATTTTTTCATTTTTTACACGCTGCTAATCTCCAGTTCTCTACTAGCCGCATTTATGATTGGAGAAATTTTAGGTGGTTGGAAATTAGGATCAGCATTTTTAATTATTCTTGCTATTCATGCGAGGCTGATATTTTTACAAACCTCAATTTACCAGAGGTATCTGCCAGCATCACTAATTTTGTGGATTTTACTTGTTTCACTCAAAGTTTTTCAGGTCAAATCTTGGTTGCGTTGGTCATTGCTAATCGTTTTTGCTTATTCGTTGTTTTTTTTGCATCACAGCTTGCTGACCGTTTTTCCAATTTTTTTGATCGTCGTTGCTGCAAGCTTATGGATCAGATTGTCTAAATTTAATTTGCAAACTAGATTGCTATTAACGATCGCTACTGTTTTGGTCTTGGTCTACTGTTGGTTTTTACTAACAGGCAGTAACATCATCTCAATTTTTGGCAAAGTGGCTAATTCGCAAAATTCTCAAATGTTTAATAAATTTATTTTTGAACAGCAACTTAATGAATTAGTGAACAGTGTTTATGGTTACAAAAATCATGCTTTTACTTGGACCTTAACGATCATTGCTTTTTTTTCTTTACCAATTTTAGCTTGGCAATTAAAATCGAAAAAATTATTCATCTACGCTGTTTACCTTTTTAGTTTATCTTTTGTCTATCTGCTTGGTTTTTTATTTGATAATTCCTATTTTATTGCTAACTACTATTTAGAGCACTATATAACCTTATTGACTTTGCTTTTGCCAACATTTTTTTATTTTTTAGCCAAAAAGCATGATAAACAGAAATATCTTCGCAGCCTATCAAAAACATTTTTTTTATTGGCCGTGTGTTATGCAGTCTATGTTAATCTAGAGTTTCGTACAAACTATGAGTTTGCAGGTGCAGAAAAAATTTATCAAGCAGTTTCACAAGATGCCAATCAGACTAGTTTGGACAAGGGATATGGGCAGAACTGGATGATCTTAGATCAAAGCGATTGGACGGAAGCAGGTTGGTTTTCGCCAGCTTTTTGGTTTTTTGCCGATTCTTCTGTGAGGGGAGAGATGATTGGCTTGCGAGATGTCGGCAACAATTTATTTTATGATTCCAAAGGTCGTGTTGATGTTCTTTATATTTTTTGCCATCATCTTTTTGATGAAAATGGAAAAAATTTGTACGATATCTCGACTGAGTATGCTAATGGACATTGTTTAAATAGTTTTGATTCACAAACATCTATTTCTCCATATTTTCATTTAGCAGAGCAATTAAAAAAAGATAATTATTTGGTAGAGCATTTGTCTGATTTGGATGGAATAATTGTAAGCTCAAGTGTGTTGAAAGTTACTTTTTAGAAAATTTGCAAATCAATTTATCATCATGGATACTTAAACAAAATGTCTTTCAAGTTTAGTTCGCTTTTTTACCCCGTCTTTTTTCTTCTCTATATTCTTTCATTTTTCTTAATTGAAGGCGAGCACAAGTTTTATCTTTTTGGTTTGTGGTCGGTTTTCATCTGGGTTTTTAGTCACCACTTTTTTATTAAAAATGGAAAGGCACTGCATGGCCGCCCAACCACTCTAGCCATGATCATGGTGGCGCTGTTCACCATCAACCTTTTCTTTTCCATCAGTATTCCGCTGACAATCGAAAAACTATTGTTGTATTTGATTGCTTTGGCGCTGTTTGTTTTTTTTCTTAATTTTGCTAGGGACAGATCGCGACTGCCGACTTTTTTTAGTTATCTTGCCTTGAGCTCGCTAGTGCTCAATGTTTTTGTTTTATTTTTTACTTTTGTACCACCTCCGCCACTATCTTTTCCTGGCATGAATATACTAGTGCGCATTTTTGGTCATAACTATTATGTATCTTATTTATTGTTGGTATTGCCAGTGTTTTGGTGGCAGTTTTTGTTTGCTGCCAAGCAGAGTTTTGCGAAGTGGAGCGAATGGCGCTTCTTGACGATCTTACTAATCTTATCTTCATATTTGTTGATGATTTTTAGCTTATCGCGACTGTCGATTTTTGTAGGCTTCGTTCAGCTGTTACTAATTTTTTGGTTCAATAAAAAAAGCTTTATCGAACTATTGCACAACCAATTTGCTTACGCTGCCCTGCGAGCTTTTTCGCTGATTTTGTTACTAATAACCATTATTTTTTTGAGTTTACCAATCATTTTTGCCCAGGAGGAAGCTTGTCCAGTCAATTTTAGCTACAAAGAAATGTGTAAACCGATTTTTAAAAATGACCGCTTTCAGTATTGGCAGAAGGCATTTTGGGTTTGGCAGGAACGTCCACTTTTCGGTTCAGGTTTGAAAACATTTGCTTTTTCAAGCAAGTACTTTGTTCTTGAAAATTACAATTTCAGCTCCTACGCTCACAATAATTTTATTCACAATCTCGCCGAAGGAGGACTGATTACTGGTGGATTCTTTATTTTTTTCATCCTTTATTTGCTGAGTCGTAGTTATCTGGTGATGCGAAGAAGTCGAGAACCACTTGACCAATTTCTGCTACTCGCGGTAATTGCTTCGCTTGCTAATGCCATGTTTGATCTGACCTTCAATTTTTTCGTGATTTTTTCCCTAACGCTCATTTTTATTGCCATTATTCTGAGTGGCGAATCTGAGAAAGTGCAGACAAGCAGGCTTTACCCGAAGCTTTTAACCTTGTTGACGGTAATCACTGTTCTGTTGGCAGGCGCCAACTTTTTGGCTTCTTGGTTGATTCGCTCCAACCAAGTTGATCAATTCGTCAGGCTTTTCCCATTTTTTGATCAAAAAGTGCGTAGTCTTACCTTGAGCAAGCGTTTGACGAAGGCAAATTACATCGATCTCTATAGTTTTTATCGCTTAGACCCGGGTTTTATTTATAATTTCTCGCAACTCCCAGAATTAGATCAAGCCAAAAAGGTCCAGCTGTTGGTCGAATTGGGCGAACTTGATCCGGAGTTTCTGGTCAACAAAATTGATTTGGAGGGTATGCCTGCTACTACTACCAAGCCTCTGGCAGACCAGTTTATCAGGGTTGTTGCCACTCACCAGATGCTTGATAACACCTACTTCCTAGATTACTGGCGCCAACTTAATTTAGCTGTGGATTTGGTCAATTTAGCTGATCGGGCCTATCTAGCTGGAGAGCTGATCATGGCAGCTGATTTTTATCACCAAGCTTTACTGCTTAATCAGTATGTTTTGCAAGACAGACAGCCTGCTTTTCTCACAGAGTCAAATCTTGACCAGACAGCGATTTTTCTAGCAGCTTTCCAAAAAGATATCAATCCTGAACAAATGGGAAATTTTTACGAATATGTAGGGCTTTATCATCAAACACTACTGCATTTATTTAAGCAGGGTAGGTTAGCAGAATTCCACTATCTGACAGAAAGTCTATTAGCAGTCTTGCCTGGTCACGCTTGGTTTTTGATTAAGGATTTGACAGAGGTTAGTCAAGCAGAAGGTTTGGAAGCAAATTTGGCAGAAGTGCGCCAGAAGCTTAATTATTTACCAGCGTGGCAAGAGTTTTAAGCTTTTTGCAAAGCTGTTAAACCCGGCAATTTTTCACCACCTAGAAATTCCAAAGCTGCCCCCCCAGCAGTTGAAACATGGCTGAAGCGGTCATGTAAGTTGGCAGAACTGAGAACAGCGTTGGTCTCGCCGCCGCCGCAGACAGTGGCTGCAGGAGTCTCAGTGGTGACTTTGGCGATAGTTTTGGCAATTGTTAAGCTGCCTTGAGCGAAAAGTGGGTTTTCGAAAACGCCCAATGGACCATTCCAGAAGATAGTTTTGGCGCCGTCAAGCAACTTTTTGTAAAGGGCTATAGTTTTAGGACCGATATCTAGATATTGCAGATCTAGATCGTTTTCGCTGTCTCTGACGTCACTTAGCAAATCGATTTGTCTCACCTGCTTTTCTTGATTAATCTCTGAATTGCGTGCGGCCAAGACATCAATGGGTAAAACCACTCGAGGCAAGGGTAGCCCGGGATCAGTTTTTTTAGTTCCCACCAGAGTTCTTTCTGTCTGGTGTTCATCCAGAATTTCGCGCGCCAGAGCGACATTTTCATCAGTATTTTTACCCATGTAAGATTTGTGGACTTCAATGCCACTTGCTTTGAGAAAAGCATTGGCTAGACCACCACCTACTAATACCAGGTCGGCCAAGCGAGCTAAATTTTTGACCGCGCTAACTTTGTCATCAATTTTGGCTCCGCCAAGCACCACCACGAAAGGTTGTTCTGCTTTCTCCAAAATTTTTCCAAGCATTTGTACTTCGCTGTCCAAATTAAGTCCGGCAAAACTCGGGATCAATTTGTTAAAGCCAACTACACTGGCGTGAGCTCGGTGTGAAGCGGAAAAAGCTTCATTGATGAAAATTTCGGCGCTAGTGCTAGCAACTATTTTTTTGGTAAAAGTCTCATCATTAGCTTCTTCGGCTTTATAAAAGCGTAGGTTTTCCAGTAGTAAAACTTGTCCCTTTTGTAGGTTGACAGTTTTTTGTTGCACTTCCTTGCCAAAGCATTCATTGGCAAAATCTACATCCAGGTTTAAGTTGTGTTTTAAGTAGTGAGCGACTGGCCGCAGGCTCAGCTCCTCCGCCACTTTGCCCTCTGGTCGGCCAAGGTGAGAGCAGAGAATAATTTTTGCAGCGTGTTCCCTGAGGAAAGAAATAGTTGGCAGAGCAATCTTGAGGCGCTCATCGTCTGCCACCACCCACTTAAAAGCCCCGGCGGCGTTAGTAATTTTCTTCAGTGGCACATTGAAATCTACTCGCACCAGCACAGTCTTATTTTTGATGTCTTTGATTTTGGGAGTTTTTAGTTTCATAGGTTTTTTGGCCAAAGGTGATTGTGCGCTTTGATTTTAGCCTTTTAGGTGGAGTTTTGCACCTTGAAAATAGCCCGTTGATGAGGCTGAAATCAAACTGCAATTAGCAATTAGTCAATAAACAGCCGAGTCACCGAGTGAGACGAAGATTGTCAATTGTGGTCAATAAACAATTTTAGTCGAACGAGGCTAGATTTAAGGTGCAAAAGCTCCCAGAGTTATGATACAATCTCCCAGTCCAAAAAGAAAGGAACTTTTTACACTATGACTGATAAACCGGTCAAGAAATTACAAACTATGGAGGAGCTTCTGGCGGCTAGCACCACCAAGAGCGTCATCCCCAAAAAAGGCGACATCATTTCTGGTGTCATTCTCGAGAAAAATAAAAAGAATCTAATTATCGACCTCGGTTCCAAAACCGAAGGTATCGTCGCAGAAAAAGAATTTGAATTCGCTGTCGATTTCGTCAAGGAGCTCAAAGCCGGCGACGAAGTCAAAGCCATCGTCATTTCCACCGACAACGACAAAGGTCAAGTAGTCCTCTCCCTCAAGGGAGCGGCTTCTGACGCCAAGTGGGAATACTTCGAAGAAGCTATGGAGAAAGACCAGGAACTCGAGGCCAAAGGCATCGAGATGAACCGTGGCGGCCTGATCGTTTTGGTCAATGGCATTCGCGCCTTCGTTCCTTCTAGTCAATTTTCCCGCAAACACATGGGTAAGATTCAGAATCTCAAGGGCGAAACTTTCCTAGTCAAAGCCATCGAAGTTGATCGCGAGAAAAATCGCCTCATTTTCTCTGAGCGCCATGTCAGCGAAGCCAAGGAACTGGCCCAAAAAGATCTGGCCATCTCCAACGTCAAAGAGGGCGAAACCTACGAAGGCGTCGTTTCCGGAGTCATGCATTTCGGCCTGTTTGTGACTGTCGAAGTCCCAGTTAAGGATGAGCAAGCCAAAGACAGCATTGGTTATGTCGAAGGGTTGATTCACATTTCCGAGATTTCCTGGGAAAAAGTCAATCACCCAAAGGACTACCATAAAGTCGGCGATCGCATCAAAGTCAAAGTCCTTGGTATCGACGAGAAAACCAATAAGCTTAATCTTTCCATTAAGCAGCTCGACGCTGACCCATGGGAGAGTATCGAAGAGCGCTACGGTGCTGGCACTACCTTCACTGGTGAAGTGACTAGAGTCGAAGCCTTTGGCGCTTTCATCAACGTCGAAAAAGGCGTCGACGCCCTGATTCACGCTAGCAAGCTCGAAGGTCACGATCTTAAGGTTGGTGAAAAAGTCACCGTCAACGTCGAAAACGTTGTCCCAGAGCAACGCCGCATGAGCTTGTCGATTGTCGACACTTCTACGCCGATTGCGTATAAGTAAACTTTTTTACAAAAATAAATATAAAAAGGGCGCCTTCAACGGGCGCTCTTTTTGGTTTTTATTTAATTGTTCCAATCTATAAATTTCTTAGTTGCTTATAGATGATTTTCCAAATAACCATCATTTGCTTGCCAACCCTCATCTGCAAGCCAGACTTTTCCAATTTTTTCCAGTGACTTAGTGAGCGATTGTGTTCACTGTCCAGCGCCCAAGCAGAAAAAATCCCTGGCCTGACGCTATGGCGCCATTTACACCAGTTCGGGTCTTGTTGTTGTAGAGCTAGCGCCTCATCGATTGGCAGCGGGCGCGGTCCGACCAGGCTCATCTCGCCACGCAAAACATTAAAGAACTGCGGCAACTCATCCAGACCAGAGCGAGACAGGAAGCGCCCGATTTCCAGAGTGATAGGCGATGCCAAAGAGCGCAATCTAATCTTTTTCTTGATGAAGCGTGGGTCATTACTGATTTTGAACATTGGCCAGGGGGCCTCGTTCAACTCAAGGTGTTTCAACTTAGTGTCTTCAGCATTTTTGTACATGCTGCGCAGTTTATACATGGTGAAAAATTGCCCGTCCAAACCAGCTCGATTCTGGCGAAAAATTACCGGCGACCCAATTAACCACAGCAACAGAGGATAAGCGACAACCGCTATTGGTGCCAATAAAATCAAAACAACAACTGCACCAGTTAGATCAAAAATTCTTTGCTGATTCATGATAAACAATCGCATTTTAGCAGTAAATCTGGTATAATGAAGCATATGGCAAAACAAAGAATGATTGTAACCGATGATCAGTTATTAATTGACATGGATTTGCTGTTCAACGCGATCCGTGAAGCCAAAGGTGACTGGCAGCAGGTCGAGCAAGAAATGAAGCAATATTTGGCTGTGGTGCAGGGTATGACTGATCCTAGCACCCAAGACTAATTTTATTTTGCTGCCAAAGAGAATTTTTAGATTTCTGCCCTAGAACTGCCCTAACAAAAAGGTTTGTGATGTCAGACAAAAACAACTCAGTTGGCGAAAAAACAACTCCAATGCCTTGGGTCATTACCTGCGGTGATGAAGGGGTGCAAATCAATCATGGTCGACGCTTAGCTTTCGTGGGAGCTGGTTTGCGCTTGGAAGGTTTTTCGAAGGCTTTGGCAGCACTACGTAAGACTCTAGCCAGCTATGGCTCAGATTTAGACACTAAATTACGCCTAGCTGCTAATGAGGAAAATGCTTATGTCAAAACTGTTTTCAATCTCAATGACTTTGATGAAACTAACGCTAGCATGCAGCAACACGCAGAAGCCATGGCAGATAGAGAAGGTATGCTCTATGTTGGCATTTTACCTTTTGCTGATCCACTCGAACTCAAACACGAGATCAAAGGTCATATGGTTCGCCCCAAGGGCATTCACATTGCAAACAAGATTTGTTTAAGCATTGCCGGCGGTGAGACGACCTACAATCTCGGTCGTTACCTTATCTCGGCTGATTGGGTGGGCCTAGCTGATCCTAAACTAGCCAAGCAAGTGCTCGAAGCACAAATCAAATTTTATGAGTCTTTATCTGGCAAAACTTTGCCGATTATCATCGAAGAAGAAGGTGATTTGGCCGAGGAATTGATCGAGAAAAATAAGGCAGTTTTGGTTAAACTAGGCTTATATCAACCGACCTCCTAAAAATGAAAAAAAAGCAGCCTCAAGCCTTGCCGCTGTTTACAGACTTGGCAGCGGTTTTTTCTGCGCCTGTTTCTCTTGCTAAGTCGCCCAAGCCAACTAAGCCAGCTAAGTCCGTCCGCACCAGTACGAAGACCGACTTCACTTCCACAAAAGATTTGCTCAGCAAATACCAGCTAATCGAGCAAAATAAGCACATTGCTCATGAATTTCAGAGTTTTGGTTGTCATTTGGCGGAAGCCTTAGCAGACAAGCGGCACACCTCGTTGTATATTAAATTAGCGAAAACAACTTCACGCGGTCTTTTGGAGCGAGCTTTGTCTTTCGTGACAGATTCGACAGCTGACAATAAAGCTAAACTTTTCATGTGGAAACTGGAGCAGTTAAAGCAGTCGAAAAGTTAAATAGAACTCTAGCGAGACAACTAAAATGAAATACCTGCCAACTTACCTGCTGATTTTAGTTTTATTAGTTTTGGCTGGTTTGTCTGCATACAATTATTTCAAGCAACCCTTTTTTCAAGATACTGAAACCGATTCCACTATCAGTCAGGTAGAGAAATTTTCACCTAAACCCACGCCGCCCCCAAAAAAAGACCTTCGTTCTATTGACAAATTAGCGCAACTAATTGCTGTCCCCATCGAAGCGGAGGAAGTGGCTAGCGATGCTAGCGAAAGTGCCAGAATGCTGCGTTTCATCAAGGATTTCCAACCAGGTACTGTCGTTTATTTTGGGGAACAAATTTCCACAACATCTGCTGTTTTAGCTGGCCAAAAAATTGTGGACAATTTTTCCGAGGCAGATTATTTGCCTTTTATCGGTGTTGACCACGAAGGTGGGGCTGTGCAACGACTCAGTGGGGAGGGCTTTACCAAGCTAGAATCTTGGCAGAAAATTGTTACTAGCTACTCTAGCGCTCAACAAAAAGCCGTTTTTAATCAGTCAGCCTTGGAATTGTATGAGGCTGGTATAAACATTGTTTTCGGGCCAGTGGTTGATCTAGCTTCTTCGAGCGCAGTGCTTAAAACTCGAGCGACTGGGGATTTGGAGCAGACTTTCGCTGCGACCAGCAATTTTATTTATAGTTTTGCTCAATACAACATTATGCCAGTAATAAAGCACTTTCCAGGACTGGGTTCGCTCAAACAAGATCCGCACTTCGTTGCTGCTGCAGTTAGTCCAAGCAGAGATGATACGGTGATTTTTAGCCGAGTACTCGATCGTTTTAGCAATATTGGTTTAATGAGCACGCATGTGCGAGTGACTGACAAATTTACTGGTCAAGTTTGTAGCTTGAGTGTTGATTGTGTTGGTAAGTTGCCAGAGCTTTACCCCAATGTTTTGTTGTTTACCGACGATCTCAACATGGCCGCAGCTAAGATTGCTCCCGGTTCAAACGTAGTTGATCGTAGTTTAGCTGAAGTGGCCGTCGAAGCGCTCAAAGCTGGCAACGACGTGTTGCTTTTTGGTCGTGGAGTCACGGCCGAAGAATTAGAGTCAGTGCTCTTTGCTTTGGAAAAAGAGTACGAGGATTCTGCAAGTTTCAGGGCGCGTGTCGAAGCGAGTTTGGCTAAAGTTATAAAGCTCAAAAAATAAAGTTTGAAAGATAAACTATGCCACAGCTTTTTTCAAAACGTCAGCTATTTTTCAAGTTGGCTTTGTCGGTCATTTTTTTACTGACCTTGGTGTTTTATTACAACGCGTGGCAGAACTTAAGCACGCTATCGATTTTTGTCGGCGCTTATTTTTTAGGAGTGATTTTGCTGTTTTTAGATGAACAATATTTGTATAGTTTATACGCAGAAAAGATTGATTATACCGAACAAAGAAGCTCGCATTATCCACAGTTAATTAGCCGCAATTTTCTCTTTTTGTTGTGTTTGCCTTTACTTAGTATTTTTGTTTTCACTTCGTCAGGCAGCCTTTTTGGAATCGCTTTAATTCTGTCTTTGAACTTTTATTTGTTAGTGGAAATGTGGCAGCTTCACCAAGAATTTTTATTGTTCAAGGATCGATTTTTGGATGGAGTTAAAGTCGATTTCACTGCCAAATTGGTGCGCCAAATTTGCTATGGTGTTACTGCTTACTTTATTGTTTTATTGTTGGTTTTGATTTTTTAAAGCAGTTAAGAAAGTCAATGAAAAAAATTATTTTTAGATTATTGTTTGTTGCGCTTTTGTTTTTCATTTCATACTGGTCCTACGCTCATTCAGGTTGGCTCAATTTGAAAGCAGATCGACAGCTAATCAAACTTTCGCTGCGCCAAAATTTTTGGGCCAGTGAAGAAAGAGAATTATTGGTCGAATTAGTCAAATCTCCTGAATCTGCCAGACAAGGCTTATCGCTTCGCTCCTCTCTAACTAGTTTCGATGGTCAAGTGGTAGACGGCCTTTTATTTGTATTTGCAAAGGAGCAGCCTCTGGTTTTTTGGATGAAGGATATGCTTTTTGACATCGACATTTGCTTTCTTAGGCGCGGGCAGTTTCTGAGTTGTGCTCGCCATGCTCCTGCCCAGAAAGAAAATGAAGCGCCAGCATCCTTTGCTTCTCCTGCTCTTGCCAATATGGTTCTAGAAACTCTGCCTGACTTTTTGACAGATGATGATTTGCAGCTAAAGCTCTTCTTTAAGTAGTCTCAAAAAACCGCTATGATAGATCATATGGGTTCAGATAACTCGTCCTTGAAGAGGATTTTTACTAGTTCTGCAAACAATAAATACCAAATGGTTAGTAAGCTTTTGGCGCCTCAGGGGGGGCAATCAAATGTGTCGCCAACTACACCAGCTCCGCCGCCAGCGGCACCGCCACAACCAACCCCTTCGCCAAATGAACCAGACTTAGATTTATTAGATAACTTAGTCGAGCAAGCTATTCTCAATCGCCAACTAGTCGAGCCGGCCAGCCAAATTCAAGGTACCGCTCCAGCCAGAGCCAAAGAAGCTCTGGCCAACCACAGTCAAGATCAGGCAGATAACTCTCTAGAGGTGTCCCAGAGCGCCCCAGAATCAGGCGCAAACAGCCAAGAGGCCATCACCAGTCCAGAAATTCAAGAACTAAGCAAGGAACTCAAGGAAGTTTCCAAAGAGACCAATGAGCAGCGCGAGCAAGCGATGATCAAAGAGAAGCAGCAAGCGATTAACGATTTGGCCGCTGCCAGCGCCGTGCCAGTAGCCGTTACTGATCAACCAGTGGTGGTTTTACCTATCACTGCCAAGAGCAAAGAAGAAGCTAAGTTCAAAACTACTGCTTACTCGGTTAAATGGCTTTGGGAATGGTGTAAAAAAATTGGCAAAATGTTTGCTGGTGCTGTAGTCTATAAGGAAGAGGTCGAAGAGGCCTAAACAAAATATGTCTGAGTCTGGTCAAGCTCTTCTCACATCCCTAAATGGGCTTTTTTTCTCGATTCTTTTGGTTGTATTGGTAATTGCTTTCGTGGCTTTGTTGATTTTTTTACTTGCCTCGTTGCTCAAGAACCAGCGTCGTGAAGACTACGTCCTCAACTTTGTTACATTGTTGGTCAAATTACCCAAGAGCAATGAAATCAAGATTGATGCTGCTGAGCAAATGTTTGCCGGCCTTTATTCACTCAAAAAAGATGGCTTGCTGTCTTTCCTTAAACCAGAGGATGTTATTGGCTTCGAAATTGTGGGCATGAAGGAGGATATTTCTTTTTATGTCACCTGTCACAAAGACATTCGTGACCTAGTGGAGAAGCAAATTAATGGTGCTTACCCTTCGGCGTCAATTACGGAAATGGATGAGGTTAACATTTTCAACGAAAAAGGCCGAGTGGCTTTTGCACCCATCAAGCTTGATAAGGCCAATTTTTATCCCATCAAAACCTACAAAGACCTGCCGACCGACGGTCTGTCACTCATCACTTCTGCTATGTCTAAAATGGGCGATGGTGAAGGGGCGACTTTGCAGATTCTCATCAAGCCAGAAGGCAGTCGTTGGCAAAATCAGGGCCTTAAACATAATCAGCAGGACAAGAAACGCGAGGCTGATCCTGACAAAGCTAGCTACACTCACGATCCCAAGGAAATTGAAGCCATCAATAATAAGGTGGGTAAACCTGGTTTTCGTGTTTCCATCCGCGTGGTGGTGTCCGCCCAAAACGCTGTCACTGCTCAATCCAATCTTAACAATATCGTCGGTGCTTTTTCCCAGTTTACCTCGACTTACAATAGTTTTAAGAAACCCTCATTGTTGGTTTTCAAGCACTTCTTCATGCTCGATTTCATTTATCGCTACATGCCGATGTTCAACATCGGGACGATGGTTCTCAACACCGAGGAGTTGGCGACTATCATGCACTTCCCAAACAAAACCGTCGAGACACACCATATTCGTGTCCTGACCGCCAAAAACGCTCCTGCCCCCAATAAAATTCCGACTTCAGGACTGTTCCTAGGCAAATCAATCTACCGTGGTCAAGAGCGCGACATCTATGCCAGTCTCAATGACCGTCGCCGCCACACTTATATAATTGGTAAGACGGGCACTGGTAAATCTGAGTTCCTCAAGGATATGGTTTTGCAAGACATCGAGGCGGGCCACGGCGTGGCTGTGATCGATCCACACGGTGATTTAGTCGATGATGTTTTGCAGCTGATGCCGCCTGAGCGTGCTGAAGATGTTATTTACTTCAATCCGTCAGATATCGAGCGGCCGATGGGTATGAACATCATGGAAGCCGAGACCGAGGAGCAAATGCACTTCGTGGCTAGCTCGATCATTGGTTTGATGTATAAACTCTATGATCCTCACCACACCGGTATCGTTGGGCCACGTTTCGAACACGCTATCCGCAACGCTATGTTGACTATTATGTGCAAACCAGGTAGCACTTTCATCGAGATGGTGCGTATTTTGACCGATGCTAAGTTCGTCGAAGAATACTTGCCGCTGGTTAAAGATGGCATGATCAAGCGCTACTGGACTGACCAGATTGCCAACACTTCTGACTTTCACAAGTCTGAAGTCATGGACTACATTGTTTCCAAATTTGGCCGTTTTGTGACCAATAAAACCATGCGCAACATCATCGGCCAGCCTCACAGTGCCTTCGATTTTCGCAAAGCCATGGATGAGAAAAAAATCGTTCTTTGCAACTTGTCCAAAGGCATTCTCGGTGAAGAAGATGCCAAGTTTCTTGGTCTGATCTTGGTGCCCAAGATTTTAGCCGCCGCCATGAGTCGTCAAAATGTGCCCATGGATCAACGGCCTGACTTTTTCCTTTATGTCGACGAATTTCAGAACTTCGCTACTGAAGATTTTGCAGCTATTCTTTCTGAAGCGCGTAAATATCGTTTGAATCTAATCGTCGCCAATCAGTTTATTGGTCAGATCGACGAAGAAATCAAGAACGCGGTTTTTGGTAACGTTGGTACGATGGTTTCTTTCCGCGTCGGCGTGACTGACGCCAACTTCTTGCAGCACGAATTCGCCCCGACTTTTACTGAAAATGACTTAAGCAATGTCGAGAAGTACCACGCCTATATCAAGACTATTGTCGATAATGAACCGGTGTCAGCCTTCAGTATGTCGCTGCAGAAGGACATCAAGGCGCAGGAAGCTCGCATGAATCCCAAACTAGCAGAGATGGTTAAGCAGCTTTCGCGGCTCAAGTATGGCAAGGATAAAGAATTGGTCGAGGCGGAGATTAACCAGAGGGCGAGGTTGCTATAAACTCCCCCTTGAAATCTCTTTAAAAACCGCTAAAATACTCCTTTGTCCCTACCGACTTTTCGGGATGAGTCATCTCCAGGGACTACGCGACAATCCGTTTTAGGATTCCCTCCGTCAAGAAGCGCCTCTCTAAATAGAGGCAAAAAACATAGTGTGATCTTAAAAAGCGCGACAGGGCCCTTAGCTCAGTTGGCTAGAGCGCATCATTTGCAATGATGAGGTCAAGGGTTCGAGCCCCTTAGGGTCCACACTTTTTTGACAATTAACATAATACGTTTGTAGGCAGTTGGTTGCTTATTAGACTTTGGATCTTCTCGACAGAGATTTCTAGAGACTAATAACTAGCAAATTGCTAGTTTTTGAGGCTAAGGCCTCAAAAAAATGTCGCGCTTTATCGCGCGCCATAAACATTGTTCTTTAATAAGTGAAGAAAATTTATAGGTCAGATTTATTTGACTTATAAACTAACTGTTACTCAATATGACTGAGTAAGAGAACATTTTAATGATAAATACTTTGTAAATTAAAGCAGAAGGTGGATGCCTTGGCTTGTTTGACCGAAGAAGGACGCCTAGGGTGCGAAAGTCGTCGGGGAGCTCCCAAAAAGCTATGATCCGACGGTGTCCGAATGGGGAAACCCCCCTATCAGTGATGGTAGGGATCCGATGATTTATTTGTCGGAGGGGAACGCGCTGAACTGAAATATCTAAGTAAGCGCAGGAAAAGAAATCACAGAGATTCCCTGAGTAAGCGACGAGCGAAACGGGAACAGTCCAAACCGAACTTTTGTTCGGGGTTGTAGGGCTTTCGACATTGGATTCTCGAAGTTAATAGAACAACGTGGAATAGTTGGCCAGAGAACGTGATAGCCGTGTATATGAAAACTAAGAGAAGCATAGAAAGTACCTGAGTAAGTTGGGAGACGGCAAACTCCCTTCCGAATCCGGGGTGACCACACTCCAAGACTAAACATCAAACAAGACCGATAGTGAACGAGTACCGTGAGGGAAAGGTGAAAAGAAGGGCGGAAGGCCCCGTGAAATAGTACCTGAAACCATCTGCTAACAATCAGAGAGAGCCCCGTATGCAAGTATGAGGGTGATCTCGTGCCTATTGAAGAATGAGCCAGCGAGTATTTGCTAGTTGCTTGGTTAAGACAATTGCATGTCGGAGCCGTAGTGAAAGCGAGCCTGAATAGGGCGAATTTGTAACTAGTAAATGACCCGAAACCGGAGTGAGCTAACCATGGTCAGGATGAAGTTAGGCGAAAGCCTGATAGAAGTCCGCACCGGTGTATGCTGCAAGATGCTCGGATGAACTGTGGTTAGAGGTAATATGCCAATCGAACCCGGAGATAGCTGGTTCTCCCTGAAATATATTTAGGTATAGGGTCGTGTTAAGCTTTATTGGGGGTAGGGCTCTGATCGGGCGTCTCATGGGAAACTGTGAGCGTCTAGTCAAACTTCGAATACCAATTTAGTGTTTCACGGCACTCAGCACCTGGG
>DITQ01000007.1 GCA_002422165.1 Candidatus Pacebacteria bacterium UBA6180 | reverse complement strand
GGAAAAACCAAGGTGGCAGGAAGATGCAGTGTCCAAAGACACAGCAAACCTCCATAAGCCAAAAAAAGAGCTGTTGAGGAAAAACATTGCTTGGCTTCCTTGCAAATGACAGTGGAATGTAAAGGTGCTAAAGCGAAAACTAAAGCCAGTTTAGAACAAAAAGAGCCACAAAAAAAGCTGGCGTTTTACCCTCAGAAATGCTATGATGAAAGGTATCCTACTTCCCCATTTCTCTCAGCCAATCTGCCACCTTCTGGCCATACTTCTCCTGCTCCAGAACAAACTTCAGGTGAGCTTTGAAGTAGTTTTCCGGATCGCCAGTGGTCATCCACTCACCTCTAGTTTTCTCGACTAAAACTTGCTTTGTTTTGGCAATTTGAGTGATAGCGTCGGTTGTCCACAACTCACCATCTTTGCCAGAGTTGCTGGGCACTAGATATTCAAAAATCTCTGGAGTTAGTAAATAACGACCATAAGAAGCCAAAAGCGAAGGTTCGGCTCCGATTTCCGGCTTCTCGATAATATTGTCAAGCAATCTATCGCTACCTGGGCGGAAGGAAATGATGCCGTACTTATTGACCACCGCTTGCTCGACTTCCTGAGACATGATTACCCCAGCTAATTCTGGATTGGCGTGAAAAGCGTCGGCCATCACCTTGGCATCACTCGGTGAGCCAAAAACCACATCATCACTGTAAATTGCCAAAAAAGCCGCTTCATTCTCGACGTAAGCTTTGGCCGAGGCGATCGGTGAACCATTACCATAAGGCAAGCTGGCGTCTTGCGTAATTACAGTGATTTTGGGGTAATCGAGAACATGTTGGACGGGCTCGTAGCGGTCTTCTTTACCTTGAGCTGCCAACTGCTTGCGAATACGGTTGACGTTGTTGTTGAAATAATCCTCATAAATCGGCTTGCCTTCTGGCGTGGAGACAATAATAATTTCTTCGATTTCTGCTTCCACACACTCTTCGATCACCAACTGCATCACTGGCCGGTTACCAAAAGGCAACATGCCCTTAGGTACGGTTTTGGTAATCGGTAGATAGCGACTAGCAAAACCAGCGTCGGTGATGATGGCCTTGCGGACGAGTTTTTCGGACATATTCATAACCCTTCTGTTTCTATTTTTAGAATTTGTAAAAAAGTATAGCACGAAAAAATCAGCTTAATTCGAGTGAAAAGAAGACAGCTAACTCAAGTAAAGCAAAATTCCGTTAAATATGATTATAGTCTATGCATTTTAGTTCTCTCTCTTGACCCCCACCCCAAAAAAGCGTTATGCTGTGTGTCGATGTCGCAAAGCAAAAAATTTAACCCCTTCGCCATTCTTGGCTTGTTTATCGTCGTCTTGGTGATGGCGATTTCCCTACTCGCTGTCATGTTTCTCCAGAAACCTAACGAAGAACTAAGTCTAGACACCCGCAAAGCCGCCATGGTCGACTCTGGTCTCGCTGAACTCAATACCTATCCCTTTAGTCAAAGCACTCTCAAAGTCAAAGAAGAGCAAAAAATTGCCCTCCAGCTCAATGCTAAGGATAAAAATCTCAAATCCATAGAATTAATTTTCGAGGTGATAGCTGATGAAGGCCTCCTTGATGCTTCCAAGATCAAATTTACCGGCACCATTCCTGCAGCTCTGGAAGTCAACAAAGAAGAAGTTTTAGAAAGCTTGTGTGCCAAAGATTGCTACACAGTCACTTTATTGCTTAACCTAAAAGACTCTGCCACGCCTTTCAACACTCAAGACGAGATGAGAACAATCGCAGAGCTAAGCTTTACCCCTCAAAAAGAAGGCAGTTTACAAATCAAAATTAGCCAAGACAGCACTGCTTTGGAGAGTCAAACTAACGAGGACATCCTCCAGAAACCCACTGTCCTCGATTTCCAATATTACGTCACCGAAAACGGCATCGATCGCGCCCAATGCGAGTTTGCCTACACTGCTTGGGGTGAATGTAAAAATGGCTGGCAAACCCGCCAATACAACGTCGTACCAGACAAATGCTACTGGTACGAAGAAGAAACTTTGGGTGAAATCAGCCGCCAATGTACTGATCCAAAAACCATCAGCGCCAACAGCAGCTACTTCTACCTCTACTCCAACGACCGCTGTCTCAACCAACCCACCGAAGGCAGCAACCTCTACATTATTTGGAATAAAGAACAGTATAAAAATGTCACTTGGATTGACGTCAGCAGTAGTCCTGAATTTGGCGACTTCTACCACAAGAAGGTCGAAGGCAATATCGACCAGACTAATGGCAACTTCCTGATAGTCAACGCGAAAGGCTTCACTCACGCCACTGGCAACAAAGGTCCGCTCAACTTCGAACCAAACAAAGAATATTTTTTCCGCCTCTTTAGTACCGACAACAGCGGTCAACACATCTCTGCTGCTCGCTACTACACCACTTACTGCAGCGGCGACCAGAGCAACTATAAAAACTGTAACGACGCTTGCGGCGAAGGCAGCGATCAGAGTAAGAATTGTGCGCCTGGCCTGACTTGCTACGAGGGTCAATGTCGCAATCAAAACAACCCCAGCAACACCCTCTGTCTGGCCACTCCTGGAATCCAAACCAACGACCGCAGCTGCAACCAATACTGTGCCAATAACAACGACTGCGCTGCTGGCTTGGCTTGCTTCTGGAATAGTTGCCGTAATCCTCAAAATCTAGAGAGTAGCAGCTGCAGCGTGCGCACTGTCGCTACCAGCAACACTAGCCCTATCGTTGCTAATAAGGGCCAAAACAATATTACTTCCTACACTGACTCGAGTGGTCGCACCGTACTCTTACCGAGCCAAGCTTATGACCTTACCACCTATAGCTGCAACCAAGGCTGCAATAGCAACCGTGACTGCGATGCCGACCTACGCTGTTATAGAGGCAAATGCCGTCTAGCCGACGATCCAGAGAGTGCTACTTGTGTGGTCGACAAGAGCGATCAAGAGGAAGATTCCAGCTCGAGTGCAGCCATCACTGCTACTCCAAGCCCCAGAGTCTCAGAGTCTGCTCCGGAACCACAGTTGCAGAGCAATCCTCTACAAACCACCCTCAACCGCTTCCTCGCCAGCTTTTCCTGGCAATGGCTGGCTATCGCCGGGGGCATCATGCTTTTGGCCCTAACATTGATCATTGGCTCCATCTCTCGCGCCAAAAAAGATCCTTGGGCAATTCCAATCTCTAAGTCAGATTCAAAACCAGAAGAGAAGTTGCAAATTCCAGAGGACAAACCTCTTAAATTGTAATTTTAAGCTCAATAAACTAATTGCAATTGAAAAAAGCCCCTCGAGCAGCTAGAATCCAAACAACCTAATACTATGTTGCAAAAAATCACTCAATACTTCCGCGAGGTCAGCAATGAGCTCAAGCAAACCACCTGGCCCACCAAGGACGCCACCAAGCGCATGGCTCTACTCGTCGTAGCAGTCGCCACCCTTATCGCCCTTTATCTCGGCGGTATTGATTTTCTCCTTCAAAAAGCCATGGAGATTCTGATATAATACCCTCCTTATGAACGATCAAGCTCAAACTCCAGAAATTGAAGAAGTCAAAGATCAGTCCTCGAACCTGATCAACATCTCTGATGTCGACAACCCCAAAGCTCGGTGGTATGTCGTCCACGTTTACTCTGGTCACGAGAAGAAAATCGCCGAGGCTCTACGCCAGCGCGCTCAGACCTTGCACTTGACCAATAAAATCGTCCAAGTCCTCATCCCTACCCAAGACAAAATTCAAATCCGCCGCGGCCAGCGCAAAACCGTCAGCGAGAAAATTTTCCCCGGCTACATGCTGGTCAAACTCGAAATGACTGACGACGCCTGGCTCGCTATTCGCACCACTGATGGTGTCACTGGTTTCGTCGGCATGAGCTCCAAGCCCACTCCACTTCCCAAGCGCGAAGTCGAAGCCATCCTCCAGTACACCCAACAAGACGGCGAAGCCTCCTACAAAGCCGACTTCGTCGAAGGCGAAGCAGTCAAAGTAGTCGACGGCCCCTTCAACGACTTTCTCGGCAGCGTCGACAAAATCGACGAAGAAAAAGGCAAAGTTACAGTCCTGCTCAACATCTTCGGTCGCGAGACTCCAGTCGAACTGGACTTTTTGCAGATCAAGAAGGTTTAGTAATTCATGCTATAATATCTTTCTTCGCAGCTGAAATTTGGTGGGTTAGGGACTCACGCTTCTCAGATTTCACTAGCGCATGAATTAAACAATTGAAAAAAATAAGAAAGGAACGATTTTAATTTTTCGATGCGGTTGTTCGAGAGACTACCAAGGAGAAAAATCAAAGTCGCGACACATATGGCCAAAAAAATTAAATCCGTTCTCAAACTCAACCTCCCCGCTGGGACCGCTACTCCTGCGCCTCCAGTCGGTCCAATTTTGGGTCAAGCTGGCATCAACATGATGGACTTCCTCAAGCAGTACAACGCCCAAACAGCCGACCAGAAGGGTCAGGTCATCCCGGCTGAAATCACCATTTACGAGAACAATTCTTTTACCTTCGTCCTCAAGTTGCCCCCAGTGGCTGACCTGATCAAGCAGACCCTCAAGCTCAAAGCTGGTAGCGCCACTCCAGGCAAGGACAACAAAGCCAAATTAACCATGGAGCAAGTCAAGGCCATCGCCGAGAAGAAACTGCCCGACATGAACACTCGCGACCTCGAGGCTGCCATGCGCAGCGTCGTCGGTGCCGCCAACTCCATGGGTGTGGACGTCGTTTAATTTAGATCTAAAATATAAAAAATAAGTGGGAGGCTCAAGCTTTACTCTGGCCGTTTGCACCACAGAAAGTTAAATATGGGAAGCAAAAAAAATGTTGACATGACTGCCACCGAAAGTGAAGTCAAAATTGTCGCCGCTCCAGAAGAAAATATTGAGGCGGAGGCCGCTTCAAACGACTCTACCGAAGCTGGTGAAAACACCACTCCAGTCGTCGCTAAAGTCACCAAAGCCAAAAAAGTCCGCGGTAAGAAATATCAGGCCGTCCGCGCTACCCTCGACAAAAGCAAGCTTTATCCTCTCAAGGAAGCTGTTGAACTGGTCAAGAAACTATCCTACTCCAAGTTTGTCGGTAGTGTCGAAGCTCACGTCATCGTTCGTGAAGTTGGTGCGAGCGTCGAACTCGCTCTACCCCACTCGACTGGTAAAAGCGTTCGCGTCGCCATTGTCGACGCCGCTTTGCTCACTGACATCGAAGCCGGCAAGATCGACTTCGACGTCCTCGTCGCTCACCCAGAGTTCATGCCTAAGTTGGCTAAGTTTGCCAAGGTCCTGGGACCCAAAGGTCTGATGCCAAACCCCAAGAACGGCACTCTTACCCCAAACCCCGAGCTCAAGAAAAAGGCCTTGGAAGCCGGTGCTTTCAACCTCAAAACTGAGAAAAAAGCTCCCCTGATGCATTTGAGCGTTGGCAAAACCGACATGAATAGCAAAGATCTAGTGCAAAACGTCGAAGCTCTGATCAAAGCTCTCAAAGGCAAAATCCTCAAACTAAGCCTGGCGCCCAGCATGGGTCCTGGCATCAAAGTTTTGATTGAAGAAAGTGAAGAGGAGTAAATTTTATCTTTTTGAGACAGTGTAATAATAATTAGCGTCCTCAACTAGGTTTAGGGTTCGCAGCAGCCAATTTGGACGACTGCGAACAAAAATTTTCCCAACAATTACATCTTTTTCAGAACTAAGACGTTTGTACATGATATTTGCACCTTTAGAAAGACCGTCTGAGTCTGATGAGGTCCACTTGTAGAAAATTTCGTTGCAAATCAACTGTTTAATTGTTTCTCCTACCAATCCTGGCACATGGTCAGCTTTAGTTCTGATCTTTAGCTGTTTATCATAAAAAACTCCTGAGTTGCCCAATCCTAAACTAAAAAACTCTTGTCGATGATTGAGAGCATCGAGTTTAATTTTGCCTGTTAAAATAGCAGCATCTCGACCTTCAGATTTAACTTGAATGCTCACTAAACAGGTATCATCAGAAAATTCCTCAAGTTCCTTAACGTAAGAAAGTACCACATCAAATTTTTTTCCAACAAATTCAAATGACATTAGTGTAAAATTTTTAATGCCTGGAGTTTCGAATTGTGATGATGATTCCTTTACTGAAGACATATTTTTAAGTATTCATCTCCTCTAAGTTTTTTAGCAATTTTTCACTCACTTCGATAGTTCCCATCTGTAAATTAGCTTGTCGTTTATTTGCAGCCTGCTCGCCAGGAAAAAAGATTTCTGTGACAGCTTTGGCCTTGGGCGCAGCCTTGATTTCTGCTAGGGCTTTTTGGACGTCATTTTTGAAATCATCAAGCCTTCGAAACAAAGTCGGATCAAGCAGCAAGTAAAAAGAACCCCAACCGCCTTCGACTGCCTTGCCAACCCGCGAATTGCTGAGGCCGCCAGCCAAAAGTTCGACGATCAGGGCCAAACCAGAACCTTTGTGGCCGGCAATGGGTAATAAACCACCCAACATCGCTGCTGCCGGATCACTTGTCGGCTCACCAGTTTGATCAATTGCCAGGTCAGTTGTCGGCAAAGTTTGGCCAAGAGATTTGGCGAGTAGTAGATTGCCCCAGGTGGTTTTGGAGGAGGCCATGTCCAAAATCACCGGCGCATCATGAGTCGGCACGCCGATGGTGATGGGGTTGGTGCCCCACAAGCTTCTCTTGGCGCCAAAGGGTACTAGGCCCGCAGGCGAATTGTGAAAGCCGATGAAAATCAAATTCTGCTCCGCTGCCAGTCGCGCGTAATCGCCGATGTATCCAGAGGCGTAAGCCAGGTTCTTGAGCGCCACAGCCACCAGGCCAGTTGCTTTGGCCTTGGTGAAGGCTTGCTCTAGAGATTTGTAGATCACATAAAAACCAGCTTTGTGATGACCATCGAATTGCAGACTAGCGCGAGTTTCGCTGATGAGCGACATCTCTGCTCCACCAACGGCAATTTTGCCCTCTGCCACCAGTTTAGCGATGTTTGGCAAGCGAATTAAGCCGTGAGTTGGCTTTTCTACCAGCTCGGCTTCGATTAAGTTCTGAGTAATCAGCTCCGCTTCTTCGGCGGGAAAGCCAAGCTTGGTGAGAATTTGCTTGGATAAAGCTCGGGCTGCAGTGATTTTCATAACTTTACTTCTGCAAAAATTCCTCTAGCACACTTAAATCTTTCACACCCAAGTCTCCGCTTTGATTTAATTCTGCCTGCAATTTACCAGACTTGATCAGTGTTTCCGCTCGCTCCCGTGCCTTGCCGCGCACGCGTAGGCCGACTTGCTTGATAGCAACTTCGTTGTCACCGATGATCAGCATAATTGGCACACGAGCTGTCTCAGCGGCGCGAATTTTGGCTTGCAAGCGCTCAGAGCGGTCATCGAGCTCGACGCGGACGCCATCGTCCAACAGCATTTCGAAAACTTGGCGGGCGTAAGCCAGATGGCGATCGGCGATCGGCAAGACTTTGACCTGGACTGGCGCCAGCCAGGTGGGGAAATCGCCGCCGTGGTGCTCGATCAGGAAGGAGAAAAAACGCTCAAAGGAACCGACTAGAGCACGATGGATGACGAAGGGTCGCTGTTTCTCACCTTTCTCATCGATGTAAGACAGGTCGAAGCGTTCCGGCAAGTTGAAGTCGACTTGAATGGTCGAGATGCTGTCCTCTTTGCCAAAGACGTTGACTGCTTGGACGTCGAGCTTGGGGCCGTAGAAAGCCGCTTCACCCTTGGCTTCGACGTACTCGACGCCGGCTTCGTCCAAGATTTCGCGCAAAATCCGCTCAGCCTGTTCCCAGTCACTGCGACTGCCGCAGGCCTGGAATTTGGCTTTGTCAGGATCGGAAAGCGACAGGCGGAAATGGTAGTTATCAAAACCCATGTCGGCGTAGAAAAGATCGAGCATCTGCATCACTTCGCGGAATTGCTCCTTGAGCTGCGCGGGGGTGCAAAAAATGTGAGCGTCGTTTTGGGTGAAACCGCGGACGCGCTGCAGACCGTGCAGTTCGCCAGACTTCTCGCGACGATAAACCGTGCCGAACTCACCCATTTTGATCGGCAGATCGCGGTAGCTGTGACTTTTGAGCCGGTAGACCATCATCCCCGCCGGACAGTTCATTGGTTTGGGGTAGTAGACTTCGTCTGAGCCTATAACTTTGCCCGAATCATCTTTCTCCTCGTAGGTCAAAGGCGGGTACATACTTTCATCATAAAAGCCTAAATGGCCTGATTTTTCAAACAATTCTTTGCGATTCAAATGCGGGGTCAAGATGTGGACATACCCGAAACGGCGCTCCATCTTCATCATGTAGTCCTCCAGGACGCGACGCATGGCGTAGCCGTTGGGGAGCCAGACCGGCAAACCTTGACCGATCTCGGGAATGATGGCAAAAAGCTCCATTTCCTTGCCAATCTTGCGGTGGTTGCGTTCCTCGGCCAACTGCTTCTTGGCCAGATAGTCATCGAGTTCCGCCGCAGAAGTAAAAGCTGTTCCGTAGATGCGGGTCAGCATTTTGTTTTTCTCGCTGCCCCGCCAGTAAGCGCCGGCGACACTAAGCAGCTTGAAAGCCTTGATTTCAGAAGTTTTAGCGACGTGTGGACCCTTGCACAGATCGACGAAAGAAGCCAATCTGATGCTCGCGCCATCGCTACCAGACATCATTTCCAAACCGGCTAGCAGCTTCTTGTCTGCTTCGATCTGCTCGGCTCGGCCAGTCAAGTAAAAAGTGATTTTGCTCGGATTTTTCTCGAGCATCTGGTGTTTAACCATCGACTGACCGTCGCTTGAGGATTCGCTAAGCTCGAAGTCTTCAGCGTTTTCCAAGCCATCCAAGAGTTCTTGCTTGTAAGGGTTGGCAGCAAAAACCTGGCGCGCTACCTTGAGTGACACCTCGACGCGCTCCATCAACAAGCTTTGCTGAATCAGTTTTTTCATTTCCTTCTCGATTTTGGGGAAATCTTTTTCGGTGATACGCAGTCCCTGTTCCCGAGCACTGTCAGCCAGGTCGAAGTCGAAATAAAAACCCTCAGCGATGGCTGGGCCCATGGCCTTGATCACCACGGGATTGCTCTTCTCGTCGCTGCCGTAAATTTTCTCCATGGCCATAGTCAGCACGTGCTCGCTGGTGTGACGCAGTTTGAAAAGTTGCTCGGCTTGGTCGACTTGATTTCTTTTTGGCATAGTGCCTTTCTGTGATGTAGTTTTTATTTTACTTGGTTTCTTGATAATTTGCTTGCTGGTTGCTTAAATAGGCCGGCATACAACAAAAAATCCCGCTCTCTGGCGGGGTTTCTTTGCAAACAACAACCAAAACCCCGCTTCTTAAGCAGTGGTAGTGGTGGTTTGGTTGGCAAAACTATTTAACACAAAGGTGATTGTAAAACGCCAGTCTTCTTTTTGCAAGTTTAAGCATGACTCATACAGCGTGCGCTTAAATCTGCCCAGACTTCTGCGACTTGACTGCCTTAGCGTGCTCCTTGGCGAATTTCTTATCCTGCACGTCTGTCACACTTTCCTTGGTCACCTGGAAGCGATCGAGGAACATGATTAGGCCAAAGCCCAGTCCAACCAGCACCAAAGCCAACAAAAGTGAGCTGTCAAAAACCGGCAAAACGTTGCGCTCCAAAAGCGGCACCAACTCGCCGTGACTGTTGATTCTAGTCGTCAAAACTTCTTTAAAGGGCCAAACTTTGCGCAGCGAACCGATCATAAAACCGGTCAAAGCCGCCACCACGATGTCGTGATGTTTGGTAAAAAGCCAGGACAAAACTCGTGAGAAAAGAGCCAAGCCAACTACAGAGCCAACCATTGTCGTGCCTAAAACCAGGAGATTTTGTTCCGTAACTGCGGTTAGAATTTGCTCGTATTTGCCCATGATTACTAGCAAAAAAGAACCGGACACTCCCGGCAGGATCATCGCACAAATCGCCACCGCTCCTGCTAAAAAGAATGCCAAGAGCGTCGCTGGGGTCTCAACTGGCACAGCCCCGACGATAAAGTAAGCCAGAATCGCGGTCGCCAGCATCGCCAAATAATCATGGCGATTCCAGGTCACCACTCGCTTACGGACTACGAGAATCGAAGCGATAACTAGACCAAAAAAGAAAGCCCAGACGTAAACTGGCTGATTTTTGAGCAAGTAGGAAATACCGTTTGACAGGACCAGCACCGCCGTCACCATGCCAAGTCCAAGTGGCACTAAAAAGCCAAAAGGCACCTTGGCCCAGGCTTCTTTGATCTTCAAGCTAAGAACCAAGCGCACCACCTCGCCACTTAAAAGTTTAATGCTATAAATCAGCTGCTCATAAATACCCAGCAAAAAAGCAATGGTCCCACCGGAAACACCTGGCACGGTGTCGGCTGAGCCCATCATGAAACCAGAGAAAAAGAGGCGGAAAAATTTTTGCATAAGGTCAATAGTATCACGAGTTATTAACCAGCTCCACCGCCACCACCACCTCCACCGCCTCCCCCACCCCCAGAGAAACCGCCGCTTGATGAAGCGCCAGAGGCGCCGTAACTACGACTGGCAGAGTTGGTTAAATTGGCAAAAGCACCACCCAGCGAATTAAGCGAGTCCGTCAGGGAACCTAAGCTAATTGCGCCTAAGTCAGCCATCGATGAAGAAGTCAGATCATTGCTAGCTCGCACTCCCCAGTAGCTTGCCAACACCTGCTGATCTCCAGCTGAAAAATGAACCGGCAGCTGTGACAAAACTTTGACTGACACGCCAAACAAAGTTCCGTAAATCAAGTACTTTTCCCATAGAATCACGCTGTCGATGGTGTATTTGGCGGTTTTTTGGTAAGCAGTCATGTGGCGACGGAAACCCTGCCAGGCGCTAGCCTCTTCCCAACCCTTCTTGCTGCGCTTGTTGGAAAAATGCTGAAGCGCCACCAAAGCCATGCTTAAGGCGAAAAATGTGAAACTAACTATAAATGAAGCTAGAGCGGCCAACTGCGCTATTACTTTAATTGCTTGGTCAATTTCTTGATTTAGCAAGCTGCTACTGATGAAAATCAAGCCAAAGGCTAACATGGCCACAATGAAAACCCTCCAAGCCGAAAAGCTCTTAGAATAGGCATAAGACTCTGGCTCGAAAAGACCGTCCTTGAGCGCGGCTTGAAAAGAAATTTTCTCCAAAGATTTGAAAAAAGTGTAACTCGAAGAAGGATAGGTCTTGATGTAGGCAGCAATGTCGGTCAGGGCCAAGCGGCGCTTGGTGGCAGCGGTAGGAGCGGCACTAAGCGCCGTCCGAGTCACCCACTCTTTGGTGTGCTCGTCCAAGTATTTGAGGTAAATTTTGGCGATTTTGCGAGTCAGAAATTCGTAAACTTCCAGCTCCACCGCTGCCAACTCCACCACTCTGTCCCCTTTTTCGACTTCATCTATACCAGCAACCACACGAGAAGTTTTTTCCAAATAGTAGCGATATTCTTTCTTGATAAAGCCTTCTTTTTGCTGACTACGAGTAATTTTGAATAGCTTTTTTTGGACCAGTGCCAAAACCGTGGCCGTAAAAACTTTTGGGTTGAGAGTCGTTTTGGCAGTTAAAACTTGCCAAACTTGAGCTGGCTCACGATCAGCAGGTGGCTCCCAAACTCCGCTTAGTTTCTGCAGGGCCTTGTCCTTGCCTAGTCGCCAGAATTTGGCGATTTCCATCAATGTCAACAATAGGCCGGCCACAGCCAAAACAAGCGCCGCAACTAAATAAAGCCAGGCCAAGCGCTCAGCTTTTTGCAACTGCTTGATCGTGGCAGCGATGAAAGACTCTTCTTCTGCTAAAATCGCTGCTTTAGTTAGCTGACCATTATCTTCACCCAAAAACAAAGTGCGCGGCAAAAGTACTCGACCCTCAAAAAACTTACCTACTGCCAACTCGCTTGCTTGCCAGTCGACCGTAAAAGCGCCAGTTTCTCGATCTGGCAAAGCAGCAATGCTAACTGTCGCTGCCAAAGGACCATGACCAAAAGCCTGCACTTCGTCCACCTGGCTCGCTAGCAACTGACTGGGTAAATAGAGTCGAGCGCTAACGTTTTGACTGGCTACTTCCCAGTCCGCACCGACAAACTGCCAGTAAAACTCCGCCACGTCCTGGTGACGAGTGACGGCATTTTCGACTTCATAAGTCAAGACAAAGTCCATCGTCTGGTAATTAGCCTGGAAATGCCACTGCAGATAATACTCGTCGCCGCGATCGACCACCACAAAAGTGCGATCAGGATTCTCCCGTGGCGCAGAAAGGTTGACTTGTGTTTCATCTAGCTCTCGGTAACAAAGACCGGAAGTCTTCTCGCAGAGCTGAAACTTCTCGAGCAAGTAGGGCTCGCTGCGATCTGATTTTTTGGAGATGGTTTGGTAGACGAAGCGATAATCACCCTGAAAGTCAAATTGACGTTCTTCTGTCACTTTCAAGGCACCATCTTTGTTAAGCGTGGCCTTGATATCTACTCGGTCGATTGAGTATTCTTTAGCCAAAGTGGGAGCGACTGCCAAAAGAAGCAGTAAGCCAGCAGCAAATAGTTGGCGCAGTTTCATTGGATTGATTATGACACAAATCAACTCCCTCTTCTATCCATAAAGTTTTTGTTGTATAATGCCCTTCTATTCCAAAGACAGTGTGGCTTCTCAGTCTGGCATAAACCCGAAAGAGAAGTTAAAAATCGCACCGAGGATAAATAGCTTGTTTGTTATTTTCCCCTTTTTGCGTTTGCCTCACTCCCCCTTCGGTTTAGAGTTTTGAAATTTGAAATCAACTTAGTAGTTTTTTGTAAAGGAGCCTATGCCAAACCAACACAATCAAGAACAGGTCAAACTGATTCAAGACAAATTAAATAAAGCCGCTTCGATGGTGGTCATCGACTATTCTGGCGCCAACGTCAAGAAATTGACTGAGTTGCGGGCTGCCCTCCAGGAAGCTGGTGGCGAGATGTTTGTCACCAAGAATACCCTGATCGACATCGCTGTTGGCAAGGGTCAGCTAACTAAGTCCCTCCAAGGCATGAGCGCCGCGGTTTTTTCCTACTCTGATCCCGTCGCAGCCATCAAGGCTTTAGTTAAGTTTCATGAGGACAGCGATCTGATCGAGATCAAACAAGGCTTCATGGATGGCAAAGTTTTGTCCAGAGAAGAAGTCCAGACCCTCAGCAAGCTCCCAGGCAAGAACGAGCTGATCGTCATGCTGATCCAAAGACTCAAGAGCCCGGGTCAAGGCCTGGTCAATGTCCTGCAAGCAAGCGCTCGCAACTTAGTCTACGTGATGAAAGCCATCGCCGAGAAGAAATAATATTAATTAGCTGTAGAAACAAATATCAATTATAGAAAGGAACAAACATATGGCAGACGAGAAAAAACTCTCAGAAAAAGTCCAAAAAATGGTCGACGCCGTCAAAGAACTCTCCCTCATGGAAGTCTCTGAACTAGTCACCGCTTTGGAAGACACCTTTGGTGTGACCGCAGCTGCTCCCATGATGATGGGTGCTATGCCTGCAGGTGCCGCCGGAGCTGCTCCAGCCGCCGCCGAGCAAGACGAATTTGACGTCATCCTCAAGGAAGCTGGCAGCAACAAGATTGCCGCCATTAAGGCAGTCCGCACTCTCAAACCAGAACTCGGTTTAGGTGATGCCAAGACCTTCGTCGAGTCCGCCCCTAAGCCAGTCTTAGAAGGCGCCAAGAAGGAAGACGCCGAAGCCGCCAAGAAAACCTTGGAAGAGGCCGGTTGTGTCGTTGAATTGAAGTAAAAATTCCTCGATTCTTCACAAACAGCAAAAGAAAACCCGCGCTATAAGGCGCGGGTTTTTGGAATGACAAAAATATAAAAAATTAAGTTGTTGGATCTTTGGTGATTGCCACCTCAACCATCCTGTCAAATAATCCCTTAAGCTTTTCAGGAAGCTTGCTTTTTGCTTCTTCAACAGCTCCTTTGAACCCTGGGTTTTCTCTATCTTCTCCGGATTTAAAATAAATTTCTTGAATTTTTTCTAGTGCTGATTGAAGAAGGTCGCTTTCCTCTTGAATAAATCTTTCTTGTTCCGGTTGTGCTGGTTGTTCTGGTGTTGCTGACATAAAACCCTATTGTTTATATTCCACAAGCATTATAAGTGACGAACGCAAGGATTTCAAGAAATCAGAGACTCCCCTACTTCAAATACCTTTTCCCCACAAAAATCCCCGCTCCAAGAAAGAGATAAAAGAGCGACACGCTGATGTCGTTGACCTTGGCGGTTTCGCGAGATTTAGCCACGCGACTCAAACAAAGTTCTTTTTGCTCGCCGGCCATTTTTTCCTCATCGGCCGTAGCAGGACGAGTTTGACCTTCTATGCTGTAGTAAGTCATCGGGTAAGCACAATCCTCTTCGCGTTCACCATAGTAATTGTTGAAAGATAAAACTCCACCGCTTGGGTATTTCTCAAATAAATAGAAGTTGAGCGCCGTCCTGACACTGCCATAAATCCCCAAAAGCAAAAAAATGAGGGCCAAAACCGAGACGAAGTAGGAGAGTTTGTTTTCTTTCATATATGGTCATTATTCTCCAAATCCAAGCTATAATCAACTGTTTTATGTCGAATTCCATCGCTAGACACCTGCAAAAATCTGGCTTGCTCGTATTGGACGCCCACCGCAACGCGCTCGATATTTTATTTACCGCCAGATATCTAGTCAAAACTCATAATGTCAAAGTCAGCATGCCACTGGCTGGCTATGTGCTGCACGTGCCCCTGATGAAACAGGTAACGAATTGGTTTATTCAAACTTACCAAATCAATTTCTGGCCAGTTTACCGACGTGAAGAACTATATCCAACCAATCTAATAATGAAATTTTTGTGTCTTTTCTATCCTGCTAGCCTCGGCTTGAACGAAAGAAAAGAAGCCAACCGCCACTTCGTCCAAGGAGCCATAGAAACTTGCCAAAAAACAGGGCAAGTTGTGCTAGTCGCTCCTTATGGAAGTCCGCTCTGGTTCGGTCAAGACATCAAAAATGGTGTAAGGAAAATTTTACAAAGCAAAGCAACTTTTATCGTCAGTAGTAGCAAGTGGAATTGGAAAAAAGCTAAAGTTACAACAAAACTTGGCAAGCTCAAACAAAACAAAAAACTGGTCGACAATAAAAAAATAGATCAATTAGTAAAAAATGAGTTTAAATCTGTGATTACTAGATGTTAAGAGGTCATTTCCAATAACATATTTGATTTGAATCCCACCTCATAATAGTGGTAAACTGAAGGTTCGAAGTGAATAGCGTGCACCTCTGATTTTCGGTGTATTTTATGAAAACTACAACTGCTCCAAAATCGCCATTTCGCTTGTTGCCTGGTTTATTTTTGGCGCTTAGTTTTTTTCTTCTTCTCCCCTTTGCTAGCGGCCAACAGCAGCTCCAGGCTAGTACCTCACCAGAACCAGCAATCACCAATGCTCACGAACTTAGCGTTCGCGCCAAAAAACACTCCTTTAGCGCCAGTGATGACGCTGCTTTTGACATTTCAGAACGACCAGGACTGCTTACTAGAAGCACGCGTTTTTTTCGCAAGCTTTTCGGAGCAAACAATCCAGATTGGAAAGAAGATGTTGAAGTAACAGTGACAAATGAACTTGGTTTAGAAATAACAAACTTCAAAGTCACAGAAGCTGATGACAGCATGCTCGTCGAAATTCCGCGAGAAAAACTCAAGCCAGGAAAATATCGACTAGACGTTGTGCGGGACGGCAAAACTCTCACTCAAGAATTTTACTGGGGCGTCCTGGCAATCAACTCTGATAAGTCCATTTACAAACCTGAAGAAACTGCCTACCTACAAATTGCCGCCCTAGATCATCGTGGCGACACCCTCTGTGATGCGAATCTAGAATTAACCATCACCGCGCCAAGCGGCAGTCAGACGGTGCTGAACACCGCTCTTGAAGAAATTAAAAAATCCGGCAGTTGTGATGGCAATAATTTCACCATGACCCCTGATTACTTCACTCATTTCGCACTGACAGAGCAGGGCCTTTACCAACTGCGCCTAGTCAACTTAGACAACGATTTTGCAATTGACGACCATTTTGAAGTCTTAGTGGACCAGCCCTTCGAGGTGCAACGCGTGGGACCAACTAGAATTTGGCCGCTGGCTCCCTACACCATGACTTTCAAGGTCAAAGCAGAACAAGATTTCGTGGGTGAAATTAGGGAAAGGGTGCCTGCAAGTTTTGAGGTCAAAGGCGTCAGCAGCGAACAAAAAGACAAACACCTCAATCTCATCTGGCCAGTAAACTTAAAGGCTGGTCAAGAAATCGAGTTGTCTTACACCTTTGATGCTCCCGATGTCTCACCAGAATTTTACTCTCTCGGCCCACTTAGATTCGTTTCCTATAGCGATGAAGCTATCCTGTTCCAGGAAAGTCGAAGTTGGCAGATTGCTTCTGATGCCGTCGCTGGACCAAATTGGGCCGGCACTGGCGCTAATTATAATGACGGCGGCACCACTGCTTGGACCAATCCAACTAACGTCGTCGGAAATACCACCAGCACTGCGGCAACGTTCAATACCGGCACTGCTGGAGGCACATCACAGCGACTGCGAGCTACTAACTTCGGTTTCTCCATCCCCAGTACCGCCACAATTGACGGAGTAATTGTGGAAGTTGAACAGCAAGCTGCAAACACTAACCGTCACCGCTGGAACAGCGTACAGATACTGAAAGGCGGAACAGAAACGGGCAATAACAATTCTGATAATTCCATAATAACTGCTTCAAAAATCATTAAATCCTTCGGAACAGAGACTGATGATTGGGGAGCCAGTCTCACCCCTTCCGATGTCAACGCTTCCAACTTCGGCGTCTCTCTCAAAGTTGCAAGATATGGTACTGCTACCACCACCAGCATTTTTCGCGTCAGAATCACCGTTTATTACACCGAGCTAACCACCATCGCAGGCAATATTTACGCCTCAGGCAGCGAATCAAGCACCAACGGCACCGCGGTTTCGGTGGCAGTGTCGGTCAATAATGGAACACCAACTGTCGTCACTAGTCAAACTTCCAGCTATTCTGTCGATGTAGACATGTCAGCTGGCAATACCGTAGCAGTTTACGTGGATGGCCACTCCACCATCAATGCTAATGCTTTTACCATCGCCAGTGGTTCCAACATCAGCAATGCCCACCTTTACATCGACAAAACGGCGATCTATAACCACAATTCAGGCAACACCACCAATTCACACATCTGTACTACTCAAGCCACTTACCCGACGTCGGGCGATCGCACTTACAATTGTCCAGGTGGCAACGTCCTCACTGCCACTACAGCACAAGGTTCAGACGAGCTGCATGTGGCTGGAGGTTACGCTCCTGGTGCCAACGTCAACGTCAGCAAACTCCATATTGTCTCTGGAGGAACTTACTCTGGAGGGAGTGAAACCCTCACTCTATCTGGCACTGGAAATGGCACTGCTCGACCACTTTATGTAGATAGTGGTACTTTTACCCCTTCTACCAACACCACTGTTTTCACTGGTGGGTCTAGTTCGGACATTCAAAACACGACTTATTATGATTTAGTCCTCAATGGCACTGGTCCCTTCAATGCGATCGGCACAACTACTGTCAATCGTGAATTGCTGCTCTCGGCAGGCACTTTTGGGCTGGGAGCCAATAATTTGACTGTTGGAGCGAGCGGAGTGACCAATTCTGGATCGATCAAAGTTGCCTCCGGCGCCACTATTTCCCAATCATCCTCTGCCACCACGACGATGCTCTCTTCTGCTTCAGGCTCCAACTGTATCGGCGCTGACGGCTCAAGTTGTGCAGGTACACCTGGCACAATTGGATTCCATAATCTTACGATTGGTAATGGCTCCACTACTTTCGCTACCACAGTTGGTGGAACCTCCCCCACTATCAATATTGCTAATGCCCTCAATATTACAAATAACGCCACGCTCTCAGCCAACGGCACACTCAATGTCGCCGGCAACTGGGCTAATTCTGGTACTTTTACCTCCAACTCAAGTACAGTTAACCTGACAGGTGGTGGTGGCAGCACCCAAGTAATCACCGGCACAAATACTTTTTACAATCTCTCCGCTACAGGCAGTAGTGCCAGAACAATCACCTTCCCCTCTAGTATCACCACCACCATTACCAATGGTCTCACACTCACTGGTGCCTCCTCAGAACTCTTGACTCTCAACCCTGGAACTGCCGCCACAGTCTGGACGATTGACCCACCACCCTCCTCAGTCTCAGTAAATTACGTTGACGTAAACTACTCCACCGCCACTGAGTGTATCAATGCTCCCAACTCGACTGGGAGCAACTACACACTTTGGGATTTTACTGGAGGGTCTTGCTCGAATACCGATCCAAATGCCAACTCTTTTCAACGCAAAACTTGGTATGACGGGATCAGACATTGGAGAAGTTATTATGATGAAAATAATGGAAGGATAGAATTTGAATATAGTACTAATAATGGTGAGAGCTGGACTGAGAATACAAGTGCTAGAATTACAGCTCCCTCATCAGATTTCTCCATATGGGGCAAAAACACCGAAAGCTATATTGCCTACAAAACCGAAGAAGTTGCCAACGTAGATAACCTCATCACCAATGGGCTCCTCGGCTACTGGAAATTGAATGAGTCAAGTTGGAACGGCACAACTGGCGAAGTCATAGACTCCTCGGCAAATGCAAAACATGGCACCGGAGGAGGAGGTGCAACCACAACTTCTACTGCCAAATTTGACCGTGCAGGCGCATTTGATGGCAATGATGATTTTGTAGATATGGGCAACCATGATGAACATGACCTCTCTTTTCCATTAACTATTTCTGCGTGGATTTACATGACCGAACTCCCTAGCACCAAGGGTACTGAGTCAGAAATTTTGAGCAAATGGAGTGATGCGCCAAATAGACAATACACTTTTTCTATTGGTGTCGATAACATTTTATATTTCTTCAAGTCTCATAATGGAACAAATGGTGAATACGGTGTCAATTCTGGATATGCCTTTACTGAAAGCGATTTAAACGTCTGGCGACATGTCGGATACACCGTCAGCAGTTCTGGAGCTGCGACCCTCTTTGTTGATGGAGAAATAGTTGATACTTACCAATTTTCTAATACAACTACGTATGGAGGAGGGAATGCAAATTTCCGCATAGGTTATCGCAGCAATAATTTACATCCTTTCAAGGGCAATATTGATGACGTCCGTATTTATAATCGAGACCTTGCTGAAACAGAAATTGATGTTCTTAGCCAACCTGGCTATGATATTGAAGTTCGTAAGGCAAGTAGTTATCCTGATGCTGGATTTTCTTGGGGAACTGAATCAGTGGCGTTTAATGGAAGTAGTGCCACCAACTACTATAAGCACCCATTTGTCACACAAGATACTTCCGATAAGCTCTGGGTGAGTGCTACTGGAAATAATGCTGACACCTACACTTTCAATGCAATTCGAAGTGCTAGTGCCAGTAACAACGCCACTTGGGATAGTGCTACTGCTCTCGACTCCTCTTCCAATGTTAACAAATATGGAATCTTAGTGCCTCGTACTAGCAACAATGCCTATGCTGTCTGGATAGACGGCACGACGATCGAAGGTAAAAACTATAATGGTAGTGCTTGGGATGGAAGTCCTACTTCAATAGACACTGGTCTAGACGATATTACCAAATCACTCTCAGCTGTTTCCGACAGCACTGGCGACATCCACCTTATCTTCGTCGACGATGAGTCAACCGATCAAATTAGTTACCGCAAATACAACGGATCTACCTGGAGCTCTGCCACTCTTGTCTCAGACGCAGCCAACGATAACCATGCCTACCCCACCCTTTCAATCGACATCTCAAACAACAATCTCTACGCATTCTGGATTGACACCTCAAGCGGTAATATTTACTACTCAACTTGTGACATTAGCACTGGCTGCGATAGCCCGAGCGAATGGGCTGCCCAAACAGCCTGGCAAACTACAGAAGACAATACTTTAGTAGTTAGTAACTATTCAGAATCTGATCAAATTTTCGCCCAGTGGTTTGATGGAACAAATATCCAATGGGACATTATTATCATCGAACCTCCTCCAATCGATGTAAGCGAGACTACCAACTCTTTTCAACGCAAAACTTGGTATGACGGGATCAGACATTGGAGAAGTTATTATGATGAAAATAATGGAAGGATAGAATTTGAATATAGTACTAATAATGGTGAGAGCTGGACTGAGAATACAAGTGCTAGAATTACAGCTCCCTCATCAGATTTCTCCATCGAAGCTGACGATGGCAATGCCTTTATTGTTTACACCAGCAGCAACGACATCAAAGGTCGCAAAGCCTCCTCATATCCCGATGAGGGTTTCTCCTGGGGTAGCGAAGAAACAGTTCTAAACGGCTCTGGATCAACCGATGATTACTCTTATCCAGTAATTAAGCGCGATAGTAGCGATTACGTCTGGGTAGCCGCTCGATATACCGGCGATGGCGTCTACTATATGCGCACCATCAAAGAAACGAGCGGCACCAACGATTTGCCAGAAGACTCGGGTGATGATGTCTACTCTCTTGCTGATCAAGCCAACACCAACAGCAATGTCTACGGCAATCTCGCTCCCATGACTTCCCAAAATATGTATATTACCTATGCTTTAGGCACCACACTCGCCGGTTGTAAATGGGTCAACTCCGTACCAGAATGGCAAGATAGCGCCGGAGATTCTTGCACTGGGGCAAGTGCTGGAACACTTTATGACGGCCTCGTTGCCTATTGGCAAATGGAAGAAGCAGCTGGTGCTACCCGTATTGACTCCTCTTCCTACGGCAATAACCTTACCGAAAGCGGTACCGGCAACACTATCGCCAGAACAACTGGTAAATTCGGTTATGGCGCAGATTTTGAGGCCAATGATACCGAGTATCTTTACGTAGCCGACCAACCCGAATTTAACGTTGGGAAAAATTTCACCATGAGTGCCTGGATCAAGGTCGAAACCTTCAACGCCTATGGTCAAATTATGGGTTATGGAGCCGGTGGCGGTTGGTCATATAACATGTTCACCTGGGAAAACAGTGGTGTCGGAGTGATGCTCGATGATGATGGTTGGGCTGGTGGAGGCATTGAAGCTGTCACCTTTGGAGGATTTACCACGAGCACTTGGGCACTCATGACCGTAACCTATGACGGGTCAACCGTACGTCTTTACAAAGACGGCTCTGAGCTCACAAACGAAGACTTTCCAGTTTCGACCACCATCAACACTTTCGACAGCACTGCCAACTTTGTACTTGGCTATTGGTCAAGTCAGGGTGCTTATTATGACGGAGTTCTTGACGACGTTCGTCTATACAATCGGACGCTTAGTTCCTCCGAGGTTAGCGATCTCTACGAACATGACCCCACTGCAGGTGGTGGCAACTATGACACTATCGACACCATTCCCGCCAATTTACAAGACACCTTCTCTACCGTTGCTGACTCTTCAGGCAATGTTCATCTGATCTATGTCGATAACGAATCCACCGACCAAATTAGTTACCGCAAATATAATGGGACAACCTGGAGCACTGCCACTCTTGTAACCGACTCTGCTAGCGATAATCACTCTTACCCCACCCTCACTCTAGACACCAACAGTGGCAACTTATATGCCTTCTGGATTGACACCTCAACTTCTTATATTTACTACTCAGTTTGCGATATCACTAGCAACTGTGACGAAGACAGTGATTGGGCTGCCGAAACAGAATGGAAAACGACAGGTACCAATACCTACCTCACCAGCAATTATTCTGGAGTTGAGGAAGTTTTTGCGCAGTGGTTTGATGGAACAAGTATTCAATGGGGTATCGTTATAACTACACCTCCTCCAAGCAATACAGGTGAAATTACCAACTCTTTTCAACGCAAAACTTGGTACGATGGCACCAGGTATTGGCGAAGCTACTATGAAGAAAATGACGGAAGAATAGAGTTTGAATACAGCACTGATGATGGCGATAGTTGGACTGAGAATGAAAATGCTAGAATTACAGCTCCCTCATCAGATTTTTCCATCGAAGCTGATGGCTCTAATGCGTTTATCGTCTTCAGCACTAACAACGACATTCGGGGACACAAAGCCTCCTCATACCCTAGCGCTAGTTTTGGCTGGGGATCAGAGGAAACTATCTTCGATGGTACAGATGTCACAGACAACTACTCCTACCCCGTTGTCACTAGAGATTCTTCAAATAACGTCTGGGTAGCCGCCCGCTTCAGTGGCGATGGCGTTTACTACATCAAAACAATCAAAGAATCAAATGACCCCAATGATCTACCAGAGGATAGTGATGACGCTGTCTTTAGTCTTGCCGACACAAGCAATAGTAGCGATAACGTTTACGCCAACCTAGCAAGTTTGGGTGATGGCGACATGTACGCAGTTTTTGCAATGGGCAGCAGCCTTGAGGGATGCTATTACACTGAAGGCACTTGGTTGGATCAGCCAGGCGGTAACTCGTGCGTCGAAGGAGGAAGTGATCTGGACAACGGTCTCGTTGGATACTGGAATTTAGACGAAGGAACAGGTTCAACAGCGAATGACAGCTCGGGTAATGGAAACAATGGCAATATAAGCAATGCTGCCTGGACTACTGGTCAGTTTAATGATGGCTTGGCCATGACCATCAACTCATCTCACCAACAAATCTCTGTCAACGACCCAGCAGGAGGAGAGCTAGATTTTTCTGCCTCCCAAAGCTTTACTTTAACAACCTGGATTAAATTTACTTCTCTAGAGAGCAATCTGTTCGATATCGCCCAAAAAGGATACGATTTCAATCCAGCATTTCCAGGTTACAAATTTTACATAAGCAATAGCGGAGGGGCATATCCATTTGTTTGCTCTATCAATGATGGAACTAACGTCGATGTCACTAATTCTCTCTACTCAAGTGGGTTAGATGACGGAGAATGGCACCTAGTTGGATGCGTTATCAACAGATCAAATAATTCTATAATTTCCTTTATTGATGGGGTAAGTATGTACGGCGCCTCAATCCTTGGATCCTCTACGATCGCCAATAATAATAACTTGCTAATTGGAGAACTAGATGTAGACTCCGAAATAGAAAACGGAGGCATTGATGATATCAGGATATATAATCGAGCACTCACTAATCAAGAAATGGAAGATCTTTACACCTACACGCCTGGTAGTAGTGGTCCTGGAACAAGCACCTCAATCGACACAATTCCTGCAAATATCGCCGACAGTTTTTCTCTTGTCGGAGATGGAGTTGGCAATCTCTACTTAATATTCGTTGACGATGAAAGCACCAATCAAATTAGCGCTCGCACTTGGAATGGCTCTTCTTGGTCCAGCGCAATCCTAGTGGCAGACAACGCAAACAACAGCCATTCTTACCCTACTCTTTCAATCAACACCTCAAACAACGACCTTTACGCTTTTTGGATCGATACAAGTACAAGCAACATCTATTACTCGGTCTGTAGTGCTGCCACCAATTGTGACGATGCGTCAGAGTGGGAAGCTGAAGTCACATGGCAAACTGGTGGGACCAATACCTACATTAGCTCATCTTTAGTAAACGGTGGTAATTACATATTCGCCATTTGGAATAAGGACAACAGCGTTGTTTTTGATAAAATTTTACTAACTGCCAATTTTATATCCGTAACTATAACTACTGATGGAATAGTCGAGTATGGCATCATCGGTCCAGGAGCAAGTGTTGACACCATTGCCTTAAACGAAACACAAACAGCCGAAAATGACGGCCTTCTCGATGTTGATCTCAATATAAAAACCAGTGCTCCGGCAGGATGGACGCTGGGCTCAACTCCAGGAGAAGATACTTTTGTTCATGAGTTTTCTATTAACGGAGGAGATGATTGGATTAAATTTATAACAGTTAATACTTATCAAGAATTAGTCACCAACCTCACTGCTAGCAGCACCCAGGATTTCGACCTTAGATTTACTGCTCCCGACCCCTCAAACAGCGGTAGTGAAAAAACTCTCACCATCACTATTCAAGCCGTCGAACATTAGTTTTCCCACATTTCATCATTCTCATAAATTATAGGTCTATGATTTCGCCTTTTTCAAGCGCTACAAAACAATATAGGCCTCTTTTGTGTAAAATCTCTGAAAAGTCTAAACAGCCAAATTGCTCATTTTCCCTCTTGACCCACTCAGTCACAATCTGTTACTGTTGGATATAGATCAAAAGAATATTTTGATCTATAAAGTTCCACTCTCACCGCCAGCCTCTAAAGTTATAGGCTGGAGTACAAATAACCAAGGTCTAAAAAAGACCGCACAGAAAGGCAAAATGAACGACAACACCGCCATCATCAGCGACGACGACAAAAGAACCGGCCGCGCTGACGACGCCAATAAGCTAGATATCAAGAACTTACCAGACCTCTTGACCGTCCGCGAAGTAGCTGACCTACTGCGCGTCTCCCCTCTAACCATCAAACGCTGGGGCAAGCGCGGCAAACTCCCCGCCATCCGCATCAACTCGCGCGGTGACCGCCGCTACAAGAAAGAAGCCGTTCTCTGGCTGCTCGGCGTCAACCCCAACGGCATCGAAGACGAAGAATAAATTTAGAACAATTCGCGAAATGTAAGCGCGATGAACTGCAGCAAGCGTAACTGGCGTCGCTTACGCCAAGGCTGCTGATAAAGTCTCCACAACCACTCGAAGCCAAATTTTTGCCACAGGCGTGGTGCGCGCGGCACTTTGCCCAAAATAAAGTCAAAAGATCCACCGACTACCATAGCGATTTTGACTCTCGACTGCTCCAACAGCGAGCGGTGTTCACTAAGCCAACGCTCCTGATCTGGAGCTCCCAAGGCCACGAAAACTAGCGTAGGTCGCAGACGCTTAATAATTTTCTCCAGAGCCAACTCCTCCACTGGCAAAATTTCAGCTTTGTCCTGATAACCTTCTGTCCAGTAAAGCAGCGGACGAAGCTTCTTCAAACTTCGCTCGTCCTCGAAGGCTTCGCCTTCAAAAGAACCCTGGTAGTCGCGGCCGCCGATGATGAGAGTGGTAAGCTTGTGGGTCTCCGCCTCACGCAACAAGGCCTCGACTACTTCCACCCCAGCGATGCGCTCGCTGATGGACTGCTTGGCTCGACCGAAAAAATGCAGTAAACGACTGGCCCAAACCAAACCAATACCGTCTGGCAAAAGATAATCTGCCTGGCGCAAATGCTTTGCAAAGGTCTGATCATGCCTCGCCATGACTATTTGCTCGGGGTTTGGAGTGCAAATGATGGTGGTTTTGGCGTCTGGCTGCTGAAGGAGTTTGCGAAGGGCAGCGAGGACCGCCGCCTTAGGTTCGGTGAGGATGGATAGTTGAAAAAGGGAGGTGGTTTGCACAATTAGACATCAATATACAACAATTGCCCTGGTATAGTAAAATGAAACAACACTATGGATCTAGATTCTCTTCGCTCCCGTCACCCCCGCCTGATTTACAGCGGTTACGAATGGCAAATTGCCGATCGAGATCTGGTGCTGACTTTCAAGCTGCTACTCGAGCCAGAGATCAGTTTTCGCCCACAACTCACTTTCAAAAACCTCCCACCAGAGGTGCTGGCGCGTCTGCAAGCCCCTCTAGACCAGCAACTTGATCGCCTGTTTTTTCAACTAGGCTTGGCCGAAATTCCTAGCTACTACAAAGCCGCCTGCCCCAGAGAAATTGTGATCACTCACCAAGGGCAATTTGTGCCAGAGATGCTCGAGTTTTGGCAGGATTTGTTGTTGCAGGGTTTGGGCGAGTTTTTTTACCAAAACCAAATTGATTTCACTTCAGACGACTTCGTCACTTGGCGACTCGAGGAGGGTGAGGGTGAGAAGTCACCCACTGCTTCACCGTCAGCGCCAGCCACTAACCAAGCCCACATTCTCATCCCCGTGGGCGGCGGCAAGGATTCGGCAACGGTACTCGCAATGATCGAAGAGAAAAAACTGCCCTACGACGTCTTATTGCTTGCCCCTCACTCACCAGCTGCCACCCACATCGCACAACTAATGCAAGCAGAAGGCCATTGCAGAGAAATCATCACTCTGGAGCGACGCATCGATCCCCAGCTCATCGAGCTCAACACCCAAGGTTATTTCAACGGCCACACGCCTTTTAGCGCCTACTTGGCCTTTGCTAGCAGCACTGTCGCCTACCTCTATGGCCAGCAGCACATCTGGCTAGGCAACGAACAGAGCAGCGAAGAAGAAAATTTGACCTACTTGGGTCGCAAAATTAACCACCAGTACTCCAAAAGCTTCGAGTTCGAGCAGAAATTTCGCCATTACGCCACGGAGCACCTGTTCGTTGACCAAAATACCTCCCCCCAGTACCGCTCGATGCTGCGAGCCTTTTCGGAGCTCGAGATCACTGAGAAACTTTGCGCTTACCAGGCAGCAGACCCACGCTTTGCCAAGGTGCTGCGCTTGATGCGCAGCTGCAACGTCGGCCAAAAAAGCGGCACTTGGTGCCACAATTGTCCCAAGTGTGCTTTCGTCTTTACCATGCTCTCAGCCTTTTTGGATGAAAAAATCGTCCGCGAGGAAATTTTCAAGGAAAATTTATTCGCCAAACCAGAGCTAGAGCAGACTTTACTCGACCTGGCCGGCTTTGGAGATAAAAAACCCTTCGAGTGCGTCGGTACTTTTGCCGAAGTGCGCGAGGCCTTGTTGCTTGCCTGGCAGAGAGACCAGAGCGGCACGCCTTTTTTGCGAGCACTCAAGCAAAAAATCAAAAGCCAGCGACCCTTCGAGCAGCTTGCTAGCAGTTCCGTGCTCATTCTCGGCCTTGGCCAAGAAGGCTTGTCAAGCTTGCGTTTTCTACGCAGCCACTATCCAGACAAAACCATCGCCGTAGCTGACCAGAAGGATCGCAGTCAAGATCTGGCTGAGTTTGACTCCGCCCGCCTGCAAACTTACTTCAGCCCTGATTATCTACGCAATCTAAATCAATATGACATTATCATCAAAACCGCTGGCATCCCCATCAGCACTCCAGAAATTCAGCAGGCGATGGCAGCGGGCAAGCAAATTTGGTCCAACACTCAGATGTTTTTCGACCTCTGCCCTGGCCAAATCATCGGCATAACCGGCACCAAGGGCAAAAGCACCACTAGTCAGTTGATTTATGAGCTACTCAAAAGTGAGAAGCTCGACACTGTGCTGCTTGGCAACATCGGCGAAGCGCCGCTCAATAAAATCATAGAAATCACTGCTCAAACTCTGGTGGTGGCCGAGCTTTCTTGTCACCAGTTGGCAGAGCTACAAGACAGCCCAGAAGTCAGTGTCGTGCTTGATATCAAGCCAGAGCATTTGGACTACTACAAAGATTTCGCAAGCTATTTCCAGTCCAAAAGCGCCATTGCTCGCCACCAAAAAAACAGCGACCTCCTAATTTACAACCCACAGCTGGAAGGCGCAGCGGCGATGGCCAAGCTAAGCAGCGGTCAGAAATTAACTCACTCTCTCACCGACTCACAAGCGACCTCCTACCTGCAAGACGAGAATCTTCACTACCAAGGTGAAAAAATCATGCCGGTTAGCGAAATCGCCCTACTTGGCCCACACAATCTCTACAATATTTTGCCTGCCATCATTGTCGCTAAACATTTCGGTATCAGTACTGAACGCATTCGCCAAACCATCAGAAATTTTCGCGGTCTACCCCACCGCCTAGAGTTGGTGGCGGAGAGGGGCGGCGTGCGCTACATCGATGATTCGATTGCCGTCAACCCGCACGCCGCCATCATGGCTCTGCGCAGCTTCGAGCCTGACACAGTCATCTTGCTAGCTGGCGGCTACGAACGCGAGCAAGATTTCAGCGAATTGATCGAGCAAGCTAAACAAAGCCGAGTCAAACACATCATCGCCCTACCTGACACGGGCAAGCGCCTCCATGAGCAAGCCCAAGCAGCAGGTCTCACCAGTACGCTGGTGACCGACCTAAGAGAAGCCACAATGTTAGCCAAAAAACTCGCTCAAGCTGGTGACGTGGTTTTGCTCAGTCCCGCCAGCGCCAGTTACAACAGTTTTGAAAATTACGCAGAGCGAGGCGCAACTTTTGCCAAACTAGTCAAGGAAGCATCATGAGACAACAACTCGGCCTACTCGTCCTCACCTACCTCCGCCTGTGCGCCCGCCTGCAGCTGCGCAAGCAGCTCTACGGACAGATCATCGGCATCACCGGCAGCGCTGGCAAAAGCAGCACCCGCAACGCCATCTACACCGTGCTAGCAGCCAGATACAGCGTCAAAGCCAGCTTCGGGGCCAACTCTGAATCTGGCATTCCGCTCGACATTTTGGGGCTTAGCATGCGCGACTACTCAGTGTTTGATTGGCTGCGGGTTTTGCTGCTCGCACCCTGGCAACTCCTGACCAATTGGCAAAAGTTTGACTACTACCTGGTGGAAATGGGCATCGACAGCCCACTCCCACCCAAAAACATGGCTTACTTGCTTAGCATCATCCGTCCACAAATCGGCGTCTTCCTGGGAGCTGGCATCAACCACGCTTTTGCCTTCGATTATTTGCTAGCTGATCAAAAACTCAGTAAAGCAGCCCAACAGCAGCGACTAATCGCACTCATCGCTGCGGAAAAAGCCAAATTGATTTTGTCGCTGCCAGCTGACGGTCTCGCACTACTCAACGCTAATGACGCTAATGTCATGCAAACCTGCAAAGGCAGCAAAGCCAAGCAGCTTACTTTTGGCTCTGGAGCTGACACTACTCTCCAGCTCTTACAGCAAAGCATCGAACTAACAGGCAATCAACTTACTAGCCGTTTCACTTGGCAAAGCAACATTCTCACCAAACAACAAATTTCTCTGGAATTTGATAATTATTTCCTCTTTGGCCAATATGCAGCCAGTATCGCTCCAGCAATCTTGCTTGGTCTGAGGGCGGGCTTGAGTCTGAGTGAAATCAGGAAAATTCTCGAGCGTGATTTACAACTACCTGCCAGCCGCGCCAGTATTTTGGCAGGACGAAATGACTCGCTGATTATCGATAGCTCCTACAATGCCTCTTCGATGCTGCCGATGCTGACCGCTTTTCTCGAGATAAAGCAGCAAACCGGTCGTAAATTGGTATTGCTTGGCGACATGCGAGAACTAGGCGAAAGTACACAAAACGTACATCAACAATTAACGCAACTTTTAATCGCTAAAAAAGTCGAGCAAGTTTACCTAGTCGGTGAAACCATGCGTCAAGTGGTGTTGCCAATTCTGGAGACATCGGGAATCGCCGTTAAGCATTTTGACAATTCCACGCTAGCTGGCCAAGCTCTTGCTGCAGAGCTACTTCCAGGCGATTTACTCCTGGTCAAAGGTTCGCAAAACACCATTTTCTTAGAAGAAGCCATTAAAAAGCTGTTAGCTCAACCCCAAAAAGACACTAAAAAACTCTGTCGCCAAAGTCAGTGGTGGTTGCAAGTCAAAGAAGTGAAAAACTAAACACTGCCGCTGCGCATCATTTCTGCTGCGCCCATTATTGCCAAAAGCTCTGAATCTTCAAGTAAAGCCACAGGCAGCTTAAATTCCTCGAGTAAAAATTCTTCCAAGCCCTGCACCTTGGCCAAACCACCAGACAGAAGCAAGCCCTTACGCGTCACGTCTTGGGTCAATTCTGGTGGCAAATCTGCCAACAAAGTTTGCAGAAGTGCGCTGCACTCTAATTTAAATAGATTAGCGACAGGTGTTAGCAACTCATTTTTGATCCCAAGCTCCAGGGGGTTGGCGCCATTTTGGCTTTTGCCCATCACTGTCAAACTGCGCTTATTATCTTGCAAGCCAAAGACTTGCTGTTTGAGCGCCTTGGCACTCTCGAGTGAAATCTGAAAGTTCTCGCGCCACGCCAAATGGTCGCGAATTGCTCGATCGAGGCGAAAACCAGCCAGGTCACTACGTTTGACGAAAAGCACTGAACCCAAGGCAATGCTGGTGAATTGCAGACTGCTCGCCCCCATGTGCAACAGCAGTGTGCCAGAAGAATCAGCAATCGGCACACCTGCGCCAATGGCGGCGGCGAGCGGCTCAGCGATCAAGTGGACCTTAGAGAAGCCTAGCTCGTAAAACAATTGACTAAGGAGTTTCTGCTCAACTAGCGTCGTCGCCGCCACCGTCGTCACCAAAACTTCGGGACTAAAAACCAACCCATTAAAAACCCTGCGCAGTAAATTTTTGAGCAGATCGCTGGCGGCTTTTTGATCGATGATGCGACTCTGCCAAAAAGGAAAAATCAATTCTAGCGATTGATCGAGGCGACCGCGCATCGCTAAGGCCTCACTGCCGACAGCGATGACTTTTTTAGAATCTTTCTTGCGCACCAAGCAAGCATCTTCCTCGAGCATTTTACTGCGCAAATCAGTTGCAGACAGCTCCCACACTGCCGCAGTCAACTTTTCAACCGCTACAATCCTAATTTTGTCAGCTCCCAGGTCGATGGCGATTTTTTTTGAAAGACTTTTGAACATCTGCTTGTTATAATAGCATTTAAACTTTTGTTACTTAAGAACAGTGACGTTCGAATAAAATTGTTAACCCTTTAAGTTGACAAGCTTCGTCTCACTCAATGAAGTCGCTGTTTAGACACAAATTGCTTATTTACATTGGTGATCAGCGACTTCAATGCACTGTTCTCAAGTAACAAAAAGGTTAATAAAAAAACAATGCCAAACAAACCAAAAGGTTTTTTAAATCGCCTACTTGATATCCTCGGCTCGCGAGTCGTCTACACTCTACTCTCGATTATCATCGTAGCCATGGGCAGCTATTTCGCCATCCAGTACGCTCGTGGCAGCTGGCGTGTCACCAAAAACGGCTTTGTCGCCAACACTGGTCTACTCAACGCTAACTCTTTTCCTCCAGGGGCATCCGTCTTCATCGATGACCGCTTGATTACGGCCACTGACGACACCATCTATATCGAACCAGAGACTTACCACATTCGCATCGTCAAAGACGGCTACTCTCCCTGGAGCAAGCAGTTGCAAATTCAGAGCGAGCTGGTTACTCAAACCAACGCCGTGCTTTTTCCCGCTGCCCCGAGCATCAGTCCCTTGACTTTTACCGGCATCGACAACGTCCACCCTTCACCAGATGGACAAAAGATTCTCTTTTTTACTGATCAAGCCAGCACTTTGACCAAAAATGGCTTCTACGTCCTCGATCTCAACAGCAATTTTCTCTCCTTGCAAAGTGGGCCCAAACAAATCACTGACAATGTCGTCGATTTGGAACTTGGCCATGCCGAAATTATCTGGTCACCAGATAGCACTGAGGTCATGGTTTTGACAAAAAACAAGGAAATGATGTTTTCAATAGACAAGAAAATCAACCTAGCCGACCAAAAAGACATTCGTTTCCAGAAGAAAGATATCTTGGCTGCCTGGGAGGAAGAAATCTACTTGCGAGAGCGCCAGTTTCTGGCCAAATTCCCACCAGAGATACTCGAAATTGCCACCACTTCGGCCAAGAACGTCTACATTTCTCCAGATAAAAAGCGCCTCCTCTACACAGCGACTGCCGCTGCCACTCTAGCGGAAGGCATCGTTCCACCCGTGCCAGCTGCCAGCACCCAAGAAGAAGCTCGCACCCTCGAACCAGGAGCAATATACGTCTACGATCGCGAAGAAGACAAAAACTTCAAAGTTGCCACCGTTGCTGCCCTACCAGATTTATTAAGTGATTTAGAAAATTCAAGCGAAGCCTCATTTTCGACAGAAAAAAGCCTTTTGGCTAACGACCTCTCCTCCAGTCTACCTAAAACCCTTGAGACTTCTCCTGCTGCCTTTTTGCGTTTGCAGAAGGACAACAATCGCCATACAGCTCAAGCTTTCACTAATTACTATACTGCCGTGCGCCTCAACACCATCCAGTGGTTCCCAGACTCCAGACATCTGCTTTTCGTCGAAGATGGCAAAATCAAAATTATGGAGTATGACGGCACCAACAACACCACCATTTACTCTGGTCCATTTGCCGACGACTTCGTCTATCCATGGCCAGACGGCAGCAAGCTTATAACTAAGACGAGCTTCAGTCCAGATTCACCCAACAATTTATACGTGATTGATTTAAAATAAGCGGGAAAACTAAGATTACCTTCAACGGAGTGTAGCGCAGATGGCTAGCGCGCGGTGTTCGGAACGCCGAGGTCGCAGGTTCGAGTCCTGTCACTCCGACGGCGAGCGAGAAAATATACGGCAAAAATAGCTGGGAGTCGAAGCGCCCGCCTAGCGCTCGCTAAGTGAACAAAGTTCACCTAGCAAGTACTCTTTGGGAGTATCCTCGAAGAGGGCGACAACATTGAAAAGCTGGTCATATGCCAGATTTTTTATTTGATACAATCTTAGATCTAAAATGACAGAAACAATATCAAGCTTAGCAAAAAAAATTGCAACTAATTTCGAAAAAAATGAGAGGGTGGTTGCTGGCAGATTGCTAATTCAGTTCATAAAACTAATTGACAAAGAAAAATACCTGGCTGGTAGAAATTTCTACGCATACATCAGATATTTGGATGATGTTGTAGATGAAGGAAAAAATCCCAAAAAAACAAAGGTGTTCTTAAGAAATGAGATTAGGTTTTTAGAATCATTAAAAAGCAATGATTTTAAAATAAGCGGCGATACAGATCCATATCACGAATTAGTTGTTCAAGGATTGGCAAATACAGATAGAAAGAAGGAAGTAATCCAAAACTTGATAAATGGAATCAAAGGTTTTTATTTAGACACAATAGCTATCTTGTATAACAAGCCTCTACCAGAAATATATCAGGTAAAGAGAAATTCATTGAATTTGCTTTCTTATCTAGAAGTTTTATCATATGTACTATTCAAACGTAGTTTTTCTGGAGATCGTGATTCAGAAGAGTTTGACAAAATCATAAGCGCCTGGGCAGAGCTAGATGCCTTAAGAGATTATCATGAAGATTTTGCTGCCGGCCTAGTTTTGTTTAGTCGAAGAGATTTAAAAAAGCATAAATTAAATCTTGAAGCTGGGGAAAAAGTTCCCAAGGAATTTGATTCTCTACATAAAGAATTAAAAATACAAAACATAATAACCATCCTTAAAAACTTAGGTAGCTTAAACAAATCAACTTTGCCACTGATCTTTAGGTTAACTTTTCAACTTTATTTTTTAAGAGGAATATCCAAACTTGCTGAAAGAAAACCCATGGGCGAAACCAAGATTATTTTTGCACAAAATAAACTAGAAGCTTAAAAGTTTATAATGGAACCCATGCCTTCATATACACCCTGGCAATCATGGAGCCCAGCAAAGCCAGCCTGGCTGCCTTGGCCTCGTTGGGATTATTGCCCCCTGCCAAACCAACAGTCACCAAAAGCAAAGCAATATTCCAACAAAAAAACAACTCTCCGTCTCTCCAAGCCACAAGGGTACTGGTGCTCGTGGTATGCCCTAGGAGAGAAAATTACTGCGGAAAAAATCCTCGAGCAAACCAAGCTCTGTCAAAAATTTAAACTCCCCGTCGACACTATCATCATCGACGACGGCTGGACCAAATGGGGCGACTGGCAGGCAGCAAACCACGACAAGTTTCCAGGCGGCATCACTGCGCTCGCTCGCGAGATCAAAAAACTGCGCTTCCAACCTGGCTTGTGGCTAGCACCCTTTCTGGCCTCGCCAGACTCAGCCCTGCTCCAGCAACACCCAGAATTCTTCGTTCGCGATCAAAACAACCGGCTAGTCAACGGCTTTCGTAGCTTCCCCCCACTTGATCACCTCTTCTACCGCAAATATTTACTCGATTTCGGGCAGAAAAGAGTCAAAGAATACATCTTCAAGAGTTTGGACCAAATCATCGAAAAATGGGGAATTAAAGTCCTCAAACTGGACTTTCTCTACGCTCCCTACTTCAACTCGCACTTGCAAACCGCAGAAACAGCTAGCCGTCAAGTCAAACAGTTGTTGCGCTACCTGCGCCGCCAGCACCCCGAAGTTTTCGTCATCGCTTGTGGCTGCCCCTTTGCAGATACTCAAGGCCTGGTGGACGCCATTAGGATCAGTAAGGATAGCACTGCCCCACCTCCAACTTTCAACTGGCTTAGAAAATACTTCTATCACCAAAGAGTACGACTTTTGGCTCAAAAAGCCGCGTTGCCAAACTTGTGGCGTGGCGCCCACCCTGATCCAGACGTGAAAATGCTTGAATTCGACAACTACCTGACTCGCCAGATCTTCAGCCAGCTGGATGACAGCTACCTGCGCGGCTACGGCGATGATTTGCGCCGGCTCAAAGTGGTTTATAATAGCGACTAATGAGAAACGCCCTCATAGTTCAACGGATAGAACGGAGGTTTCCTAAACCTTAAATCCAAGTTCGATTCTTGGTGAGGGCACAAGACACCGTTTAGGACGAATTAACAAATAAATAAATTTTTCTCACAACCAACTCCAATCCATCTCTTCAATTTTGCTCAATAAGCTGTGACCAGGATCATTATTAAGCAACCATCCATCAATTTCTTCAGCCCCACCCCAAAGCTGTATTGCTACTCTCATTTGTCTAGTTGAACTTTCTAGTTTTTTTCGAATGACTTGATTTTCTGGATTTAATTCAAGTATATACTGCATATTTCTAATCGCAGCACAATTTTGAAATATGCTTTGAGCTGATGGTCTGTCGGTTTTTATTTCTTCTTTTGCCATAATGACCTTATTTAATTTAAGAACAAACGTGCTAATTGCAGTATATTCTCTTATCTCAAACTGAGTCAAGTTTAATAAGCCAGCTCAAGTCTCCTCAAATCAGGTAGAAAAGTGTTCATTAGGTCAACTAGATCTAGGATTACCTTGTGTGGATTAAAAATGCTTAGGGGCACGATTCTCAATCAGCAAACCAAAGCTTGGTTTTAAACCAACCAATAATTTATTAACCCTAATGCTATTACAATGGTAACCAGTATTGTAGTGATTAAAAGACCAATTTGACCTGCTTGTTTATATGCTTTCCAAGCAGAATAAATCCAAAATGGTTGAGCTATCATATTTATAACTAAACCCCATTGAGGAAGTTTCATTGCTATAGCAATTTGTACAGAAATAGTTAGAACTGGAATGGCTATTTGAACAATGGTATTAAACAAATTATTATCTTTAATTTCCATATTTTTACCCAACTTCAAACGTCGTCACGCCAAACACTTTTTTAATAGGAGTTTTTGGGGCTTTCTTAGTATACATTCTAGCTGTTTCGAAAACTGGCGTCATGTTGCAAATTCTTGCCATTTCTATTGCCTTTTTATTCGGTACTGGAACATCTAAGAAAATTGTTTCTTCCTTACCTACAAAAGACCTAAGTGCTTGAAATAAACCATCAGCGATAGTTACATCATTTGCGAATAACGGCCCGACTTTAAAACCATTTTTACATTTTCTTACCATTCCATAACCAACCAACTTTCCAGATTCAACATATCCTAGAGAAAGGCTGTTTGGTTGTTTAATCCATTCTTTCAAAAATGACGGTCTAGAGGTTGGAAATATTTGGTCATCATATTTTTGCAACTGTTCGAAAGGAATTTCTGACAAATTGACCAAGTGCTTTGCAAGCAAAATTTTATCAATGCCTTTACCTTGATAGCGAACATTTTTGTAGGCTAATTTAAATCCAGATTTTTTATAGTTATCTTGTTGCTCAACTACTCCATCAAGACCAATGTTTTGAGTTGGCAAATGCTTCAAAGCCTCATTCCAAATCTTAACACCATATTCTTTACCTCGATGTTCTGGCTTCACTATATAAAAACCTAAAAACCCAAATGTTTTGTCATATGCAACAGCTGAGATAGAAGATATTGCCTTATTACCTATATATCCAACAAAATAACCGCGATTATCTACTGCATAAAAAGCCCTGGCGTCATAAACTCCAGGATTCCATCCTTCTATTTCTGCCCAAGCTATAGGAGTGTTGTTTTTTATTAAATTGATGTTTTTTATTTGATAATTCATCAGTTAATTTAATTGTATCACTTCAACAGTTCACTTCCCCACACTGAGAGATCGCTAACAGCTCAACTCAAGTCGCCTCACATCAGGTAGAAAAGTGTTCATTAAATCAACTAGATCTAGAATTACCCTGTGTGGATTAAAAATGCTTAGGGGCACCAACCTACTCCACCCTCCCAAAACTCTTAAATCCTCGCTCCGTCGACAGCTCTACATCTTCCGCAGTGACAAAAAACAACAAATGAGTATCGTTAACCAAAATTTTGCGACCGCTTTTTTCGTCAATCAATTCATTACTGTCCCACCAGCGACGTAAAAAAGTCTGCATGTCTATCACTCGATCCCGGTATCGAAAATCCTTATAAGGATCCACTAAAACTAGCTGCTCAATCTCCTCGTCGAAGTACACTACTACGCTATAGTGACCGAAGTCGGTTTCATCAGCATCCTCCCCCACAGCTTCCGCTTCTTCCTCAAGCGACTGGTAAAACAAGCCTTGCCACTCCACCCCCACCGGGATCCCCTGCTGTAACAGATACTTTAGGTCTTCCAAATTGGCGTAGTACTTGTACCAAAACTGAACGTGTGGAGCGATCTGCTGACAAGCCAAGGCTAGCTGATCGACTCGAGTGCCCTGCTCTTCGATGGTTTCAGTTACACCCGCCAGATCAGTAATGGTCTCCTGGTCAGTGCTAACTCCCACCGTTTCTAGAAGCATTTGCAAAACTGCTGGTCCACAATGAGCTTCAGAAATTTGAGTGACACGCTGTACTTGCACCATAGTTTACTTGATCAAGGCTGCATATTTGGATAACAAACTCTTGAGTAAATGAGTAAAATCGATACCATGCAAACCAAGCACTTCAGTCATCGGCAAGCCCTTATCTGGACCAAGAGCAGTGTTGGGATTACAGTCGATAAAGTAAGGCGTTTTACTCGCCTCATCATAACGAATATCAAACTTGGCATAGTCGCGGTAATCTTGACTTTCAAAAGCTCGTAACACCAGCGGCGTGATTAAGTCGATCACTTCTTGGTCGGGAATTTTGTAGTAATAGGCCTTGGCATTGTCATAGCTCTCTAAACTAGTAAAGTTATGTTTGCCATCTGGCTTGACACGAAAGATCTTTTGGCCCAAGAAAACATGACGCTTATGACCATCATGATAAGCCACCGCCGTGATTTCTGGCCCACCGATAAATTGCTCGACGATGACGTGCATCTTATGCGCTTCAAGCATTTGAGCAACTTTTTTGGTCGCCGAATCAAGGGTTTCCTTGACTGCCTTGTTGTCGATGCCGACACTACCGCCACTCTCGTTGAGCTTGACGATCAGAGGCAAGCCAAGCTCCTCTGGAATCCTCGAGCGCATATCTTTGATGAACTTGTAAGCTGGAGTCGGGATATCATGGGCAATCAACATCTGCTTAAACATGTGTCGATCATTACCAAGCACCAAGCCACGCAGACCGGAACCAGTGTATTTGATGCCAGACAGCTCCAAAGCACCTGGCACAGCAGGCTGCAAACCGTCAAGACCGCGGACGGTGTCGACTAGGTTTAGCACTAGGTCGGGCTTGTCCACCAGAATATTAGTGAAAAAATACTGATTGGCGGCGTAACCCTTGACTGCCACGCCTAACTTGGCGACTTCGGCAATCACCTCTTCGGCTCGATCCTCCACTTCCAGTTCTGCTTCGTAGGAACCCTGAGTCGGAAAATCATCGCGGTCGACGTGCGAGTACGCGACTGCCACTAGCTTCAGGTTTTTGAGAGCAGCATCATCGACAAAAAAGGGGGTTTGGGTAAGTTTTTGAGACATGCACCCATGATGGCACGAAGCTAGAGTTTTGTCTACTTCGACCTGCTTTACAACCCCTCGTACTCAACTTCGCCTTCAGCGTAAACGACTGCTTCTACCACGCTGTGATAGCCAAACAATTCGTCGGCATTGAAAACGATACCGATTTCACGCTCAGCGTCAGTATTGTTGGACGAAGCGTGAATTAGATTCATTTGCTGACTCATACCGAAGTCACCTCTAATCGAGCCGCCTTCAGCTTCACGACCTAAGGTGGTACCGACCAATTTGCGAACCACAGGCACAGCGTCAATGCCTTCCCAAACCATGGCTACAATTGGCATCGAGGACATAAAACTTTTCAAATTCTTGAAAAAACTTTTGTCGCGGTGCTCCATATACCACTGATCAAGCATGCCCTCAGTCATGCGAACCATCTTGAGCCCCACTAGCTTAAGACCTTTGCGTTCGAAGCGAGAAATAATCTCGCCAATCAAGCCTCTTTGCAAGCCATCTGGCTTAACTAAGACCGCAGTTCTAGTCACTTTCATATTTTACCTTTCTCTATCTAAATATTAATTAATAACTAATAGTATATCAAAAGTTAGCTGTTTTGGTGCTTTGTTCGTGTTTGGCTGCTTTCTACACTAACTTTAATATCGTTTAATATATCAAAAGATAAATTAAGACATCGCTAAACGCAGCTTTTCTTCCTTTTTAAAGTTGCCAATAATCGCCAATCGCAGCTCGTCAGGACGAATAATTTCCTCTATCAACTGCTTCAACTCATCGATGCTAACCGCCTCAATTTTAGCCAAAGTCTCCTCCACCGACAAGATTTCTTCGCGCAACAAACGACGTAAGCCAAAAAACTGCGCCACGGAATTGCTGTTTTCCAAACCTAATAAAGTTTTACCGCGCAAATATGCTTTGGCTTTGGCGAGCTCCTCTGAGCCAATTTTCGCCTTGCTACTAAGCAAATCAGTGAAAACTTCCTTGCTAACCTTAATCGCCTCTTCTGCGCGGTTCTGATCAACTCCAGCACTACAACCAAACAACCCAACATCATGAAAAAACTCTAAGTCTGAGTGCACGTAATAGGCCAGGCCCAATTCTTCCCTAACTTTACTAAACAAACGTGAGCTCATGTTGCCTCCCACGATGGTAGAAAGCACTTGCAGTGCGTGACGAGTCGGATGATCAGCACTTATTGACGGCCAAGCCATCACGAAATGGGCTTGTTCGGTCTCTCGTTTGACCAAGTTAAACTTTTGAGGACTAAGACTGTTTTGAGCCATCACGGCGACAGCTGTCGATGTTGACTTAGGAAAAGGATTTTTCTCTGACGATCGTTCGCCTTGAAACCTATCTAAAGTCTGTTCTATTTGCTCCAGCAGAGCAGCTTGATTGCTGGCTAGCGAAGCCAAGCCGCCAGCCACAACCAGTAATAAGTTTTCTGGGCCGTAGTATTTGCTGAGGAATTGCTGGAAATCGGCAGTGACAAAAGAATTGATCGTTTCCTTGCGCCCGATGATGGGGTGTGCCATTTCACGTTTAGCAAAGACTAGCTGGTCAAAAACATCGGCAATGTGAGCGGAAGGATTATCCTTGTACATATTGAGCTCTTCGACAATCACCCCCTTCTCGCGGTCGATGTCTTTTTGACGAAGCTTAGGTTGAAACAACATGTCAGAAAGCACGTCTAGAGCCATGCCGAAATGATCGGCTGCCGAGCGCACGTAGTAGCCAGTATATTCTTTGCTGGTGAAGGCGTTGAAGTCTGCGCCAACGCTGTCCAAAGTAGTAGAAATTGCGTGAGCACTGGGAAACTTCGCCGTACCCTTAAAAACCATGTGTTCGAAAAAATGAGCCAAACCTTCCTCATTTTCAGTTTCGTAGCGCGAGCCAGTATTAGCTAACATCATCGTGGTAACTGACTTGCTATTTTTAATATCTACCAAAAGCACCGGTAAGTGACGGGTGGTTTTGGCGAGCTTAATTTGCAAATCACTGACTTGGAACATAGAACTCATGCTCTTAATTTTAAGACGCTTGGCTCAAAAATCTAGTCCCAGAAAAATGCGAAGCAAAGACGAAGCTAATTGAATACATTTTATACCCTCAGAAAAAATTTGCTTTTGATTAAATTTGGCGTTTTTATGGCAAAAATTTTGTGTTCGATATGGGTAAAAATTAGAAAAATGTCTTTTAATAGTTTGTAATGGACTTTGCGAGCACTCTTTTGCATGCTGCGTGGTCCCACTGTGAGAGACGACCCAAACAAAAGCCGTTCTTAAAAGTTCTAATCGCTATTTCTACTGAGTTTTTGCTGCTTGCTAAACTTTTTAATTGAATAAAATTATTCTAAAACGAACACTACTAAAAGCTATTTTTGAACATCTTTTAACTCGATTTAGTGCAGGTTTTATGCCAAAGATAGTTGGCAAAAGCTTGCAAAGTGTACAAAAATTTGGCATAGTGGGAGTCGCTAATTGCAAAAAAAATTTGCTTTTTTGAGTTAGCCGGTCAATCATTTGGGAATTATTTTTTCCACAAAAGATTTTGTTTTTCGTCCTTTAACCAAAATTTCTGCCCATCACTGAGGATTTCTATGGTCCCCAACTCATCTGTGCGGACAATTTTTGTAAGAGTTGCAGCAAAATTGCTCAATACCTCTGGATGTGGGTGCGAAAATTTGTTGTTTAGACCGCAAGAAATTAGCCCCATTTCGGGTCGAGTTGCCTCAAGAAAGTCGAGTCCAGAAGCGGTTTTTGACCCATGGTGCCCTGCTTTTTGGACGTCTACTCGACCTATCAGACTGCGCTCTATGAGTGCTACTTCTCTGGGCAACTCGAGGTCTCCGGTTAGTAATATTTTAAGCTCCCCAAATTGAATAAATGTTGCGATAGATCCATTATTATTGCTCTCTAAAGTGGCTGTTTTTTGCCACTCTGCGGCCGATAAGTATGTTTCGGTGTTTTGCCAAGCAAAACGCTGGTTTTCCTCGAGTAATACATATTGCTCTGCGTCTAACACGAAAGGGGTCAAAAAAGTTAAATCTAAAGTAAGCATACTATTGTACTTAGCCTGGTACTCAGGCTTAAATTCGACCAAGCTAATCTGTTGGCCTAAAAACGGCTGTTTGATCTTCAATCCAAGCTCTTGCATTGCCAATAAACGCTCTTGTAACTCGAGGAAAGTCTTGCTTTCCTTATAATCGGTAAGAGGTAAAAAAACATAACCAATCTCATAACTTTGCGCCACATGCTTGAATCCACCAATGTGATCTTCATCATAATGAGTTAAGATTAATATATCAATCTTTTTATCCCAAAAAGGCATTTTGTCATTTAAGCAGTTAATAATTTTGTCATTTGGCCCAGCATCAATTAAAATTTGCTGCCCCATGTAGCTAAATAGAATCGCATCTCCCTGCCCCACGTCGCAAACTACGAGGTGAAGCAGCTTGTCGGGCCATTTGACATACAATTCACGCCACAAAAAAATACTGATGATTAAAAAAAGGAACATTTTCATTTAAAAATCCTATATTGATTTTTTGAGTACTTTTTATATTTCAAGGTATTGAGGGCAATTATTCCTCCGATGTCTATTAAGATAAATATAGCTGTAAATAGGTCTTTATTGCTCTCAAATGTAAAGATTTTCCAGGGAATTTTCTCTATAAATTCAATTAGAGTAAATAATATATCCAATAAGTTTGAGGTCAAAGTGGATAAAAGCTGTTGCCAAACCACTAACGCCAACAGCTTGTTCAAAAAAAGAGCCATAAATGAAGCCAAAAACATCACAGTCAGCATCTCCACCAGAGGTAGAACAATGAGGTTGGCAAGAAAGGCAATGTAATTCACTTCGGCGAAACTATAAATCATAATTGGCAACAAAAAAAATTGAGCGCAAAAAGTTAATAGCAAGCTTCTGTATAGGTAATTTTGTCCTACCCACGGCTCTTTTTCCAAATACCTATACATGAATAAAATCCCAAAACTAGCCAAAAATGAGAATTGAAAACCCAGTGCCCGTAGATAAATTGGATTGATCAATACGATTAAAAACCCTGCTAGGTATAGATTGAAAAGAGACGAACTAGCTCGCTGCAACAGGAAACTAGCAATAAAACACAAAGAAAGGGTCATAAAAGCCCGTGTCGTCGAGGGTGCCGGCCCCACCAGAGAAAAATAGAGCAAAGTTAGAGCAAAATGAAGCAAAAAAAGCTGCTTTTTAGTCAAGAAAGGCAGGAATGGACGCCAAAATAAAAGCCCAAAGTGCAAAAAAATGGTGAAATTAGCGGACGAAGCTGATAGAATGTGTAAGATCCCAATAACTTTAAAAGACTGATAGTCATCTTGACTAATACCAGAGACATCACCAAAGAGCAGTCCATTGGCCAGAGGTGCAGATCTGGAGTCAGGGCTCCCCTCAAGACTCTCGAGGAAACTATTGCGCCAATGCAGCAGGGCTTTTTGGCTGGTGTTGAAGCGATCTTTTACCGAAATCAGAAAATATCTTTCAAGCTTAATAAGCTCATCAATCAACCTTTTTAACCAGAAAGTAGAGCTATCAATGAGGACTACTTGTCTGCTAACTGACTCACTCTGTTTTTCTTTGATATATTCACCTACAAAGAGGTCCTCCACGAGCTCACTAGGCTGTAAAAGCCATTTTTGACCAGTATTTTTCGGTGTTCCTTCGTTTTTAACAAGTTTTTCGCTCAAAACGATCTGAGAGAGGAAATTTTGATCTAGTGTCAATCTGTTTCGGGTCTTAAATATTAATTGGTAATTATTCGTGAATATAAAATATATTAAAGTGATCAATATATAAACTTGTATTTTTTTAAATTGCTTATAAGTCATCTATCTTTTTGATACGAAAACTACTACTTTTGTCACCAAATTGATTAAATTAGTCAAAGATGCTCCACCACCCCTTTAAAAGCCTCTTTTTAGCAATCAATCATCTTGAATGACAAACAGTCAAACAAAGTCGCTAAAGCCTATAATTCACAGGCTAATTTGTTCGGCCAAGCTGTTAAATAGGTTTTCTGAAATCACCTTCTTAGTAACCAACTCATCTAAACTAGCGTAGGGACGATTGGCAATGATCGCCTGTGACTTAACTTCACCAATTCCAGAGAGACTTTGAAGCTGAGCAGCTGTGGCGGTGTTGACTGAGATTAGGCCAGAGTCGGCAACACCCTCTCCAGAAGAGGAGCTTCCTACTTGAGGAATAGCGGTATTATTGGATGCAGCGGCAGTCTCCTCGAAGAAGGGAATATAAATTTTATCTTGGTTCTTGAGTTCCTTGGCTAAATTGAGGGTTTTGACGACGTAAAGTCGGTCAGCCTGATCACTAAAACCACCCGCCGCCGCCACTAAATCAGCTAAGCGCTGCCCAACCTGCAACTCGTAAACACCAGGCTTTTTGACCGCGCCTTGGATGTCTAATTTAATCATTCCCAGACTAGCTACACCAGCCTGCGCGACTGCTGTCTCTGGACAAGAAGGACAAAAACACTCCAAACTAGCGACCCCAGATTGTAAGCTACTCCAAGACAGACCAAGCAAAATTAAACCTGCCAGGAGCATCAAGATTGGAATGAAAAAGGATAAAAAACGCAGGATTTTTGACATCTAGTCAATTATCCGCCCGGCAGATTACCAGAAGTGTGATCATCAGCTAAACTGCCCAGCCAGAGCGCCTACTTAACCACCAAGTTAACAACTTTGCCAGGCACGTAGATTTCTTTGACGATCGTCTTATCAGCTAGCCACTTTTCTAGGTCGGCTAAACCCTTGGCTGCCTCCAAAATGGCTGCTTGGTCGGTCAAGCGAGTTGTCGGCCAGGCCATTTGTGCCCGCACTCTACCGTTGACCTGAATAACCAGGTTTTGCTCTTCGCGAAACAACAAACTGACGTCGTAAGTCGGCCAAGATTCCAAGTGTACTGAAAGCTGCATCGACAAGCCCAAGACTCGAGCTTGATCATACAACTCTTCAGCAATAAAAGGCGCTAGCGGAGCCAGGAGCTTAATGAAAGCTAATAACTCCTCCTTCTCTAGCAGTAACAGCTCATCCTGATCTAACTTTTCGAAAAGGTTGGTCAGCTCCATCAAGGCAGCGATGGCGGTGTTGTATTTGAACTCTGGCAAGTCAGCGGTCAACTTCTGGATCGCCCAATGCAACTTGGCCACTAGTTCTGCTCGCCGCTTGTCTGGAGAGACTTGCTTTAGGTGGCGCTGCAGCTGATTTTGGACCAAGCGATAAGCTTTGCGCAAAAACCTAGCCACCCCAGCCACTGCGCGTGGATTCCAGGGCTTATCCGCATCAAGTGGGCCCATGAACATCTCGTAAACGCGCAAGGTGTCGGCACCATATTCCTTGATTATTTCGTCCGGATTGATGACGTTACCTTTGCTCTTACTCATCTTCTTACCATCAGGCCCGAGAATCATCCCCTGGTGGCGCATCTTGGCAAAAGGTTCGCCAGAAGACAGTTTAATATAGCCTTCGTCGCGCAAGAACTTAGTGAAAAACCTCGAGTAAAGCAAGTGTAAGACGATGTGTTCTGGACCAATCAGGTAAAAATCAACTGGCAACCAGGTCGAAAGTTTGCAGCGATCCGCGAACTGCTGGTCATCGCGAGCGCTGCAGTACCTCAAGTAATACCAGCTTGAATCCACGAAAGTATCCATGGTGTCGTACTCGGGCGTCCAGCCCTTGCCATAGAGGCGCTCGACACGCTCCTGAAACTCTTTGGACGAACGCAGTGGCGACTCCCCGGTCGGCTTGAAATCGACGTCCTCAGGCAGCATCCAGGGCAAATGCTCTTCCTTGACTAAGTGTGGCTGACCTTCTGGATCATAGACTACGGGAATCGGTGCACCCCAGTAGCGCTGGCGAGAAATCAGCCAGTCGCGGAGCTTGTAGGTGGTCTGCCACTTGGAAAAACCTTGCTCAATCATCCACTCAGCCATTTGTTGTTTGCCTTCTCCCCAGGCGGACAAACCGTCAAATTGCTTTGAGTTGACCAGCTCGCCTTCTCCCTCGAAGGATTTTTTGCCAGCAGCCACTGCCTGGTTTAGCTCATGATCTGCATAGCTCACCACTTGCCTAATGGGCAGTTGGTATTTTTTGGCAAAAGCGAAGTCGCGCTCATCATGAGCCGGCACGCCCATCACGATGCCAGTGCCGACATTCATCAGGACGTAATCGGCGATATAGAGAGGAACGACCTCCCCGTTGACAGGATTGATGACCTCCAGGCCAGTGTCGACACCAGTTTTGTCCTTCTCCCCGATCTTGCGCTCTTCTTCAGTTTTCTTGAAGGCTTGGTCTAGATAGTTTTGAACGGCTTCAACTCTGGCGGTTGGCAGAAGCTTATCTAACTTCAGTTCCAGAAACTTCTCCGGAGCAATCACCAAAAAAGTCGTCCCAAAAACTGTTTCGTGAAACTTCGTCCAAACGCTTAGTTTCTGCTTATTCTCGACAAGAGTGAAATCGATGCTCAGGCCAGCGGACTTGCCAATCCAATTAATCTGCTGCTGCTTGGTGGCGTTGGGCCAGTCTACGTCTTGGAGACCCTCGATCAACTCATCTTGGTAGGCGGTAATTTTGAAATACCACTGCTTGAGATCCTTTTGGATAACTTGACTGTCGCAGCGTTCGCAGAGGCCATCAACCACCTGCTCGTTAGCTAGGACTGTCTGGCAGGAAGGACACCAATTAACTTTGCCTTCAGCCTGATAGGCCAAATCTTTGCGGTAAAGCTGTTGGAAAATCCACTGTGTCCAACGATAATACTCTGGGTGGCTGGTGGCAATTTCCTGGTCCCAGTCGTAGGAAATGCCCAGGCGCTTGACTTGACCGCGAAAAGTATCAATGGCGGCTTTGGTGGTTTGCTTTGGGTGAGTGCCGGTTTTGATGGCGTAGTTCTCAGCTGGCAGGCCAAAAGCGTCCCAACCAACCGGGAAGAAGACTTTCTTGCCGGTCATGCGCTTGAAACGAGCTTGGATGTCGAGAGCAGTCTTGGGCTCTACATGGCCGACATGCAAACCAGAACCGGAAGGATAAGCGAAGGCGTATAGCAAGTACTCCTTGTCAGCAACGTCTTCTCCACTCAAGGCCAAATCGGTCCCCAAAAACAAGCGGGACTTCTCCCAAGCGGCGAGCCACTTTTCTTCTGTCATTTGGTGATCATACTGATGATCTGGCATAAAAGTTTCCTTCCTCAGGAAATGATTGTACCGCTTTTGATTAGAGAAGGCAATTTGGCAAAATTATAATCCTATAGTTTGCATCCGCATAAGGATAAAACCAGCTGAATTATAGCTATTGCCAGCCGAAGGAAAGACTAATGCTTTTTGCATTTCATCGCTACTAACGCAAACCATATTTCGGTTAAAAATATAAATTCAGCCTGGTTTTTACCCAAATGTTTTCCAAAGTACAATAATTATATCCAAATATATTATTCTCGCAAATTTACCGCTTTATTCTTGCAAAGCCTGGTAGATAAATTAACGAAAAAATACTTTTTTGCTTATTAATAGATCCTTCTATTATTTATTGCTTTGGGTTTTTACTAATTTTATGACACCCAAAACTATATTTTATTCGGCTTATGAAAACCAAAATAAGGTAAAAACTGTATATAAGTCAAGAAAAAAACGTTAAAAGCAAGAAAATGATAAATTTTAGGTGATCAAACCAGGCAAAAACAGTGATAAATGACAAATATAATCCGAAAATCCTATATTTTCACACATTTTTGTAGCTTATTGAGCAATTCAGAAGCAGTCACTACCTCTGGAAAATAAACCCCTAATAAAGCAGTGTCCTGTTCTAGTAGGTTTAAAAAGCGGTTTAAAGCCGAATGAAAATCTAAATTTTCCTGCTGAGTGAATATTTTGCCCGTGCTTTTGATGCTTATCAGTCGGTCAAGCTCTTTGCTAATACTTGAGTAAAGCTCAAAAAGGTCATCTAGTCCAGATCTCTGTCCTATAATCTTGTAGTCATCTCCAAAGACCCAATCCCCCAACTCCACCACCAAAACCGCATTTTTATATGATCTTTCCAATTCTGGTAAAACTTTTTCTGCCAGATGGCGAAATAATAGATAAACTGCTCGTGTCAAGGTAACTGCCTGATTTTGACTCAAGTAAGCACGCAAGTAACGGAAATTCTTGTCAGCCTTAGGGGCAGTTAAAAAAACCAATAACAACCAGCTCGGCTGCTTCTTTTCGTGCGCAGTAGAAAGAGCCGGAAATAGACCTTTGAGGTGGCTGACGCCATGTGAACTTAGGCTGTAACGCCACTCGCTACCAGTTTTATCAATTCGTAACAGCTCTTTTTTGTCCAAAAGAAACAGGGCCGATGCTAAACCAGCTTGAGTCAGTTTTGGCACAACGCTAGATAAATGTGCAAAAGTCATCCAAACTGGCTCGTCAGCACTTGGAAAGAGAAACAACAAGATAGTTTTAGTGTTTTGTCGCATATTTTTCTGTAATATTACTGGTGCCAGGCAAGGACTGAAAGGAGTTTTTCACAACTGCAAATACCCAAAGCCTGTTTTGTAACAACCCTGCGAACAGATTTACACCAACTCACACTCTGCTCTCCAGATCATAAGCACCATCGATCTCTTCATTGAACCTGTTTAAAACCCGTATTTTTAGTTTTCCCTTCACATAATACACTGCAATTAAGTTAATTCACAAGCACTAAAGCTGTGGAAAACAATTTTGACAAAAATGAGAGTTTAGTGGCCACTTTGCCAAATTGAGCTGTTTTGCGCTATTTTGTTAGCTATGAAAAACCGTGAAAATTACCTGTCAAAAAGAAAGGTTGTTCCTCGAGTTAAACTTTTTTGGAAAACAAAGTGAAACCCGAAACAATCTTCCCTCTTGCCTGCACTTCGAGGCTTATCTAGACTAGTAAAAGTTAATAAAAATGAAGCTTCAAAAACCGTCTAATGATCTGGATTAGACAAGAAAAAAAGACTAGTCAACTAATGCTTGCCAAAATACCCAAACCAACTAGCTGGAAAGCACCCAAGCAGCCTGAGGCTGCGCTTTTAGTTGAAAAAGACAGGAAAAATCTAAGCAAACCAGAAACAACAAATTTAAAACAGCTGGCCACCCAAAAAATCCAACACAAAACCCAAAGTCAGACTTTCGCCAACCAAACTAAAACAAAAAACATCAATCAGCATCTCAGCGACTACCTCTTAGCAGTTAAGCAGACCGGCTGCTCATCTTCCACCATTCGCAATTACAAAAGCGATATCAAGCAATTTTTGGATTTTACCGGCGCCACCAAACTAAGCGAACTTGGAAACAAACCCAAACTATTGGCTTTTGCTCACTACCAGAGAGACAAGGGTCTCAAAGAAAACAGTATTAAGCGTAAGTTGGTCAGCATCACTCAATTCAAAATCTGGCTCAAAGAGCAAAACCTCCTCACCTCGGAAATTCCCTTGCCCAACATCAAAAATGAAACAGTCCAAACCAATCAGGAACAAATAGAGCGCCAAATTATCGACCAGAAAAAGGCAGAAAAACCGAATAAAACGCTGCAACCAGAGTTAAAAACCCAAAGTAAAAGCAAAAAACAAAGCAGTCGATTGCTCGTTCTCCTTAACTTACTAGCCCTCTTCTTGTTTTTGGGCGGTCTAGCCTATTTTGCCTATCAGCAATTCGGCCAGGCTTTGATCTCGATGGCCTACCCAAGTATTCCTAACGCCCCCAACCGGATCCTGTCCTACCAGGGTCGCCTAACCAATACTGCCCAGAGTCCAATTTCTACGCCCACCGACATGACTTTTCGCCTCTATGATGCCGATACTGGAGGAACCCTGCTCTGGTCATCCAACACTTGTAGCATAGACCCTGATCAGGATGGGATTTTTAACACCAACTTGGGAGCTGGCGTTGGCGACGGCAATGATGGAGACGACTGTGGCGCGCCAATAAACGACAGTGTTTTCACCGAAAACAGTAATGTTTGGCTGGAGGTCGAAGTCCTCTCGGAGATTCTGGCCCCTCGCCAGCCGATTCGCACCGTCGCCTACGCTCTCAACTCTGAAACGCTCCAAGGTCTCCCTCCAGCTGAAATCGCCACTCACAGCACCATCCTAATGATGAACAGCAGTGGCGAAGTAGTTTTGGGCACTGACAACCCTGTCATCAAAGCAACAACGTCTAGTTCTGGATTAACGATTGAAGCCAATCAGATCATTATTCAAACCAGCTCTGGTTCTGATGGCGACATCATCTTGGCTCCAGATGGGAGTGGAATAGTTGACATACAAGGTGATGCTAGTGTCTCTGGCGCAACAACTTTGATCGGCAATACCTACATCACTAGCCCCAACACACTCATCTTCAATGGCACCACAGCCTTAGGAGAAATTAGTTCGCCGACTGACAGTGGAGCCTACCTGATTGGCGCCAATGATCAATTTACTTACTCTAACTCCACTAATGTCCAAGGAGTGCTGTTTGATCTAGACGATGCGCTCAGCAACATAGTCGGCGGCACTCTAGGTCTCTGGACTGATGCTGGCACTATCACCCACTTGACTTCTACCAGTGATGATTTTGCTGTTGGTGCTAATTCTCTAACCGCTCCCTTCTCCGTCGATGTCAGCGCCAACGCCGTTAGGATTGGCACTGGTACCACCGCCAATGCCGTGCTTAGCATGTATGCTTCTGATGGAGACACCGGCTCCATCACTTACACTACCGATGATGCTTTTATCTTTAGCGGCGGAAATCTGGGTCTAGCCGCTTCTAGCTACCTAAACTGGGGCTCAACCATCGGCACCAGCGGCTATGGATTGCGTGACAACGCTGGCACTCTGCAATTCAAACATTCTGACGGAGATTGGGAAGATATCGGCACTGGTGGGGGTGGCGACTCGCTCTGGGTAGATGCAGGCAGCTATATTTACCCACTCGGAGGACTCCCCCTAGGCAATCCTAGCTCTGGCGGAAGCAACAAAATTTCTAGTCTGTACCTAGCAGACAGCGGACCACTCTACTTCGGCACTGACAATGATGTAAATTTTAGTTTCTCTGGTTCGACCCTAACTACCACCCTCGGCAGCAGCGCCTGGAATATTAGTTCTGGTTTACTGTATTTAGATGGCTCAAGCAACAAGATCGGCATCGGCACCACCAACCCCCTAGCTACTCTCGATGTCAGAAGCCTCGATACTGACAAAGCTGTCGCTTCCTTCTCTGGCGCCACCAACCTGGCCACGCTCATTCTGGAACAAAACGGCTCGGGAGATATCTTCACAGCTTCTGCCTCTGGTCAAACACAATTCGTCATCACTAGTGGTGGAAATGTTGGTATTGGCCTGGCTGATCCCACCAGTCGTTTACAAATTGCTGGGGCAACTTCAACTATCTCCAATGATAGTGGCGACATTACTCTCGATGCCGCCTCTGGCAATATTTCTTTAGCTGGCAATAGCTTAATCAATGCAAATAATGGCTTTTTTGGAGGATCAGTCGGGATCGGCACTGTTACTCCTGCCAGACGCTTAGAAATCGTTGACGCCAGCAATCCCCAATTGCGCCTCACTCACACTGAGGGTTCCATTTACACTGATTTTCAGATGAACTCCAATGGAGACTTGGTCGTGAACGTCGATGGAATTAGCAACCAACTCGTCCTTGATAATGGTGGCAACGTGGGCATTGGCACCACCACTCCAGATGAAAAACTAACTGTCAACGGTTCTGTCAACGCTGAGAAATACTACGATTTTACCAACAAAAATTATTTTCTAGACCCAGCAGCCGTCTCAACCGCGCTTAACATCGCTGGTAGCGCAATTATTGGAGCCAATGCTACTGCTGCTGGCAATGTCACCATGGGTGGCCAGCTGCAGGTCGGACGCTTCGCAGAGACTCCAACTGCTGTCGGAGAGGGAGCCATTATCTTCAATACTACTACTGACACTCATCAATGCTACAACGGTTCTGTCTGGTACAACTGTGGAGGAACTCTCTACAGCAACACCAACTCAATTGCTGATGGTAACTACATCACTGTCACCCATAGCCTCAACACCAGCAATTTGCTATCTTCCGCTTGGATTGATGCTCAAGGCAACTGGAAATTGCTCGACGCTGCTTACAAGCCGGCCATCGCTTGGGAAGGAAAAGACACTCAAAAAGGCCTATACCACAACAGTCTCAACAGCTATGTGCCAACCCAAGAGACAAACACCTCAACTGACACGCTTCACACCGGTATGGTTTTTGACACACTAGAAGATGGCACCAAAATGGACAGCTCCAACACCACCTCTAGTTACAATTTTGACCTGGGTGACGACGGCAGCAGCAATTACATCAATCTCAACCAAAGAATTCAAGCTGGGCGCGCTGGACTTATGGGTGGGCAAACCATGAGCACTTCTACTACTGATAATGATGGCCAAACTTATCTCGGCAGCAATACTGTCAATGACACGTTTTATTATGATCGAAGCCAAGACAGCACACCAGAAGTTCTAGTTGAACTAGGCATCGACCCCAATTGGTATAACGGCGTCACCCTCTCAGTTGCTACCGGTAGCGCTACCTATTCTCAAGCAGGAACATTGGCTGACAAAAATCCCAACTTGACGACCAAGTATAACGGTTCCTTGATCAAGGCAACTGGCACTGACTCTACCCCCCGCACAATTTATATAACCATCAAATCCCCCACCACTTTTGATTGGACTAACTATAATGGCAAAAGTGCTGCCGGAGTAACAATAACTCCAGGCTTAACTCAAACCCTGGGCTCTACTGGTGTCTCGGTCACTTTTACTGGAGGAGTTAATTACAACGTGGGAGACGTCTTCAAAATTGCTTCTTGGTATATCGAGCCAGAATCTGCAATAAGAGGAGCAAAACAACAATTTCCAGAGAGAAGTTATGTTGTGGCTAGCGGCACAGGTGGTGCTGGGTACGTTGACATTATTGACGCCGACACCCAAAAGATGTGGATGAGATTTGACAGCACTACCAATGGCTATCTTCAGGGAGCAACCACTGGCAGAAATCCTCAATCAGTAGAAATGCTCAATGGCAATCTTTATATTGGACAGACAGGTGCTTCAAGCGGCTCACTGGTCAAACCAAATTTCGCAACTGATAGCAACATTGTCGTTGAAGCATCATCACAGGCCATCCACTCACATTCAATTTCTGGGAGAAACAGCTCAACCGGATCTTATACAACGATAAACTCTACTGTTGCTCTTGTATCAAATCAAGTCAACGACGTTGCCGCTGCTGTAATCCCTAATCAGCCAACACAAGAAATAACAGTCAGTGGCTGGGGATATATTCAAGGAGCAGCGGCAACCACTGTTACTGAAACTGTCAAATTACCATACACATTCAATGATGTGCCAAGAATAACTACAACTTTAGCATCTTCAAAAACAACAACTGCCCCAAGCAGTTTATCAGAGTGTGTAAATGCAAACCAAAGATTGACGGGTATTGCAAGCAACATTCAAAATTCTAGTTTTACTCAACGAATTTCAGCCAGTGATGCTGCCGATGGAAACCTAGGGAGCACAACATTTTACTGTTACACCTGGACCGCCACCGGCACTGTCTCCCCGAAACAGTTTGTAGCGGTGGCCACCGGCGCCACCAGCGCAGATGGTGGAACCACCATAATTAATGAGACAAATGGCAGCAAAGCAGACGTCTTCTTGGGATCTCAGATCGCTGCTGCCTACCGCACATCCAAGGTTGCCCTAACAGAACGTGGCGATTTGTATCTCGCCTCAGATAACGCCACCGCACCTCGCACCACTCTCGATGTTTATTATGGCATTCATGGAATACCTGGATCAGAGACGTCCATTGCTCAGTATCGCAATGGTTTTTATATGCTTTCAAACGAAACAGGTGGATGGAGCACCAATGGCATGTCAATTGCTGGAGCTATTGCGGCAAATGAGATCAAGTCGCTATCTGTTTCCCCACTCGCATCAACCAACGACCCAAATTCAAACGTTATCTACATCGGCACCACTGCGGGTGTGACCGCACTACACGAAAAACAAGGTCGTGCCAATATTGGCGATGGTTCAGTCGAATCAGGCGGATCAGTCAAATACTACACCAAAGACTATATTAGCGAAGAGATGATTGGTGACGTTCGCGGCATGTGGTCACTAAACAACAGCAACGCAGCCTCAGATTTTGAGGACGTCTCAAGCAAAGCCAACGTTCTAACTGGCACGAATATTACAGCTGGCGGCGATTCAGTTTCTGGAGTTAGAGGAACTGCAACAGATTTTGATGGAAGCAGCGAATATATGTCTTGTACTGATGCTGCGTGCGGAGGAACAAGCAAGCTGGATATGGGGACATCAAACTACACGTTGAGCGCCTGGATCAAAACATCAAATAGCGCTGCGATACAAAGCATCATTCGAAAAGGCAACGCGGGGGGGGCAGGCACATATCTTCTCAACGTTCAAACTAATGGTAAAGTGAGATTTTACAATGTAGATGGAGCCTCAACTGCTAGTCAAGTTGACAGCAATATTAGCGTAAATGATGGGAAATGGCACCATGTTGTCGGCGTAGCCAACCGTAACTCAGGAGTAAGTCTTTATATAGACGGGGTGCTAGACAATGCGAATTCTACTGCTTTCACTTCAAGTATGGATAACACCGATGTATTTTACATTGGATATTACCCATCAGGCACTCAATACTTTAACGGACAAATAGATGAGGTGATGGTTACAGCCACTGAGCTCACGGCAGCTCAAATCAAAAATATGTATCAAGTGGGCTATCGTGCACTCCAGTCTCACAGCACAAGCTTGGCCAGCGGTGCTGCAGACACCAACCAGCAACTGCAGTACGCCAGTACTGGCACTAACACTGTCGGAGTTGTCACTCCGGATCTCAACAATCAATATCTCTACGTCGGTCTCAACTCCACCACCCTGGGAGGTCTTACCAAAATCCAGCTAAACAGCGACGCCGCCGTCAAAAAATATATCGCTTCGGGCAACACACCCTCTGGAGGAGCCTCTATTCTCGATGAAGATGTAACTAGCCTTGCTGTCGGCGAAACCCTCTACGCCGTTGGCTCCGCAGCTAGCGGAATCAAAACTATGGGTCTGGATGACAATGCCACCTCCACCTCTGGCAACTTCGTCAGTAAAACTTACACTCTCCCCAAAAACATTGGCTCCGCTGTTCTCTGGATGTCTCCACTCCTCGACGGCAGTGATGGCAGCAACTCCATCACTGTCCAAGCTAGTGTCGATAACGGCAGCAATTACACCACTTGTACTCTGGTTGGCACCGATACCGCCAATTACACTCTACCAGAGAGAGAATACTCTTGTACTTTCCCGGCTGCAGGCAATCAACTCAAGGTCCGCTTTCAATTCGCTCGCGGCAGCACCAAAACCAACACTTATATCACTCAATACGGCATCACCTGGCTTGGCGAAACTGGCTTTCGCGTCGAACAAGCTGATGACAACAACGTCCGCCTGTACAACTTTAGTGGCGAAACTCAAAACCTCAAACTAAATGTGACTGGTGCCTCGACAGCTTCTATGGCTAGCCCTTGGACCGATGCCGGCAGTTATCTCTACGCTACTGGTTACGAAAGCCTGCGCATTTATGATGGTGGTGGTACCAACTATCTCGGACTGTCGCACGATGGAACTCTAGCTAACTTTTCGTATAACGGAACCACCGTGCTATCCATTAACTCCAATGGCGACTTGTTGCCCAATGTCAACGATACTCAAAACTTGGGCAGCGATGCCAAACGCTGGAAAGACCTCTTCCTCGGCGGAGACACTCTTCACATCGGTACTTCCCTAACCGATGAAGGCATTATTTCCTATGACACGACCAGCAATATTTTCAGCTTCGGCACAGATTCAACTTCTAATGGCGATATTGCATTTTTTGACAATCAGTTATATTTGGACAAAAGTACTGGCAATGTCGGAATTGGCACCACCACTCCAGATCAAAAGCTTACCATCAATGGTTCAATTAATTTGACTTCTGGCAATTTACAGTTAGGAGGCACTAGCGTCATTACTTCTGGCAGGCTAATGCTTGCAGCTGATGGTTCTGCGGCAGCTCCAGCTTTTAGTTTCTCCAGCGACCCAGACAACGGTATGTTTAGGCCAACTATTAATCAACTTGCCCTTTCGACTTCAGGAAGTGAAAGACTGCGCATTGATGCAAACGGCAATGTCGGCATCGGCACCACCACTCCAAATGTGGCCCTGCATGTAATCGCTGATTCAAGCAGCAACCAGGGAATGTATCTGGATAGATACAGTAATGATTCGGGTCAAACCAGAAGCTATGTCAGAAAAGCACGGGGTACACTCAGTAGTCCCAGCGCCGTACAAAGCAATGACTTTTTGGGTGGATTTAGTTTTGCTGGCTATGATGGTTCTTCTTTTGCCGATGCAGGAATCATTCAAATGCAAGCAACAGAAAGCTGGACTGGATCGGCGCGTGGATCTCTGATGCATTTTGCCACCGTCCCTACAGGAAGCAGCATCCCTCTTACAAGGATGACTATTGGTGGCGATGGCAATGTCGGAATTGGCGGCATAGCTCTAAGTACTAGTAGACTGCATGTTTATTCTAATCTTGTTAACACCATAGGGGGTGGTGTTAGCACAGTCACTTTGGAAGATACCACTGCCCTAAGCATTGATGGCGGGGCAGGCATTGCTCTGCGTGGCGTTTATAATTCTGGTGGAGCTTCTGCTGGATTTGGTGGCATAAAAGCAGGCAAATCAAATGCCACAAGTGGCAATCTCGATAGTTATTTGGCATTTTATTCACGCTCCAACAGTGGAGGAATCCTAGAGGCCATGCGCATTGACGCCAACCAGCGAACTGGTTTTGGCACCACCAATCCAGGAACTCACCGCATTAGTGTTGTTGGCACCGCCGGACTTTCAACTGGCACTGCCTGGACTAATACGTCTGACTACCGCTTGAAAAATGTCGAAGAAAACTTAAGTGGCAGTTCTATAGAAAAAATTCTTGCTCTCAACCCGATCTCCTTCCGCTGGAACGATCTTCATCACGAGAAATTTGGTTCTAGCTCTGACAAGCTCAACTACGGTTTTATTGCCCAAGAAGTGGAAGGCGTCCTGCCACACATGATTTCTACTGACGAAGAAGGCTACAAGTGGTATAACCCCTCTGGTTTTGAAGCTCTTCTGACCGCCGGAATCCAAGAGCAACAGGGGCAAATCTCTGCCCTTGCTGCCCTAGTTAACCAACAGGGCGCTGTTTTCAACAATGTAGGAGAATTAATACTTACAGGTAGCTCCCCCACCAGCTACGCTGTTGCCACCCCGACAGGCATTAGTAATCGCGTCGCTGCTTTTGCCGATGTTTTCGTCGCCCGGCTTACCGCTGGCTTTATCAAAACCAAAGAGCTTGCGGCTGAAACTGTCAACATCAGCGAGCGGTTAATTGCCAAACGAATTACCACCAACTTGATTGACACAAATAATCAAGAATTAGTTATCAACGCCGACAACAAAATCACCGGTGATTTGTTAGTAGCAGAAGACTTGCGAGTGGACGGGCGCACCAAGCTTGGACAGTTAACAGCCACCGACGCCACTATTACCGGCCAACTCAACGCTACTGCAATTCAAGCTGAAGAATTAGATGTCAATTCCGCTCGAATAAATTCTATCGAAAGCAAACTTGCTGAGCTTGAAAATGCCACCGTCTCTGGCACACTCTACGCCAACAACATCGAGGCCAACAGTATCAGCGCTAATGTTATCAGCGGTCTCCAAGAGCGACTAACTAGTCAAATCGAAAGCACTCTGTCTCAGCCAACCTTGCTCGCTTCTCTTTTTGGCAACCAAAATCAACAAACTGATGAATATCTCACTCAACTGGCTCAAGAACTCAACGTCAATCTGGCAACTGCTGCGGCCAGCCTCGACCCTCTCGGAACTCTAAACCAAGACCTAACTATGATCGCTGACAGCGCTTTTATTCAAAATTACTTCGAAGTTAATGGCAGCGCTTACATGGCTGGCTCACTCAAGCTTGGTCAAAACCTGATGATTGGCGATCAAACTATCTTCGGCGCCAATTTCATCAGTTACCAGCCAGAACTAGCAGAAGAAAACGACTTCACCTTCTCCATTCAGCCCGCTGGTCTTGGCAAACTATCTTTATTGGCTGGCCTAATGCAGCTTGATTCGCAGGGTTTTGTGAGCATAAATGGCGACCTGCGGGTAGCCGGTGCTCTAGAAGTGACAGAGGAATTGCGCGCTCAAGGTACTCTGCTCACTAACCTAATTGGCGCCGATCGCCCAGGAGAAGACATCCAGGTACAATTGGTCACGCTCGATGAAAATGGTGAGGATCTGAGACACAGCAGCTTCGCTTTTGTAAACGAAAGCTTACAACCTGTGGCAAGTTTTTCAGCCAGCGGAGATTTATCATTGACTGGCTCCCTACGCCTTGGACAAGTTAATACAGCAACTAACTCTGGAGAGCTGGTCAATGCTCAAAGAAGCGCTGGTCAAGCCATTTTGCCAGCTGGCAGCACCGAGATCACTATCACCAGCGCCAAATTAGAGGAAAACAGTATGATCTATGTCACACCACTTAACTCCACCAACAACCAGGTTCTCTACGTCAAAAACAAAATTGCTGACAGTCCTTTTACTCCAGAAAATGATGCTATCTTTACCGTCGGCATTGACTATCCACTTGGTCAAGACGTTACTTTTAATTGGTGGATCATTCAACTCAACTAATGAAAAAAAAGCTCACTCTACCTCTCCAGCTGCTCACTCAAGTTAAAAAAATTAACCCAGCTACATGGCGCATATATTTACTAGCAATTTCACTTATAGTAATCACTGCTGGCCTGCTAATCTGGGCTTATCGATTACCCCCCCAAGCTCCTCGATTCAAAACTATTAAAAACGAAACATACCAATACCAAGCTCAAAATAAAATTTTCACTAGTAAGCTGGGCTTACGAGAGGGCAAGCCAATTGTCGTTTTTAGCTTACCAAGTGGTGCAAACATTGTTTTTACCTATCCTGCAGACAATGAAGATAAACAAATCAGTGTTCAAAATTCAGGCAACAATAGCATTATTTTTTCTCAAATAGAGCCAGGAGTCGACCTGCGCTACGAAACCCTAACCAATGGCCTCAAGGAAGAGATCATCTTAAATGAGCCAAGACAAGAAAAAAATGGCCGCGTAAACAATGTTTTTACTTTTAATAGCATTTTTCAAGGCGCCTACCCCAGAGAGTTTGTCTCTGGACTCGTTTCTCCTGTTTTTTATGATGGGAATAACAACTATCTTTTTCACTTCGAAAAACCATTTGCCATTGATGCTGCCGGCAATCGCACTGACGATGTTTTATTACAAATTGAAGACAAAAATAGTTCAAAAATTTCTGCGCTAAATAAATCGCATGATGAGGAAACTTCATACTCTATTCGCCTGGTGGTTGATGCCGACTGGCTAGCCGATCCTGATCGAGCATATCCAATCATCATCGACCCCACCATCATTCACGACGAAACTGCCGAATTTGCAGAAGGCATTTTTAACAGAGTCAAGGACGTGGGCAGCGACTCAAACCCAAGACTCGAAACCTATTACCAAGAACTAGCTACCGACCAACACACCATGGGGCTCTG
>DITQ01000001.1 GCA_002422165.1 Candidatus Pacebacteria bacterium UBA6180 | reverse complement strand
TCACCTCCGCAACAGTTGAAAAGTTCTGATAGACCCGTCTAATATCGCTGAATGGGTTGATGGGGCTTGCTAAATTTCCTTGATTTAAACATTTTTCGTTTCAGCAGCCGTGTAAGTGTTAATTTTTGCACTTATATTACTCTGTTTAATGCCTGCTTTTTCTCATATACTGGTTATATGAATCAAAGTTTCTTCGTATTAATTCTGTGGATTGGGGCTATCTTTCTCATTGGTCTTGTCATTTTTGCTTATAAAGCCTTCTCTAGAAAAACTAGTTTTCGTTATAAACCAAAAGGTCCTTATCTGCTGAGTAAAGGTGAGAAGGCCTTCTTTGATGTATTGGTTCAATCAATTTCTTCAGATTTATATGTTTGTCCTAAAGTCAGAGTTGCTGATTTAATTGAAGTCGATTTACCTAAAAGCGACAAGTATTTCTGGGCATCATTTAACAAAATTGCTAAAAAACATGTAGATTTTGTATTGTGTAGTCGAACAGATTTTTCTCCCAAACTAATTATTGAGTTAGATGGTGGGAGTCACAATTCAGGAACTCGATCTCAAAGGGACAGTTTTGTAGATGAATCTTTTACTCAGGCTAACATTCCAGTTTTACATGTACCTGTGCAAAGCTGTTATGATCAGAACCAAATAACCACTCAAGTGCAAAATGCTTTAATTAATAAGCTTTAGCTCTTTAGCTGACAATTTGAATTTCGTTCTTATCATCCCCAATGCTTCTCTGCGATCATCAGGGCTTCCAGTTTTGAGAATGTGTTTTAGGTAATTAATTGCCATTTCATCATCATTGTTTTTGACAGCTTCATTTTCAATTTCTCCGAGGTTCCCTGACAAATACTCCTGATGGAGTACCTCTGATCTTAGTCGGTGAAATCGTTCAATATCTGACTTAAGTTTTTTAGCAATTTTTGCTTTATCTATTTTTACATTGCCAGCATTGATGTGAGCTAGAAGTTGCTTAATTAAATCGCTCTCAGTGATGTATGGCTCATCACAGTCATAGTCGACTGACCTGGCACAGTGATAATAAATGTGTTTGTTATAGCCCCCATATTTGAGCTTCTTATATCTCTCTTCAGCTGTGACTCCACCACCACATGATCCACAAATGCAGAGCGTCTTAAATGGAAACTTGTTTTTGTGCCACTTCTTTGGTGGAACAGTTAGTTGTTTTTGAACCTTGTCCCACAACTCTTTACTCACTAAAGGTTCATGTTTGCCTTTATACCACTCATCTCCAAATTCGAATTCACCGTAATAGAATGAATTCTTCAATGTGGCGTAGATTTTACTTAGTGCCAATTGATGACCACCTTTTGTTTTAAACCCAATCTCAACGAGCCATTTGCGAATGGTTCTGCCACTATGACCTTGCTCCGCCACTCGTTTGTACATTTCCTGAACAACCCAGGCTCTTTCTGGATCAGGCACTACTTCGCTAATACGATTGTTATTTAGGACATTTAAATATCCAACAGGTGCTAATCCAGGTCTAATTCCCATCGCACATTTTGCTCTCAATCCTCGCCTCACATTGACTCCGCGATTGTCATTTTCTAGTTTAGCTTGGCTACATAAAATCATTAGCAAAAACTTTTCATTAGGACTGTTGGTAAAGCTTTGGGAATAAGTTTGGATTTTGAGTAATTTACCTTGATCCATGAGGTCAACAAGTGATCCAAGATCTCCAGCATTACGACTCAAACGATCTGGTGCCCAAGTTAAGATAGCATTATATTTTTCTTCCCTGATCTCTTTAAGTATTTCAACAAACTGTGGTCTAGCTCCTGAGGCTTTGGCGGAGTGACTTTCTCGCTTGGTTTCAACAATGTTAATACCTTCACGCTCAGCTAAGGTCAGCATTTCTTTAACCTGCGAATCAATAGACATGGTTTGTCGCTCATCAGACTCGCTAGATTTACGAGCGTAGAGGCAATACCTAAGATCAGTCATTTTTATCTCCTTTCTCGCTAAATAATTGGTGAAGTCTTTTTACAGCCCAACTAAGTTCATCAATGTATTTGTCTTGTCCAGTTTTTTCATAAAATCTTATGGCAAATATGCATTGGTCCAAAATCTTGATTGCTTTTCGAAGTTTATGATCTGGTATTTGGTCTTTCATCAAGGACACAAGGTACCGCGATTTTCTGGTAAGTCTAGCTGTGGAATCGAGGTTATTTGGTATCACTTGCCAACCTCTTTTTTAGTCGTCTGCTGTGTTGGAAAAACTTATCGATGAGCCGTTTGTCGCCAGTTACGAGATAGCGATAGAAATAGTACTCACACCGTTTAATGAGTTTTAGCAATGTAGTCTTGTCCATACAGCGACAAGGTACCGCGAAAGGATGGAAAGTCTAGGCTAGAAAGTTACTCCTGATTAACTACAACTGTTGGTGCTTGAAAGCGGATTTTCATTTTATCAATCACGTGGTCTCCGACAGGTTCTCCCATTACTAAACAAGGTATTGTCTTCACACCTAGTCCCTTATAAAGAGTAAAACTCATATAGTCATCACTCATAATGAAAACATCACCATCCTGATATACATGAATTGAAATAGGCTTGCCCTCAGTATATTTTTCTAAGAAATGTTTTCTAAAACTATCTTCAATTTCAACATCAGCATCACTAAACGGCTTAATGCCATCAATTTTTATCACTGCCCAATAATAAGGAATTTTATCTTGAGCAACTTGCTTATATAACTCAATGAATTTTTTATCTTTTTTAAATGGAAATTTTGGTTCAACTTCATCTAAGTCTACTGTATCGATAATTGATGTAATTGGTGAATCTTTCGCCTGCATATCTCCCAAAACAAAGTGTCTCATATGCTCCGGCATAGCATAGTAAGCTTTTCTTAACTTTATTTTGTTTTCAGTACTTTTATCATCTAGGTATTGTTCATATGCATTTCTGCACAATTCTAAAGAAGTCGGCTGATCATTTAGATCAGAGATAGTGTCCTGAATTTCTTTGAGGAATTCTTGATTTGATATATAGTTATTTGCTTCACTGACTTTAAGTGAGCTTAACATGTGGATATCAACACTTGCTCCATTGGGAATACTTAAGGTTATCCAACCACTATCAAGTTTTTCTTTTAATTCATCAAGATCCATCAACCCCCAGCAGTCAACCATTCCATCGGCATAAATTTTTAACTCAGCAAGGTAATAGTTTAAGTTTTTGATGAAAACAAAACGACTTTCTCCATAAATAATCTCACCGTCCTCAGTTCTATAGATACCATGCGAGTCACCATGTTTCACAACTTTGCTCATATACTATTCCTCATCTTCAACCAACTGGGTATCATCTTTAGAAATAGTTCCGAAACCGCCCATTAGGTGAAAAGTTACTAAACCATTTTCAAATGCACTAATCAAATGATCTGGGCTTTTTTTAATTCTTTCCTTCAAGAATTTAATGTTTGGGTTTTCCATAAACATTGACACAAATACAAAAACTAATCCAACAAACATTCGCACAAGGTCAATTGAAAATAAGCCAGTTAGTAAAACAAATATTCCAAATATAAGCGTATAAGTTTTAAGACCAGATTTTTTCTTGAGTTCTTTGTCAGTAAATACCAACTTCAAATCATCGTTACTAATCTTTTTCTTATAAATTGGAAAGGCTTTGTTTTTATTTAGTTTTTCTCTGAGATCAGATAAAGAAAGTTGTTTTTGTGTCATTTTTCAACTCCATAATAGGAGAGGCAGGTGAAGAAGCGATATCTATAAACATCCTTCTCTCGTTCCAATTGATAGCTAGACTTGTCTTGAAGATTGTGTGCACACTGATTTCTCGCAAACGCAGGGAGTAAATAATGAAATGTAATAGCAATACCAGCTAATAGCAGAAACACACTAATCATTATTTTATTCATATGCTCATTATAGACTAGAACCTTCGATTGTTCTAAGTTTCACAATATGTTCAAACAATAAAATTAGCTTATCTACACTCACTTCCTTCAGATCCCACTTCGCCACAATGCCATAGCCTGTCCCAGTTGGTAGTTGCTTAGTCTCTATCCCAAGCACTTGTTGAATTGCGGTAGTTACTTGTCCCAATCTATCTGGGTTATTGCACCAGAAGTCTAGAGTTTTTCCAGCCATACCACCATTGACACCAATCGTTGCAGTCAGAGCATTTTTCTCCTGCTCTCCATACTTAAAGTAGAAGTTGATGTTTTTGGGAGTCTTGCGACTGGATAATCCTTGAATGGATATTCCACCTGCAGAAATGTCAGCACTTAACTGCATAATGTTTTGCACAATTGGTTGTACTTGTTGCTCAAAAGCTTGGATAAATTCTTCGTCAGAGATAATTGTTGAGTTTACTCTCTTACTACCTACATCCTTTTTAACTTGAGCACCGTAAATTTTAGGGATGAGAATCTCAAAGCTATCATGTTGGTAATATTCCAACTCCACACCGTAAATATCGAATTTACTGTTTTGGTTCATGTAGACGATTAAATCTTTAAGTCTGTCTTCAATGCTGTCCATCAGCACTACAAACTTGAAGTTGCCCTCATCTAAATTGAGTTTCATTTGTTCTAGCACTGTCTGTAAGTGTTCATCATCAACACCAAAGAAGGTTTTGATCTTTTCAGTCGCCGACATGCCAAATTTCTTTTGCACATGACCATTAAGTTGGAGCAGAAAATCGTCAAAATCGTTGAGACTTTTCCAAAGTGAAGCCCCATAATCTAGAACCTGAGCCACAACCGTTCTTTTGTCTGGATTCTTATAGAGTTTTGTTTCAACGAGGTAGAGCTGACCATCACCATCAATGCCAACTGCATCGATTGGTCCACTCGTTGTCCCAAACTCCCGAGCCAGAATGAGTAGTCGAATATCATCTTTAATGTCATACAAAGGAATGCTCTCTGGGTTGTCATAAATGTAGGCTTGCAGTTTATTCTCCAAACCGAAGCTAATCTTATCTAATTTAGTGGCGTTTCTCCCGTTTTGGGACACAATTATTGGCATATTCCTGACTAAATGATAAGCCAGAGTTAGCATAAAAGCAAGCTCAATACCAGAGGAAAATGCTAACTCTCACTAAGTGGAGCGAATCGCCTTTTCACTTAACAATTAGGGCATGAGAAAAAATGCCAAATTGCCCAAAGTGCTTGGCAAAAAAGTTCAGCAAGCTCGCAAGAAAACTGGTTTATCACAGGAAGCAGTTGCTTTTAAGGTTGGTGTTAGTCGAGCATACATGGGCTACATTGAACAAGGACGCAACGTCCCCTCGCTGGAAGTGCTCCAGAAAATCGCTAAGGTACTGAAGGTGAAGCTTAGCGACCTCGTTTAGTACCCCAAACACTCTTATCAATTCCTAGTCTTCTGAGCCAATTACTGTTGTACACCTCTAGACTGCGTGGCTTTCGCCAGTCATTTGCCGATGCTCTAATGCGAATGCCTTCGCTACTTAATGATGAAGGGAACTCGCCGGTTTTGGCGTAGTGCATCACCTGCAAAATTAAGAGCGTCATGGCATCCACCAAGTCATCGTGTGGTTCTGAACCAAAGTTCACCATTTGGTCTACAAGGTCTGTGCACCTATCCTTGGGAAAGTGGATTTGGCCTTTACGTATCCAAAATGCCACTGCCGCCAACCGCTCTAGCTTGCTTAATTTGCCGATATCCACCTTGTGAGCATCAATTCCTTCGTGGAGCAGTTGCTCAGTTAAAGATGATTGATAACTGCCACCTTCAATAAACAGATGAGTATCTGGGTAGACATTCTTAAAATCCATCAAAAAGTCGACCGTTTCTCGGAAGTTTAGCCTGCGATTAGTTGGGTTTGGATCAATGAACAAGTGAAAAACACCATTATTCCTAAACACACTTCCTGGCACGATGGCCGTTAGATCAGCTCGGTCATTCTTGCTAATTGCTAGGTCAACTCCAGCGGCATTAAATTGGAAGTAAGGCTCCCAGCCTCTGGGTATTTGGTCATACCAAGCAATGTCATTGTAGGTGACCAACTGGTCTTCATCACCAACAGCTTTAAGCATGTACTCCAGCATCCAAGCACGATGATCACTTAACCGCTCTTTGAGTTGTTCTAGACTCACTTCCGTAGGAAACATTTGAGGCCATGCTGGGACACCATCTTCGCTCATGATTGGCACGAACAACTCCCGACCATGAATTTTTCCCGCTCTAATCTTCTCACGCAGGGTAGCCAGCAGTGAATTGGGATGTAGGTAGTTACCCAGCAAAACCATCTTGGTCTTCTTCAGATCACCTATTGGGGCAATTTCACTACTGTAGAGTTCTTGAATGCGTTTGCGACCTTCTTTGGTTTTAACCGATGACGAGTCTTCAATATCATCTATAAAAACTAAGTCAGGACGGTGTTGTTTATACCGCAAGCCACGCATGCTCTGATCAATAGAGACTGCCGTGATTTTAGCTTGGTACTTAGAAAACTCGAGCGACATAGCATTCCAAGTATCCTCACTCTCCCTAAATGGCCCCAAGTCAGAGCGAAGTAGCTCGTTCGTTTCTAGCTCGGCTTTAATATTGCCCATCTGTCTTTTGACTTGATCGAGCGTACCGCAAACGATCAAAATATGTTTTTTCTCCTGACTGCCCATAATCGCCCACAACGATGAGATGGTAGTGCACAGCGTTGATTTACCAGAAGAACGAAAAGTAATGACAACTGCAAACTGACACTCCTTGTCTTCCATGATTTGGATCATGTCGTATTGGAACTGAGCAAAGTCAGTACCAAAGTAGTGAGGAAAGTAGACTGATGAAAAAAACAGCAAGCTCTCCTTCGTTACTGACACCCGCAGTGGTCGCTCTGTTATTACTTTATTCAGAAGATCATCATTGATTATTGGTATCATTGTGACCTCCTTTCATGATGAGTGATGCGTGTTCGAGAGCTTTTTTAATGAGCTCCTCCTGCTCGGTTGTTAATGTTTCTTTATCGACTTTTGTGGTAACCTCTAACTTATTACTGTAGGCAGAGTGTCTGTGGTTCAACCAGTAAAAAATTGCGGAGATATTACGATCTTTAATAGCAGATAAAAGCTGCGATTCAGTGAGATCATTAATCAGAGCTACTCCCTCCGCTAGGGCTTTATCAGCCTGCTTGGCAAATTCTGGGCTTTCGTCCCTCCAGCGGTAGTAGGTCGAGCGAGCTATGCCTAGCTTTTCACAGCACACCTGTACGACTGGGGTTTTCTGGAGCTGTTCCAGCATGAGCTGTCGGTTGATAGCCGTGCGGTCTTGTAGGTCTTTATTCATGCGACTCCTTTCGTACTGTTGCTTTTTGGTTGGTTAAACGCTCCCAGCGGTCAACTGCAACTTGGCAGTATTCGGGCATAAGTTCGATGCCGATGCATTTACGAAGTGTCTGCTGACTGGCTAACAAGGTCGTACCACTGCCCAAGAATGGGTCGTAGACTGTGTCGCCAACCTCGGTACTATTAAGTATTAACCGTCGAATCAGTGTCACTGGTTTTTGCGTACTGTGCCACTTACTTTTTTGTGGCTTGGGAGCAAACAGCACCGACTTATCTTTGGCTTTATAAAACTTATGAGTGCCAAACCAGCCATAGAGACATAGCTCGTTCATAGGTAAGTAATCGAGCCTCCCGATGACGGGTTGTGACTTGACCCATATCAACATTTGCGACACCCTAAACCCTGATTGCAACATTCCTTGTCGCAGTGCAAACACCATCTTGTCGGCGTTCCAGACATATGCCGAGTTTTTACGAGCTAAAAATGGTTTGACTGCTTCTAGCCAGTCCTGGGTGAATTTGGCATACTCTTCGTCAGATTGAAGGTGGTCATTAACAAGTGGTTTGTGCGTTGTGGGATTGAGTGGCGAATCCGAAACTGCTGTACCGTACGGGGGATCTGACTGAATGGAGTGAATAGTATTGTCTCCAATCACTTTCTTCACAAATTCCTTGTCGGTACTATTGCCACAGGCGAGGACATGCTCGCCGAGATTTAAAATCATGCCTGGTTTTATTTGCATAAAATTGGTTCCTTTCCGGTTAATTTTGTATAGCGGTCAATAATGACATCGCAGAAGACTGGATCTAGCTCGCAAAGGTAGGCTCTGCGTTTCAGCTGGTCGCAGGCTACTAATAGCGAACCACTCCCACCAAAGGTATCGAGCACGAGGTCTCCTGGCTTCGTGCACCGCCTCAGTGCTTTTTCATGTAGTGACGGCAATTTCTCGGTAGGATGCAAGTAATCCTGCCCAGCCTTGCGTTTGACCAACCAAATCTCCATTAGGTCTAGAATGTCATCATGCAACCTATTGCCAGTGCCCACTTCTTTGTTTAAAATCTCATTGAGATTGAGTAACTTGGGGTTGCGGTATGGTTTGCCACGGACACCGTAGATAACCGGTTCATAGCACTTGTTGAACGAATTTCCACTCGTGGGTGAAAAATTATTTTTTATCCATAAACACACCCGCTCGTGCTTGATGCCAAGCTCCATGTAGAGCGTCTGCAGCAACCAAATCCAGTTCTGGTCCATGTAGTAGAAGTAGTGAGCATCTGGCTTACTGACTGCAATCGCATTGCTGATTGCATCGTGGAGGAATTGACGATACTCTTCAGGTGACTTGGAATCGTTAGTTTTGGTCGCTCTATACTTGCCCTTAGTGCTGACTCCGTTTGCATAATTTAGATTGATGTTAAAGGGAGAATCGCAGTTCGCCATGTCGATTAACTCGTTTCCCACCAGTCGCTGAATGTCAGAGAGTGAAGTGGCATCGCCACAAAGCAATCGATGCGGGCCCAACTGATATAGGTCACCTAGTTTAGTTCTAGGCTCAGCGTGTTGGATGACTGCCTGCTCGACATCGAAATCATCGTCCTGAATTTCTAGAGCCTCATCCCAGATTGCTGATAGGTCAGAATCGTCAAAACCAGTTTCGAGCAGTACATCGAGTTCAAAATTGCGAAGCAGATTTAGATCGAATTCGCCAATATTGCGGTTCATGCGAAGGTTTAGCTTCATCTCAGCTTCCAATGGTAAATTGACGCTGACTGTCGGCACTACGGCATAACCTAGCTTCTTTAAAATTTTTAGCCGTTGGTGACCAGAGACTAGCGTGTATTCACGACCAGGAAACTGATTAATTATCAGAGGCTCAGTACAGCCGTAGATTTCTAAGCTTTTGGTCAAATCTTCTTCTGCCTTCTGCGACAAAAAGCGGGGGTTGTATTCAGCGAGTTTAATCCGTTCGATCGGCACTTCAGTAATCTGAAGCTCCTTTACCTTGTACGATTCTTGTATGCTTTTGGGCATATCGCTCCTTTCATTTGCGGAAAAATTGATAAAAAAAAGACGCATCCCAAAATACCTTTTAGTTGCCTGCTAGAGACAACAAAGAACTATTTTGAAATGCGTCATTTAACGTGTCCGCACACGACTCTTGCGAGTAGCTTTACTCTAGCTCCCTTACTACGTAATTGCAACTAGCAAAATTGAAAATTAGATTGATATTTCAATGTATATATGCACACATAGAAGCATATAAACGCATATGCGTTGACATAGAAGCACGTACTGTTACTTTCACTAATATTGATAATCCAAGGTAAGAGTTTATGGTCTATAATTAAGTGACATCAGACAAATAATATTGAAAGTAAATACTTGTGAGTGATTCAGGTGAAAACCAAAATAAACAAGATCATCAAGTCTCCTCTTTTGTTAAAGAGGTGGCTAAGTACTTCATGAATTTCTTGGAAACTGATTTTAAAAAAAGAAGAATTCCCAAAAGAAACACTATTCAAAAGGTTCAGAATGGCTTAAAGGTAGCTATTGATTTAGATAAGTATGACTCATTAAAAAAGTTCCTAATAGGTTCCCTAAATAAAGGTTTTCCAAAAGAGGAATTTTTATTGAAAAAAGGAGCTTACACTACCAATATTCCAAGCTCGCTCATTGAACTTATTTCAAAGAAAATTGATCAACTAAAACAAGATGATCTCAAAGATTTATTCCAAGATATTGAAGCATTGGTTCAAGAAAACTACCTCCTATTTAAAAAGGAGCACGACAAGTTTCTTGAGGAGACGAAAGAAGGGACAAAGAAGTTAGTCGCAAAGAAGCTTATTCTTCCTTTTTTAGATGAGCTAGATAAACCATTAGAAAACCTAGAGCTTGCCGATGAAAATAGCAAATACCAACTAGAAGTTGACATTGTTGATGCGTTATTTTCTTCCTTTGAAGCCAGCCTTCATGATCTATTACAGAACTATTCTCAGGATCTTAAGTCGTTCGATATAAAAAAGGAGTTAAAGAAATCAATAATATTATCTGAAATAAAAGGTAATCTATTAAATTTCTTTCATAATTTTGCAGTCAGTGACGCATTTTATGATTTCTATCAGTTGTTTAGAAATAATAAATTAATAGACAAAACTGAGCTTTATCTTTATTTTTATGAAATTTCGCTTGGCAATGAGAAGTTTCCAGTTTTTTATCTACCCCTATCTATCGAAAAACAAGATAACAATTTTATCCTGAAGTTTGATAGCAGAATTTTCATCAATACGAAAGCAGTTGAATTCGTTGTTCAAGAGTACAACCTACAAGTTAAAAGACAAGCAACCTTAGCTGGTGAGTTTGAAAGAATAATATATCTTAATGAGCACGAAAACTTTCAAGGACAACTAGAGTCAACAATTAAGAAGATTGAGAACTTCTTTGAATTAAACAGAAACATTAATATTCAAGACTCAGCTCCACAAAAAGGAATTAATTTAATTGCTTCATTATCAAACAAATCCTACTTTTATTTATTTGATAAGTCTGATGAGTCACTCATTAATGATTATGAAGAAATATTAAATGATAAAGGATTGTTGCTCGCTAAGTTTGATGAACTGTTGAAGAGTTTCATAGAAGAAAATCCGAAAGATTTTACTTTAGAAATAGATGATGAATGGCTAGAAAAAGAAATACCCAACAAACTTGTATTTGATAGTCCAATTCCACTTAACGACGAACAGAAACAAGTGCTGATGGCTCTTGAAAAGCCAGACTGTAAATTTCTAGTATTGGAAGGACCACCTGGAACTGGGAAAAGTCATACAATTACCGCTGTTATTTGTAAGGCATTACTAGAAGAAAAGTCTGTATTGGTTTTATCTGATAAAAAAGAAGCGTTGGATGTTGTTGAAGATAAGATTTCTCAAACACTTAACAAAATTAGGCACGAAGATGATTTTCAAAATCCAATTTTAAGACTGGGAAAGTCTGGCAATAAATTCTATAAAATTGTTCAAGGTCAAACTATTCAAAAAATTCGAGAACACTATCAGGCTTATAAGGCAAGAAAAGATGAGTACGATCAGATCAGAACTGAAGCTGTAAATAACTTAAAAAACAATATAAAAGATAATATTAATTATTTTGAAGGCATCTCAATCAAGGACATTGAATATTACTTTCATCATGCTGAAAATTTTGAAAAAATCAATTGGATTTCCTCAGAAAATCTCTCTGATCTAAGCACTGATTTACCCAGCCTAAAAACATCGATTGAAAAAATTACGGAGAACTATAAAATTCGAATTTCACTAGAGAATGTATCAGAAGAAAATTTAGAAAAACTTAAAGATTTGTATGATTTATTGATCGGAATCAAGACCTCAAAAGAAAAATTATCTTCTAAGTTTTCATACTCAGAGCTTAAAAATCAAAATAAAAAATGGTTACTTAATTTTTCAAAAACAATAAGTGATGTTCTAGAAGAGATGCAAAGTTTAATAGAGATCACAATTAATGAGGAAGCACTAAAATTTGATCATAAAGATAATATTCAGAAACTACAAGATAATGTAAGCAAATATGAATTACTTAGGGGCATCTATAACGAATCTGATCGTATTCTTAGTAGTAATTTACGAGATAAAGACTTTTTGGCAAATTTTGTGGTCCCAAAAGAACAATCTGTTAAAGAGTCACTTTCTGAGCTGAAACAATATTGCATAAACCTTCAAAAATTAAAGAAGCCTTTGATTGGATTTTTGCTAAGTGGAAACCAAGTCAATGATTTAACAAGATCAATTAAAAAAAGCTTCCACTATTTCAACATTGAAAATCCAGATAAAAACTTTCAACGAATCTTGGAAGTGCTAAACGTTCTGGAAATTTTAAACGAAAAAATCGCTAATAACTCATTAGGGGACGAAGAATTCAAATTTATATTTAATTGTTTACAACAAGATATGGACCTAAATTTCCCAACCAGTTTGGCTAAGTCAAGCAAAAAACTGATTGGTTTTTGTGAAGATTATCCTGACTATGCAATTAAGAATTTAGAAGAACTAAGGCAAACTGAGTTAGCAATTGAGGTCGTGAACCTTATAAACGAGGTGAATAACTACGACTTGCAAATTAGTTTCTTAAATACTCTTGGTGTTGAAATTGATGTAGAAAAGTTAACTACACAAAATTTTGACGCCTCTATTCAAAGAGTTGAAACAATAATTGCAGATTTCAAGAAAGTACTAGAACTATTTGATGATATTCAATTTGTTAAAGATTTCAGAAACAAATATCCTAAACTGTCAGATCAGATTAAATTGCACAGTGATTTTAATTATCTCAAAGACATTAACAGTGAGATCGAGAAACATTCAGAAGAAGAAATTAATACTTATCTTGAATATAAGGAAATAGAGCGAAAACTTGAAGACCAATTCGGAATTCAAGAAAATGGTTTCTACTCAGAGGGAGTTACAACAATTGAACATCTTGTTACTGCTCAAATGACTTACTTCTTAGATAAACGAATCATCGAGTACACAAGTAGCTTTGCTGGTGACGTCAATACTCTCAAAAATATATTAAGAAAAAAACAGAAATTCCCTAAAGAATTATTCAGAAATCTAAAAAAAGCTTTTCCCTGCATATTGGCTGGAATTAGAGATTATGCTGAGTATATTCCACTTGAGAAAGATTTGTTTGACTTAATTATCATTGATGAGGCTTCACAAGTAAGCATTGCTCAATCTTTACCTGCACTAATAAGAGGAAAACAAATCGTTGTTTTAGGTGATGATAAGCAGTTTTCCAATGTTAAAGCTAATAATGCTAGCAAAGTTACGAATCAAGAACTGAAGAAGAAAGTTCAAGAAGCTTTTCTATTGGAGAAAGGTAAAGAAGAATCAAACTATGGTTGGTTAACCAAAGTACAAGAAAACTTTGATGTTAAAAATTCAATTTTAAAGTTCATGAGATTCATAAGAAACTATGAATGCCAATTAAAAAAACATTTTAGATGCTATCCAGAAATTATTTCATTTTCAGATAAATATTTCTACGCTGATTCGCTCCAATGCATGAAAGTAAGGGGTGTTCCCATTGATGATGTTATAAAGTTTGATGTTATTGATCATGATGGTAAATTTGATGAATTAAAAAATACAAACGAGATGGAAGTAAATCATATTATCAAACAATTAAAGAAGTTTCATGATGCTGGCACAGAACAGACTCTTGGAATAATTACTCCACATCGTGAGCAAGTGACTCTCTTATTTGACAAAATTAACGAACTTCAAGAAAGAGATTGGCTTTTTGGCAAATGTAAACTAAAAATCATGACATTTGACACATGTCAGGGAGAAGAAAGAGATTGTATTTTCTATTCAATGGTTGCCACTAAAGAAAAGGACAGGCTTAATTGGATTTTTCCCATCGATTTAGCAAAACTGAGTGATGAGGTTGACGGAACAGTTAAATCTCAAAGACTTAATGTTGGTTTTAGTCGTGCAAAAAATTGCATGCACTTCATTTTGAGTAAACAACCAGAAGAATTTAAAGGAGAGATTAAGAATGCACTTCTTCACTATAAAAATGAATTAGAAGTTGGAAGAGGTAAAACTCTTGGACAAACTGATCCAAACTCCCCGATGGAAGATAAAATAAAACATTATTTTGAACAAACAAATTTTTACAAACAAAACAAAGAATTCATTGAGCTCAAACCTCAGTTTCCATTAGGTGATTATCTCCAGCAACTTGATGGCAACTATATTCATCCTAAATATAAAGTTGACTTTTTATTAATGTATAAAGACGAGAAGATTATTATTGAATACGATGGTTTCAAAGAACACTTTAGCGAAAATATATCCGACGTTGATCAATATAATTATGAGTATTACATGAATGAAAACGACATTTATAGGCAGAAGGTTCTTGAAGGTTATGGTTATAAATTCTTAAGGATTAATAAGTTTAATATTGGCAAAGATCCTATCCAAACTCTTGATGAACGATTAACCAACATCGTAAAAAAAAAGTCAAAAACCCTGATGTTTTAGAAGATTTCCATAGACAGATAGAAAAACTGATTAATAAAGAAGATAGAACTTGTGAAAAATGTGAAAATATTTATGCAAGTTATGCTTTCCCATTCAAGAATATAGACTTTTGCTTATTTTGTTATGAAGAAGACAGACACACGAGGCTTCATAAATTTAGATCTAGTCTCAGCTTTGACGAATTAAATAAATACAGAAATAAGTATTTTAAGAGACAAGAACCAATAGCTAATTCAGATGGAAAATCAGGTGTAAAAAACAACAAAGGCACTGAGTATTCAAAAACTCCAGAGGAGGTTGTGCTTGAAATAGTAAGCAACTATCCTGGACTAACTGGTCAAGAAATTGCGAAAAAGGCTTTTCAAAATTACTTAATTACTTACAACATCTTAATTGAAAAACTCAAAGGACGTTGTTACAAGGATGAAAATTATGGGTGGCACCCATTAAGCCAAAGTGGTCTGGCTAACAAGACAAAAGTTTCATTGAAGACAAGGGTTTTGAAAATAATTGAGGAAAGTGATGGTATTAAAGCCAAAGATATAGCATCTAAACTTGGCTTAGAGAGATCTATTGTAAACAGTCTTTTATATGGATCTTTAAAGGATCAGTGCGAAATTGATAGTACTTTTCTTTGGAGACTTAGAGACGAAAAAATAAAGGAAAAGAATTCCACTAAAGTCAGTGGTCAAACAAATCAGGAAATCATTGCAATAGCTGTCAAAGAGCACAGGGAAGCCACAATCAACTACAAGGGCTTTAGCAGAACAATTCATCCATATAACGTAAACAGCACTTATTGTGTTGCCTATTGTACCTATAGAAATGACTTGAGAACGTTTAGGTTAGATAGAATGAAGAACATTAAGTTGGGTGAAAATTTTTCTGTTAATTATGATTACATAAATAAGTCAGATTCACAAATAGAAAATGCTAAGAATTTTAGAAAATATTACTAAATGTTTCTATTACTTATTATGAAAATTATTAGAAGTTGCTTATTATTAATTTTAGCCACAATAATATCATTTTATTTTGGAGCAAAATATTCAAAATTTGTTGGAATCGAAAGTCAGATTGTATCTTCAAAATTAAGTTCTATTTCTGTTTGCGACGAAGTACTCTCAAAAGTAGACAGTTCAGCTGTTGAGATTTTCTCAGAAAAACCAGCCTCAGTTAATTTTGATTCATTTCCTGAAGCGAAGTTATTTAGCACTACCATAATGCACCAATCAGCTGATGGTCCAAACTTTGCAGGACATTACACTGTAGCAACTTGGGGATGTGGTACCGAATGTCAGGGATTTGCTATTGTTGATGCAATCTCAGGTGGCATTGTTATATACGAACCATCAATAGATCATCAAGTTAGTGAAGGTTTGTCATTTAATTTGAATAGCAATCTACTCGTTCTGAACCCTAAATCAGATAATCAAAGATATCTTGATTCAATAAAAGGTAATTCTGTCTCTGAAATAGTTATTAATGGTTACGAAGCACACAAAGCAAGAATCTATTATCAGCTCATCGAGAAGAATGATGAGGCATACCTGCATGAGCTCTGCGTTGAAAATATTCTAGATGGACAGTTTTAAATTGTAAGTTCTTACCTCAAAATAGCTTGTTTAAGCTTTATCCAACATTCTTCTGGATCAAGAGGCAACTTCATTGATTTAAAAATAATCTGAGTGCGTTTCAAAAACCTCGTTTCAACTGCACTTTGCTTTAAACTAAGCTTGGAGATAATTTGTTTAATTTCTTCAATTATTCCCGGAGCTAGAAAACCATTCCCATTTCTTGGATCAAAAGGCAAGTATTCAGTTCCAATCTTACCTCCATTGTTTGGACCATTCAAATCTAGATAACAAAGGTCAAGATAAAAATCCAAGGCATCTAAATATTTCTTCTCAACTTTTAACTGAACAGCTTTTTTGAGTTGGGTATTTCTGTACAACCCCCAATTATTATTTTTTGCATGTTCCAAAGATTCTTTGGCAAGCAATCTCCATCTAATATCATATTCTGACGGCTCTTGCCCATGAAAATCAGATCTGAGCTGTTCTCTTTCTTTTTCAAAAACGCTTGGGTCAATTTCATCGAGTTGTTTTTTCTCATGATACTCATTCCATTGTTCCTCTATTTTCTCTGCTTGTTGTTTTGTGACTAATATTTTTGCCCTATCTGAAGGTCTAGTCCTTACATAGATGTATTCGTTACAATTAGTACATTTTGTTTTTCTAGACGGGACTTTATCCAATTGGCTTTTGCAGTATGGACATTCAGTTTGATTGACAAGTTGGTTTTTTGCAAAAAAATCAGGCTTTTTTTGTTTAAATAAATTGAAAAGATTCATCTTTACCTTTTTATTATGTCTATGAGAAATTTCCAAATCTCCACCATCGCCCAAGTATCCAGCTTGCAGTAAGTCAGTAGGTTTTGTTTAATTTGTTCTTTTTCTTCCGCAGTTATAGCTCCATAGACCATCTCATGCCAAGCAAGCATAGCTTTGGTTCCCTCACCAATTTCTAGTTCTTTGTAGCTCAGCTCTGGGCATAAGACGGGCAAGACTTTTTTGATTGAAGCACTGCCATGAAAACGGTGGTCAACATACAAACCATTTTTGAACACATCCATCAAGTCATAGACTCGTTCATTGATGCTTTGCAGTTGCAGAGCTAAATCAGTACATAAAACAGCCAATTCATCATTTCTGCCACACTCAAAACCTTTGTTCCAGACAATAACTGAGCCTGTTTCACCAATGACCTTGCATAGCTCTGTAGCAAGATGCCGAGCTGGATCACCAGCTTCCGTTGCTAGACATTCATAATGTTCGAACTCATCACTTTCAGGATTTCTGGCAACGTGGATGGAAAACTGTGTGACTGCCTGTTGATACGGCTTGTAGCCATCGTACATGGGCAGTGCCTCACCATAGGTTTCGTAGTCTAAGAAGTAGACTGGGTATTTCAGTTGACTCAATTCCTGAGCAATGGATTCGTGATCAATTATTGGCTGGTTTTGTCTGGCTGATTGAATTTGCAGTCTCTGCTTATAGTTGCTGGTGAAAGTGTCAGGAATGTCTTTGACGTGCTCTATCCCCATATCAAGCAACTCACCATATTGTTTTTTGCTGGCTCTGCCTAGTTCATAGATCGAACCATCGGGTAGATTGGGGAAACAGTGGTCAGGATAGGTACAGGTACCAGGATTAAAACAATGCTCGTCACTTGGTTCTTGTTCAAGTCGCATCACTCCCCATGCTTCAGATCTCAATTGATACACCTCATCTTCTTTTTTGGCGATGTGGTCAGTCATGTCTTCCACGATGAAGAGTTCATTGATATCAATCTCCCCAGCTCGTTGATAGTCACTGTTGACTCGCACTAAGTAGACTTTGTTGATAGGCAGTGTGGCTTTACCCACTAGATACTGGAACGTCACGTCATATTTATGCTCAGTATGAATAGTGGTGCTACTTTTGATTTCATACAGATCATAGGTGTTGTTCACAGTGTTATGAACGAGAGCGTCAATGCGCGACTCATAATTGCCATCAGTTAGAGTGGCTTCAAAGGTGAGTGTCGTGCCAGTAGGATACTGTGTAGCGACTTTCCGCTGTAAAAAATCTTTCGCTAATTTTTCAACACTGTACCCTTGCTTCATCGTATGTTGGTCGTACAAGGATGGTGGTTTTGGTGGAGTATCACTATGAACTGACAACCACATGTGCAGTGGTGATTCCAGATAGCTTAAGAAGAGTGATTTTGTTAGTTTCATTGGCTGTTAAGGAACGTAGCGAGTTCTTCCTGTTCTTTATACAAAGCCATGTCACCTGAATTAGCAAATGCATTTTGTTCAGCATTTAGCCATCTATTTGCTTTCATTGTCCCAACAATATCAGTCATTCTGTTAATTCTAATATCGATAATTTGATTTAACCGATCAACTTTCTCCTTATGACGATTATAAAAATCACCGGAATTCTTTAAGTTATTCCAACTAGGTTGAATGTTTCTTAATGATCCTAGTGCATCTTCCCATGATTGAATGTCTGATGCAGAATAGTTTGGTGGCACATAGCCTCCAAAATGTTGCACAATCACATGTGCTGGACAACCATTGATCTCACCTTGTACTTCAGCAATACCGATTTCTTGAAAACGCTTGTCGAAAACGAATGTTTTAGATTCAGGAAACTCAAGCTGATAATCTAGCAGTTCACTTGCTTCGTAATAACCATTGCTTGGTGCCTCTCCCCAAAAAGTATTATAATAACCGACCTCTCTGATAGCTTTCTCCATCGTATAACCACTTGCAGTTGCCTCAAAAGAGAAGTCATTGTGTTCAAGAATTTTGGCACCTCTTTTTTCTGCAGAAAGCTCTAATTTTTCATTATATTTGAGCGGTTTTAGACCTTCTTCTTCACGTTTCTGATTGAGTTTTTCAACGTATTCTTCTTTATTGAGTTTAATTCTGGCAGATTCTTCTAGATCATTTGTCGTGTCATGCCAGTTTTTACTGAGGTTTTCTGCTTGTTTGGTGAACGGATAAACTGACTTAATATCATTTATGCTAAAGAAACCTACGTCTCTGGAGTCTCGACTCCCAGTGCGGTTGTCTCCCATGATAAATATAGAATTATCTGGAACGGTTACTTGCTGACATTCCTGCAGAAATGACTGACCGAATGTTGATCGTGCTCTAGCTACATATGGCTCCTTTTGGGGTTCGCCATTGAGGTAGAAAATACCATCTCTCAACTCCAAAGTGTCTCCAGCAACTGCCACAACTCGTTTCAGCCAACCTGATGGATCTCCATATGTTTCCTCAGTAGCTTTTCTCGTCTTTTCATCTTCTACTGTGATAATGTCACCACGAGTTATGGTGTGACCAAAATATCGTTTTCCTGAAAACACGAAGCCATTTGGATAATTAAACATGTTTTGACGGCCAACAACTTGTTTCGCAAGTTCTTTTGGATCTTTACCATCTCCCTTTGGAAAAGTCGGGTGCATTGATCCTGTGCCAACAATATCCATTTGGTATGGAACTAAACCAAGTTCGTCAGCAACGATTGTTCCCACAGAAAAATATCCGACTGCCCAAACTGGAAGTAAAAACAGTAGTATCGGTAAAGATATTGCTAATTTTTTACCAAGGGATTTGAGTGCGATTTTATTGGAACTGTTCTTGATATTTGTTAACCAGACGAACCATTTTTTTGGTTGCCATACTCTGAGTAATAAATACAAAGGAAGAATTCCCAGATAAATGAAAAAGAGGAAAAAATTGATTAACTTCCTTAGGAATGAAGACTTCTTTTTATCAGGGTCATTTGATCTCATAGATAATGCAGTCAGAAGCATAGAAAAAATTAAAAAGAATCCGATTCCACCAAGTATATCCAGCACCATCACAATGCCCCAGATATCTCCCTGCAGTGGGCCCTTATCAACAGTCGTTTGAAAGAAATTTGTTCCTACTATCACTATTGCCAAGAAAAACAGCATCGTCATTAACCATAGAGATCCAAAAAAGATTGTCGCTGATTTTAAGGTAAACTTATGTCTTAAAAAAGATTTTCTTTTATCAGAGTTAGTTTTTGTCTTATTTGCTTGTTTCATCAACTTTCTATTATATAGGTAACTTCTCAGAAAACGAATATACTATTGCTAAGTGATAGTTAGCGAAAGGAGTTATGTCGTTTCAATACCTAAAACCACAACAAGAGTATGAAGATCGCTACGATGTTGGCACTATCAGAGAGTGTCTGAAGACTTTGGAGATGGTCAATTCTATTGGCGAGAAAATGAAACAGGAACCAAAGTTCCAAAATTACCCAGAATCTGAACAAGAACGAAACATGGGATTGCTCAGAGGCAGGATGCTCTTTCTCATCCAAGCTCAAAGACACAAACACAGAGCTTCAACTATCGCTGAGTGGCTTGAGTCTGATCGCCTTAAACAGGACAAGCAAGACAATACTCCAGCTCCCAGAGCCAATTGCCCTGAATGTGGGAGTGCTATGACTGACGATGGTTCTCACCACTTAGTTGATTGGGATGATGGTAAACCCATGAGGGTGCTATTCACCTTCAACTGTCCAAAATGTAAAAAGCGACAAGGTGCGTATGACGATGGCGAGATCTATGTTTCTAAGTCTGACTTTTGTCCTGACTGCAAACAAAAGCTAGAGAGAAAAAGTAGTAAGAAAGATGAGGTCATTACCACCCGCTACAAGTGCAAAAACTGTGGCTACTCAAATAAAGAGATTTGGGATCTGAAGAAAAGCGATGAGGAGCATAAAAAGTGGCAGGAAGAACATGCAAAAGAAGAGCTAGAAGACAAACAACTATTGGTGAAGTATCGAGCAGAGTTTTGTTTATCTGATGAAAAAGGCAAAGAATATGTAGAAACGCTTGAAGCTCTGGAGGTTGCTCATGAAGTAAAAGAGGAAGTTCTCGCTGAACTCGATACGCCAGCTCATGAAAAGCTGTTATCGGTAAATAAAATCGCCATCACAGACCTAGAAACTTTGATCAATAAAGCACTTGAAGAAAGTGGTTTTACCCGCCTATCTATTGGTGAGCCTAATATGGATCGTCACGTATTAGTGCCATTTACTCTTCAAGAAACTAAGCCTAAGCGACGTGACCGAGAAAGCATCTCTGATTTATACGACTTACTGAAAACAACACTCAAGGACACCAACTGGCGAGCACCGAAAGACCTGATGAGTTATCGGTTGGGATTTCTCAGTGGCAAGCTCAAAGGATATGAATCAGAAGACGACTTGCTTAAGCTGTTTGGTAAAGAAGAACCAAAGAAGCCTAAATCCAAGCTTGATCCAGATTTCAGAGCTAAATATGAACACCACAACCTCGTACAGCTAGCCAGAATGGACGCTGAATACATTGCAACCAAACGTATTAGGACTCGCAGGCTAAAAGATGAACCAAATGGTTTCTTTCTCAATGATGGTGGTAGAGGTTACACTTGTGGAATTTGCAGAAGATCCCACAACGGTGAGGACATTTGGTGGCGGCCAGATGGCTTGAGATGCCGTGATTGCTGGAGAAATATCCAGGAAGGTGTGGTCCCTGTGCTTGATCTGGATAAGGAGTGGTGGGAGAAAGAACATTTTGATAAATATGACGTTGAAAAACGAGGCGTAAAACCATCATCGATCAAAAAATTGAGACGGGAAGGTGTTCTGACTGGAAGAGATTTAAAAGATGCCAGCGGGTATGTTTACTGGACGATTTTTTTGGTGAGTGAGAATGAGGGGTTTTCAGGAAATATACAATAAAATCAAAGCTATAATTAATATGAACAAATATGTCTAAAGGAAAAAAGTCAAAATCAGCAAAACATTTCAAAACAAGTTTTTTTGACCAACAAGCTGTAAGTTATGTTAGTGCCTGGCTGTCAGAAACTCAAAGAGCAATGCCAGATATTAAATCAAATGATACTTGGCCTAATATTGATGGTTATATTGAGGTAACTGACAAAGAAGGCTTTCCAATTGGGAAGCTTGAAGTTCAGATCAAAAAGTTGCCTTCAAAAAATATTAATCCCCCCAAATATAGCTTTAACGATGATAAATTTTTGTCTTATTGTAAAGACTCCAATAATTGGATACCGAAAATTCTCATTGGGGTCAGACTTGATGATCCAAAAGAGGCTTATTGGATTCAGATTGATAAAAGTTTTGTAGATAATCTAGGAACTAGTAAAACAATTCATTTTGATAAATTAAAAGTTATAAAAAATGGTAGCAAAGAATTTATTGATGAATGGTCGAAAATAATTGATTTGTATAGGTATAAAGCTGAAGAGTTTGAAAAATATAAGAATGCATATGCACTTATTTCTGAAACAATTACACCGGCATTGGGAGCAATTGACGAAAGGTATGAATTTATTCATTTGTTCTTAGATGAGCTAAATAGCCTATTGGAAAATGAGTTTAAGTTGGTAAAAAGGATATATTATCCTGATGCTTGGAAAATTGGGTTGACTTACTATGAGTTTTCTCAAAATAACTTATCTTATGCACTATATCCAATTTCACTCACAAAAAACGACGTCCAGATTAAAGAAGCAACAAAAGCATTGCATGAGCAATTAAGAAATGAGGGTTTGGAGTTTAGAGGCTTTAGTACGCAAAACCCAATACTCAAAGATCATAAAAAGTATTCTAGAGATATTATTCGTGAGAAAGTATTAAATGTTCTATATAAAAAGTTGCTAAATCATGCTGGGAACAAAGATCTAGCAAAAGAATTCATTTTTGCCTTTGTCGATAAGTTCAAGATTCAGCTTGGTTTAGATAAAAAAGATAAATATTCGTTAGAAGAGGTGGAGTTTGCTTTTTATAATTTCCTACCATGGTGGACAATAAACGCATATAAGGTCTTAATAAAGAAGAACGATATTCCTAATAGGAGTTACCTTGATCCAGATGTATTATCTTCATTAAATACTGAAGAACTAGCTAAGGTAAATAGGCTAACAATAACTACACTCTCAAAGAAAGACAAATCTCTACCAAGGATACTAGTTGGTAATGAAAAATTTCCTTTTGGTATTTTCGTTGAGCTACTAACTTACCTTAAAAATCAAACAGGTGAGATTAAAAGACCATATATTAGAAAAAGTTTTGAGAGACTTTCAAAGTTAGAATCTAACTTAATCTGGAATACCCTCTCAAAAGAGGATGTTGCTAACAACTTCCATGTCTTTCAATCATCACTTGTTGAAGCTTACAACCAAGTTGTACTTAATAATTTTCCATCTTTAGCAAAAGAATTAAGTCTTCCAGAAGTCATAGCATTTTCAATCGAAACCAAAGATGTATATAAAGGATTTGATATTCCTAAACTACACACTTTCTATTTGGAGGGAATAAATCATACAAAAACAACGAGAGTTGTGGAGCTTACAGAAGATGAAAAGTTGCTTTTGAAAAACTCTAATTTTAATCAGGTTGAGTTGCGAGGAAATAAATATAAAGTTAGTACCTGGACTGAAGGAGAATGTGACTTGATATATTCAGATACTCCTTTATTTGATTTTTTATACAAATTACTAGTAGAAAAATTTACAGCCTATTTTAAAAATCATGAGTAAATATAGAATTTATGCACTAATCCATGGTCAGACTCTCTCAGAAAGAGAGATTGAAAAGTGCTTTATAAGGAAAATGACTTTTGAAGAGCAAGAAAAAAGGAACTTCGCCCCAATCAAAAGTGTGTTTTCCGATTCTGATGTAAACAACTTTCACAAGACTTATGTTACATCTTTACCATATTTTGACCCCATAAAAATTAAATCTGAGTATGTCATTTACTATGACATTGAAGAAGAAAATACTAGATCAGCCGTAGGTGGAGCAATTCGTGCAATCGATAGAGTGGCACGGTTTTTATCTCTGGCAAATCTTAAAGATCTGAAACTGAAACACGGTGAAAACAGAGGTAGTTTTCAACCATACATTTATCAAGTTAATAAGATTTATTCTTTAGATGAGGAAGGAAATGAATCAGAAGTCGATTTCAAACTGGAGAGTGGTCATATATATTTACCTGATCGTCCCGAAAGAAATCAATGGATGAGTGAACTAACAGAAACTTTTTTGAATGATTCACTAGAATTTCGTGATGCAATATTTGAAAGAGCTTTGAAATATCTTTACAGAGCATCAATGGGATACTTAATTTTTGATAGTGATGAGAAAAGAGCTCTTGACCACTTCAAATCGATAGAAATTATTGTGAACTCTCTATCGAATAAACCTAAGTTCAAAGATAGACTTGAAGAGGTTGCTTCCAAAATTGAAATAGATGATGATGAAAAAAATGTTATAAAAAGATTTTGGGATGAAAGATCGACTTTTGGTGATGTAGCTCATCCAGCTAATTTTGACCGATCGGAGACTTATCCCAACCAATTCCCTTTACCAGGCAATACTTGGTACACAGGAGCTTCTTTTGACAATGTATCTCCAAGTATCCTGCTGAAATATTATAAGTATAAGAAAAGTGTGTACACCATTGAGGTCTTTGACCCAGAGGAAAACAGAACCGAAGGATCATTAATTGAGGTTTATGAGATTGACCAATTTGGATCTACATTTAGAAATCAACTGTATTATCACACTATAGAAACAAATAAAACCAAACTTATTCAAAACTTAAAGAAACATTTTGCCAAAGAATACAAGATTTCTATTGAAAATATAGTAGAGGCCACTATTTTACCTAAGAACCCAGATGTGATGGGGAGAAAAATGATAAGGATAAGAATATGTACGACAAAATAAATCTCTCTTTTGAGAGCCTTGTAAATCACCCAATGTTTATTTTGTTAGTGCGAGAATATAGACACAGATTTGGTATCCCACAGCAAGGGTTTACAGATAACAACTCTGAGCAATATACGAACTGGATCAAAGAGGGATTAAGGAAAGCAGATTTTTTAAGAAGTGAATTCCTATTTTTAGCAAAAAGATGCAGAAATTTAATTCCTGATAGAGATCCTATTCCAAATGTTGTCTTAGCCTACTACTTTTTATTCAACACGAAACCAACTTCTTTATCAGTGCAGAATGATTATCTATTCAAAGTAATGCCAAGTGGCATTTTGGGAAGTTTCGATTTAATTTTTACTGTTCCGCTACTATTTAATGCATCTGCATTAGAAGGCAAATTTCAAAGTAGTTTAGATGAAATAAAAAAGTTGATTTCAGATTCTGAAGTGGCTGTGAAGAAGTTGTCTGAACTCCCAACTGACACTACTGAATTTGACTCAAAGTATGACTTATTAGCAACAACTCCTGGAAATGGCGGTGATATTGTTGACAGAGTTCATCGAGATATCGCCTACCTGGTTGAGCTCGGAAGAATCGGCCTTAGAGAACGTTTAAGTCAAATGAAGGTATCGGACTTCGAAATTAATACTTATGAGGACAAGAATAAGCCGATTGATGGCTACACTCAGATGATGGGAACTTGGCTACTAAATCGTGGATTATATGGTGTGTCAGAAAGTTATTGGGCAAATATTGATAGTGAGATTGTTAACTTTAATAAAACTGATAATAAAAATGTAAACAGAGGCATTTCACTGGCAAATTTAGGTGTTTCCCAACTAGCCCAGGGGAAAGTGATAGAAGGGTTATTTAATCTTTATAAGGCTTACGATAATGATAGGAGTTGTTTAGCCCATTTATCTGGAGTCACCATAGATCCAGAGAAAGATTTGCCAACCAGTGATCTATATACCCAATTTGAAAATATACAGATATCGAACTTCTTCCAAGACATTCTTAGTAAGAATATTCAAGTTTTTTCAACGACTTTATCAGAAGGTGATTTTAAATCATATGTTTTATCACTTTCGCCTGAAAAGAAAATTCTTTTATTCATAACTCTCTATCGGTTTTCTTTTTCCTATAGCTTGAATTCTGAGCTGAGTAATCCTGTGAACAGAGGTGAAATTTTAAGATCTCTATCTGAACTTGCGCTGTGGTATGAAGATGAGCTGAAAAGAAAGAATTCAAGTCTAAGTGGGACTCTTGGCGATATGCTGCAAACACTTTTTAGTACACCAATTAATTCAACTAGAGGTGAATATACGGCTGCAAGCAGTTTAACTGAATTAGAAACAAAAATTAACAGCGCTGTATCTAATACCACAGATGTGAATTTCGCTAACGCTAGAATTACTACATGTGTTAGAAACTTTACAGGCCATAATTTTGAGTTTCAAAATCACAATATTTTTAATCTCTCGGGAGAGATAATAGCAAGAATGTTCTCTCTTATCATGTACAGTAGTGCTCAAGGTTGGATTTGATATTAATATATCAAAATACATCATTAACAAAAACAAGACACACCCTTTTTATAGTGTCCCATTTGTCCCATTTTTGCTAAAATTACCCTGGAATCTCGATTCTGGAATGGGACAGTTATAACGACGCACGGGTTCCAGACCCAGGTGCTCCGCAAAAGAAACCATAGGGATGATTAAAGCACTTCTGATATCTTCAAATCTAACTTTAATTGATAGTAGTGATATTATAGTTTTATGAATGAAAATGAATACTTTTCTGAGGAAAACTTAGAAGCAGCTAAATTAGGAGTGAATCGCATTAGAAGAGAAATTTTAACTGCTATGAAAAAAGGTCTTCTCATAGGTGGTGAGTGGCCAGAAAATTTTAAAAGCAGTCATTACCTGCAATATGCTCCTTCTCAAGGGAAAGAAATAACTGTGAAAATTAATGATGATAATTATCTAAGAGTAACTCGTATAGAATATGGAAGGCCATGTGGAGTATTAATTCTCAAACATGAAGATGGGCGCACTGATTTCTATCCTGAGGAAGTTAACAATATCGAAATAAGCTAATTACTAATTTATAAGCCTTAATTTATCGAGCGAAAAAAGTTCCAACTTCATCCCATGCTCCCCGCCGTCAAGCGAGTTAACTCAAGCACTAGCTGTGAGAATCGAAGCTCCTGGGTAATGCCCGAAGGGCGAGGCGCCTTCGCACCAACCTAAAAAAGGAGCTAAAATAGCCTCATGTTCATCATTGGAATTATCTTTGCCTCAATTGCTGGATTGGCTGCTTTTCTCATTACTTATGGTGAATATGAACATCACTACACTTCTAAAAAGATGCCAATCAAACTAAGCCTACAAGCCGCACTCCTAGCCTTTAGTTTTTTCGCAATCTTGGTTTGGCTAGTCAATCGTTTCGTCAAATTTTAGCGAAGTGTCCAGCGTACTGCACGGCAAAACTGCCACAAACGCTCGTCATATTTCTTCCTACAAAACCGCATTAAACAAATACCCCATTAGAATTATCCCTGCCACGGTAATGCCAAAGAAGGCGAGCAGTAATTCTTTTTTCATCAACTTAGCCAACATTAAACCAGAAGGAATGGACAGAGTAGTCGCAGCCGTCATGAAAGCCAGCGCCGTACCCATTTGGCACACCCTTATTGATAATCGCCTCGACCACTGGCACCACGCCGATGGAGTTAGTGTAGAGAGGGGTACCGAGAAGCACCGCCGTCGGCACCGCCCACCAAGCTTTGCTCGTCAAATAGTTGGCCACCAAAGATTCTGGCACGAAACCATGAATCAAAGCGCCTACGCCTACGCCAAGCAAAACATAGGGGAAAATTTTTTGAGTGATTGCCCACACCTGAGAACGCCATAATTGCACCAAATCCTTTAAAGGCACTTTGGCACCTGCATATTCCGCTTGCATTTGCTTTCTCGATTTAAACCTCAAAAATTCTGGACGAATGTATTTGTCCATTTTCATTTTTTGAATCAACAGGCCGCCCAACATAGCAATCAAAATTCCCACACCGTTGTAGAGCAAAGTCACTTGCAGACCAAAAATACTCGGAAAAAGATAAAGCGAAGCCTCATTGACCAGTGGCGAACTAATCAAAAAAGCAAAAGTCACTCCCAATGGAATTTTGGCAGAGATGAAACCGATGAAAAGCGGTATCGACGAACAAGAACAAAAGGGGGTAATCACGCCAAGCAAAGCAGCAACTAAATAATCCAGACCATACAATCGCCTTTTGGTGAGAATATCGCGCACTTTTTCCATCGGGAAATAATATTCGGTTATTGTGACCACAGTGTTGATGATCAACATCAGCAAGCCAATTTTGATCACGTCGTAAATGAAAAAATTAACGCTGTCACCCAAATAAGTGTGTAGGGCAATGTCTAGCCACTGGTAGGTCACTAGGTCGGCGAACTGTTGAATTGGCGTAAAAATATTCATATTTTGCTCAGCAGAGTTTTAATTTTATTCACGTCGCCGCTGAAACCAGTCATCACGACCTGGTCGTCAATCGCTAACACGGGGCTACTCATCGCCCCTAACTCCATAATTTTACTAATACCCTCGCTGCCAGATAAGTACTCCACCTGTTTGTCGAGCTGGAGTTCTTTGGCGGCCTGAAGCACTACTTGGTGTAATTTCTGACAGGTGGGACAACCGGAACCCAGTACTTGAATTTTCATAATTGTTTACCTTTCTCTGATAATTTGAAATAAGTTTTCAGTAATATGTCGACCTTTTTTAGATAGGGAGTAGTAGACTCGCTGACCTCTTTTTTCATCACTAACCACACCGATTTCGCGTAGATCTCTGAGGTGATGAGAAACTAGGCTTTGGGAAAAATCGACATGCTCCATGATTTCACAAACGCAATGCTCACCCTGACCCAAAACGCAGAGCAGCTTGAGACGGGAAGGCTCCGCGACGACTTTGAGCAGAGCAGAAAGGGCGGCCACTTGCTGACTTTCACTAGTGGAACTTGAGCAACAGTTATATGAATTCATATTCATATATTACACCCACGAACTCACTGGTTCAAGCTGGAGTTAGAAAAAGCGGAGCTTCGCAACTAAAAAAATTGAATTAAAACCTCCCTTGCTCTCCACCCTCAAACGGCAACAGCGACAAACACTCCGGTTCAGTTGGCGGAAGCTGCTTCCGCTTTAAAACTCTAAAATAGATAAGTTTATTAACACCATAAATCTGATCAACTTCCTCAAATAAACAGCTGTTGACTTTACAACGTGAGGGCTCAATGTAGAGAGTGTCTGCTGAATCAAGAACTAGCGAGTCAGACAGTAATTCTCTAGCACATTTGGTAAGTGTTGGCTTGACACCGTACATAGATTCTATGGTAAGTTTTTCTTGGAACTGCTGACTCCACTCTGCTCCAAAATCTTGCTTAGCAAAAAGGTAGTAAAGTGGAAAATCATAAGCATCAAACACCATAAAATCCCTATTTTCAGCTTCACGACTCACAATGTATTCAGCAATTTCAGGCAAACCATCTGATCTGTAAAGTGCATCTTGAGCATCGCTTTGCTTCACATACAAGTAAGAAAAGAAAATCAGCTCAATCGCTAGTAAAAGAGCAATGCCGTGACCAAGGGTGATTTTTTTCCAGGAAACTGAAAAGGCTCGCTTCCAACCACCTGCAGCCAGAATCACCAAGGGCACCAGCATGAAGAGGCTTCGCCTGACGCTTGGCGATTCGATCACGGTCAGAGAACTAGGAACAGGAACGATCAAAAGTAACCATAAAATAAAAAGTAAATATTGATTATTTGCTTTCCGTGCTGTCACGGCAGACAGCAAATATGAAAGCAACATCAGTAAAACAGCAAGATAAAGTGGGCCAAACTCAGGAACAAAATATCTGGAATGCGACCAAGCGTCGTCGGCAAATAAAAATAACGGTGAAAAGTAGCTCAAGTATTGGTTGATAAATTCCCGACCATAACCAACTACTTTGTTGTGAAAAATTCTGGCCATCAACACACTACTGTTTCCCAAGTTGTAAGTCATCTCCTGCATGCGAATTGAAACACCAGATTGAACTGAAAAAATTGAAGTCTGTTCGAAACGACCTTTGCCCCACGGCGTCTGACTAATTGTGAAAGTCATGGTAAACAGCAACACCAAACCTAAAACTGCTGCGCTGAACAATTTTTTATTTAACTGCAGCTGTTTGAAAAAAATAATCACGAAACCGAGCCAAATAAGTGGAGTGATGATTCGCGCCGTGTGATAAATCAGATAGCTAAAGGCCGAAACAACCATGGCTAAAAACATTCGTCTTGGAGATTTATTTTTCACCGAGCTAAGCAACAGCCAAACTGCAATTAAAAGCACCGTCATTTCTAAAACGCTTTCGGTGGTCGCTCTGGCCAAGACAATGTGCCAAGGGGCAATCGCCAAAAGCAACGCGCTCAGGTAAGCAACTCTTTTGGCTTGAAAGACAAAGCGCGTGATGCCATAAAGAGGAAAAACCGCCAGCGCTCCAATCAAGGCTGTGGGAAAGCGAGTAGCGAAACGAGTCACCCCGAAAAGAAAAGTGCTTAAACCATCCAGATACATCGGTAAAATAATGTAATAATCACCAAATTTGTTGAAATAAAGCAGCGGCCAAGTGTTCCCGTACAGGTCGACTCCATTGACCCAAAGGTAGCGACCAAGATAGCCACTCAAAACTTCATCGACAAAAAAAGTAGCCGGTAGGGTTTCTAGTTGCCAGAGCCGCAAAACCAAAGCTAAACAAAAAATGAGAAGCAGAAGCCAATTGAGCTTATTGGTCAAGAAGTGAGGCATGTTTAAAATATAGCATATCCACCAAAAAACTTAACTTGCGCTCGACCTCCTCAACTTTTACACTACTTTCATGTTAATTTTCTCCATCCTCCTACTGCTCGCCTCCTTTTACCTCTTGGCTGTGATCTGCGAAGACTATTTCGTGGTCGCTTTGGACAAAATTTCTAGCCGCCTCAAACTACCCTCTGACGTGGCCGGCGCCACCCTGATGGCGGTTGGCTCCAGCGCGCCAGAGCTTTTCACTTCACTCTTCGCAGTGCTGCGCGCTGGCAGCCACTCAAATATCGGCGCCGGCACCATCGTTGGCTCAGCCATTTTCAACATTTTAGTCATCACTGGCGCGGCGGCAACTTTTCGCCAAGCCAAACTCACTTGGCAGCCAGTTTTCCGTGATCTAATTTTCTACGTACTCACCATCATCGCCTTACTTTTCACTTTTCGCGATGGTCAAGTAGTGCTCCATGAAGCCCTGCTTTTTATCGGCCTATACGTGGTCTACATCATTCTGGTCACGCAGTGGAAGAAAATTTTGCCTTACAAAGACATCGATCCACTAGACATCGTGGTCACAGAAACTAAACGCAATAAACTGGCTAAAGCTTCCCGCAAAATCCTCAATTTACTGATCCCCAAACCGCTCGAGAAAAACAACCAATTCGTCTACACTTTCGTGGTGGCAATTGTGCTAATCGCTGGCCTCAGTTATGTCTTGGTTGAATCGGCTGTCAACATCGGTCACATTTTGCACATCAACCCCACCATCATTGCTTTGACTGTCTTAGCTGCCGGCACCTCCATCCCTGACCTCTTGTCTTCAATCATCGTCGCCAAACAAGGCCGAGGCGACATGGCGGTCAGCAACGCTGTCGGCTCCAACATTTTTGACATTCTCTTTGGGTTGGGTTTTCCTTGGCTAATCGTCTTACTCTGGAACAAAGGCACGATCGAGGTTAACACGGAAAACTTGATGAGCAGCGTCTTTTTGCTCTTCGCCACTGTCTTGGCCATTCTTTTCATCTTGATCGCCAGGCACTGGACAATTGGCCGCCGCGCTGGGCTAGGACTAATCGGCCTCTACGTCATTTACTTAGCTTTCAACATTGTGCAGGTTTTGTAAGAGATAGAGTCAACCTTCTAAACAACCTGGGCTTGCGCTTCAGCCACAAACACTCTCTTCACCAATATTTCTTTAATTCTATCTGCAAAAACTTGTGCATGAAGCTTTATTAAATTTTTGTCTGACTGAGTAAAAACAATAAACTCGTGCACAATTTTGGCAATGTCATAAAATGTCTCATCCATACCATAAAACTTGGCAACCTCCAAAGCGTTGCTGTCTGCTGTTCCCACAAAGGCTTTAAACGGCTGATCACTCAACAAGCGAAACGCTTGGAAGTAGACTTTATCTTTTAGAGCATCCACCAAACCATCGCAATGCGTGGACACTTCCAATTTAGTGTTAGTGTTTTTCAAAAATTTATGAAATAGCCACACAATGATTTTGTGTGCATCAGTCTCTGAGGTGGGAGCGCCAGGCTCGTCAAGCAGAACTAGAGTTGGGTTTTTACTATGTTTCGCTACTGCCACTGCTTTACTTATCCGACGAACTACTTCTTGACCCATTGAGCTCTCTTTGAGAGTATCACTAACTGGCTGAGTGAGAGCAAGTACTTGTAAATTCTTTGGGGCGATAATTTTTGTTGCAGGACCAAAACCCAAGCATGTTGCCTCTATACCTATTTGACCAACAGTAATTTGATGATTGCTCTTTCCAGAACCATTTTCACCAGTAGTAACCACTCCTGCTCTCCCATCTCTAAAATCATAATTAAATGAATTGGTAACGATTTTTTCCTCACGCAAATTTGGGTTCCACGCCTCTTCTGCCGCAAAAACTGCCTCATCTCTAAATTCAGCTTGAGCATAACCAAAGCCATTTTCTCGTTTGCTTTTGATTTGAGAAGCATAAGAAAAAACTGCTCCTAACTCATAAATTCCTCTGTTAAGATTTCCGCTTAAAATATCATTTACAATAGTATAGGTAGTTCCTTTACCATCAAGCCAGTTAGGAACAACGTCATTAATGAGTTTTTTTCCAAAACGCATGGTTTTGTTGGCTTTTTTTACTAGCTGATTCAAAAAAACCTCTACTTGTTTATTAAAAACATCTATATTGGCGTTATAATCAATCTTTTTTAAATCAAAGTGTTTATAAAAATTCCTTCTCATTGCCGTACGCTGTTTCCAATCAACTTCTAGCAGTCTTTTATGAAAAGAGGTAATTTCTTGAATTTCTTTTAAGATTTTTAAGTGTTCAGTTAGTTGCGGATGAGCAAGTACAGCAGCGACAATTTTTTGTTTCTCTTCTACCTCTTTTGGAACCAAATAGCGAGCTAGAAAAATTTTAGCTTCCACAACTGTCATGTTATAACGATTTGATAGAAACTCAATTTTTTCCCGCATGCTGGCTCCCATTAGATCATCTCTTGTCGCAGCTGCAATTTGTTCTCGACTCAAAGATTTTAAAACTGGTTTTTCTTTTGTTCCAATAGAATTTTTTGCATGCTGAGCATCTTCCTTATCAGGCCAATCTTCATATTCACTCAGTGGCAGATGCTTAGCAATCGCTTGAATAGCTAAACTTTTTACCTCTTCATCAGGTTCAAGCCTCTTGAGTTTAAAGTCTTCCACTTTCCAAAAAACCAATTCCAAACCCAGAGCTTGAAAAAAGGGTTGATAACGAACCATTGATTGATAATGAGTTGCCATAAGAGCCATATCTTTGGGGGTCTCTTCATAAGCTGCAGCAACTATGCTTGCTGTCATCATGTTTGCCTGTCCATAACGAGCATTGGTCCGGCGACCAAATTCATCAAGCATCCACAAATACTTGTGCCTCCCTATTTGCTTTGCTTCAATAATGTCTCCCAATTCTTTGGCTCCCTGTGTAAACAAGCTTTCACCAGCCATTTGCCGTTCACTACCCACAGGACTACTCAAAAAAATATCATCTGCAGCGCTAAACCCTCCTCCAACTTGAGGCAGACCTTGGTTGTGAGCTAAAATTCCAAAGCCAAGTTGTCGCATAACAGTGCTTTTGCCACCCATATTGGGTCCCAACAAACAGTGAACTTGCCCAGGCTTAATTTTAATTTCCCCTGGAGGCTTAACTCTTTCTTTACTGGCAATGTCAATCATTTTTCGTAAACTATCTCTGATTTGATTATAGTTGTCACTCCACGCACAAATATTTAAATTAACGCGCTCATCAACCCTTGGTTTCTCCCAAATTCTGTCAAATTCATAAATTGTCGTTGCCAAACGATAAGCATGAAGCAAAATGCGAGTTCGACGAGCTTGATTGTTTTCTTGAAAAGCCTGTGCCAGCAAATCTTCAATTTCCTGATTGATAATTCCATAAATTCTCTCTCCAATTTCAGTTGCATTTTTAAAATAAGAAACTTCTTCTTCTCCAACTATTTCTTGCCAATGTTCTGCAATCCATCTTTTGGTAAATGCTGAAACTTCCCATTCAAACCACACTGTTCTAGAATAATTATCTTCATAGCGATGGTCTCGACAATGCACCCGACTTGGATATTGACGAATGGCTGCCATGCGCACCGCAATATGAGCAGAAGAATTTTTATCTAATTCTTTGGCTTTTTTCATATAAAATTTAAGATTAATGAGTTCCTTATCAAAACGAGTAGTTCTGTCAGTTACCAGGTGAAGTGGTAAATTTTTAGCACTAGATTCTAGACCACCATGAGCTGGAGCTTGCTCTAGGTGAGCCGCCAAAGGATATCCATTAGCTCTAATTTTTTGCCAAAAGTAACGCATTCTTTCTAGGAAAACTGAAGAAGAAAGCCAAAATTTCAGATGTTCACCAGCATGTGCATGATGAGCTAAATGGGTTTTAGTTATTCTTTTTTCTAATTTGTAAAGTAATTCTTTGGCACTATTTCCAGAATCTATCTCTGTCTCTGAAGATATGTTTAATCTATCTACAATATTTTTCCAAAAACTAATAATCGTCAAAGCCATCTCATGGGGAATCAATTCATAACTCTTCAAAACTTGCAAAGCAGTTTGAAATTCAATCAGCATTTGTTTCAAATCAAACTCATCATGCCTATATAGCCCCAGTTCATGACCAAAAAGAACTGACCAAAATGGAGCTCGTCTATCTCTAAGAAAAGAGCGATCGTTCTTGACACGAAATTTATAACTAGGAAAGTGATTTGTTATAGATTGAGATAAATGCTCTAAGCGCAAACCAAACCCAGTAAGAGAGCTATCTCTTTTTACTGATAAATATGTTCTGGGTGCACCCAAAGCATCTGCATCTAACTGAAAAGCAAGCAATGAAGTTGAGTTGAATAAATTTTCATTAACACCGTATATACCTAAAAAATCAGCCGCTTCTCTAGATAAGGCCTGATCTTCTTTTAAACGAGGAAGACTGGCGACTTGCTGTTCTAAGTCCAAGCAATTTTTCAGCTCATCTCTCTCTAATTCAGTAATTTGATGATACTGAAAAAGGAAATTTAAAGCCTCGTCGATGCTTGAAAAACCAATTTTGTCATATATGGAAAATAATCCAAATGCAATTTGTTTAACACGATACGATGTCGGCTTACTAAAAAATAACTCATCCAAACCTTCAGCTTTTTCCCAACTCTCCAAGTACAAAAGGCGTACAACATATTCAGCAATTGCTTTTAGTGAAAAAACAAGTTTTCTAGGCACGGGAATTATTTCTTGTAGGTCACTGGTACGACCATAAACTTGCGCAATCGCCACTTTAGCAACTAATTGCTTCACACTTTTTGAATCATACAAACCTGGTAAATAGTTGACGTCCATTCTCATTAAAGACTTCAAGACAACATCTCCTTGCAAACCCTCCCAAAACTGTTCCCACAATTGATTATTAAGAGCAGCTTCTTCTTGAACATTTTCATGTTTTTCATTTAAATGAAATCCCTTCCGCAGTGCTGCTCCAACCAACAAATCATCTGCAAAACTATCTGAAGGAGGTTGGTGCCCAGCTAGGTAAATGTGTAGGCGTGCTTGACCGTGATAGCCGTAGTGATTTGAATTGATTCCCAAATCCAAACCAACTGATTCTGCCATTTTTTGATGCTCCATCAAAAATTGCTGACTATTTTTACCAGAACAAGAAAAATATTTTAAAACCTGAATAAATGCACTATATGGATCAACTTCTTCTTTCTCAATAGTTTGGTAAGTTTCCTTATGAGCTAAAAAAGAATCTTCATGATCAAAAGCTACGTATAGCTGGCCAGTGGCCGTCCTCATAACGTAAACTTTGTCATTTAAAAAAACAGGCAAGGAAATATTTTTCTCATCTGTATAGCTTCCTTTTCTCCTCACATTTAGCGAGATTTCTATCAAATATTTCTCATCGACTACTAAAACTTCACTGAAGACTTCTTCATCAGCCTGTTTTTCTGGAATAGGAGAAGCAAGCTCTTTACTGCCTTCTCTCTGGAATTGCTCTCGATGATTTCTGAGGATACGCGTGGCAAAAGAATTTGCCGCAGCACCAGAAATTATCTTGATTTTTCTATCAATTTTTTCTGATTTTCTCAGGTTATTTTCAACTAATTGAAACAACTGGTTGGCTCGCCAACGTTCAGGCTGAGCAAGAGCATGCTCGGTCTCGAGAAATTTTTTCTTAATAGAACTTTTCTCTACCATAACAAGATGTCAAATTATATCAAAATATCACTAAATCGCCAATGTTCGCGTACTAAAACAAAATTATAGAAACAAGCGGTTGAGATTGATTTATAATGCACTCAAAACGCCTCTGTCGTTCAATGGATAGGACATGAGTTTCCGGAACTTAAAATGAGGGTTCGATTCCCTCCGGAGGCACTTTTTGTGAAAACAGAATTTTTTTTGATTGCGTATTAAATCAAGCATATTGCTATACTATTGTTTATGGAAATTTATCAAGCAGTCTTACTTGGCATTATTGAAGGTATTACTGAATTTTTACCTATCTCTTCAACTTTTCACTTAATCTTCGCTGAACAAATTCTCGGTCTTGAGCAGACGGAGTTCCTCAAGTTCTTCACTGTTTTTATTCAGGCTGGAGGCATTTTGGCAGTCTTATCACTTTATGGTCGTGAGTTGTGGACCAACCGCCATCTGACAAAAAAAGTTTTACTCTCCTTCATCCCTACCGCTATTTTTGGGTTTGCATTCTACAAACTAATTAAAGGATTTTTCTTTGAAAATAACTTATTAATGCTAGCAGTTTTCATGATTTTTGGCTTAATTTTCATTATCTACGAGTGGCTACTACAAAAAAACAAGCAAGTACAAACTCAAGATATTGCCAGTCTGAGTTGGCAACAAAGTTTATTGATTGGCTTGGCACAAGCTCTGGCAGTTTTACCTGGAGTTTCTAGGGCGGGCGTCGTCATCCTCGCTATGATGATGCTTGGGCAAAAACGAACTGAAGCTGCTAAATATTCCTTTTTGCTAGCTGTACCCACTATTTTAGGCACAGCCGGATTTGACCTGCTCAAAACTCAAGCAGATCTCCAAATTTCTTCGCAAGAAATACTTTTAGTTGGAGTGGGCTTTGCCGTTTCCTTCGCTGTCGCCTTGATTGTTCTACGCTGGTTAATTCGCTACTTACAAACCAACAGCCTAACAATTTTTGGCTACTACCGCTTGGCGCTAGGGCTTATCCTCCTGACACTTCTGTGATATAAAACGAGCAGAAAGGTCTTATGTCTGGTCCCTTACTCATTGCGCTAGCAGCTGCTCTCTGGGCTCTGGATGGCGTCGTCCGCCGCGGACTCTATCACTTGCCACCGGTGACAATCGTTTTTTACGAACACTTGATCGGCTCACTGATTCTTTTGCCAATCGTTCTTCGCACTCTCAAACAAGAGGTTTTCACGAGCCGTCTGCTGCTAACCGCGCTAGTAGTGGCTTTATTTGGCGGCCTACTCGGTACGCTTTTTATCACCACCGCCCTTTTGAAGGTCAATTACATTTCCTTTAGTGTCATTTTCTTGATTCAGAAGATTCAGCCGCTCTTCGCCATCGTCAGTGCTGGCTTTTTGCTCGGTGAAAAAATCAACAAAAAATATCTGCGTTGGGCTGCTTTAGCGATCGTTGCCGTTTTTTTCGTGACTTTCCCAAATGGTAGCGTCAATCTAGACACTGGCACTGAAACGATCTTAGCTGCCTTATACGCCTTGGGGGCAGCGGCTTGTTGGGGACTTGGCACGACTTTGTCCAAATTACTGCTCAATCAAGTCAAAAGCAGCACCAGCGCCACCATTCTGCGCTTCTACCTATCGACAGTTTTGGCTTTTGTGGCCGTTTTCCTGCTAGGCTCACAAAATAGCCTCGATACTTTGGTTGAAAGAGATTTCCTCGGTCTGGTCTATATTGCCCTTAGCACCGGTCTTTTGGCGATGATTATTTACTACAAGGGGCTCAAGAAAACCGAGGCTAAAGTAGCAACAATTATGGAAATGACCTTGCCGCTCTTGGCGATTGTGGTCGACATGTTCCTCTATCAGCACTTCTTAACTGGTAGTCAATACCTAGCTGGCTTGGTGCTTTTGTACGCCATGTATCGAGTTAGTCGGTTAAACGCTGCCTAACTTCAGCAATGTCGGCTGCGATCTGCTGTTTGAGATCAGCAAAAGAGGTAAAGGGTCTAACCGGACGAATATAGTCCTCGACACTAAAGGCAATTTCTTGACCGTAGATATTGCCTGTGAAGTCTAATAAGTGAATTTCCAAAACGTCGGTTTCTTCATCGATGACCACGCGTGGTCCGAAAAACAAAGCACCCAGATATCTTTGCCCTCCAACAAACACCCAGGCTGCGTAAATGCCTCTCTCCAACTTAGCAGGCCAAATTGCTGGATCGAGATTGATAGTGGCAAAAGCTTGAGTGCTGCCATTACCCAAACCCTTAATTACTTTACCTTTTAACTGAAAATCTTGCTTAAATTTTTTTAACATTTAGTCATCATACATCATAGCAAATCTGTTAAAATTATCGGATGTTTAGTTTCTGTAAGGTTATCCGTCCACCAGAGAAGACTGGGGATCATGATCAAGATTTATACCATAACAATATCTACTGGCTGCGCTTTTTGAGTGTTTTTCGCTCGCTTTTCTTCATCATCCCAGTCTGGGTGTCGATGGAGTTAAGATACATCAGTCTGACCGAAATTGCCTTGACCGAAATGGTGATTCTTGGCAGCAGCCTGCTGCTAGAATTGCCCACAGGGGCTTTGGCTGACTTGATTGGCCGCAAAAAAAGTATTGCCATTGCCTTTTTTGTTTATGCCGCCACTTACACTTTATTTGCCTTTGCAAATAGTTTTTGGTGGTTTTTGGTCGCTGGCCTTGGTTTTGGCTTAGCTGATGCTTTATTGAGTGGCGCTTTGGAAGCACTAGTTTTTGACACCCTCAAACAAAGCGGTAGAGAAGAAGAATTTACCGAAATTAACAACCGCAATCAGCTCATTTTTAATTACAGCATTGTCTTTGCTATTGTGGTTGGCGGCCTGCTATTTGCTTATTCCTATCACTTACCTTCGCTGCTGACTGCCCTGTCCTTTACTATCGCAGGATTTATTTCCACTCGCTTCATCGAGCCAGATATCGACAGCGAGAAATTTACTTTGCACAACTATTTACTACAAACTCGTTTGGGTTTCCGTGAGTTATGGAAAAATCATCAAGCCCGTGACATCTCTTTGTTTTACATTTTAGTCGGCGCCCTGACTTGGCCAATTGTAATTAGTTTTAAAAATTTTGCTTTGGTTGATCTGGGTGTTAGCGAAAAAAACATGGGTTTCATTTTTGCCATTTTGTCGCTTGCTGCTGTACAGCTTTTGCACGTCTTGATCAGAAAGAAAATCTTCAAAAATCTACGAGTGGTTTTTCTGCTCCCAGCAATTTTGTTAAGCGTCTTTCTCCCCTTGAGCTACTTTTACAATGTGCCCGTTATAATAGCGATTATTTTCGTGGTCTTTCTGAGCTCCTCAATGCGCTGGAACGTCCTCGGCAAACTCAGCAACCAGTGCTACAGTTCCAAAAATCGCGCTACTGCTATCTCAAGTCTCAGCATGCTAATCAGCCTAATCTATCTAGGCAGCTTGGGTGTTTTTGCTTTACTCAACCACTACTCCAGCGATGCGATCCGCAGCATTTTACTGATCATGAGTGCCTGCAGCGTGATTTTTTTATTGCCAATCGCTTTCAAACTACAGAGCAAGTATCATGGTGGGGCTCTAGAAAAATATGACTAAAAAATTCGTACAAACTAAAAAACTTGGGCTAGCACTTGGTAGTGGTGGCTGGCGTGGCCAAGCTCACATCGGAGTGATTAAAGCCCTGGTTAATAATGGTATTCGCATCGACGCTATTGCTGGAACCAGTTCGGGGGCCATGGTTGGCGGTGCTTATTGCGCTCTTGGCGATATTGAGTTGCTAGAAAAATCTTTCCGGGAAAAAATCAACAAACGAAGCTTACTCTACGCTTTTTCCGACCCTTGGCCAAGTTGGGGGATGTTTCGAGGTGAAAAAGTCACTAAAGTTTTTGAAGATTTAGCTGGCAAACACTTAATTGAGAATCTGAGTATTCCCTTTCGCGCCATCAGCACGGATTTGCTAAGTGGGGAAGTGGTGGAAATTGGCGAAGGTGATCTGGCCACCGCTATTCGCGCCAGCACCTCAATTCCTTTCGTCTTCGAACCTGTGCGTTACAATGATCATCGAGTAATTGACGGTGGCTGTGCCGTGCCTATTCCTGTCAAAACTGCCCGTCAGATGGGGGTCGACGTTGTCATCGCCGTCAACCTCTATAAAAACATCTTCCCCATCAAAGCTGAAAAAATGAGTTCTTTTAAATCGATTCTCAAAACCACACAAATAATGATGTACCACTTGGCTAGACACAGCTGTCAAGAAGCTGATTTTACACTCGAGCCAGACATCACTGAAAATAAATCTTTCTCTGATCCTTTTACCGGCTTCATCAACAAAAGAGGCGTTATTAGTACTGGTGAAGCAGTCACTCTTGAAAATTTAAGCGCAATCAAGCAACTCTTGAGTTGAAGTTTCTGATAGCAAATAAGCTCGCTACCATGATCGCCATATCAGTGCTAAATTGCAAAAATGGCAAGTAGTACCAAGCATCAGGACAATTGTGGTAATTTTTGATAATACTCCAGGAAAAATAGAGTAACAATAATAATACAGCAAGACTTATTGACCAGATTGAAACAGTCAAAAAAACTAGATAACGGCCATAAATAGACAGCACTTTGGGTCGCACAATCCCGGCCTCGATATCACTTGCTGCAAAAGCAGCAATTTTCCACAAAAATGTTCGGTAATTCTTTGGCGGAAACCAATTAACAATTGCTCGCCTTGCCAAAGCCCAAGAAATTTTTTCTGCTCTAAGGCGCAGCATGAGATCATAGTCTTCGCTCAAGATAAGCTCCTCCTTGAATCCTCTGACTGTGTCAAATGCTTTTTTAGAGATCAATAACGAACGGGAGGTAGGAATAAAGTTTTTGGTACTAAGCTGGCGGGGGAGTTGTAAAAAATAGGGGACCATCGCCTCTTGCAGACGGCTTTGTGCTAAACCCCTAAACCAACCTCCAACTACCTGCTGCTGACTGTGCACCTGCTCCATTACTAATTGCTCAAGCCAATCAGATTCCAGTACACAACCAGCATCGGTGAAAGCAAGCCACTCACCTTTTGCTTTAGCAACAGCAGCATTGCGCGCCTGTCCACGAGTGGAATTTTCGAGGACAACTAACTCTATTTTGAGTAAGCGATTTTTCTTAGCAAACTTCTCTATCAGTTGCGCCGTGCCGTCGGTTGAGCCGGCGTCAACGATAATGAATTGCGAAGCTAGCAAAGTTTGTTGTTTGTAGCTATCCAGAAAAGCTTCGATGCTCTGCAATTCATTTAGAACTGTCGCTATCAAAGACACCGAGAGTTTCTTATAATTAGTAGACTTAATAGATTGTTTGACCATATATCTAATCTTTAATTATAAGTTATGATGAGCAAAATGCGCGCACTACTCCTCACAGAGTCTTATTTACCTTGGCTAGGTGGTGTGGAGAAGCATATCTCCGGAATTTTGCCGAGGCTTGAAAAAGCTGGTGTAACTGTCGAAATTATTAGTAGAAAAACTTTACTCAAACAAAAAAACCAAATCAAATATCTGACTTTGTTGCAAATTTGGTGGCAGTTAGCCAAAAAAATTAAGTCGATCGCTGCTGCGGAAGTCATTCTCGTTCACGATGTTTTTATTTATTACTGGCCCTTCGCCTTACTTTTTCCCCACAAAAAAATCATTACCACTTTTCATGGTTATGAAAAAGTTTTTCCTATCCCTCGCAAAAACATTTTTTACAAACAGCTCGCTCAAAAATTTTCTGCTTGTACCATCAGCATTGGCAGCTACATCAATAAGTACTATCAGTTGAGTGACAAAAATAATTTCATTAGTTATGGAGCAGTTGAGTTGAACTCAGATGCTAAAAAATCGACGCAAAAAACAAAAAACTCCTTTCTCTTTTTGGGGCGCTTAGAAAAAGACACTGGCCTGACAATTTTTCTAGAGTTCTTGGAAATTTTAAAGACCAAAAAAGTTGATTTTTCTGCAACTTTTTGTGGCGATGGCGAACTCAGAAAAATTTGCAGCACCTATGGCGAAACACTTGGTTTCGTCAATCCACAGTCGCATTTGAGGCGCAGTGAAAACTGCTTCGCCGGCGGCTACCTAAGCATCCTGGAAGCGATGGCGGCTCGCAACTTCGTCCTAAGTGCTTACAACAACCCTCTCAAAAAGGATTATTTGCTTAACAGTCCCTTTGGCTCAAGGATCGCTAGCGCTGGTAATGGAGTAGAACTCTATCAAGCGTGGCAGAAGTTGCGCGCTCGCCCACAGCTACTCTCTGAAAATTTGCAACTAGCCAAAGAGCATAATTTTCAAAAACTAGCCGATCTTTATTTGCAATGTATTCAAACCAATACAACTCAAAAACAAAAATGAAAAAAATGCTTTTTTTTAGCATCAGTCTTTCCCTAATTTCTTTTTTGGCTGTTTTCTTGGTTTTGCAAAACTACCTCCTCGCCCGCAATTTACAAAGAAGCTTGCAAAGTTACTTGACTCAAAGCATCGCTGGTCAAGAAATTGATGACAAACTGCCAGAAAAAATTCTAAAAGATTTGACAAAAATTAATCGAAAATTAAATAAAATTGATCTCAAGCGCTTAAAACCTCTGCAGCAGGCTAGCAGCGACGGTCTAATTGTCGCCAAAAAATTTCTAGAGAATGATCAAAAATATCTAGTCATTTTACAAAACAGTGATGAGCTGCGCGCCACCGGCGGCTTCATGGGTTCGTTTTTTATCTTAGAGACACGAGATGGACTATTGCAAAACCCACAAGTTCAAGACATCTATGTTCCAGATGGTCAATTTCAAGGCTTGGTAGAGGCGCCAGCCGGCCTACATGATTATCTAAGCGCCGGTAAAGGCTGGCGCCTCCCAGATGCCAACTGGTGGCCAAATTTCCCTGACTCAGCCAAGCAAATTCTCTTTTTCATCGAAAAAGTCGAAAACCAAAACTACCAAGGAGTCATCGCTCTCAATCTCCACTTAATCGAAGATTTACTTAGACTAACAGGAGAAGTTTACTTGCCAGATTACCAACAAAGCGTCAATCACGACAATTTTGCTAAGTTAGCTAGGGCAGATCGCGATGAATTCTTTCCAGGGAGCCAGGAAAAAATCAATTTTCTTAATCATTTCTTGACCATTTTTAAAATCGAACTACAAAAAGTTGTCGCCGACAAACCCAAAGAAATGCTCGCGCTCATCGCTGAGGCCGCCAAGCGCAAAGATTTGCAAATTTATAGTCGCGACAGCGAACTGACAGAGATAGCTAAGCGCTACCAAATAGATGGACAAATGATGCCAATCGAGAGGGGACTCGCCTATTACCTGGTCGAAAGTAACGTCGGCATCAACAAAGCCAATCGCCTAGTAGAACGACAAGTCAATCTAGAAATCAGGGAGCAGCAAGAGCTCATCACCATCAACTGGCAAAATTTCAACCCCTTCGCTTACGTCAATTACCAGCGTCTCTACACCAATCCAGAAACTAAGCTCCTGTCCGTCAAATTAAATGGCAAAACACTTGAAAATTTCGACCAACGCCTAGTCACGATCAACAATCAAGACTGGCTAGAGCTAGGCTTCTTGGCTCCCGTGCTTAGTCAGAACCAAGCTCAACTAGAAATTCAACTAGCTAGCCAACTTACTATGGAAGAAAAAAAACACCTCGTACTCTACAAACAATCGGGCCTTAGCGCCGTCGACTACCAGCTAACTTTTGCAGGTCAAAATCAAGACCTGCAACTGCTTAGTGATCTATCTCTCGACTTAGATTAGAATACCCCTATGGACTACAGGCAATTAATTAGAGACTGTCAGCAACTACTCAAAGATTCTGGCATGCCAGCCAAAAAACAGCAAATCGCCACTATCGAAAAAGAAAGTGAAGCGGCTGACTTCTGGCAGCGAGATAACTCGCAAGCCACCATGCAGCTCCTCTCCCGACTACAAAAAGAAGTCAAAGCCCTTGAAAAAATCAAGCAAATCAGCCAAGATTTGCAGGCTGCCCTCGACTTAAACATAACTGAAGAAGTCGAAACCATTGGCAAAATTCTAGAAAAACTTTTCAAAGAAGCTGAACTCAAACAATATCTAAGCGGCAAATACGACCGCTGTCAGGCAATTTTATCCGTCCATTCTGGTCAGGGCGGCACTGAAGCGATGGATTGGGCCGAGATGGTTAAGCGGATGTATCAGCGCTATTTCGAGCGCAAGGGCTGGCGCTACAAATTCGTTTCCGAGATTAGGGGAGAAGACGCCGGCATCAAAGAAGCCGTCTTTGAAATTGAAGAAGACTACGCCTACGGCTTCCTCAAGAGTGAACAAGGCACTCACCGCCTCGTCAGATTAAGCCCCTTCAACGCGGACAATTTGCGCCAAACTTCTTTTGCTTTGGTTGAAGTCTTGCCCATCTTAGACCAACACAATGATATCGTCATCAAAGACAGCGACTTGACCTGGAACTTCACCAGAGCAGGTGGAGCAGGTGGTCAATCAGTTAACAAAACCAGCTCAGCTGTCGAACTCACCCATGAGCCTAGTCAAATTACTGTTAAATGTCGTGAAGAACGCAGTCAGATTCAAAATCGCGAACGAGCTCTCAAAATGCTCAAGGCTAAGCTAGCCAAAATAGAGGAGGAGCGCTCTAGCCAAGAGCTCAAACAGGCTAAGGGTCAACACCAAAGTGCTAGTTTTGGAACACAAATTCGCAATTACGTCCTTCACCCTTACCAACTGGTCAAAGACACTCGCACTCAAGTCGAAACTAGCCAAAGTGGTGATGTTTTAGACGGAGACTTAGACGCTTTCATCATGGCTTTTAATAGGCTACAATAGACTAATTATGTACAAACTCCAACTTAAAGATCAGGAAAATCAAATCGACCCAAATATAGTTCAAAACCCAAGCAATAGAGGATTCAAACTTGACGAATCTGCACCAATGGGGCAAAATCAAAGCCTTATGAGCAAAAAGTCCAAAAAAGTTTTCCTCTTCATTTGTGTCGCCGCTGTTCTAGCTGGCACTTTGACTGGCTTTGGTGCCTACAAGCTCAAGCTCAAAAATGGTAGTCCAGTCGCAACAGTTGAGAATGTAACCATTGATGACGCTAGTAAAATAAAAAATGGCGATGTCTTCGGGGTGCAAGATAAAGACACTTTCTCTGACTCAGCTATTGGTTACATCGAGAGGGGAGGCGTTGAAGGAGAAGGCTCTCACAAACTTCTCCGCGAAGGAGGTGTTACTCAAACTATCGCTTTGACTTCGTCCGTTGTCGATCTCGATAAATTAGTTGGAGCAGAAGTCAAAATTTACGGCGAAACTTTCAAGGCTGAAAAAGCTGGTTGGTTCATGGACGTTGGTCGAATTGAAGTCGTTGAGATTAATGCTCAAGCTCCCCTTCAAACTTTGGACTAAACGTGCTTAAATAATCAGCAGTGTCCATGATAATTTTTTCATCTGTCAGCAAATCTTTTGCCGATCAGCCAACTGCCATCGTCGATTTGAATTTAGAAGTCAATGAAGGTGATCTGGTGGTAATTACTGGCCCCTCTGGAGCAGGCAAGACCACCTTGATGAAACTCTTGATTCGTGAGTACTCGCCCAGTCAGGGGAGCATTACTTTTGACAATCGCCCTCTGGAACAATTCAAAAAATCTGAAATTCCCAAGCTGCGCCGCCAAATTGGAGTAGTTTTCCAAGATTATAAGCTTATCGAAGAAATGAACGCCTGGGAGAACATCGCTCTCCCCCTTTACATCGCTGGCACTAAGGAGGCAGAGATCGAATCAAGAGTCACTGATCTTCTCAACCTCATCGGCCTGGCCGACAAGGCCCTACATTTCCCCCGCCAACTCTCTGGGGGAGAGGCTCAACGCGTCAGCATTGCTCGCGCCCTGGCTACTGGCCCCAAAGTAATCTTCGCTGATGAGCCCACTGGCAATCTTGACAGCGAAGCCAGCCTCAAGATAACTAGGTTGCTCAAGAAAATTAACGAGCTTGGTACCACCCTGCTCTTCGCCACTCATGACGAAGAAGTGCTCAAGGAGTTGGCAGAAGCTAAAACCGTCCACCTGGAAAAACACCAAACCCAAGCAGACAAGCAAGGCGACGAAGCCAATCAAAAGATCAAGGTCAAACAAGACAAACCAACCAAAGAAATAACTGACAAAAAACAAACTGAAAAAAAACCAATCGACAAAAAAAACAAAGACAAAAAGGATTTACACAAATGAAAGCACTCAACTCTGCCCTGGTGGCGATTCGTCGTTCGCCTTATCAAAGTGTTCTAACCATTTTTATCCTTTCTATCACTCTGTTTATAGCCTATTGTTTTTCCCTGCTTACTATCGGTAGCGAAAAAGTTCTCTCTTTTTTTGAGACTCAGCCGCAAGTCATCGCTTTTCTCAAATTAGAGGCACAAGAAAGCGACTTGGAAAGAATCAGTCAAAAGATGCGCGACAAAGATTACGTCAAGGATGTCAAAATCGTTACCCAAAAAGAAGCTCTGCAGATTTACCAAAGGGAAAACCAAAATGATCCTCTCTTGCTCGAATTAGTCACTGAAGAGATCTTGCCTGCCAGCGTCGAAGTTGCTGCCGACACAGCTACAAGCCTCGAAGCCATCAAGAAAGATCTAGAGACAGAAAATTCTGTCGAAGAGGTCGTCTTACAAGAGGACGTCGTCGACAATCTAGTCCGCTGGACTGGCGCCATGCGCGTGGTTGGCTTGTTTTTACTCATCACTCTCCTGGTTACTTCCTTCCTCATGGTAATGACCACCATCTCGATGAAAATTTCTGCCAAACGCAAAAACATCCAAATTATGAAATTTGTCGGTGCCAGCAATGCCTACATCTCTCGACCTTATTTATTTGAAGCGCTAGTGGTTAGCGTGGTGTCCAGTATGCTTGGCTTTGCCTTTTATTACGCCATGATTCTTTACCTTCATCCCTGGATAGAGAGCTTCCTTCATGGCATCGTCACCATGCCGATCCCCTGGCAATTTTTTGCCTACCAGTTTGCCGCTGGACTAGGCCTGGCTATAATCCTGGGTATCTTGGCCAGCCAAAGCGCAGTCTCACGTATGCTCAAAAGATAGTTTTGAAATCATGAGAAAAATCCTACTTAGCTTTTTGTTGCTGCCACTTGGAATGTTGCTGTTTATCGGTTTGGCTAAAGCTCAGAGTTGTGACGAAAAATACAAATGCAAAAGTGACGATGAAAATTATTCTACTTGTCTTAATAATCTTAAAAATTGTTGGCAGAGCCAGATCGATCAAACTCGGTCCGAAGCCAACACCCTCCAGTCAGCCATCGACATCATTAATGGACAGATTCGCATCCAAAGCTTGCGTATTTCTCAGACCATCGCCGAAATCGAACAGTTAGAAAAAGATATCACCAACCTTTCGGAACGCATTGAAGGCCTGGGGATCTCACTCGATCGTCTCAGCGGTACTCTGATCACCAGAATTCGTGAAAGCTACAAACAGAGTCGCCTACCCTACAAAAATAACCTCTTCGCTGCCGAATCTTTTAACAACTTCGTCAGTCAATACCGCTATGTCAATCTAGCTCAAGCTCAAACCCTAGATTTGATGAAAAAAACTGAGTTACAGCGCTTAACCTACAACCAGCAAAAAGAACTCAAGGAAACCAAACAAGCTGAAGTAGAAAAGTTGCGCTCGGAGCTTCAGAGTCAAAAAAACATCCTCGATTCACAACGTGCCAACAAGGATGACTTACTTAAACAAACCAAAAGTAATGAATCTATTTATCAGCAAAAACTGGCTGAAGCACTCAAAGAATTGAGTCAGATTTCCAGCGCCGCCAACACAGTCATTCGTGAAGGTAATGGAGTTATAGTCAAAAAAGGCGAAGTAATTGGCACCATGGGCAGCACCGGCTTCTCAACTGGGGCGCACTTGCACTTTGGCGTCTATAAGTATTCCAGACAAGACTTTAGTAAAACCGGCAGTTGGGGCTGGTATTACAGCAACACCGTCAATCCTCTAGATAAATTAGAAAACAAATTAGTAACCTGGTCCACTGGCTGCGCCAATGACCCAAGTGGCCAACAAAACAGTGGTAACGGTAGCTGGCAATGGCCAATGGATAGCGTGCGTATCACTCAAAATTATGGCAGCAACACCTGTTATAACTGGATGTATGGAGGCAAAGCTCATCCAGCCCTAGACATTGTTGGAATCGGTAATATTTCAGTCAAAGCAGTCGAAGATGGTGAAGCTTACTTCTGTCGCAACTGTTTAAACGATGGAGGCAATGGTGTTTTTATTTTTCATAAAGAAGATTACATGAGTATTTACTGGCACTTAAAATAAAAATTAATTTATAGTTAAAAATTATATGTCTAAACAAAAATATCTTGACCAAGCTTTTGACGATGAGCTGCGTAAGCTACTGCAAATTTTCATCAAAAAACACAAAGATTACGGAAAAGACAACATTTTGGACAATGGAGAGTTAGGAATAGTTTTTCGCGTCAATGATAAGTTGCGTAGAATTCAAAATCTAATGGGCAAAGCTGGCGACCCACTCAACGAAAGCATGAAAGACAACTGGCAAGATATCGCGGTTTACGGCATTATTGCCTTATTGCTTAAAGATGATCGTTTCAAAGAATTAGTACTAGATCCTGAAAAATAATTAAATTAGTTCACTCTTCTCTTCCTTGGACAATTCTTTGGCCGAGCGCTCTAGCACGTAGACGTCGTTGCGATACTCGTTCTCACCGACAAACTCAGCCTCACCCTGCAGAATTCTCTCAAAAGGCTTGCAGGCAAAACAGCCAGTCTCGCCATGCGGACATTTGAAGCGCTCTAGCTGGCGAGCCAGCTTCATCTCTTTAGCAATTTTAAGAATCTGTTCGTGAGCAGCTTCCAAATCCGGTAAGTCTTTGACAACGATTTTATCTAGCCCCAGATACCAATAGCTGGCTTTGCTGACTTGGCGGTGCTGACAGTTGTGTACCAGGAGATGATAAATGGGCAACTGTAGGGAGCTCTCATTTTCTTCACTTTTGCTAGTCTTAAAGTCGATAATATTGACGCTGTCGTCCTCTGGCAAATATTCGAGCCAATCGATTTTGCCGCACAAAATGATGTTGTCGGCTTCAGAGAGCCAGTATTGAGGCAGCTCTTCCTTGATTTTGACTGCTAAGCCAGTTAGTGGTCCTGGATTATCCATGACTTTCTGGAGCATTTCTCGCCCACGCTCTTTGTACTGACTTTCCGTCCGCTCGTCAAAAAAACCACCTCGTTTGCCAGAGACAGCTTGCCAATCTCGTTCAAACTTGGCGATCAATGATTCTTTGAAGCGCTCTGGCCCAGGCAAAACAGATAGCGACTCGAGGACACCATGCACCACCTGCCCTAGGGCCAAGGGTGGCGACATTAATTGAATTTTATGTTTGGTTTTTGGATCTTTATAAACATTCTTGAGGTAATAAGCCCTTGGGCATTGTAGAAAATCGCTAATCGAAGTGTGAGAAACCCACACGGCGGTGTATTTGTCTGGCATGATGGGTTTAAGTCTAACATATTTTATGTGGGAAATTTGCTATAATTGTTACGTTCGCTCAATGGACTGAAGCAAAATACAGAAATCTCTTTTAAAAAATATGGATATTATCGACAAGAATCAACTCTACCAACTGGTCGGCGCGACACCTCCTGCTCCTCCCACTCCAAAAGCTGAAGAAAAGCCTGTCGCTGCTGCCCCCACTGCCACTGACGCGCCGCCAGCTGAACCAGAAAAGGCTGTCGAGCTCAAGGAGCTCTCGACTTACGCCAAGGAATATACTAAGCAGTACCAGCTAGACTGGGAATATCACCACCGCAATATCATCGCTCCACTCGAGGTTGATGAATTGGCCTCCAAAATCGCTGGTGCTTACGAGAAAGTCCGCAAGGTCATCGACTGGAAAGAGGAGAATTTGCTGCGCCGAGGTGCGATCGAGCGCATACTCAAGAGGCGCCTCATTTCTGAACTCTACGGCATTAGCATTCTCCCCAACCTCAACGCTCGAGAAATGGCTGAACCAATGATTCTAGAGTTGATGCGTAGTGGTTATTTCGACAACGGTAAAATTGCCAAGAAGCAAATCAAGGAAGTCGAAAACATCCTTGGTAAATACATTCGTATTCTTGGTGACTCCAAGCTACCTTCTTCGCCCACCAAGAAGCACGTCAAAAACAAAATGGAGTTTTACACCTGGATGCTAGAGATCGCTGCTTGTGAAATTGAAGAAGTTCTAGCTCCAGCTTTCAAGGAAAATGCCCTACTAAACCTAATGACCAATGTCATTTATCAACGCAACCGCATTATTCCCAGCAGTCAACTAAGCGACCTAGATCGCATGGTTCAGATTTATATAGCCAACATGCGCAACCTCTACAACTTCGATGACCCCATTACCTCCTACAACGTCATCAAGATTCGCTATCCTTTCTGGGTCGAGGAAACTGAAGAAAGCATAGTCGAGGTAACCAAGCAAGTTCACGAAATTCGCCAGCAAATCGAAGAAGACCTGAACAGTGAAGAGGGTAAACATTTCTACAAACTAGCTGGCAAATATGACGCCGCCTACCGCATCATCGGCGACGTCCTCGACGGTATCAACAATACTCCAACAGTGGTCAGAGAAAAACTCGCCAATCCTGAAGAACTGAAGCGCCGAGTCAGCGAAGTTTACTTCCGTCGCAAGGCCAGCCTCAAAGGTCGTCTCTGGCGCAGCGCTATTTACTCAACTTTATCGATTTTCGTGGCCGGAATTGCTAGTTTCATCATTTTCGAAGGTCCAGTGGCCCGTCTGGCTGGCCTGGAGTTTAGTTTGTTCTCGCTGTTTATCGATCTACTTATTCCAAGCTTAGTGATGTTCTTGCTAGTTATCGTCATTCGCCCGCCCAAAGACGCTAATCTCAAGGTCGTACAGAAAGAAATTGCCAAAATTATTCACAAGCAAGAAAGTGAAGACGTCTACGAAATCGACTTCAGTCGCAAAAAGAACAAGGTCATGAACACCATTTTCCTTGGTATTTCCATCTTTTGTGGCCTGATCAGCATGCGTTTTATCTTCTGGGTTTTCGAGGTCGCTCACGTCCCCTGGACTTCCGTCTACATCGACACTGTCAACGTAGCGATGGTCGTCTTTGCCGCTATGGCTGTTAAGCAAAAATCTAAAGAAATTACCATCGAAGATCGCGGCAATTTCATGGAGTTCTTATTAGAGCTTTTTTCCATACCTTTGGCCAAAATTGGTCAGTGGTTCGCCAACAAGTGGAAAAAATACAATGTCTTCGCTGCTCTCTTCACAGCCGTGGTCGATCTGCCTTTCTCCACTTTCATCACCATCGTCGAAGACTGGCGCAACTTCCTCAAGGAGCGAAGTAGTGAGATGCACTAGCAGCTATCTAGCCTGGCTTGAACCTTAGCTAGTTGCTAGATCTGGTTTTCTGGTATAATCCAAGAGTATTTTTAACAAGGAGGCATCGCATAGTGGCCAATTGCACAGGTTTGCTAAACCTGACCGGTTTTCCGGTTCCTGGGTTCGAATCCCAGTGCCTCCGCAACGGTAGACAGCCTAGCGCAGCTAGAGTTGGCTAGCGTTGCGGCTTTGCAAGGAGCATGAGAACCCAGGTGAGAATCCTGCCGCCAAGCGATCCAGCCAAAGCACAAATTACGAGGGTCGAAGCGCCTGGCTAACGCCCGCCAAGCAAACGAAGTTTGCGTGGCAAGTACTCTTTAGGAGTATACTCGAAAAGTACAGTGCCTCTAATAATTGTTTTTATCTAATTTTATATGGTAGTATTTAATTAAAATAATATAATCAAGGAAAACTATGATTGAAAATCGTTCAGGTGAAGAATCTCGAAAAGAAGCTCTAAAACAACAACTATTAGATGTTATTGACTATATAAAAAGAGCCAACGAAAATATAATTTCTGTAAACGCACCTGGAGGTTCTATAATACACGATGGCTATGGGTTGAAAGGCATGAGGTTGAAAATTGGAGAAATAATAGGTGCTGAAGAAAATGATTCACTTATTGGCAATGAAGACTTTGGTGGTCAAAAAGAGCAAATAGTTAAATTATTGAGCGAAATTGCAAGCCAAAATCCTTCAACTACTGGATATAATTCAGATTTAATTAACAGAAATGTTGCTGAACTTATACAATTAATTGGATAAAATTTATCCCATAAATTTTATTTATTGTGGCAAAAAGTTACAACTTCGTCCCATGCTTTTCGCCGTCAAGCGAGCTAGCTAAAGCACTAGCTGTGAGAGTCGAAGCGTGTGCCAGACGCAGTATTTCCATAGTAAATGCAACTTTTTAATTGCATGTTTGTGATGCAACAAAATAATTTTATGAAAGAAAGAATAAATCCATTTAATGAACGGTGGAAACAAGAGCTTTACAAAGCACTTGGTGCTAAAGAAGACCATGATGTGGCTCCCACTGAGGCAAGGCTTAAATTTGAGAGAGAGCAAATGGAAATATTAAAGTCACTACTTATGGTAAAAAAAGGTGACAGCGTTTTGGAGTTTGGCAGCGGCAAAGCAAGAGTTTTAAAAGAAATTGGGATGATTGCTAAGTTATGTGTGGGGTTAGATATTTCTTTTGAAGTTTTGAAATTAAATAAATTGAATGAAAAAAAGATGCCTTTTATCCAGGGAGATATGTTTAATCAACCATTTAGGGAAGAGTCGTTTGATCTCGTCATGAGCGAGGGGGTTATCGAACATTTTTATAATTGGAGAGAGATTTTGAGTGAAGCAAATAGAATCTTGAAGCCAGGCGGTAAGCTCGCAACAGCTGTCCCAAATTTACTAAACCTTCCTCAAACTATAGCTTTAGCTTTGCAAGGTAGAAATTTTAGATATTATCCAGAAAAACCTTTCTACCCAGATATGACTGGATCTTTGGCAAAAGAGTACAAAAAAATAGGCTTAACAAATTTACAATTTGCCGGTTGGAGACCGGGGTATTTTTTAGATTCATTTTACTTATTTGATCTAAAAACTGGTAAAGTTAAGCACCCTTTTTATTTACCAATTTTGAGAGCACTCGGTAAAAATGTGGAAAGTTTGATGAAGGTTCTACCTGATGATAAAAGAAGACTCGCTAATAGGTGGCTAGGTTATGAGTTTGTCATTGTTGGTACAAAACCTAGTGATGATAACTTGGTTCCACACCCAGAGGACCAGTCAGAAATATCAGAGGCAGATCGTCTTTTTGGCGAGCTTCTCTAGGTGGCAAAGTCGAAATGGCGATGCAAGACATGTTCTAGGGCGGCTACTTCGGCTTCTTCGTGGACAAATTTGGCATTTGCTGGATGATTAATTGCTCAAACAAAGAATAGCAAAAACCCTCATAAAATTACTTAAACCACTTCTTGGCGCTTGTGCGCCGGTGTGGGCAACCTGGCCAACAGCAAGGCCGACGCTGCCCCTCAAGTAATTCTTCCTGTAAGCGCACTAGGTGCTCTGCTCTCGTTTCAGCTTTTTTGACGATGGTTAGCCAGCAAATCCACTCGTTGCGAGCTAGAGGGGTGAGCTTCTCCCACTTGTCTAGTAAGTCTTCGTTTGCTTGCAGAACCACCTGCAAATCTGCTGGTACTTCGTGAACTACTCCTGCGACAATTTTGGTTTGGGTCATCTGCTTTGATTGTATTTCGGACCCTGTCTTTTTACAATGCATGATAATGCGTTGTAAAAAGCAGCTGGTACGAAAGATGCAGAGCGAATTTCGGACACTTGGTACGAAAGATGCAAAGCGAATTTCGGACGCTTGGTACGAAAGATGCATTAGCGAGGTTTTGGCTTTTTCAAATCAGCTAGCACTTTTTCTATAGGCGCATGCCTTCCGCCCTCCAAATATTCGTGCGTTATTACCGGTCTTGGCACTTTTTTGCCAGTAATTTGATAATATAAATCGTAAGGATCACTCAACTCTAAAACATGCTCACCCATTGCTTTGGCAACTCCATCAGCAGTTGGGTTAAGCAGCATCACACCGACGATATACGCGATGAAATCATCAACCTCCAACATAGCCACTTCGCGCTTTTGAAGCCTGCCATTTCCGCCTGGTACGAGAATGTAGGGCAAAGATCTGTCCTTACCTCTAGTTGGTCTTTCCAAAGGCAGGGTATCGCTTGTCATTACTAGTTTGACTTTATCATTTTTCAAAATTTCCTGAAGTTTAGCGTAATACTCTTTACCAGCAAATACGGCTTGCGAGGCGCAAACAATAACTTCCGCGGCACCATTTTTCAATAATTCATCGACCGTATTAAAAATTGTGCCTCCACTACCAATCATATCGTCCATCAAAAGCACTCTTTTTCCTCTAACATCACCATAAACTAACTCGTGAACTGTCTTAGAAGGTGTCCCGTCAAGAGTGGCAATTCTGTGCTTGCGAATTATGGCTAAGTCAAAGCCTTCTTCTTCGCTCAACTTTTTTGCCAAAGCTAGATTGCCAAAATCCACTCCAGCAATCACTGTTTTCAAGTTTTCTTTTAAGAAAAGATTTTTACGAAGATTCTCAACCATTAATTTGGCTGTCGTGAGATTGACTGTCTCGATACCTGCAGCTTCATATTGTTCAGCAGCTTTATAACTGTGCCTGTCTACGGCAACGTATGTTTTTACCCCAGCTATCTTCATTAAATCAACCGTGGATAACGTCCAACTACTTTGAGCTGAAACTAAGGATACCGGCATAAATTCTTCTCTTACTTCAGCCATATCTGACAAAATAGCCGCAATCATTTCGCCTGGTAATTCCTTGACCGATGGATTATCTTGTCTTTCATCGTTAAATACACCCAAAACACTTAGGCTTTCCACATTTGGACCCAAATTTTTTCGAACCTGAGTAAATGCAGCCATTTCAAATAAGTCCTGAGTCGCATCGGTCACATTTTCTCCATCCATAACCAAGGGAGCCACCACACGATTAGCTTTACCTGTCAATATCAATGGCATTCCGCTAGGAAATTCTGCACTGTGAAATCTAATGGGGGAATAAAGTTTTCTAAGTCGCCTGGACAAATCAGGTTTGAACGCGCGAAAACTCCAAGGAATATGTATTTTTGCCTCATCTCCATCAATTGGCGGCAAAGATTTTTGATCGAAAAGGTTTGATTTGCGCTGCCTAAACTCTGCTCTCATTATGGTTAATCCACGGGCAAGCTTAAATTGATAACTGATAGGTTACCACCAGACTTATAGAATTGCAATGTGTTTAATTTGACTTTCCCTCCTCACCCCACCTGCGTCACCGCTAGCGACTGTCGACTTGCCTGAAAAACCGTCGCCTCCAACGCTCGCTCGACTCCTCTGACTGCACCGCCAGTTAATTGCCGAAAAGCCTGCATCAACTCGTCCTTCTTGGTTGACAAGTCTCGCAGGGTTTGCTTAAATCTAGCGTCGACCGCGGTCCGTTCCGGCGCCAACACCTGCTCGTGACCTTTGGCGTGCTCCTTGGCCACCATCAAAGCTTGCTTATTCGCCCGCTCTTCCTCCTCGACTTGATTGATCCGATTAGCCAAAAACAACTGTATGGTATAAAAAACTTGCTCTCTAAGCCGCGCCCACATCGCTTCGACCGAAGCTGCCCCTTGCTGCAGGGCCTGCCTAGCATCAGCTTCCATCACTGCCAACTCCATGAAAACTGGCAGTGCCAAATCACTGTGGGGTACACCAAAGGTTTGCCGCAGCTCGATGGCTGTTTGTTGCTCGACGACTTGCGCCTGCAAGTTAGCAGCTGCTTTGTCCAAACTCTCCACCAACCACATCCCCGCTCCATTGATGATCGCTGCCCACTCAAGCCAACTAAAGCCCAGCTCCTTGCCCAAATCACGCAAGACGGTGGACAGATCCAGACGACTGAAATCTTGCCAGAATTGATCTGGCAAAACTACGGACGACCCCACACTAGCAGCCATCTCCACAGCCGTGCGTTTCTTTTGTCTTGCTCCTGATCCTCCTGTTTCTTTACTTGACATATCGACCTTTCTTGGCTCAATTAATGAACCTGAGCTATCAATTAACTGCCGTGGTTTCTTCAGGTGATCAAAAAAGCTCCCTATGAGGGAGCATCGTCTGGCAAAATTTTTTCTCTACAGAAAAATTCTTACTCGATGCTCGTCAAGATTAGCAATTTTGCTGAAGATCGGACTTGATCCAAAAAGGAAATCACCGTTGCGGCACAGTCGCAGATTTTCACTGCGTTCCACAGCAAAGACCAAACTAACAAGAATCAAAGTCAATTGCAAGCGGTAATTTTGTAGCCGAGTCAAGGGAAATTTTTTACAAAATAAATTTATTTTTGATAAGCAGACTAAAACTAGTGCCGCCTTTGGGAGAACTTCCTACTTTGATATTCGTTTCAAAAAATTTCTGCATTATTTCCTGACTAACATAAAGGCCTAAGCCTAGTGAGTTTTCAGGATTTTTAAGTGAAAAAATGGGATTAAAAATTGAAGTAAGATTTTGTCTGCTAATCCCAACCCCATAATCTTTGACTGTAACAACTAGGTGACGAGAGTTGCGCTGCAACTTGATGAAAACATTTTGCTCTATCTTGCCAAGACCTTCATAAGCTTCGATGGCATTGATAATCAAATTAGCCACAACTTGTAAAAGTTTCTTACGATCTGCATGCAGATCAAGTTTGCAATTTGGTTGAAAAATTAGGCGAACTTTTTTCTTGCTAGCCTTGTATTTAAAAAGGCTTAAAAGTTTAGTAATTTCTTTGTTTAAGCTAAAAATTTCTGGCTGCGTCTGACAAAAAAATTTAGTAACACTAATGTTGGAAAGATCGTCAATTTGTCTGATAGCAGCAAAAGCCAAGTCGATATCAGCAAACTTGTTGTTATTATTTTTGGCTTCCTCCAAAATCATATTAAGTACTGACAAGGGCTGCCTAACGTCATGAACTAAACCGGCAGCCAGTTTCCCCAAATCAAGCAGAGGAGCAATTCTGGTTAATTGGTTAAGTTGTAAAGTTTTGAGCTCCTTGGTTCTTTGCTCGACAATTTTCTCGAGATTTTCATTTTGTAAACGGAGCCGCTTAGCCAATTTTTTAGATTTTTGCAAAGACTTTTCAATTTCACAAGAAGACAGCCAAGAAAGTGCCGTCATCAAAGTGTAGATAACAATAACTATCAGTAAATTTGTTGAACTTGGCAAAGAAGCTTGCCAAACAGAATCTCGAATGATTATTTCGCTTTCATGCAAGAAAAAAATTGCCGATAGAGATAGACAAATCACCAACAAGATAACCATAGAAAAGCGCGAGTTAATTAAAATCGCACTAAGCAAAATGATAAAAGAATACATGATGTCGACAGTGCATAAATCAATTCCCCAAGTTAAGCTGCATTTGAGTAAAGATAATAAAAGCAAGGAAATTAGAGTTAAGGCAACTAAACGTACCAAACCTTTTCTGACCAAAAATATGAAAAGTAATAATACTACAACGATGGCTAACAAAAACCAAAGATTTTCTTGATTGTCGTTGATATCAGATGAGAAATTGCCAAATATGCTAATTCCGATCACAAATAATAGAAAGACTAAGAGCGAAAAGTTGATAAAGTTTAAAAGATAGCTCTTTCTCTTCTTATCTTCTGACCAGGCTTGTTCAAAATGTAAAACCTTACATATCAAATTCATTAGTCTATTTGTCGAGGAGAATATAAAAAAATAAATTTTAGGAAGGCAAAATTCCTTTCATTTTCCTCTCCAATTTAGCGAAAATTTGCTCGCGAAATGCCAGCTCATTGAAAAAAGCTTGGGTCAAATTTAAAGCAAAATTCTCTCGGCCAAAAACTAGATGTCTATAGGTTTTTTGCAACATAAAAAGCAAGTAATTAAGTAGCGAGAAAGACTTTTTACTCTGGTAACGGCCAAACTTATAGCTAGCATAAAAGAACAACTGCCCTCGCAACCAAGAATTGGCATCGAGAAATGCTCGCTCCAGCTCACCGCGATCCAAAACGAATTGCATTTGTAAAATCTCGTAGGCCTCATAAAGACTATGCCGCTCTCTGGTCAAAGATAAATCACCTTCATCAAGTAAAAGATTGAAACACCAAGCATTACTGGCATGTCGAAGCGGTCTTTTGCCTTTAAGTTTGGTCAGTACGATTAGGAGCATGCGAGTCAACCAGAGAGTGTTGCGGCGTGTAATGATCATAAAATCTAAATCATCACTGCGCCCGGCATTATTGACCGCTGTCGAACCAGTCAAAACTACCGCTCTGATGAAGGGAATTTGCTTGGCCAAGGCGACAAACTTCGCCACCTCTGCATGCTTGAGTTCAAAATGCTTGCTTTTTTGCTGGCGATTTTGTAAGTCGCGCTTGGCCAAATAAAAATACTGATTATCACTTTGCAGCAAAGATTGCTGCAGCAATTTTTTGAGCGAATTTCTGATTTTTTGACGCGAAAATTTGAATTTTTCCGAATAGGGTAAACGCTTAATAACCTCCTCAGCAGTCAGCGCAAAATTGAAGCAACTACTGTAAGCAAGAGTTTGCAGCACTAAAAAATCCAATTCACTAAGCTTAGAAGTTGTCATTGCTAGCTAGCAATATACGCTATAATTACTAGATTATGAAGATTTATTCTTGGAACGTAAATGGTATTCGCGCGGTCGCCAAAAAAGGTTTCCACGACTTCGTCAAACAGGCTGAAGCTGACATCTTATGTCTGCAAGAGACCAAAGCTTCGCCTGACCAACTGGGTTTTGATTTAACTGAAATCGAACCTTACGAAAGTATTTTCGCCAGTGCTGAAAAAAAAGGTTACAGCGGTGTCGCTACCTACAGCAAAATTAAACCGATCAACACTCAAGTTGGCTTGGGAGAGAGCAAATTTGATCGCGAAGGGCGCACTATCATTAGTCGCTACGAGCACTTCACTCTCTTCAACATCTATTTTCCAAACGGCAAAGCCTCGCCAGAACGCTTGGCCTATAAGATGGAGTACTACGCTTTTTTGCTTGAATATCTCCAAAAATTGCTTAAGACGGAACAAAACCTCATCATTTGCGGCGACGTCAACACCGCCCACCAGCCAATTGATCTAGCTAGACCCAAAGAAAATGAGCAGATTTCTGGATTCCTGCAGGAAGAACGCGCCTGGATCGATGCCCTGCTCAAAACCGGCTTCATCGACAGTTTCCGTCATTTTCATCCAGATGTAAAAGACCAATACACTTGGTGGAGTCAGCGCTCAGGTGCCAGAGCACGTAACGTCGGCTGGAGGATTGACTACTTTTTCGTCAGTCAAAATTTACTTAGCAAGCTAAAAGCAGCTGACGTTCACCCTGAAGTCTTGGGTTCCGATCACTGCCCTATTTCGCTTGAATTGCATTTTTGAGGCCGAGAGTTGATGTGACATCTCGCAAAAGCTTGGCGAGCTCTGCCTCACTAGCTTGATCATTGTTCACCACCCACAGTTGACCTTGACCGTGCTTGGCAATTGCTGCCTCCAAATGTTTTTTCTTGTGAGCGAAATCATACTGACTTGCCAGCCGGCGTTTGATTTGTTCTAGACTAAGGCCTCTGTCGAGCAAGCGTGCCTGCTGCACTTTTTCACTTACTGACAAAAGAATCATGTTGTAATTAGCAAGTTGACTCATTTCTGCTTCAACCAGCAAAGCAGCATTGAGTAAAATCAGACCTTGTTTGCCCTGCAGCTCGCGGCGTAAGCGCACCAGAATCGGCGTGGCCATAATTTCGTTGAGGCGCGCCAACTTGGCAGAATCAGCAAAAACAATTTCCCCCAAGACTTTGCGGTTGATGCTGCCGTCAGCATTAGCAACTTCAGCTCCAAAAGCATCAGTGATTTGTCGGCGCACCAGAGCGTATTTCTCTTCCTGCAAATCTTCTTGAATTTGCCAAGATAAGCGATCGAGTTCAACATTGTGCGCCTTCAAGCCACTTTTATGAGCCAATGCAACCAGCTGTTCGCCCACGTAAGATTTGCCTGAACCAATCTCGCCAGTTAAACCGACTATATACTGACCACTGAGCTTTGCTTCCAGACACTGCTTGACGTAAGGCGGCACATAGTCCTGAATGAGACCTTGCTCCTTCTGGATATCTTTGACCGCGCTCGAGCTAATGTGAGCCAAACTAGGCTTGGTAAATAAAACAAAAGTGTCGATTCCTAAACGCTGACTGTCACCCAAACTATGCAAACTCTGCTCATACTCGAAATCCTTACTGGAACGCACCCCTTTGACGATCACATCGATGTTATTTTCGTAGGCAAAATCAACCAGCATGCCAGTAAAAGATTTGACTTCGACGTTTTGAAAGGCAAGCAGCGACCTGCGAGCCATTTCTGTGCGCTCCTCAAGGGAAAAAAGGTATTTTTTGGCTGGATTGACGCCAATCGCCACCACCACTCGATCAAAAACCGCAGCACTGCGCTCAATAATGTCCAAGTGTCCGAAGGTAATCGGGTCGCCAGAAAAGGCATAAATGGCTGATTTCATGGCGTTATTCTATCACTAATCTCGCGTCCAAGACTTTAACCCCCTCAGCAGTCGATAGAAGTGGATTGATGTCAAGCTCTACAATCTCTGGAAAATCCATAGCTAACTGTGACAAACGCCCCAGCGCTTCGATGATCGCTGCTTCATCGACACCAATTTGACCACGAACCCCCTTCAGCAATTTGTAACTGTGCAAACTCTGTAGCATCTTTTGTGCTTCGCTCTCTGAAAGCGGGGCGAAACCAAAACTTACATCCGCCAAAACCTCTACGTAAACACCACCCAGTCCGCACATAATTAGACTGCCCAGGGGATTGCGACTAATGCCTAAAATCAATTCTTGACCTGGTCCAGCCATCTCCATCAACAAAATGCCATCCACTACAGCGGTTGGGCGCAATTTTTTGACTTGCTCCAGCATGGCTTTGCTCTCCATCAAAACATTATTAGAGTCTACCTTGAGTCGCACCCCACCAATGTCACTCTTATGTAAAATATCAGCCGAAACAATTTTCAAAGCCACTTGATTAGAAAAACTTTTCATACCCTCAAGCAACTGGCTGGCGTTGCGTGCCAAAAAGTTTTGAAGCGTTGGTAAACCATAAGCACGCATTATTTCTAGGGCTTCTGCTTCAGGAAATTTGGTTTGTCCGCGCTTTTTAGCACGATCAAAAATTGCTCGCACGCGATCGCGATCGACATCGTCATAAGATAGAATTCGACTGGGTTTTGCGGCTACCTGCAACCAACTAGCAAACTCAGCTAATTTAGCCAAAGCCTTGGCTGAAGCTTCTGGAAAAGCCAGGGTCGCCACGCTGCCATGGCGCAAAATTTCCACCCCCTCTGCCACCAAAGCCTTGCCCATCAGGCTGACTACTAGCGGTTTGGTGGTTTGTTGGCGAATTTTGACAACTGCTTGAGCGACTTGAGTTGGTTCAGTCATCGACTGTGGCGTCAACAAGACCAAGACTGCATCAACCTGCTCATCAGCGACCACTAGTTGTAGCGCTTGCTCATAAGTCTCGCCACTAGCATCGCCCAAAATATCAATTGGATTTTTGGTGCTGGCTGCTTTGGGCAAAATTTCCTGAAGCTTCTGTTTAATATCTGCTGCCAACTCGGCTAGTTTTAGGCCATTTTCAATCACGCTGTCGGTCGTCAAGACTCCTGGACCACCAGCGTTGGTCAGAATCGCCACCCGCTCCACCGCCTGCAATTGGTTGCTGGTAAAAATCTGCACTAAATCAAACAGCTCATTAATGCTAGCCGCTCGAATCATACCCGCCTGCGCAAACAGAGCTTCATAAGCGCTGTCGCTACTACTAAGTGAACCGGTATGAGAAGCAACCGCACCCATGCCAGCCTGCGTTTTGCCAGATTTGAGAATGATAATTGGTTTAGGCTTGCCAGACAGATTGAGCTGGCGTAAAGTGGCAATCATGGTCGGCGCATCGTGAAGCGACTCAGCGTAAATACAAATTACCTTAGTACGCTCGTCGGCGTGCAAGTATTTAATCAGCTCCAGCTCACCAAGCATGGCTTTATTGCCAATGCTCAAAAATTTGGAAAAGCCAATCCCCAGGTCAATCGCGTAATCGAGAATTGCCGTGCACAACGCCCCACTCTGAGAAATGAAAGCCACTTCACCAGCTGGCGGCATAAGCTTGGCAAAAGAAGCATTCATCTTGATCTCTGGATTAATGACACCCAAGCAGTTGGGCCCCACTAAGGTGATGCCGAGTTCCTCGCAGGTGGTAGTCAAGTCTTCTTCCAATTTTTTCTGACCGACTTCCTTGAAACCGGCAGAAATGACTACGGCCGCCTTGGGTTTTTTGGCAGCGGCTTTCCTAATTTCAGCACTGACTGCCGCCGCCGGAATTGCCAAAATTAACAAGTCAACATCACCAGGAACATCGGTAATACTTGCAAAGGTGGCCTGACCATGCAGTTCCGTAATTTTGGGATTGATCAGGTAAATTGGCCCAGCGAAACCTTGCTTAACCAAGTTTTCAGCGATATCATTACCCACAGACTTCTCAACGCTAGAAGCGCCAATTACAGCCACCGAGCTCGGGTAGAAGAGGGCAGTTAAACTCATTTACTAACCAATTGTAACGAAAAAAAATGACAAAAGATAGCCAGCTCACGATTAATTTTTTTCTCCAAAGCCGAGATTTCGGCGGTGCCGAAAAATTTGCTTTGGATTTGCTGACTGAGTTGGCGCGCACTGGCGAAAACACATATCTCTACACCAACAATCCTATTTTGCTGCAGGAGCTATCAGCCAAGCAACAACCAAAAGTGCGGCGATTACCACTGCACCTGGATTTCGTCGGTAATCGCCGCGGCTTACTCAAAAGTCTACTGCTGACTCCGCTCGCTTCAGTCTACTACTGGCGCACCCTGCTAAAAATCAAAAATCGCAAATCTTCACAGGTAATTCTCTGTTCGGGCTTCTCCGAAAAAATATTGCTCGCTCCGCTCGCTCACCTTTGCCAAATCCCCATCATCTTCATCGAATACGGACCGCTTGAACCGCTCTTTGCTAAATTCGCTGGCTTACCCAAGAAACTATATTTCTTCGCCAAACAATTTGCCAAGAAAATTATCGTCTCTTCAGAAAAAACTAAAGAAGCACTGAGCAGTGTTTTTCCCAAACAACAACTGACACTAGTGCGCTGTGGCAGTCGTGACCGCTTGCCTCAAATCAAACCAACTATAAAAAAACACACCGTGACTATTGTCTCTCGTTTGGAAAAGGGAAAGGGTCAAGACCTGGCTATCCAAGCTTGGCAGCTGCTCAAAGACAAGCCTACTGACGCACGCCTACGAATCATTGGTCGAGGCAACTTCTATCCAACTCTCCAAAAACTGGCTAGGGGCGATAAAAGCATCGAGCTAATTGACTACGTGACAGACACCACAGAAATAGTGGCAGAAAGCGCCATCATCCTGTGCCCCTCTGTCTGGGAACTAGAAGGTTTCGGCCTAGTAGTGACAGAAGCTATGGCCATGGCTAAACCAATCATCGCTTTTGACCGCGCACCTTACAATGAACTCATAGCAAATGAGCGCAACGCTCTCCTAGCCAAAGATCGAGACATTGCTGACCTGGCTCACAAAATCGACCTTCTGCTATGTGATTCCAAATTGCAAAAGAGGCTTGGTAAGCAAGCTCGCGCTGATTTTCTCACTCGATTCGAAATTGGCGCTGTCGCCAAAAATTACCTACAAGCTCTGCAAAACTAAAAAACGCTGTCTGGCGAACTGATCCTTGATCTCCTCAAGCGTAAACTTCGCATTAATGTCTGCGAAGTGCTGCTCCACGAACTCCTTGGTGTGAGTTTCATGCACCTCCAAGAAAATTTTGCCACCAAAGGCCAAAAAATCACTCGCCATAATTTGCCTCAACATTCGCGCGATCAGCTCGAAACCAGTCTCCCCGCCATCAAGTGCTAAGGCTGGCTCATAATCCTTGACACTAGCGTCTAAACTCTCCATAGCGCCAGATGGGATGTAGGGCAAGTTGGCCACAATCACATCGAAAGCTTGTGGGGTGATTTCTGTCAACAGATCGCTCACTATGAAATCAATTTCACGAAGTGACGCTAGATCAAACAACGATTGAAAATTTTTTTTGGCTAATTCCAAAGCCACTGGTGAAACGTCACTCACTATAAATTTTTCAGGCTGCGACTTGCGAGTTTTTTGCAAAGCAGCAAAAACAGCCAAACTAATCGCTCCGCTGCCGGTACCAACTTCCAAATAGCGCAGCGGCTTGTCCAACTTTTTAACAAAGTCCAAAACGTAACCAACCAACTCTTCAGTTTCAACACGCGGAATCAACACATTCGCATCGACTGCCACATCAAGTCCGCAAAAATTCACGTAGCCAGTTAGGTATTCGACCGGCAAGTTACCTTTGGTAAGCAAGTCGCTCTCTTTCAAGCTATACTTAAGTAACTGGTTGCGCTCGTAAATGGTCAATTTCCTAGGTGCGGACATAAAATTTGAGCTTGCTAAATGACAAACAATCAGGCATATTATAAAGCGTCAATTAAAATAAATAACATCAGAAAGGTTTTATGGCAAAAAAAGTAACGACTAAGGCAGCGATGCCAGTCGACAATAGGTTCTCTTTTCAAACTTTTAGTGAATTCGTCAATGCTAATTTTTCTCTCATCATCGTTTTAGTGTTGGCTTTCGCCTTGGGTTTTTTCGGTGGATCACTCTGGACTGAAAACAGGATGCTGCGCAGCGGCCTGGGAGGCGGCAATTTAGCTGCAGCTGACACTAGCGCGGCAGATGCTGCAGCCGCAGCGGCTGCAAAGAAAAAACTAGAAGAAGTTCCAGTTTTTGATCCAAGCAAAGATCACTACCGCGGCAATAAAGACGCCAAAGTGGTCATGATTGAATATTCAGACTTTGAATGTCCTTTCTGTAACAGATTCCATCCCACCATGTTAGAGGTCATGGAAAAATACGGCGATCAAGTAGCCTGGGTCTATCGCCACTTCCCACTGTCTTTCCATCCCAACGCTACTCCACTAGCTGAAGCCAGCGAATGTGTGGCCACTTATGGAAGTAGTGATGCTTTCTGGAAATTTAGCGACGAAGTCTACGAGAAAATGGCTGACGGAAGCATTTATGGCACAGACTCTACCAACAAAACAGTTACTGTTGACATGATGGTTTCCATCGCTCAAGCGGCTGGAGCAAATGGTCAAAAAGTCAAAGCTTGTCTCGACAGCAAAGAAATGAGTCAAAAAGTCAAAGACTCGCAAGCTGGCGGCACCAAAGCTGGAGTGACCGGCACTCCAGGCACTATCATCGTCAGTAAAAAAGGCGGCTTCGATCTAGTCCCTGGCGCTTTGCCTTTCGAACAAGTTGAGGTCATGTTGGCCAACCACCTCTAAAAACCCTTCATTTAGCAAATTAATCCCTCGACCTAGCGGTCGGGGGATTTTTTGATAGACTTCTTCTTAAGAAGTCTAATGTCTTTGCAAATCAACTGCAATCGATCACGACCCTGATAATAATTAGCGTCAAAAGTAAAAGCCAAATCTAGCTGATCACCCAGTGCAAATTTCTCTAGAAGAGCTGCTTGACCCCAAGCCAAAACTTCAAATTCTTGGTCGCCAAGTGACACGAAAAGCTTAAGATGTTCACTTGCTTGACCAATCAGGCGGTAATTCTTAAGCTTGACTCCCTCGACGACAAATGCAGGCTTTTGGTTTGCCAGGCCAAAAGGCGCAAACTCATCAATCATGGCTTTGCTTTCTAAATTAAGCAACTCAAGAGGCAGAACCGCGTCAATTTCCAAAGTTTTCTCAAGGCTTTGACCATGAAGCATTTGCTTGGCCTTAGCTTGCATTTTTTGCTTGACCAACTCAATCTTGTCAGTCGCTACGGCAAAACCTGCCGCCAAAGGGTGACCGCCCATTTCCAAAAGATCATCCTGAAAAGAGCGGATAAACTCGGTAATATTGAAACCAGGTAGAGAACGAGCTGAAGCTTTACTGACTTCCTGGCCAATGCTGATAACGATACTCGGCTTATTGAACTTCTCAGTCATTTTGCCCGCAATCAAACCAATAATCCCCTCGTGATATTCAGGAGAACTGAGGAAAATCAAGGCTTCATCAGCCTCACTTGTGACCACCTCCTCAGCTGCATTGCTCAGGTCAAAAGTCAAATTCTGGCGATCTTGGTTGGTTTGCACAAGAAGATCAGCTAAACTCTTGGCTTTGGCCTGATCTCTAGTACAAAGCAAGCGCAAAGCATCCATGCCGTCAGCCAAGCGACCCATAGCGTTGAGGCGCGGACCGATCTGGAATCCGAGCGTATAAGTGTCGATTTTGGCCTGATTAATTTTGACCAAATCAAACAAAGTCCGCAGACCAATTTGCTTAGTCGAACGCAAAATCAACAAACCATAAAGCACGATTGAGCGATTAAAATCAAGCAAAGGCATGAGGTCGGTTACCGTCGCAATCGCTGCCAAAGCCAAGGTCTCCGTCAAAAGCCTCTGGTCGGCAGAAATTTCCCGGGCCAAAAACCAAGCCACACTGCAACCACAAATTTGCGTAGAATGAAAAACTGCCAGGGCTTTGATTGGCTTACCATCAGGCTGGTGATGGTCAGTCACGATCGCGTCAATTTTTTTCTTCGCAAGGTAAGAAAGAGCCTTGTGGGCAACGATACCGTTGTCAACTGTGATAATTAGGCTGGTCGCTGGTCGCTTCGCTAGCAAATCTTCGAGGGCTTTGACTGACAAGCCATAGCCATGCTTGAGACGATGGGGAATAAAAGGCCAAACCTTATAACCCTCCTGGTGCAAAACTTGCCACAAGACCGCCGTGGCACAAATGCCGTCAGCGTCATAATCGCCAAAAACGACGATTTCTTCTTCATGTTGCTTGGCCTTGGCGAGGCGCTCTTTGATTTTGGCCAAAGAGCGCAAATCAAAACCCAATTCCTCAAGTGAAAAATTCAGTGGCGAGCCACCCTTAAAAAAAGCCTCTTCGTCTGTAATTTGGCGATTCGCAAGCAAAAGCCCGCGCAACTCTGACAAATTACTCGGCCGCAGCTTGGATTGAATGTGCCATTTCATGAGACTTATCTTATAATAGATTTAGCTATTTGGCACGCTAGCGCGCAAGTTTAATATGAAATTAAGTTTACCAGTTGAGGTTTGTTACATTTTAGAGCGCTTCACCAAGCAAAATTACCAAATTTTCTTAGTAGGCGGAGCCGTTCGTGATCTAGTCATGGGTAAAAAACTCCAGGAAATTGAGGATTATGATTTCACTAGCGATGCTAGTCCGGCGGAAATTCAGGCACTTTTCCCTGAGAGCTTCTACGAAAACAAATTTGGCACTGTCAGCGTCACCCTTGAGAATCTACTGGAAGAGCTGGCAAAAAATTATCAATCACCAGCAGACAATCTGGGCACTTTGACCAAAAAAACAAAGCCTGCTCTTGAACGCATTATCGATCTCAAAAATGCTTCGAAAATTCACATTTCACTGCAAGATAAAGCTATCCAGAGTGAAGCAAGCACCAAAGACAGAGTAACAAATTTAGTTCAATTTCCACCTTTTGAAATTACCACTTACCGTAGCGATGGTGATTACACCGATCACCGCCGCCCAGAAAGCGTCACTTTTGGCCAAAGCCTGGCAGACGACCTAGAGCGACGCGACTTCACCATCAACGCCCTAGCGATCAGCGTGGAGCCTGAAGTTCTCCATAAAATCTTCGCTGACAAAAAGCTGCAAGCCATTTATGAGTTGACAGAGCGAGATTTCAAGCTGATAGATCTACATCAAGGGCAAGCAGACTTAAACAAAAAAATTATTCGCACCGTGGGTAAAGCTGATCAACGCTTCACTGAGGATGCCCTGCGCATGCTCCGGGCCGTCCGCTTGGCGGTGCAACTCGACATGGATATCGACACTGACACTTACTACGCCATCAAGTATCATAAGGATTCACTCAAGTTCGTCAGTTTCGAACGGATTCGTGATGAGCTGCTGAAAATTCTTGCCAGCGCTAATCCTGCCAGAGGCATCGAGCTACTCGATCAAACTGGCCTCTTGCCTGCCATCATTCCCGAACTCTACCAAGGAATCGGCATGCAGCAACGCGGCCACCACGTCAGCGATGTCTGGACTCACAGTCTCGATGCCCTACGTCACTGCCCTTCGCCAGATCCAGTGGTGCGCCTGGCGACTTTGCTCCATGACATCGGTAAGCCTCTAACTTACAAGGAAGAAAAGGGGGAAATCACTTTTTACAGTCACGATATCTTGGGTTCCCGCATCGCCAGTAAAATCGCCAACCGACTGCGCCTACCCAAAAAAGACGTCCAGCGCATCTTCATCCTCGTGCGCTATCACATGTTTTACTACCAACCAGAGCACTCAGATGCCTCGATTCGCCGTTTCATTCGGCGAGTTGGCTTCGACAACATCGACGACATTCTCGACCTGCGCGAAGGCGACCGCCTAGGCAGTGGCGCCCGTAAAACCAGTTGGCGCCTGGAAGAAATGAAGCAGCGCATCATCGAGCAACTCAATCAACCGATGGGTCTAGATGACCTCAATATCAATGGTCATGACCTAATGCAGGAATTGCAACTAAAGCCAGGACCCATGCTTGGTCAAATTCTCGATAAACTTTTGGAGTTGGTGCTGGAAAAACCGGAGTTGAATAAGAGAAGTCAGTTGCTGGAGGAAGCGAAGAAGATCTCTGAACAGTTCCGCTAAGTTTTACTTCTTCTTCTCAAACAGCAGCAACAGTGGCACCGCCGTGAAAGTGCTCGAGTAGGTCCCCGTCACCGCGCCGACCAATAAAGCCACTGCAAATAAGCGAATGCTTTCGCCACCCAACACTACCAAGCTCAGCAGCATAATAATAATCGTCATCGAATTATTGATCGAACGACTGAGAGTCTCTACCACTGCCGCATTGGCGATATCAGCGAAAGCAATGCGTGGATTCTTGCGCTTAAGTTCACGAATCCTGTCATAGACGACAATCGTGTCGTGGACCGAAAATGACATCGTGGTCAGCAGAGCAGTGACAAAGAGCAAATCTACTTCTACCGCGAAAAAATACCCCAGCAAACTAAAAACGCCAAGCAAAATTAAAGAATCATGCAGCATCGCCAAAATCGCACAAACCCCATACTTGAGTTCATCGAATTGGCGCCAGACATAAATAGTGATCACAGAAGCGACGATAAGCAAAGCAACCAGAGTTTTGGTAAGCAACTCGCTGCCAAGCGTCGGCCCAATCGTCTCAAATTGCAAGACTTCGATCGCACCGTAATTTTTCTCCAAGGTCAGCACTAGTTCGTCTTTCGCCTGATTGTCAATTTCCTTACCCTTGATTAGCACTCTGTTTTCACCCGCACTTTGCAGGACACTGTATTCATAATTTGCCGCGAGAGTCGTCTGAAACTCTTCATCCTGCGCCAGCTCGGTGTTTTCACCGAGTCCGACAAATGACAATTCCAAAGACGACCCGCCAGTGAAATCAATCGCCGGACGCAAACCAAAAAACAACAAAGACAACAGACCAGGGATCAAGAAAAACAGAGAAATGCCAAAGTAAAGATTGCGATAGCGCATTAGATTCATGGTTTGATTCCTCTCGTCAACCGCTTGGCGAAAAGTGGCAAAAATGCCCTAAGTAGCAAGCGACTGATAACCACTCCCGTAAATAAACTAAGCAAAGTCCCTAGCAAGAAAGTCAGACCAAAACCTTTGACTGCGCCGCTAGTATTGAGGAAATTGAAATTCAAAGGATTGATCAGCACTAGAGCGGTAATAATTGACGCCAAGTTGGCGTCTTTGATGCTGTCCCAAGCTCGCCCGAACCCAAGCTCCATCGCTCGCTCTGGCAAATGACCCGCGCGCAATTCTTCTTTCATTCTTTCGAAAATTAAAATGTTGGCATCCACAGCCATGCCAATGGTCAAAATCATGCCCGCAATCCCAGGCAAGGTCAGCACCACGCCTAGCACCTTGTAGAGCGCAATGGTCAAAGTCGCATAGATCAAGAGTGAGATGCTAGCCACGCTGCCCAAGAAACCATAGTAAAGAATCATGAACAGCAAGACCAAGCCCAAACCAACTACCCCTGCCTGAACACTTTTTCTGATTGATTCTTCGCCCAAACTAGCACCGATATTTTTTTGCTCCAAAACTTTGATGTTGACCGGCAGCGCTCCAGCGTTAAGCTGGATGGCTAAGTTTTTGGCTTCTTCAATGCTGAAATCACCACTAATAACCGCTCGTCCATCTAGAATTGGTGTAGAAATCACTGGACTCATGATGGGGAAACCGTCAACAAAAATCGCCAAAACTTCATTAACGTTTTCCTTGGTGATCGTCGCAAACAGCTCCCGACCAGCCTCGTTCATCTCCAGGGCAATAACGGGACGACCAGATTGTTGATCAAGCTGCGCTTGAGCTCGCTTAAGTTGCTGACCGGTCAAACCAGTCACAGCAAAGGAATCCAACCAAATCTGAGGTGACATCGTCGCTTCGGCGAACTGCTCCTCACTTAGCTCTTGCTGCAATTTGAATTCCAGCTCAGCAGTCTGGCCTACTAGCGCCAAGGCTTGTGCTGGATCAGATATTCCTGGTAATTCAACTCGTAAACGGTAACTATTGTCTTTCTGAGCCGTTTGAATAACGGCTTCACTAATTCCATAAAGATCGACTCGACGAGCAATAATTTCCCGAGCAGCTTCAAGCGCCGTCAAACGGTCAGCTGGCTCGATCGTCTCCATTTCTGCTTCGAGAGTCACTTGCATTCCCCCCTGGATGTCGAGACCTTGGCGCAGTTGATAGTCTTTGTAGACGTGTTTGCCGAGGAAATAGAAATCGATGGCTGGCTTGTCGAAGTTGAAAATCCGATTTGGCAAAGCGATAAAACCCGCGACCAGAGTCAGGAAAAAAACTAAAAATAAAGATTTCGCTAAAGATCTCTTGTGCATATTTTCTTAAACTCCAGGCAATTCTCTGTGACAAAATTCAATCTCATCTCCAATCACCATTACTCGCACACCATACATCACCTCCATGATGAAGGGGTCACGGCGCGCCTTGCGGAACTCAAACTCTTCTTTTTCGATGACTGCGTAATTAATCTCACGGCCAAAAACTTTTTCTTCTGCCTTAATCAAAGCTTCCAGTTCTGGCAACACTACCGCTCCGACCACCAGGACATCGAGCTCATCTCGATTAACTTTGGCTTGGTTAGTGAAAGCGCCAGTGAAAACTACGTAGTCTAGTTCGCCAAGTTTGCGCCGCAGCTTTCGGATCTTCTTGCCAAGACCACTGGTCTTGATGACGATGCGCTGTAATTCCTGGAAGTAGAGGTATTTTTTGTTGAGCTGATAGTAAAGGCGGTTGGCGCGCTGCTCGCTTTTGAGCAAGCCAGTTTCGAGCATCCGGTCGAGTTCGCGACGAACGGCGTTGATTTCCTCCTTGATCAAGCGAGTGATTTCTCGCACATAAAACATTTCACTTGGCTTCTCGAAGAAAAGCGTCAACATCTTGACTCTAACTTTGGAAACAATGAGGTCGTTTAAATCTGCCATAAAAATTCCTAAATGAGATCAATTTGTACTCAGTTTCATCTTAGCAAAAAAACCGACAATTGCAATTACTTTTTTACTTTTTGGCCCGCCTGGCGAACACCAATAATCTTTCCTTAGTAGTGCCAGGCGGCCAGCAAGTCTGCAAGACAATCATCTCGCCGTCATAATTTTCGTAGAGAAAAGAAACATCGCTTGGCTGGTTGATTTGCTTGCTTTCCACGAGGTAGCGATAGCGTTTCTCTTCGTGCCAAATATAGATTTCGTCACCAGCTTCTAACTTGTTGAGCAAGTAAAACACCGCGTTGTACTGCACTTGCAGACCTGGACTCGAAGAGTGAGCGAAATAGTAGCCGAGTCCATTGCTATCTGGATAACTGGTGCTGGAGGCGTGAGCAATACCCTTTTTCAAAGCAGCCGTGTACTGCTGTGTGTCATTGGGATCGACGTTGAACACCACTCGCTCATCCAGACCGAGCTTGGGAATGATGATGCCGTAATCTTTGTTTTTGGAAGCGTTACCTACAATAGTAAAATTTTCGAAGTTCGGGCGAAACAAAGCACTAGGACTACTAAAGCCCAGTGAGCTAAAAAAAGTTTTGAACTGATACTTCGCCTCCACGAAAACAACTGGCAAAACAACCAAAAACAACCATGCTAAAAAAGCTATAAATCCAACTAAAACCAGGGCAGGAAACAATTGACGAATTTTCAATTTAGTAGGCTCCTTGTTGGCAAAATCCTTGCAACACTAGCGTTTGCCTTTTTTCCTTAGAGACTTATTCATGTTCTTGGTCCCCTCGATGAAAGGATAGGCAAAAGCCAAAGCGCCGCCAGTTAATCCCACTATCGACATCCAAGTTGGCGTACCGGTTGAAGGCTGCTCTTTAATTGGCTCGGTGCTGACGTAAACAGTTTGCTCGCATTTACTGTCACTGCGCCAGGTGTCTGTCGAGTCTTTGACCTCGGCTTTGACTTTGTAGGTGCCTGGCTTAGCGTAGTTGTATTCGAAATTATTAGTCGTAGATTCGACCTTGTTACCATCACCGTAATCGATGCGATAGGCCTTGATATCACCTTTGTTATCGTAACCTGCTACCTTGAACTTAACTAACGCCGGAGCTTGACTATTCTGGCCAGAGACAATCTGCAAGTAAGAACATGCGCTCTTGTGACTTTCGATTGAGGTCGGAGCGACCTTGGCAACCACTTGGCATTTGTCACTCTTGAGCCAATTATCTTTGCTATCTTTGACTTCGACAAAAGCATCGAAGCTACCTGAACTTTCGTAAGTGTGATCAATTTCGGAGTGAGTGGTCTCAACCGTCGCGCCATCGCCAAAAGTGAAGCGGTAGGCCTTGATTGACCCCAAATTATCACTAGCTTTGGCGACAAAGGTTAGCTTGGCTGGTACACGAGAATTATTACCACGAGTAATGCGCAGATCATCACAAGAAGATGCATGTGGAATGCGCTCGTCGACAGCTAAGAAAAAGGCTCCGTCATTGAAGTCCATGTCTTCGATTAGGGTGTCGCGGCAATCTTTGGCGGAACCAGAGCAACTAATGGTTACGTTTGGTTTACTACGATTTTCCTTGAGAATTTTCTCATGTGCATAACCATCTCCCCAGCACTGTGCCGAGAGCAATTTGTTGCCGTCATTATTAATAGCACTATACAAGCCAGAAACATTTAAGGACCCAGCGCCAAAAAAACCATTGCACATCTGGTCTTTTGGACTAGTCCAACCAGAAAAAGGCGTGTCTTTCATGTCTGCTAGAAGACTAATCTTATCTCCAACCGCCACCTTCACTCCAGATCGCCAAACGCCCTTACCTGAAACTGACTGCGTATAACTCTTACCGTTTACTTTTAATCTAATGGTGGCGTTACTTGCCTCATAGTAAACCAATAACTCACCAGCTCCCACGCTAGTAATGGTGTAGTCCATGGAACCACTATCAGTACGTCCACAATGTTCAATGCTAACTGCTTGACCATCGAAGTCAAACTTGTAAAACCAAGGTTTATCGCAGTGAGCATCAGAGCCAAGGCTAGTAGTAGAAGCCAAAACTAGCTGGCTGGAGAAAATAAGTAAAAAGCAGGCAAAAAGAAAAGTTAAAATTTTATGCATAAGCTATATAAGATTATAACCCTTTAGCCCACAAGTTGTCAGCAGTTGATCAAAAAATCGCTTAATACTTAACCGGCGATTCGTTGGCCAAAACTGAGATCCAAATTTGACCTCTGGCAAACTCGATATTATTGCCACGTACGTCGACGAAAGTCAACTCAGCTTCACGATCTTTTTTGACCCAGTTGGCCTCAATCGGTGCCTGACCGTGCTTAAAAATCAGAGCTTTGCCACGACCAGTAGTGCCATAAAGCATGTGTTTTTTCTCATTGATGGGGCCTTTCTCGGTAGTGAACATAATCACGACATTCTTGCTGGCCACTTGCTCATTGTTGTTAATGTCGATGGCAGCTTCACCGCCATTTTTACGCTCATAAGCATCGGCGGCCTGATCATAGTTCCACTCGACCGAATACTGTCCATAGCCAGACCAAAAATCATAAGTGATTTTCGAAGTAGTAGTCGAGATAGATGGCACAGAAGCTTCAAAAGTCAAGCCAGTGTAGCCATCTGACCACGGTGCCGCCGGAATAGTCTGACGCGCCACAACTCGCTGAGGAGTTATACCAGTCCAACCTCGTGAAGCAGCCACTTTCCAGAGCGCCTCAGTGGTAGTTTCCATGGTGTGTTCGGTGGCAATTTCTTTGCCTGGGACACGGTTATAGTTGCGCACAAAAGTCGGATAACCGACCGAAAATTGATTGATGTTATTTTTACCTTCCCAACCGTATTCACGGATTTGACCAAGGGCATCGGTTGGTCCGGGGACATTGGCACCACCCACATGAGTATAGAGAGGCAAATTAAACCCAGAAGCCCAATCAACGAAGTAAGTTCTAGCGCTTCGCACTGGAGCTAAGGTCACATCGCTGTATTGAGCGGCACAATAATACAAAACACCAAAACGAGTCACTCCCCCTTCAGCCACTGCCTCAAAAACCATGTCTGCTCGACTCAAACCAGAGTGCGGACGAGCATCAGGAGAATTTTCAATCATGATAAAAATTGGGCGACGCTGTTCCCAGGCATTGCGCTCGGTCATAGTGTAATAAGCACCATTTAGCGGACAAGCTTGGTCGCGAGGCTCGTTGGGATCAATATCCAACAAACTACTTAGCAAGGTAGTAGTTGAATCCTGATCTGGATTGGTAACCTGATTAGCTGGAGCGTTTTTAGCAAAAACAGAAAAAGCAGTGAAAGATAAACCAGTGCTGACCACATACAAAGCGAGGGCAATAATAAGATTTTTTTTCGGCATTAATATCCTTTCTTAGGTGTAACGCAAGTCTCAAGTATATAATAAAGATACAGTGAACAAAACCAGTAAAACCAACAGTGTGACTAATAAAGTCTTCTGGAGGTCTTTTTTTATCAAGCTTGGATCTTGAGAAAAAAAGCTAATTGTTGGAGAAACCTTTGGAAGATCCTTTTTGGGCTCAAGTTTTAATTCGGTTTTGACCTGCGGCTGGCTTTTTTGAGCACTATTGCGATTAACTTTGGCCCGCAAACGCTCCTTCTTGGTTCTTCTTTTTGCCATACGATTTATTTAAAAAGATTCTTGATATCGTTGAAGGATACCAAAACCATCAACGCCAGTAAAGACAGATAACCAAAATAGTTAAGATAGTTAGCTACTTTGTCAAGATATTTGCGTTTGATGAATTTCTCCATGATCACTAATACTGCTCTGCCACCATCCAAAGCTGGAATTGGCAAGAGATTGATGATGCCCAGATTGATAGACAAAAGAGCTGCAAAATTGAGGATGCTTAACCAACCGCCATCGAAAAACCCATAAGTGGCGGCTTGATCAACAATTCCGATTGGTCCGGCAATTTCTTGCTGTAATCCACGTCCCGCACTCAAATCAATTATCATCTGCCAGAGAGCTTGCAAAATCATCGCTGACAAGGCGAAAGATTGTTTAAAAGCCTGTGAAATGGTGGCGAAAGGCATCTGGTACCAAGGATAGTTTTTGAAAATCATTTCACTAAAAACAATTCCCATCGCACCCTGATCAGAGGGGATTTCTTCACTATTGCGCAAATATATAGAATAATCTGCAAATTCTACTGGGCATTTTTCTTGATCACAGGGCAGTGAAGTTCTGACCAAAACTGTCTCTCCTAAATTAGCACTCACTAAATTCTGAATTTGACTAATTTCTTTAGTCTCAATCCATTCACCATTGACTTGGAAGGCTAAAATATTGGTGTTTGCTTCTAGTCCAGCAGCTGCTGCTGGTGAATCAGCCAAAACTTCCTGGATGCGAGCCTGACCAGAAAGCAATATGGGTACTCCCAACTGATAAAAAACCACCGCAAAAGCGACAATACCAAAGACAAAATTGAAAAATACTCCAGCTAAAAGAACCTCCAGACGAGCACGAATAGATTTATTATAAAAAGAATCAGCTGAATCTTTTTCTTCTGGACCATTCTCACCTTCCATCTGGACGAAACCACCAAAAGGAATCCAGTTGAGCGAAAAAATCGTCCCTCGCCAACTGAACAACTGACGAGCTCTAGGCGGATAACCCAAGCCAAACTCCTTAACCTTGATTTTATTTCTTCTAGCCGCCAAAAAATGGCCAGCTTCGTGAATAATCACCAAAACAGACAAAACAATAATAAAAATGAGCGCTTCCATAATTTAGATATTCAGGAGTTCTTGTTCTTTTTGTTTGACCATCTCTTCAAGCTTAACCATGTATTCCTTCACTGTTTCATCCAATTCTGCCACCTCTGCCTTGATGTCATCTTCGCTAACGTTTGGCATGCCATCTTGCTTATCAATGTCGCGACGCAAGTCAGAACGAATATTTCGCAAATTGACCTTAACCTCTTCTGCTTTTTGATGGAGTGATTTAACCATTTCTTGACGACGCTCTTTAGTCAAAGGAGGAACTGCTAGACGTATAATATCTCCGTCCACAATCGGATTGAGGTTGAGCTGCTCCAACTGAATAGCTTTTTCAATTGCTGACAACAAACTTTTATCCCAAGGCTTAACGATCAAAAGCTGGGTGTCTGGAGTAGAAATCGAAGCCACTTCATGAAGCGCCATTTTGGAGCCATAAGCTTCGACGAAAACTCCATCAAGCAATTGCGCGCTCGCTTTACCCGTACGCAAACTAGCGAAGCTATTTGCAGCAAAATCCAGAGCTTTGATGAATTTTTCTAAATAATTGGCTTGGTGAATTGGCATGGGGTCATTCTAATTGATATTGAATTTCAAATCAACCTGAGGAAAGGGCAGGCGCTGTTTGGTAGGATTGTGCTTTTTTAGTTCTTCGCGTAAATCATAAACGCGCTTATTGAGAGGTCCTAGTTCAACCATCTCTTCCACTTGTTTTGGCTCTGGTTCCAACACAGGCTGAACATTAAAAATAGACCGCAACATAAACAAAAAAACTAGCAAAACAAAAAGACCAATTAAAATATAAAAGGGGCGAAGGTTTTTGTTGTTTCGCAAATCTCGCCAACTAAAAGACTCACGTGGGTGACCGTCCAAAAATGGAGCTTGGTCGACAAACTCGGTTTGGTTGACTTGGCTGTTTTCATTGCGACTGGTCATAAAAATCATTTCAAAGACTTAATAGTTCGTTTAGATAAGAAATCGACTGCGATAAATTAACATAAATAGGGTTCATGGTTCTTGGCAAATCATCGTAGATTTTGGCTAAGTACCAATTGCCCTGACCACGCTTAATCGTCTCCACCCAAAAATCATCAAGTTTAAGTTTGGCGGAATCTAAGCTGCGACTAGTTTCAAAACTAGCTCGATCAATTTCTGGCAAACTTAAAGTGCCATTTTGCTCCAAAAATTTATCAATGTCTCGCTTGAGCACAAAAGACTTATCATAAATTGCTTGCAAGTTGCCAACTGTCAAAAGGACCAAAATTTCGTTGGATAAATTAGCAACGCCCCCCTGATCAGCAGTGAAAGTCGCCAATGAAGAAGCGACCTGATCTCGGTCATTAAGAGTCTTGAGCTGTTCCTGATGATCTCTTAAATAAACAATTGTTGCTTCCAAACGAGCTATATATCTTTCCTTGAGACTTAGTTCAACTCCTTCTGTGGAGATCAGCTCCAAGCGCAACAATTCGAAATAAGTCATCAAAACCTCGTCTCTATAAATCCCTAAAGCCTTGCCTTTCTGAGTGACGTCTTCTATGGAAACCAAAGTGTTGAGCTGTTTGTTTTGATCGTAGGCAATGCGATAAAGCTTGTCATGATAGAGATAATTCTCTAGTTGAGATTGGTAAGTGCTTTTGACCGTGGCAATTTCATCATCCAAACGACCTCTTTCCCAGATTAAATCTGTTTTTAGTAAAACAGCCTCAGAAGAAACGGGAGCTGCCTCCTGAGCATGCACCGAAAAAGAAAATAGAAAAAGAAACAACAAAGCAACAACCATAAAAATATTCTACAACAAGTAGACTTCCTGTGAAACAAGATGATTAAAGAATGATTGACTAGCTTTTGGCTAAATGGCGATCGCGAGCAAAGGAAGTGGCCTCATACATCGATTCAAAAGTTCCCGTGTCAAACCACTTTCCTTCGACAAAGGCTACATCAAGCTTGCCTTCACGAAGATAGAGGTTATTGAGATCAGTAATTTCTAGTTCACCGCGATCTGAAAAAGCTAAGTTTTTGACTTTATCAACCACTGTCGAGTCGTAAATGTAGAGACCAGTGACTGAATAGTCTGATTTGGGGTTTTTTGGCTTTTCCTCGATGGAAATAGCCTTCTTATGCTCGTCGAACTCTACCACTCCGAAGCGTTGAGGGTCAGGCACCTGCTTGGCAAAGATTCGTCCACCACTCTTGAAATTGCGAATGGCTTCTGAAAAATCATCTTCAAAAAGATTGTCGCCCAAAATTAAAGTCACGTTGTCATTGTCAATAAAATCCTGGCCAATTACAAAAGCTTGGGCAAGTCCTTCAGGCTTGTCTTGAATTTCGTAGGTGAAATGGCAACCATATTCCTTACCACTTCCCAAACATTTGAGAAAATCCCCAGCATGATCTGGAGCAACAATAATCAAAATATCTCTAATACCAGACTTGATCAAAGTCTCGAGAGGATAGTGAATCATCGGTTTATTGTAAATTGGCAACAGTTGCTTACTGGTCACTCTGGTCAAGGGATGGAGACGAGTTCCTGATCCACCAGCCAAAATAATGCCCTTCATTGTTTTGTTTGCCATATTAGTAGAAGTTAACACGAGTCTTTTTTAAAAGCAAGTTATAGCGTGATCAAGACAATTAGCAAGACAGCCAATAAAGCAATCGCTAAGTACTCGAAAATAATTTCACTATTAATACGCTTGGTTTTGAGATGAGTTAGGACTCCCCAGGAGAAATAACTAACTCCAAAACCAATAGCAATTTGGCGCTGCAGCTCACGGTCGGGCCAAGCTCGCAAAAACAAAACAGTGAAAGCAGTTAAAATTAATAATAACAGCAAGTAGGCAGTACGGTTTTTCTTGAGGAAGCTTTTCATGGCAAGACTGCTCCTCCCTTGAATAAAACCAGCAGAAAAGCGATAGTGATGAAAACTGCTATGTGAGCAGCATTTTCTCCAGCCAAACGGCCATACTTGCGGTTAGTAGCTACCAGAGAATCATAGGCCAAAGTCAAAACGATCAGGAGCACCACCATCAGGAAAAAGGCACGAGTGACATTGAGCGGTGAAAACACCAGTTCGCTGCTTTGTTTCTGTTCACCAGCAACCAAACCACCTTCTTTGAAATTAGGCTCAGCCGCTTTGGGAAGGTTGAAAGCTTGACCAGTGGCTGAGCGAGCGGTCGTCGCTGCCGGCACCGCAAACAACTGCACAACCAGCGTGGTGTTAAAACCCTTGAGGTTGCCGTTGACCACCGCTAGACCCATGTGGGCAAAGTCTGGATTGGCGATATTTTCACGATGCGAAGGTGAAGCCATCCAGGCTCGCACCACTTCAGAACTGTTGTCGAAATCACGAGCTAAGTTTTCACCAGCAAAACGATAACTGTAATTAGTTTCTTTGATAAAATCCCAAGCCTGTTTGCCATCTGGAGCGACGTGCGCCCAATACTGATCATTAAACATGTCTTGAGCCTTGGCGAGGGCAGCTTGATTGAGCTGCTCACTGAGAACTAACTGCTTGAGACCCATTTGCTCGCGCTCTTGGTTAACTTGAGTTAGTAGACTGTTGACGTCGATGTTGGAACTAAAACCCAAAACTCGGTCCGCTAAAGTTGGGAAAAAGCGCACTGCGTTGAATAAGGCGAATGCAGCCACCACTAGAAGTGAAACCGTTAATAACGACTGAGGATGCAAGAGTTGTGATCGATATTTATTGGCGGCCTGTGGCTTGAATAAATAGTCGAGACGAGACCAGAAGCTAATTGCTTTTCTTTTTCTTTTTGCCATGAACGAATTTGATTATGACAAAAAAACCAAGCACAAACAAGCCAGACAATAAATAAAAAAACCAGGTGAAGTCAGGTGGCGCCGCTGACTCTAGAGGCAGCGGCGCCTGACTAACTGCCAAGACCGCCGAGTTGGCTGCTTGACTAGGAGAGCGGTCAGGTGATGGCACACTAGTGCAGGCAAAATCAAACAGTAAAGCAAAATTAAACTGGACTGGTGCACCCAAATTCAGAAGGGGTAATAAATCAAAATCAAACCATAGGTCAGATGTCTGTTCTGCTGCCAAAAGCCCCAAGGCTTGAGACTGGTCTAAAAGAGCAGTAAACTGACCACGAAAAATCACCTTGTCAGCATAGGATAAGGTAAGGGACAACTCACGATCAATCAACTTACCAAGCTCACCATTTGCCTGAAAAGACAAATCGCAATCTCTCTGGCTCAAATTGACTAACTGGATCTGGAAATTGCGCTCAAGCGGATGATTGATCTGGATCGCTGACAGGGAAGAAGTGACCTGACAAGCAGGTTCTTCCCTGAAGAAACACTCGATGATAATTTTATTCATATTTGCAAATCCTCCATCTCGATAATACTAACTGCGCTAGAGCTGTTGCCTAAGGAATCAACCGCATAAACTTGGTTGTGACAAGCAAAAGAGGCAAGCTTGAAAATCAGCTCTCCGCGGTGATTGGGGCTAAACCGATCAAATAATAATCCTGGCCACAAAAAATGATCGCTACGAACTATAGCTGCAGAATAAGTTTCAATCCCCCGATCATCCAAACACACTAAACGATAAGAGTTCTGCCAATTGCTATCTCCTGCAACTTTTATCAAAACGGTCAAAGTTTGATCCTTTTCCCGCAAAACCAGCAGATCATTCAGCGCAACTTCACCTGCTTGGACCTGCGGCAAAGCAGTCAGCCACTGCAAATCGATCACCCGGAAGTGAAAATTCCCAAGATTTCTATTCTGATAAAAAACTGGCAAAGCCTGACGCTTGGCTAAATCTAAGCCAGCAAGATCAAAAGTCACTTGCTCTGGAGGCAAATTGACCCGTAGAGAATCCACCGTTAGCAAAACTCGCTCATCGTAAACCGCTACCACTAGTGGTAGATCTGGCGGCAGCGCTACTGCGCTCGTCAGCTGATAAGTCAAAACCAGAGCAGCCGCTGACGCTGCAGGAGTTGGTAATGCCGTTTCAGTTGGGTTGGGGGGAGGGACTGGAGTTGCTGGCGTAGGCAATTCCAGCGCAGTAAAGTGAAAATTGATCGTATTATCTGGCAAAGTAAAACGGTAGCTGAAACTCTGAGCTACCAAAGGACTAGTCACAACAAAAAAGAAAATGAGAGTGTAAAAAATCTTTGAAAACATCTAAGGAAATTATCCCTCACCAAGATTGCAAGAAGTGTAGAGTTCAAGGCCTCTCCCAATAGCTGTTTGTAGAGACCTTAGCAAATCAGCAAACTTTTGCTATAATTCCCTCGCCAGACATCTTCAGAGTTAACAGCCTGATAAAAAATGGCCCCATCGTCTAGTGGTTAGGACATCGGGTTCTCATCCCGATAACTGGGGTTCGATTCCCCATGGGGTCACAAGAAAAAAATAGGTTTTACTAAGGACGAACAGTTCTAATTTCATCGTCAGAGGTGCCGACAGTCGCTCCATCATTTTTAAGGCTTTTTACCGCAGCCAAAGTAACTTTTAATACGCCGCGCGCGTCTTTCTCATTCAGACTGGCATTTTTGTTAAACAAGATTGAATCAATAAAATTTTGAGTTGAACTAATGAATGAATATTTCCAATCCGAATCGGTAATAATTTCATTATTCCAGACACCCTTTTCATCCATCCAGTCAATCCCTTTGTCAAACATATCTCCGGTACAGCCATACACAATAATTAAACCTCGCTCCAAAGTAATCTCTAATAGCTCATCACAGCTATAATAGTGGGACTTTAATGGTAAATTGGGATAAGTTGAGACGTTCCATGTGCCGTAGGTGTCTTTTTGATTTGTTTCGTAAATAACCACACTTGGAACATCTAGTGGGATGATTCCTTTAAATTTTGCTTTTTGACACCATACTTTGACACTGCTGATTTTAGGTAAAAATAATTGAGCAATACTGTGCTTGTGGAAACCATCATCAAATATAGTTGGAGAAGAATAGTTTGTGTCTTCTTTAATTCTCCAGGCTAAAGATTTGAGAGGATATGGCCATTCTACGCTGGTTTTGTAGCTTGCCCACATTCTTTGGTTGACAGTCTTAACTTTGCCTAATTTGCCACTTTTAACTAATTCTAAAGCTCTCTGATATGGCTTATGAAAGCGAAAATTTTCAAAAACTCTAAATTTAACCTTATTTTTTTTGACAATTTCGACCAGTTCGTCATACTGAGTGAGAGTCATGACGGGAACTTTTTGTAAACTAATGTGTTTTTTTGCTAGAGCGGAATCTTTCGCTATCTGGAAATGAGTGTTGTGAGGCGTCAAAATTTCAACGAGGTCTATTTGTGGATTTGCCAACATTTCTCGATAATCTGTGTAAACAGTCGAAATTTTCCACTCTTTGGCAATTTTATTTAGTTCAGTTTTATGAGGAGTACAAATTGCCATCAATTTAGCATGAGGATTATTTAAATATCCCAATCTATGAAGAGCAGCAATTCTTCCACACCCAATAAATCCAATATTTAATTGATTGTTAGTCATAATTAATTATAACAATTATTGTCTAATTGAATTGATTCCCATATTTACATATAATTAATATTGTCATGCGTAAAGCTTTTGGTTTGGTCTTGTTTTCGTTTTTGCTGCTTCTCTCTCTTCCAGGCATGGCTAAAGCGACTGACACCCTTATTCCTCCATCCTTTCAGTCGGTTGTCAGTATCGATGGCACCAGCGCCAGATTAAAACCTTCGCAAATCACCTTTGACAACCTGGGCAATATGTATCTCGTCGGCTATTTTAAAGGCAGCAATGTCAATTTCAATCCTGCTGGTTCTGATCTAAAAAGTTCAAATGGAGATTGGGACATTTTCTTGACTAAATATAATGTCGACGGCACCTACGCCTGGACCAAAACTTGGGGAGGAACGGGGTGGGACTCAGGTTTCTCAATTGTTATTGATCTAGATAATAACATTTATTTGGGTGGGCTGTTTATGGGGACCGATGTTAACTTTAACCCTGAAGGATCTGACCTAAAAAGTTCAAATGGATATTTTGACATTTTCTTGACCAAATACAATGCCAACGGCACCTACGCCTGGACCAAGGTTTGGGGAGCTACGATGGGAGACGATGCAATCCAATCGATCACAATTGATAGCAGCGGCAACCTTTATATGATCGGGTATTTTGAAGGCACCGATGTTAACTTCAACCCTGAAGGATCTGACATAAAGAACTCAAATGGAAATTCCGACGTTTTCTTGACCAAATATAATGCCAACGGCACTTACGCCTGGACCAAAACTTGGGGAGGAGAAGGATATGACTATGGCAATTCAATTGCCTTCGACTCAAGTGATAACCTTTATATGAGCGGATTTTTCGGGGATGTCGATGTTAATTTCAACCCTGAAGGATCTGACCTAAAAAGTTCAAATGGGACTTCCGACATCTTTTTAACTAAGCATAATGCCAACGGCACCTACGCCTGGACCAAAACTTGGGGTGGAATAGAAGAAGACGTTGGCTATTCGATCGCCGTTGACAGCGATAATAATATCTATCTAAGTGGCTATTTTGGAGATGGCGAAGTTAACTTTAACCCTGAAGGTTCTGACCTAAGAAGTTCAAATGGAGGTAGGGAAATTTTCTTGACCAGATATAATGCCGACGGCACCTACGCCTGGACCAAAACTTGGGGTGGGACAGGATATGACAGCGTCGCTTGGCAAAAAGCTCTTCATATAGATGCAAACAATAATATCTACGTCACGGGAATTTTTGAGAGCAGTGTCGACTTTGATCCTGGCCCGGAAACAGTTATTCATACCGCTCCAGCTGGTAGTTACCTTCATGATGTTTTCGTGAGTGCTTTTAACACCTCAGGCGAGCTGGCGTGGGTCAAAACTTTTGGTTCATCCGCTGGGTATGATGAAGGTATTAGCGTCATTAGTCATGGGTATGATCTCTATTTGACCGGTTATGTTTCCGGCTCAGTTGACTTCAATCCAGGCAGCACTCCCTCGCTATTTACACCAACTGGGATATATCCAGGCTTTATCATCAAGTACTCATATCCCTCTCCTTCTCCGTCTCCGTCTTCCTCTCCGTCTCCAACCTCATTGGCAAACTCCAATTCAGGCAATTCTACACAGGAAGAGATCGTTCAAATCCCATATTCCGATCACGGCAATAAGAGTGGAGCCATCCTCTCGCCAACAAAAGACTCGAGTCCCGGAGAACAAAAGGTTGCGGTGGTTATCGAACCAGAAACTCTCAAGTTTAATGCCTTCCTCTCTTCAATCAAACAAGTGCCTTCTGATCTTGCATCCTCTCTTCTTCATTTAACTGCTAAGCCCAACACCGTGTTAACAGGTGGTGATCTAATGGGAATTAAAACTAGAAGTGGAGTGGCTTGGCAGGTTGGGAGTATTCAAAAAATCTTCTACAAAGCCTATCCTCCCAAAAATTCTAACAATGAACCGCCAGTCATTATTCCTTCTCTACAAGATAAACCCTCTATTATCTCCCTAGGCTATACTGATCTCGACCTCGTCCCTCCTGGTGACCCCACCCACCCCTTTAAACCCTCTGCGCTTAAACTTGCACACTCTCCTGACGGCATCACTTGGTCTATTATGCCTTCCTCAACAGTTGATCCTGAGAATAAGACTGTAGCTGCAATCGACAAACTAGGAGGATACTACATGATAGTGAGTGGGAGAAGCACTCTCAATCTTCCCTCAGTTTATAATAAGTCCTTGTGATGTTGTAAATATATAAAGGCATCATGCGTGAAAATAATTATGTAGATCATTTACTATCTCGAGAAGCAATAAAAAAGCAATTAACTGCCATCAAAGAAGGATTGCAACGTAAGTGTTTTCGATCTACATATCGGTCAAATTGGACCATCGACATGGCTATAGCGCATTTTTTCGGAAATCATGGAAAATATGGGCCGGAGTTCGTAGGTTTAATCTCACTTCAAGACAAAAAATTGTGGTTGAATGAGATAATCGGAATTATTGAAAAGCTAAAGTTTAGCGATGAAGAATTAGTCAACCCTGTTTTTCTCGGTTCTCCTGAGTCTACTCCTGCTAAAATCATTAGCAGACTACACGAGATGAGAAAAATGCTTGATTACTCTGGCAAAATAAACACTCTAAAACAAATGCTCCAAGACTACAAGATGGCTGGCTAGGCCAAATACTTTAGCACTAACTATTTAGCCTTGCCTTTGGCGCTATTTGCATTTGAATTCGCCAATGCAGGTAACACCTGGCGAGGATCACTAAATAAAGTCATCGCAGGCGGATTGACATCCTTAGCGAACTGCAGTTCCCATGGGAATTTCTGCCCACTATCTTCAGTTTGAACTGCTGGTGGCTGCAAAAGAGTGGTCTGCAAGACCGGCCCTTCAACTGTAGTCGAGGGAGCAATTTGCTCATCACCACAGTGTCCAGGACCGATTAAGCCATTGTTATAGTCATCAAGGGTTTTGGCTAAGCTTGTCCAATGGTTGCGAGCTTGACCTTTGAGTTCGGCAACTTTATCCGGATCACTATCCATTAATAATTCATAAGCCGCATCAAATGCTCCCTGCACCTCTCCTGGCATACTTGCCTTAGCTAACATATTTAGCTCCGCTGCAATGTACTGGTGAGCCAAGACGTAGTAGACATTTCCTCCTGGAGCAGTCCAGAGGACTTTGTAATAAGTTTTGCCACTTTGGAAAAATGAAGTGTCAGCACCACTTGCAAGCGAATCCCAAACTTCATCACTTGAAGCTGGCCCATACAGAGAGTGAGTCTTCCAGTACCCTTGAGTCAAGGTGCAGGCGACAGGGCACTCTAGAGTCACTAAGACGGTGGCTGAGTCAGAAGCAATTAAGTGCTCCTCCATGTCATACTCTTCAAGATCTTCAAGCAATCTTCTAACTTCAGCGGTGTTTGTAAATTCAGTCGCACCGCACTGCAAATCACCATCCACCAACGTTAACAAATCAAGAGAGTATTCTTTATGGTATACATAGCGAAGAGTGCTTTCATCTCCTTCATTATTATCAAATTCTTCTGGATCAAAACACAGCTCGGGATTCTCAAGATTTACTTTGTCGTCATAGATATCGACACATTTGTCAATTTCTTTAGGCTCGGTTGCGACAAAATCAAACTCCTTTTCAGCATTACCCCCAGGGACATCGCTTGCTTCAGCTGTAACAACCACTACGTGATTAACACCTGCGACCTTACCATCAAGATCACGAGTGTAATCACACTCTAGTGTTTTACCCGCCTCTAGCAAGTATGGCTTCTCAACAGATGGCAAGGGAATTACATTATCATCTTCCATACAGTCAGTAAGCTCCACTGGATAGGGGCTGTCATCAATTTTCAACTCATCGCTTATGCTATTTATTAGAGCATCGTGACCAGGATTCGGGTTCTTGATCGTGATTGTCCCAGAAACAGCGTAATCATGCTCTTCGAAATCAGCAAAAATTTTAAGTAAATAGTTTGCCTCAAGTATGTCTGGCAAATTCTCAGAATCAAGTGTAATAACATCTCGACCTACACTTTTGAGAATATCCCATTTGTAGGTTCTAGTGTAAGAAGTCTCGGCTGTTTTGGAGACATCTAGAGGTAAAATTGGATTGTAATAACAGTGAGAAACTGTTAACTGAGAGTTAGATTTACCCTCTCTCGCATTAGCTGAAACCAGCTTAGCACCTGTCGATGTCGTCACAAACCATTTGGCTACAGGACCATCTAATTCATCATGTTCTTTATTTTCTACTGAATCACTTGAGTTTTGAAATTCTGCACTCAAAAAACTTATGTCTTCAATTGAGTTTGTCAAATTAAACTGCCATTCTTGAGTTCCTGGCTCCAGATTAGGATTAAGCCTCAAATCTTTACAAAATCCATCGATTGTTCCTTTTTTATCCCAATGAATTGTGTCAGCCTGGACAACTCCAGCCCCGACCATCATCATCACAAGCCCAATCAACAAAGAAGAAAATAAGCGTTTCATATTTTAAGCTTTCGCTATTTCGGGTCACTGCAACCCTCTTAATATAACCAAATCATACACCATCTATATGAGTAAACGTCAATAGGAAAAATACCTCTAGAATCACTTCGCTAACAGCAGCAACCTAATTTACACTAAAGAACTACGCTATACTAAAAATCATGACCCTTGCTTCGCCTGCCCCACCCGTCCCACCAACCCCAACCTGGACCACCTACATCGTCGCTTGCGCTGACAGCACTTACTACACCGGCATCAGCAATGACCTGACTAAGCGCCTGGCCAAACATAACGCCAATCAAGGCGCTGCCTACACCAAGGGGCGCGGTCCAGTCAAATTATGCTACACAGAGCAGTTCGAAACTCGTGGTGCGGCTAGTCAGAGAGAAGCCGCCATCAAGAAACTCACTAGGGAACAAAAAATCGCCCTAATCAAACAAAACCCTTGCTGAGAGCCTTCTATTACATTCTCCAGCAGACTATACTAGAATGAAAGTAATGAAGCAGTTTACCCGCCTGCCCACCTCTCCGCCTCGCTTGCGCCAACTCGGCTTCACCCTGGTAGAAACTATGATTATCATGGCAATTATCGCCACCTTGTTTGGCGTCAGCAGCGTCTTGCTCTCCAGGCTCATTCCTAGAGCTAATTTAGTTTCTACGACTGAAGTCTTGACTGCCGAGCTGCGTAGTCAGCAACTCAAAGCCATGACTGGCGAGAAAAATAGCGCTGGCGAAGTCGACACTTACGGTATCTATTTGCAAACTGACAGGTACACTCTTTTTGAGGGCGATAGCTTCGACCCAGATTCACCCGGCAACCTAGTCACTTCCCTGACTAACTACATCAGGCTGAGTACGACTTTACCAGATCAGGTAGTAATCTTCACTCGTGGCCGCGGCGAAATTCTAAATTCTACTGGCAACAACCACACTATTACTATCAGCGATACTTTGACCGGCGACACCAGACTAATCACCCTCAATCCTTATGGCATACCAGAATAAACCACTAGCGCCATCAGCACAGCAAGGCTATTCGCTAATCGAGCTCTTGATGGCGATGGCTATTTTTGGCTTTTTGGTCAGCACTTTGTTTACTGGCTTCATCGCCACCAGAGAAGGCAAGCCGCAACAAGAACAAAGGCGCCAAGCAGCCGCCGTCTATCAGGAAACCATTGAGGCTTTGCGAGTCATTCGCGAGCAAGGCTGGGACCAGATTGCCCAAAACGGCACTTTTCATCCACAGACCACCGCCACTAGCTGGACTTTGGCTCCAGGTAGTGAAGTGATCAATCCTGATTCTGGCATGACTCGCTCGATAATGATAGCCGACGTTTTTCGCGATGCTCTCGGCAACATTACTCTGCTTGGCGGTACGCTTGACCCTTCGACCAAAGCCATTACCATCACTGTCTCTTGGAATCAGCCCCTTGTTTCCACTTACAGCAACACCATCTACATGACTAGATATCTGGATAATTTGGCTTTTATCGATACTACGGTAGCTGATTTTTCTCGCGCTGGCCATGTCGCAACTTCAGTCGTTTTTACAGAAAATGATGGTGGTGAGATTACCCTCGATGCTGCCGGGCCAGGGCGCGGTAACTGGTGTGAGCCGGGAAGCGCGGCGGTCAGTCAGCTTGATTTACCCAGGCAGGGTGCAGCTCGCGCCATCACCGCTATTCAGGGTAAGATTTTTTCGACAACTGGCGAAAATGCCTCTGGAGTTTCCCTAGCTTACGTGACCGTGACCGACGCTTATCCGCCAGTGACCACGCTAGCAGGCACTTTTGACGGCTATAAAACCAACGATGTCTTCGGCACTGATCAACATGGCTTCCTCGCCACCGATACTAATGCTAGAGAAGTCGCCATCGTCAATTTAAACAATATGACACTCGCCGGCTATTACGACATTCCTGGTCCCAACAGCGCACTAAGTATTTACGTTCTAGATGGCGTGGGTTACGTGATTGCTGGCTCGACACTTTATCGCTTCTCAGCTGACCCAATTGTCGGTTCAGCTTCACAGGCAGGCATGGGCAGCATTGGCTTGGGAGCAAACGGCAGCAGCGTCTATGTGGTAGATGGAGTGGCCTACGTCAGTCTCGCTGCCACTAGCAACCAACTGCGCCTGGTCGATGTCAGCAATCCAAGCAGCATGACGATGCTAGGCAGCCTCACTGTCAACGGCGGCCAAGCTCGCGATGTCTACATCTCTCCAGAGGGGCATCGCGCTTATCTGGTGACTGCTGGTGATGCCAGCAGAAATGAATTTTTCATCATTAACACCGAGAACAAAAACAGCCTCTCGGTGATTGCCTCCTATGATACCAATGGTATGGATCCCAAGGCGGTCGACCTGGTCCTCTCTGGCAATCGAGCAGTTATCGTCGGAGTGGGTGGCGAAGAATACCAAGTGGTCACCATCTCTCCAGAAACCAATCCTACTCGCTGCGGCGGCTTCAACGAAGACAGCGGCATTTGGGACATCGCCACCGTGGTCGAAGATGACACCGACGCTTACGCCTACATCAACACTGGTCAAGCCAACAGCGAGCTTAAGGTTATCGAAGGCGGACCAGGTGGCTCTTACTCTATGACCGGCCAATATGAATCAGCGGCCTTCGACACTGGTAGTAACACTGCCTACAACCGTTTGTCTTTTACCGGCAATGTGCCGGATGGTACTACCCTTCGCTTGCAAGTTGCAGGTGCGCCACTTGGGCCAAGCAGCTGCGAGGACGCTAGCTACAGTTTCGTTGGCCCAGGTGGCGCCATAGACGAATACTTTACTGGTGAGCTCAGCGCTATTCCTTTTGACAATCAAGCTGGTGGACATAACAATCCAGCACGCTGTTTCAAATATAAGGCTTTCTTCGACACCACCGACATCCTGCTCACTCCAATGCTCGAAGACATTACCATCAATTATTCACCATAACATGCCAAGCACCTCAATTATCACAAAATCACAGCGCGGCTTCACTCTCCTCGAGTTGCTGATTTATATGGGTTTATTCTCTGGTTTGCTGACTATCTTGAGTGCTTTTTTCATTTCCACGCTGGAAACACAAAGTGACGCCGCCACGGCAGCTAATTTAGATGCAGACAGCTGGTACTTGATGAGCCGCTTCCAACACGATCTCTACCAAGCTAATTCAATTGTTAGTCCAAGTAGCGACGGCGAAACCACCGGCACACTAACTCTCAATTTTGAAGATCACCAAGTGCATTATTTACTTAGCGACGATAAGATTATTATTGTCGAAGACGATCAGAGTGCGAGTTTGCTTAGTAATAGCATCACTGCCAGCAATTTAAGTTTCACTAGACTTGGCAATGGTGAAGATGCAACTTCAATCACCGTTGAAGTTGAGCTGCATCAAGCCGGCGACAATCTGACCAAAACCTTAGAATTTACGACGGGACTACGCTGATGACAAAAACCCCCACCAAACACCAGCAAACTCAAAGTGGCATGGCCCTAACCACAGTTTTGGTGTTTAGCGCGGTGGCAATTATTATTATCACCTTGGGCATCACTCTAACTGTCATCCAAGCTAGTTCAAGCCGCCAATTTATTGCAGCAGAGCAAGCCCTGACTCTGGCTGAAGCAGGCATGGAGAATGCCTTGATACGCCTAATCCGAGATCCTAATTACTCTGGAGAAACGTTGACTTTGACTGCAGGAACTGCCACAATTACAGTGGTTGCAGACGGAACAAATAGAATAGTCACGGTGGTCGGCGAAAACGCCACAGCCAGCCGTCATCTCCAAGCGATTGTCGCCGAAGAGAATGGTAGCTCCGTCCTTACTTCATGGCAAGAAATCTAAAAACTAATCATGTCAAAAAAATTCATCGCCCACTCCTGTTTATGCGTCAACCGCCAATCGCTGATACTGTATTCTCCAGAATTAGCTGACTTATCAACACTTTCTCTGCCAACTGAAGTGGTTCAAGACTTGGAAATCATTAGTCAACCTTCGCTTGAGCGCATTCTCAAAAATTGGGTTAAACAAACCCAACTAGTCCCCAAAACTCTAGCCATCTACTTCGTCGAAGAAACTTACTTTTTTCAAGACAGTCAACAAACCAACATAAGCAATGAAGATCCAGAAGTCCAAGGCTTTCTGGCCACAATTCCTTTTAGTAAAATTAGTACTAAAATTTTTCCCATTCAAGGTGGGTCGCGTATTGTAGCCATCAATCAAGATTTATTACAGCCAATTGTGACTGCTTGTGAACAAGCTGGCTTCACAGTAATGGTGGCCGCACCCTCCTTTGCCGCTGGCATAACCAGTGAAAACCCCTTCACTCAAGAACTGGCCAAGCAATCTCTGAAAGACCAAAGTATTTTGGAAAGCTACAATTTCATCGACGAAGCTGAATTGGAACGCAAGATGCAGGATGAGCAGTCTTTCTTATCGGTTCAAATCAATGGTCGTCTCATTGGTATGATTATTTTCCTTTTAGCTATGATTGGCTTGCTCGTTTACTTATTAATGACTCAAAATGGATAATTTTGATATGGTTTTGTAAACTTGACTTGACAGTTTACAAATTGTCTAATTATACTGATAGTAAGTATTAGGAAAATATTAAAAATTACGGAAAATCGAATATGCAAATTTCTGCCTCATCTAAATTGCTAAGCAAAGCCAAAGGTTTTACTCTTATTGAACTTCTGGTCGTTATCGGTATCTTAGCTGTCTTACTAGCGATTGTTTTGATCGCCATCAACCCTGCTCGTCAGTTCGCTCAGGCTAACAACACCCAAAGGAGCAGTGACGTCAACTCCATCCTCAATGCCGTCCACCAATACATGGCTGACCATAACGGCACACCTCCAGGGTCCATCACTGCCACTGCTACTGAAATTTCTGATGGTACTGACCTAATCGATTTGTGTGACGACTTAGTACCTCAATACATCGCTGCCCTACCAGTTGATCCTTCTAGCGGCGCAGATCCAGTTGATGACTGTTCTGAGGCTTACTCAACTGGCTACGAAATTAGCCAAAGTGCCACTGACGCTCGCATCACTGTCTCAGCTCCAGAAGCGACAGACACCGTCATTACCGTCACTCGGTAATTACCACTCTAAATAGAGAAACGCAAACCACCCGCCACAAGCGGGTGGTTTTTTAAATTTACAGTTCAGACAAATCAAATGTAATTTGCTCTTTACCCAAACTGTTATTTTAAGCATAATGATCAGGTGACAACATTAACTCACGCGATTTCTGGATCTTTAGTAGCTGTTTTGTTGGCTGGAGTACAATCTAACCAACATTCTTTATTAATAATTCCATTCATCAGTGCCGCAATTATCGACTTAGATCATCTTTATTATTTTTTCAAAGACAAAAGTACTGCAGTTCCTGAAAACATGCATAAAGCCAGAAGCATTTTTCATGAGCTGATTGGCTTTATTATTATTGGATTGCTAATGCTTTTTATATCATTTTTTAATTTACAAATGGCAATTTTAATTGGAATACCAATGATGATTCATCTGGCAGAAGATTTTATTATTGGAATATCAATTCCCTTTAATCCATTTGATAAATCAGAAATAAACTTACTCCCCCAAAAAAGAAGTTTAAAAATTATTATTGAAATAATTGTATTATTAATTTCAGGATTTTTATGGAAAATGTTCCTCAGCGGACAGCTTTAGCTAGCATATACAGAAAACCTCTTGAGTTGATGGAGAAATTTCTCCCATTTGGTTTTTTTAACCCCAATTATTTGCAAATATTTTCACTACTGGCTTCAATATTTTATTTGTTTATTAACAATCATCACTTAAACTTTTATTTAATTGTTTTAATTTTACTTGCTGATTGGTTGGACGGTGCTGCCGCTAGAGCTAGAAAAACAATTTCTAAAAAGGGTTGGATGATTGATGTGGTAGTGGACAGAATAAGCGAAGGTTTTATTTTCGCAGCACATTTAAATACTGATCTTGGAAAAATCTTTTTTGCTTTGTATTTAATAAATATATTTCTTTCAATTTATAGCATCAAATCTAATAAACATTTAATGTTGCCGCTCAGATTTTTGTGGGCATTTTATTTAGGGATTATGATTTTATGGAAGTAGTAGGAATTTATTTATTTGCTTGCTTTTATTTCTACCTGCCAGCCGCCATGGCAAACATAGGTGCTAATATTGCTAAGTTTATTCCTCTATTCAAATCAATAAAAAAACCCATTGATTTTGGCTTGAAAATCAATGGCAACAGAATAATTGGAGATCATAAAAATCTTGGAGGATTTCTTTTTGGAACTTTGTTTGGTTTTGGTTTTGGAATTTTTAAGACAATTTATTTAGACAAACTGATCTCAGACCAATATTTGTTAGTGCAAATTGATGAGAAAACTAGTATTTTACTTTATTTAATAATGTCATTTTTTGCCTTATTTGGAGATGTGTTTAAAAGTATATTGAAAAGAACTTTAAATAGAGATCCCCATTCTCCATGGATACCATTTGATGAAATGGATCACTCTGTGTTTGCCATGTTAGCAGCTAGCTCTATCGTTTCTATTTCACTTAAGGATGTTCTTACAGTCGTAATGATGTTTATTGTTTTGCATCTGGCAAGCAATGTGATTGGATATCTATTAAAAATTAAGAATGTTCCGTACTAATTAATTTACCGTCCAATCTGCACGGTAGAAATCAAGCCATAAATCGGTCCGATGATGGACATCATCATGCCGCCGACAACCACACCGACAAAAACCAGCATAATTGGCTCTAACAAAGCCGTCGCTGATTCTAGGTTTTTGGTGACTTCATAATCTAAATTCTCGGTGATGTCTTTCATCGACTCATTGAGAGTGCCACTGCGTTCGCCAACTTCAATTAACTTAATAGTCATCCCTGAGACCAATTTTTTCTTGGAGCGCAAGCCTTCAGCAAAGCGCTTGCCGGCCATCACCATTTGCCTAGCATTTTCCACTAGCTGTCTCATTTCTTTTTTGACCATCACATCTTGAGATAGCTCTAGAGCAGCCACGATAGGAATGCCAGAATTGAGCAGAAGTGCCATGCTGCGAGCGAAACGAGTGATGTCGATTTGGCGCACCAAGTCAGAAACCAAGGGAATCGAGTGCAAAATAGATAATAAAAATTGCTTCTGATAACGCACTAGCAGCATGATAATCAAAATGAATAAACCCAAGCCAACCAAAACCCACTGCCAATGATTGATCAGTATGTCCGAAGCGTAGATCATAATTTTAGTGGGCAAAGGCAAGTCAGCTTTGAGACGAGTGAAAACCTTGGCAATTTTGGGGATGACCACAATCAGCATCATCAGCATCACTCCGATGAAAACCATTAAGACAAAAACTGGATACATCAGTGCAGATTTGACCTTATCATTGAATTCCATTTCTTTGCGAATGCCTTCCTTGAGATCTTTGAGGGCCACTTCCAGAGTGCCCGCCTCTTCGGCAGCTTTGATCAAGTTGACTGTCACTTTATCAAATGAGCGCGGAAATTTCGAAAACGACTCATTAATCACTTTGCCTGACTCCAAATCTTCCTTGAGAGTGGTCAAAATTTTCTTGACGTTGGCTTTGGCTTCTTCTAGCAAAGAATTGACCACTTCTAGAATAGGAATACCAGCCGCCAGCATCGTCCCCATATTACTGAGCAACTGCATCTTTTCATCAGGGGTAATTTTGAGTGAAGAAACTTGCATGGCGTGTCAAATTAGGACTCGACCTTGGTGACTCTAAATACTTCTTCTATGGTAGTTAAACCTTTGGCAATTTTTTGCAGACCATCGTCAAGCATACTGACCATGCCTTCCTTAAGCGCCGCTTCACGGATTACGTCGGAATCCTGCTTGTCAGTGATTAGAGCGCGAATGTCCTTGGTCACCTCCAAGAGTTCAAAAATACCAATACGACCTTCATAGCCGCTAAAATTGCATTTCTTACAACCTTTACCTTTGGTCAGGGTAATATCTTTGCCTTGCTTGTCACTCGGAAAATACTGTGTCACCAGCTCTGTAGAAAAATAGCTATTCATTTGTTCACGAGAAACGGTGAATTCCTGGCGACAGTGCTCACAGTTTTTGCGCACCAAGCGCTGAGCAACCACTAGATTGACTGTCGAAGCCACCAAAAATGGCTCAACTTGCATGTCAATCAGTCTAGGAATAGCTGAAGGAGCATCATTGGTGTGCAGGGTCGAAAATACCAAATGACCAGTCAGGGCCGCATTGACGGCAATCGCCGCCGTCTCGTTGTCACGAATCTCCCCGACGAAGATGTAATCTGGATCTTGGCGCAGCACTGAGCGCAAGCCATTGGCAAAAGTCAGGTTGGTCTTGGTGTTGACCTGAATTTGATTGACGCCCTTAATTTTGTACTCGACTGGATCCTCGACTGAGGTGATGTTTTTGTCCCGAGTATTGATGACTTTCAAAATGGCGTAGATGGAAGTGGTTTTACCTGCACCCGTCGGTCCAGTCGACAAAATCATACCATTTGGCTTGCTAAAGGCCTTCTTCATCTTTTCCAAATCAATTTCATTCATTCCCAGATCACTTAGAGAAAAAGAGCGTGATTTGGATGACAACAAACGCAAAACTACCTTCTCACCATCAGCGATCGGTAAAATGGAGACACGCAAATCCAAATTTTCTGCCTCCAAAGTAATTTGCATTTTGCCATCCTGGGCAGTTAAATGCTCGTCGGTGCGCAGATTGGATAAAACTTTGATTCTAGTGACGATACGATCATGCAACTTGAGTGGAAAACGCAAGGAATCATACAGGATGCCATCGATGCGAAAACGAACTAGTGATTCATTTTCTTTGGGCTCAATGTGGATGTCTGAAGCCTTCTGTTCGTAAGCAGAGCTGATGAGCAAATAGAGGATTTTTTCGATAGGGGGATCAATTTTCTTGTCTGAAATTACCGCTGAACCCAAGCCTTCCTTGAGAAGAGCTTCAAATTTCTTCTGCAAGTCTTGACGATAAAGTGAAATAACGTGATCAATGTCATTCTCGGTGGCATAATAGACACTTACCTTCAAACCGGTTTTTTTTTCAATTGACTTGAGCACAGCAACACTGCTTGGGTCAGCAATGGCAACTTTGATGTCTGCATCCGTCCTTTGGAAAGCAATTACTCGCGATTTCTGGGCAATCGCTTCAGGAATAATGTTGATCACTTCTGGCAAAATCGAAACTTGAGTCAAAACTACTAATGGCAACTTGTATACCGCTGCCACTACTTCACCAATATCTCTGTCACTAACTAATTCTGACTGAACAAGCGCCTCGTAAAGGTTAATTTTATTTTCCACTGCGAAATCAGCCGCTTTTTTGAGGGTGGCCTGATCGGTCTTCTTAGCTTCAAGTAAAAGTTGGGCAAGTTTGTTATCGGCAAGCATACATTAAGCATAACATGAGTGAGCATCGCTTGCGTAGTAGCAGCCTTATGCTGTAAAATTTACCAAGTAATAATTATCTAAAGCCTGCCATGCCCAAGAAAAAGACTAAACAGTCCATCCTCTCCAAACCATTATTACTCAAGGAACAAGAAGAGTTTCACCGCAAGCACCCCCAAGCCAATAACTTGATTGCCGTCTTCATCATTTTTGTTATCATCTTGGCTTGGCTCTACTTCTCCAAGATGGGTCTGCTTGCCATGCCTAAGTAAGGTTAGTTATTACCTGACTCGCTCGTAAGCCTCAATGGTGCTATCAAAGAAAGTCACCCATTCCTCGCGCTTTTCTGGCCTGAACTGTGAGGGGTAGTGTTTTTCCATATATTTAACTCTTCGCTGATCTAGTTCCGCTGTGTGAGGCAAGGTATGATTCTCTTCATTAGGCCTCGTCAACAAATACAACTGCGGCCTTTTCTGCAAAGCTTTTGACTCTGGCAGAAAATATTTGACGTCTGCCATCGCGCTATAGCGGGCTACCTGGCCGGCGACGTTATGATCAGGATGATCTATGAGGTCAGCTGTCACAAAAGGATCAAAAGAAAAAATCCCATCGGCCTCGTGTTCACGAATGATCGGCATGACCGCCTCAACTAACTTTTCTAGTGGGATGAATGACAAACCTGAATCAGGAAAGCTCATGATGATCACACTTGCGCCAAGAGAATAAGCTGCTTGCTCGGCCTCTTTTCTTCTGATCAAGGCCATTTCTTCAGGAGTAAGCGGTGAATCAGCAGCAATGCCAAATTCACCAGCAGTCAAGAAAATGAGGAGAGGATGTGCGTTAGTATTTTCGACAAAGACAGTCAAGTACTCCAAAGAACAAAAGCTCATCATCAGGATGGGCTAAAATAAAAATTGGTCGCTGCAATGCAGCAACAGAGAATTCCTGCAACATTTGATTGCCTTTCTATCGATCGATTATACAATGTCACCGCCATTTCTGCAGGTGCTTTTCTTACTCATGATTTCTACAATGAGGTACTTGGTTGCGCTTGGTCAAGAAATCAGTCAACTGACCTAAAAAATCTAGACTCAGCCGTCCAAACCATAATTTTGCATCATTTCTTCTAACTCTTGCTGTGAAGGCGCTTCACTTGGCATCTGATCTGGCACATCACTTGGCATTTCATCTAAATTTCCAGAGGGGAAAGTAATGGTTGACATTTCCTTGAGCGGATAAGGTTTCTCCACACTCACCTCTTCATCATAAGAATAAGTCATAACTAAACTACCTTCTGGAGAGATCATTTCCAAACGACGAGCCAAATGTTCACTGGTGTCAATCAACAAATAAGTAGGAGTGGCATTGGCCATTTCTCGAGAGCTTAGCAATTCGTATTTGTCACACATCAAGTTGCCACAAGCCTCTGTACCCAGTTTGTTAACTTGAGCCAATGCTTGCAAATCATAGGCTTGGCGCGGATCACTATAGACCGGCAGAGGGTTGGCATCATCATTACTAACCGCCTGATCAAAGTCCAAACGCATCACGTACCAAGCCTGATCAGTTAAATCTTGAACGTAAGTTTGTCCAGCGTAAAGCACTACGTTTGCTTGTAATTCACCATTTAAGTAAGAGGTCGTGGCGATGCTGCCTGCGCCATCCATTCTGGTCTGGCTGGTACTGGAGCTACCATCAGTGGCAGTAGTCGTCGTTTCAATTACCACGCCACGCTCCAAGGCTTTAGCTTGTGCAACGATGTAGGCACAAAAGTTGCGATCATAGGGGCATTCGGCCAACTGCTGGCCTGCTAGCTGCTCAGTCGCTGGCTGGTCAAATAAACTTCCTCGATTGAAAAAATAGTAGATAGTAGACCCAACTAAGAACGCTAAAAGCAAGGGCCAGAGCATTTGTTTTTTCATAAACTCCTCTCTCTTAAAAACCATTGTAGCACTAATTTTCTAGAATATTTGGTGCTAGAATAACTGCTTATGTCCAAGCAAATCTATCAACAATCCTTAGCTTTACACTCCAGGTGTCGCCGAGCCTTACCGCGCTGGTGACCGATCCACGAGAAGATTGCATTATTCCAGATCCTTTTGACCCACGCGTGGTCCAGGCAGTAAGTAAAGCGATTCTGCAGGCTACATAAAATCCCTTTTTAGCACTATTTGACAAAGACTGCTAAGTTTGCTTTAATATAGCTAGCAGTCGTAGGCAGCGATTGCCAAAGGTAATAATTAATTTGCAAAAAAGAAAGGAAATTGCCTATGTCAATAGTTCGCTACAGTCCCTTAAGTGCCATGCTCAGCCGCTGGCCAGACATCTGGGATGAAGACCTTTTTGATGGTGCTTCTACTAGTAACCTTAATGTCTACGAGGACAAAAACCAAGTTGTCGTCGAAGCCAACGTCGCTGGCGTGGCTAATGATGATGTCGACATCACGTTTGAGAAAGGTGTGCTCTGGATTCAAGCCAAGAAAAAGACTGAGGAGAAAAGTGAAGATCGAAAATATTACTCGCGCTCCGCTTTTTCTTACTCCTACAAGGTCGCCGTCCCTGGTGAAATCGATTTGAGTAAAGAGCCCGAAGTAACCGTACAAAACGGCGTCCTAAGAGTCGAATTCAAGAAATCTGAGTTGGCTCAGCCCAGGAAGTTGAAGATCAAGGCTTAAGTTGAGTTCTCGAATTTAGCTAAAAAGCGTAAAAATCCGCTGATGAATCATTTACCCCACCTTGAAAAAGGTGGGGTTTTTGAAAGTTTATCTTCGAACTTAAATAATTTTTTCCCAGCTAAATTCTTCTCTGCCGAAGTGTCCATAAGCAGCTGTCGCGGCAAAAATCGGTCGACGCAAATCTAACTGCTTGATAATATTTTGCACTGATAGATCAAGCAGAGAATTGGCGTAAGCCTTGATTTTCACATCACTAACCGTCGCCGTGCCAAAAGTCTCAATTCCCACTGCTACTGGTTTAGCCTGACCTATCACGTAAGCCACTCGCACTTCAGCGCGCTTGGCCAAGCCACGCGCGACAATGTTTTTGGCTAAAAAGCGAGCAGCATAGGCCCCGGAACGATCGACTTTGCTCGGATCTTTGCCCGAAAAACAACCGCCGCCGTGCCGACCCATACCGCCGTAGGTGTCGATAATGATTTTGCGTCCAGTCACTCCTGTGTCAGAAGCAGGTCCGCCAATTTCCCAAGCTCCAGTACCATTGATGATCAACTTAAGTTGTTTTTGGTCAAGAGTTTGCTTGGGTAAATACTTGCGAAGAGCAGGAACAATAATTTTTTCCCACAAATCTTTTTCTAGTTGCTCTTTGGCAACCGCTTTATCATAAGGCACCGCCATAATGACAGTTGAAGCTTTCACTGGTTTGCTATTTGCGTAATCAATCACCACCTGTGCTTTGCCATCAGGACGCAAGTAAGGCAGTTGGCCAGTTTCTCGAGCTTGGTCGAGATTGCGCACTAGTTGGTGAGCAAGCATGATTGGTAAAGGCATCAGTTCAGGCGTTTCGTCACAAGCAAAACCAAACATAATTCCCTGATCACCAGCGCCACCGTCATCCACACCAGCTGCAATATCGGGCGACTGTTGGTGGATGTAAACTTCAACACTAGCTTGATCGGAAAAACCCCAAGCTGGATTGGTATATCCAAGACGTTTGACAGTAGCACGAGCGATGGCCTCATAGTCGATCACAGCCGTGCAAGTAATCTCACCCGCCAAAACAATTTTATCAGTGGTGACGAGGGTCTCGACAGCCACACGACTGTGTGGATCGGCTGCCAAACAAGCGTCAACAATACTATCAGAGATCTGATCGCAGATTTTGTCAGGATGTCCTGAGGCGACGGATTCGGAAGTGAACTGATCAAGCATATTTCTCCTTTGAGCTAATCTTCCTCTCTCGAGGGCTAGATGGAGCACCGTACCATGACCTTTGGTCGGTTGCTGCATGGGTCGTCGGGCTAGGTCCCGCAGAGCCTGTTTCGGAAGTCCTTTTTGCCAAAATCCGTAAACTTACAGCAAAATACAACTTTCGAAGCAGACTCTTAACCATACTCTTGATTTAAGTAACTAAAAACATTCTAGCAAAAAAATAGTCAAAAGTCAGCATTGACAACGCCAACAAACATATTCTAAAATTCGAATATGTATAGTCAAACTTTTACCATCTTCGCCGAAGCCCTCAAAGCCCTCGCTCATCCACGCCGTCTAGAAATCATCTACCTCCTTAAAGATCAAGAGCTCTGCGTTGGCGACATTTACGCGATGCTTGATCTGCCTCAAGCCAACGTTAGTCAACACCTGATGATTCTGCGTGAAGCTAAGTTGGTCAGCAGTCGCAAGGACGGCAAAACTATTTGTTACAAACTCGCTCACCAAAATATTTTCAAGGCTTGCTCGCTGATTCGCGACTTCTTGCTAGAGCAAAACCAAGACAACAAAGAGCTAGAGAAACTCAGAAAATCGATGCAGGGCTTGCTGCCCATCGCCCACGATCCAGTTTGCCAGATGCGGGTTTCTAGCCAGACTGCCAACTACCACACTAAGCATCAAGGTAAAAATTATTATTTTTGTGCCTCAGGCTGCTTGCAAAAATTTCAAACTAACCCAGGCAAATATGTCAAATAAACCCAAGCAACTTAACTTCCATGTCGCCGGCATGCACTGTGCCAGCTGTGCACAAAATATCGAGCGCGCGCTTGGTAAAACTGCTGGTATTAGCAAAGCAAGCGTCAATTACGGCAACGAACAGGCTAGTATCGAACTGGTGGGGGCGGATTTTACTCAAGTCGCAACTGTGATCCAGAAACTTGGCTATAGAGCCATTCTCCAGGAAGATGATCAAGCGGACGTGGCCGAAAATTTGCGCGAGCAGGAGCTAGAGAAATTGAAAAAAACGTTACTGGTTAGTCTAGTCTTGAGTGGCTTGCTAGTCATTTTTAGCATGTTGCCTGTACCTGAATTTTTCAAGAATCCTTACTTTTTGCTCGCCCTAAGCACGCCAGTGCAGTTCTTTGCAGGACGACGCTTCTACCAAGGCGCTTGGTCGGCCCTGCAAAACAAAAGCAGCAATATGGACACTTTGGTCGCCTTAGGATCTTCTGTCGCCTATTTTTATTCGCTAAGCGTCGTTTTGGCGCCAGGGTTTTTCCTACAAAACAACTTAGACGCCCACCTCTACTTCGAGACGGCAGCGGTCATCATCACTTTCATTTTGCTCGGTAAATACTTAGAGCTTAAGGCCAAGAAAAACAGTAGCAGCGCCATCAAAAAACTTCTTGGGCTGCAAAGTAAAACCGCTACTCTCTGGCGCGAGGGCGGCTGGCAAGAAGTTGACATCGATCAAGTGCGAGTCGGTGATCGCTTACTGGTCAAACCAGGTGAGAAGATTCCCGTCGACAGCATCATTGACCAGGGCAGCGCCAGTCTCGACGAAAGCATGCTGACTGGCGAGAGTGACAGCGTCCACAAAAAAACTGGTGATAAAGTCTTTGCTGCCACCATTAATCAAGATGGAAGTTTAGAAATCATTGCCAAAAAAGTCGGTCAGCAAACCATGCTGGCCCAGATTATTCGCTTGGTCAAAAACGCTCAAGGCTCAAAGCCCAACATTCAAAAATTAGTCGATCGCATCGCTCAAATTTTTGTCCCCATTATTCTTGTTTTGGCAGTGCTGACTTTCATCACTTGGCTGTATTTTGACCGCAGTATCGCCCTAATTAGCTTGATCAACATTCTGATCATCGCCTGCCCCTGTGCTCTGGGATTAGCAACGCCCATCTCACTGGTGGTTGGCGTCGACAAGGGTGCTGGTCAAGGCATTTTGGTTAAAGACGCCCATGCTTTGGAAATCAGTAGCCAGGTCAAGGCGATGATTTTTGACAAAACTGGCACCCTGACTGTCGGTCGACCAGAGGTGCAAGAGTTCAAAACTTACGGCCACAAAACCCAAAATTTCATCCTAAGTTTAGTCCAGACTGCAGAAACCCTCTCTGCTCACCCTTTGGCCAAGGCGCTAGTTAGCTTCGCACAAAAAAATCTGGAGCAAAATACGTCTGTTACTCTGAGTAATTTCCTTAGTCACCCTGGTATGGGTGTCTCTGCCACTTATCAAAAAGCCAAGCTCCTTATCGGCACCCAAGCCTTACTTGAGCAGAATAAAATCAGCCTAGATGAGTCGATGCAGCAGCTGGCCAAAAAATGGCGCCAGCAAGCTTACAGCTTGGTTTTTGTCGCTTACCAAAAGGAAATCTTGGCCATCTTCGCCGTCGCTGACGCTTTGCGTCCTAACAGTCTGGCCACCATCCAAAAACTTCACAGCATGGGTATTAAAACCATCATACTGACTGGCGATAACCAACAGAGTGCAAATAACATCGCTAAAAAGTTAGAAATCGATGAGGTGATCGCTGAGGTTTTGCCAGATCAAAAAGAAGCAGTGATCAGAGAAATGAAAGCTAAATACAAAGTCGTTGCCATGGTCGGCGATGGCATCAACGATGCACCTGCCCTGAGTAGCGCCGATGTGGGGATTGCTATGGGCGGCGGCACCGATGTGGCTATAGAAGCCGCCGCCATCACCCTACTGCACAGTGATATTTCGCTGGTGCCACAAGCGCTTCACCTCTCTAAGCTAACTATCGCCAACATTCGCCAAAATCTCTTCTGGGCCTTTGCCTACAACGTGATTTTGATCCCCGTAGCCATGGGTGTACTCTATCCGTCTTTTAATTTATTATTAAATCCCATGCTGGCTGGACTAGCAATGGCTTTCTCGAGTGTGACCGTGGTTTCTAACGCGCTGCGACTCAAAGGACAAAAACTATGAACTTGTGGGCAATTTTTCTAACTGGATTGACAACTGGTGGGGTGTCTTGTGCGGCGGTGCAGGGCGGCCTCCTAGCCAGCATCATCGCCAACCAGAAGAAGCAAGAGTTAACTGATCTAACTAATCGTCAAAAAACTGCCCCAATCAGCCTGAGGCAATTTGATCAGCTCGACTGGCTGCCGGTTAGCATGTTCCTTGGTGCTAAGCTGTTTTCTCACGTGATTTTGGGCTTTTTGCTCGGTGGACTTGGTTCTGTTTTTACTTTGAGTCTGGGAGCACAACTTGGCCTACAAGTCTTTACTGCCTTGTTTATGTTGGCGACGGCGATGAATTTCCTGGATGTCCATCCCATTTTCCGCTATTTGGCTTTCCAACCACCTAGGTTCTTGCGTAGATTAATCAAAGACCAGGCTAAAAGCAAAGCTTTATTTGCACCAATGGCGCTGGGTCTATTTAGCATCTTCATCCCTTGCGGCGTCACTCAAAGCATGGAAGTCTTGGCTGTAGCCAGCGGTAGCCCTGTTCAAGGCGCTTTGATCATGGGTGCCTTTGTGCTTGGGACAACACCAATTTTTGCTGCCCTGGGTATCGCCACTGCTAAATTGACCGAAGTTTGGCAAGCAGTTTTCAACAAAACTGCGGCAGCAATTTTGATAGCTCTAGCAGTTTATAGCCTCAATGGTGTCTTGATCGTGCTTGATTCACCCCTGACCATCAACAAAATGACCAACAAAATCGCTTGGTTTTTCTCGGACGAGCGCTTCAGTCAAAAAACTGAAAATGATCAATACGTCAAGCAAATCGGCAATATACAGCAGGTTACGATTGATATCCGCAATAATGGCTATTACCCAAAGCAATTTCGGGTTAAGCAGGGCGTGCCGGTCGAGTTAACCTTGGCTAGCGGCAATGTTTACTCCTGCGCCCAAGCCTTTGTTTTTCGCGAGTTTGACATCAACACCATTGTCAAAGCCAATTCGGAGCAAAAGTTCACCTTCACTCCAGAAGAAAAAGGTAAGTTTACCTTTTCTTGCTCGATGGGGATGTATACGGGAGTCATGGAAGTTATTTAAATATCTAAAAGGAAAATATGTTCAACATCTTCAAAAAAAAGCCCATCCCAGGTAAGAAAATCATCATCAAGCTATCTGGCCTACACTGCAGCAGTTGCGCTATGTCGATCGACAATGCTCTCGAGGAAGTTGAGGGAGTTTATGAAGCTAGCACTAGCTACTCCAAAGCGGAAACCAGCGTCCGCTTCGACCCTCAAAAAACCAACTTGCAAGCTCTAAAAAGCGCGATTCAGGGGGCTGGCTACCAAGTTATCTAGTTATGGGCAATTCCAATTTAGCCACTATCTAATTAGTGATACGGAGTTTATAATATCAACCAGTATTAATTGTCTTGGGCTTTTATTTGCCCGAGAAAGAAGATTTCATTTATGTCAGATCACAATGACAACATGGAAAACAAAAAGAAACTCTTCGTGGGTAACTTGCCTTGGAGCATGACCCAGGATGGTATTCAGGATTTGTTTTCCGAATTTGGCGAAATCACCCAGGTCAGCTTAATCACTGACAGAATGACCGGCCGTTCTAAGGGTTTCGCTTTTGTAGAATTTGCCGACGAAACTGCTGCTTCCGCAGCCGTTGCCGGTAGAAACGGCTACGTGGTAGAAGAGCGTGAGTTGGTCGTCAACGTCGCTCGTCCTCGTGAAGAAAGAAATGATCGTTTCCCTCGTAGAGATAACAATCGCTCTTTCGGTGGAGGTAGACCACAAAATAGAGATCGCCGTTACTAAACGCTCAGATCGAAATTGGAAACGCCGCGAGCAATCGCGGCGTTTTTTGCAGTATTGGACTGCTTCGTTGCTGCAGCAAAGAGTAAAATAATGTTAGAATAAAAGAATCATATGATTGATATCGTCAAAGATCAAAGCTCCACCTTTCCAGATCGAAATGCCACCAAGAAGGGCGGTTTAAATCCTAGATGGAGAGAAATTAGCCCGCCACAAGTTACAAGTGAAGATGGGGAAGAAATTCCTGTAATCATGGCTGCCAATAAAATTAGAGAAAAAATTATAAATTTGATGGAGGGCAATCTGCTACTGAAGGAAAGTGATATGAAAGACAGGTTTGGCTGTCAAAATGCTAAAGCCTTAGATAAATTTCTAAACGAATTTGTTCCTAGACATGATGGAGCACTTGTTTTCATTGACTTTCGATATTTCAAACCAATCAACGATGCTTACGGTCATAAAGAAGGAGACAAAATTCTTCAAGAATTTGTAGATCAAATCAATGCTAATTTCAGAACTGTCCATGGAGAAGATATCTTATTTAGAGCTGGTGGTGATGAATTTGTTTTAGTTTGCCAATATCAAGAAACTGCTGATTTTGACACATTTATTAATAAAATCAAAGAGAAATTGAAAAGTTTAGTAATTCACTCAATTATAAATCATAAAGGACAAGATATTGAAGTTTCTATTGGTCTAGATTATGGAGTGGTGACCTATAAAGCGGCCAAAAATCAAAGTGATCGTCCAAATTTTAGCGAACTCAAACATCAAGCTGATGTCGAAATGTACAAATATAAACAAGCTCAACATAAGCTTGCAGAATCTGGCAACCAAGCAATACAATTAGGTAGATAATCAAAAAATTTAAGTTTTTTCTGCTATAATTCGGATGTTCTTTAGAAGAAATATTCATCGAGGAGGTGTCGCATAGTGGTCAATTGCACACGCTTGGAAAGCGTGAGCCGCAAGGCTTCGCAGGTTCGAGTCCTGTCACCTCCGCCACAGTAGTTTCAATCAACAAAGTAAAATTACTTCAAATCTAAATAACCAATCAGATAATCATCTAAAATATTTGCCGCTTCGCCTCTGTGTTTCCTCTCTCCCTGAAACATATCGGTAGCATCAAGACCACAACCAGCAACGATGTCGTTGTTGGGATGCATGGGAATATACTCAGTAACGTCATAAATATTTTGGTTAATTAATAACCAGCAATCAACTACGTCATTATGTTTCGCGAGGTCATCCAAAGTAAATGCAGGTAAATCAGATTTTCCACTTTCAGTCACAGGCTGGATGTTGATTGGTGTTAGTTTTGCTTTAATTTTGGTGTATAAAAAAGGAGTCGAAACTAAAACAAGCATTCCCAACGATCCAAGTAGCAAGAAGGTTTTCTTATTTCTCATACAAAATATTCTTATTGCTCCTGCGCACAAATAGAGCGAAAAAGAGCAATAAGGTACAAAGAATCGCTGCCCACAGCCATTCTGGCAGCAGCCCCTGCTTCATTTCCAGTTGCACTAGAACACTAAATTCTTTTTCTGGACCAGTCACTTCCACTTCGTGTTCAGCTGCGTAGGCGTCACGGACTAACTTGAATTTTTGTTTACCAGCCGCTACATCTTTGAAAAGCACTTCACCTTTACTGTCAGTCACTGCCTGACCTAAGTCGGGCACTTCTACCACCACTCCACTGACTGGTTTTCCTTGGTCTTCAACTTTGATTAGCAAATCGTGTAGTTCTCCTGGCTCTTCTACTTCAATCATCGGGGTGGGCGTCGGAGTGAGTGACGGCACTGCAACTGCTTGTTTAGATAAGTTACTTATAGAATTGACCGGCGTCGTAGTTGCTGCTGATTTAATATTTGACCAATCTCCGTAAACACAACCCTTGATTGCTCGCACTTTGAAGTAATAAGTGCTTTTTGGCAAAAGTTCTTGGACTTTGAAACTCTGTACGCCCTCTGAACTCAATTTAACTTGAACTCCGTGTTCTTCCGCCCAAGGCTGCGTCGAATAGCTAATGAAATATTCATCACTCTCCGCTACTGGCGTAAAATAAACCGTGGCGGTATCGCGAGTTGTATCAATCTGGAACAGATCAGGGACTCCTAACCAGGTTGAAGGACAGTAGCTATCACTGCTTGCGCTAGAAGTAGTCGTGGGAGACGAGGTTGGAGTAGAAGTCGGAGTGGGTGTTGGAGTCGCGCTAGCAAACAAGTCGCCAAAAACTGCATAAACTGAAAAATGAGGCAAAGAACAAGTTAAAGTCTTAGCTTCTTTGTCCAAAGTGCAATTTTGCGCCACCCAAACACCATCTTCATAGCGATAGACGTCAAGGGTGTCCTCATCGATCGTCTCATCGAGCAGATCGGCATAACTCACCACAAAGGTCACTGAACTATTGAAGCTCGTTAGTTGTTCGCCGTCCTCATCAACGGCAATCAGATCAAACAATTGATTGGGTAAAATTTGCTTGCCAGTTGGCACGCTAAAGTCTATGGTGTAAGTGTAGAGTTTATTGATTTGAAAAGAAGCCGAGCGATCATGAAAGTTTTCTGGAACTATCAGGCTTACTTCCACCTCGTCATTACTTAGGCTGAGCGTCCCACCATCAGTACCAATCTGGTCTTCCACACCAGCAACAATTTCGGATACGCTACAACCCTCAGTCGCAAAGGTCTTTTGCTCAGAATAGGAAGAAATATTGTCTACATTGGTTGATTTAGTGCGGAAAAAATAGCGAGCACAAGCCTTCAAATCACTGATCGTGACTTCATGCTCAGTAACAAGAGGATCGGTGTTAATTTCTGGAGTAGTAAAACCATATTCTGGCACTAGGCCATATTCGATTTGCGAAGAAGCAACGATATCAGTTGTCCAGGAAATGGTTGCGCTGTTAGTAGCTGTCTGAGTGGTTGATTCTCCCTGCACTGGGGCGCTCGCTGCCTCATCCTCCTGAATTTCTTGCTCCACTTCACTGAAATCGCGCTCATCTAGACTAGTGTAATAGGTAACTGTGGCTGTTTGTCCTGGAGTGAGAGTGCCCACATCGAAAGCAATAGAAATCGCTCCATCTTGATTCTGTGATGCTCCTTTAACGTTCACTGTATTATAAACATTCGGCGTATAGACATCGCCAGGATTAAGACCAGAGTGATAGTTGACTCTGGCGCGCTCGTCGCTACTGTAGAAAAAAATTGGCGCACGCGTGCCGCCACTGGCTCCGCCAGTACCTGTATAAACAGGATCAGAATTATTATTGGAAGTATCAGCCTGGACTACGGCCTTACCGTCTCCTGCTAAATGGGTGTAAACAATGCTATTATGAGTCGTGTAACTGCCGCCCTTATCAACAGTATTGTCGGGGTCAAAAGAACGCATAAAACGCACGCTGTCGAGAGTAGTATCTGCGCTAATATTTTCCAAAAGCACTACTGTTTTGAAAAATTTATCACCACTGTTGAAACTAAAGGTTTGGCTGATGCGTAAATTTGAATTGAGGGTGCCGACGCTAGTTGCCTTCAGCAAATTACCTTCACTTTCGTTGGTAGTTGTCGTATCAGCAATGCCAGTTACTCCTGCTGCTCGAGCGTTAGCAGCTACAGTCGGAGAACCGCCAATTTTATAACCCACGCTCCAGCGCTCCTCAGGTGAACCAGGCATAAAAAAATCTATGCGCCAATCAGTGCCAGTGTCAAAGCCATCCAGATCAGAACTCATGCCGACCGTGTTGCGAGCAGCAGTGCCAAAAAAACCAGCTGGCTTGTTTTGAGCTGTCCCAAAAGAACCGTACTGGCTGATGCCAAGCTCAATGTAATCGCCGCCCAAAAAAACATCGCCGGAAATTGTCGCTGACCGTGCTCCAGGAAGAGCTGCGAAGACGGATGAGGGCGACAAAAACAGGGCAAAAAACACAACAAAAAACAATTTTCTCTTACCCAAAAACATCATCTCCTCAGTTTAACAGTTGCGAGCAGAACTGTGCAAGATGTTGTTGCTAAATTGATGTTGTTAAAAAATAAGCTCTACTTTACCAGCTTCAAATTCTTAATCCACAATTCGCAAAACTCTGATGCTGTCTGCTCCTCCAAATCCAATTGCGCTAGCGACTGCACGTGGACAAAGGTGCTAGCCAAGTCAGAACATAACTGGTCACCATAAATACGCATTCGCTCACCGCTATCCAGAACTGCCGAAATCGACAAAACTGGCAGTTTTTGCTTGGCTCGGTCAGGCTGATCTTGACGATTGTAAGCATCGACTGGACAAGTTTTATGACCACCACGAATGATGATTAAATCTTGACTCACGCTAAAACCAACAGTGAGCTCCGTCTCGTCATACATGGCCAATAATTCCAAATCGTTGGGAGCACAGAAATTGCTAAAAGTCACTCTACCAAGATTATATTCAGCTTCCTTGCTCACAAATGGCGTGTAGCGGCGCATCGCTTCGCCAACTTCATCTTTGGTTTCACCAGATCACAAGCGACTGTAAAACAAGTAACTCCAAAAATCATACTCTGGCTCTGGCCCATAAACTCGCACTTGTCCTTCTGGATACTGAGCCTGGTGTAAAACGATGTAGCGCGCTAGCACTCGCTCGTCGAAATTGCCCCAATCCAAACTAATAATCGGGTAACGATAAAAATACTGATAAGTAAAATTCAAGACACTGAGCAAATAAACACCCAATACTACGTAACGCCAAAATGGCAGTCGCCAAACATAAACTAAGCCCCAAGCCGCCAAAAGTGTCACCAGTAAATAACTAAACATGCTGCGCAGTAAATACCACTCACCACCGCTGTTGATCAAAGCTGGCAAGCACAAAGTCAAAACGCCAAACAACAACCCTAAACCAGTCAAGTGCGTCTTCGCACGCACTAACAAAACTGCTAAACCCACAAAGAGCAAAGCCAACTCCACCCAGTAAAACACACCGTGCGTCCAGACGCTGAAACCACTCACGTTGGGTTCGATTAGAAGCAGTAAAGTGTTGGGGTTGAAAACTCCAACCAAACGCTGGAGCATAAACAAACCAATCGCCGTTGCTTTGTTACTGAGTACACTAGCTAGAGGGTTGTTAAGGCTCAAGCGTCGTTCAGTGTCAACCACTCTACTCAAATATTCTGTATCGGTGAAAATCAAACTTGATAGCCGTACTGACGCATCTTGTTTTGGTAGTAAAACTAAGCCATAAAATAGCATTAAGCTCAACCCAAGTAACAACGCCAGCAATTTATAGCGCAACTGTAAAATCGCCCGCCAAAAGGAACGCAGCTTATGATCAGGCAAACGCGTCACAATCCACAAAAGCAATAAAAAACCAATCCATGGTAAAAGTATCAGTTTGAAACCCTGATACTGAAAAAAACCAACGGTAAAAACTGGCAAACTTAATAATTCCAAAGATCGTTTCGACTGCAATAACAACACTCCGCCAGCAACATAAAACCATAAAGCATAAAAAGAATCGTAGCTGAGACGGCTCATTTGCCAAAACAAAGGACTAAGCACAAAAACCATAAAAGTCGCTTTGGTAATGTCTGCTCGCTGCCACAGAGTATAAGCAAGTAGAGCCATCAAAAATGGCAAGGTCAAACCCATTAGCACTGAGGTCAGATGCGTGGCCAAAAGTGGCTGTTTGCTCAGTAAAAATCCCAGACTCATCACCTGTGCCGGCCACTCGGCATACATAATGTGCGAAGGGCGAAGCGAAAAAAAACCTTGCCTTTGATCAAGCGTCTTGCCCTGTAAAACAAAAGACTGAGCCTGAATTGCATAGACCATTTCATCGTGAGGCAAAGTTGCTGGCAACTTACTTAGCTGAAAAAGTCGCGACCAGAGTAAGAAAATTAGCAAGAAGGCAAAGGCGATATTTTCGAGGCGAGCAAGTTGAGAAAATATTTTTTTCACTTCGCCAGCAATTATATTTTGGACCCTGCCTTTTTACAATGCATGATAATGCGTTGTGAAAAGCAGCTGGTACAAAAGATGCTGTGCATATCCCAATCTGTTAAGATAATATTGTGTCAAAAAAACTCGCCTTACTCATCCTCCTCGCTATTACAGCGAGCGGCTTCTACTTGCGCCTGACTAAACTCACCCAAATTCCAGCTGGCTTCAACTGGGATGAAGCGGCTATTGGCTACAACGCTTACGCCCTCCTGCAAACTGGTCAGGATGAATTCGGTCGCTCTTGGCCATTATTTATCGAGTCTTTTGGCGATTTCAAAACTGGCCTCTACAGTATTCTCATCGTACCCATCATTCGTGAACTCGGCTTGTCAATTTTCTCCGTCCGCATCCTCAATGTCTTCATCGGCACAAGCGCCATTTTGGCCGCCTACTTCATGGCGCTTGCTTGGACCAGCAATCGCCGCGCCGCCCTGGCTGCAGCAGCTTTGATGGCCTTTTCTCCGCTAACCATCCACCTCTCTCGCTTCACTCTCGAGTGGTACGCTGCTTTGCCGCTACTACTCTGGGGCATGGGTCTCTTAGTCAGAGAAAAAAATTGGGCCAAAAATCTACCCCTGACTGCTTCTATCCTTGGCTTTAGTCTCTACTGGTATCACAGTTTGCGCCTGTTTCTGCCCTTACTCTTGCTCGCCTACGCGGTTATTTATCGGAAGTGGTTGCTCGCCCACAAAAAACAAGTTGTCATCGGCCTAGCTGCCTGCCTGCTGACTATTGCACCACTGCTAGTCGAACTCAGTCGTTCACAAATCATGGCGCGACCGCAAGCAGTTTCTATTTTTGCTGGGGAATCGCAGCAGCAGCGACAGACTGAACTGACTTATCGCTCGACAGTTCTTGGTTGGCCACTTCGCCAGTCTTTTGCCAATCCTATCGTTTTTTATAGTCAAGAAGTCTTAGAGCGCTACCTCGCTCACTTCAGTGCTGATTTCTTGTTTTTCGGTGAAGATGCCACACCACGCATTAGTATTTATCCGTTGCACAAACTGCCTTTGGTTAGCTTACCTTTTCTGCTAATCGGAATAGGGATATTGCTGTGGCGACGCAAGCCAAGCGACTTGCTGCTTTTAGCTTGGATTTTGCTGGCACCGCTGCCCGCCAGCCTGAGTCAAGATGCGCCTCACGGTTTGCGTAGTTTACCTCTGTTGCCGGCTTTACAGTTATGCACAGTTATCGGCCTGGCTGCTAGCTACCGCTTCGCGCGAGTGCAACTGCAAAACAAAAACTGGCAGCTGTACTCACTAGTGGCGATTGTAGCTCTTTATGGCGCGCTCGAGTTTAATCGCCAAATGCTCTATTATTTTGCTTTTTATGGAGAAGAAACCGCTCATTTCTGGCAAGCCGATCACGATCAGTTAGTGACCAAAATTCAAGCTTACCAAGGTCTCTATGAGCAAATTGTCTTGACCACGCATTATGGTCAGCCACATATTTTCCTCGCTTTTTTCACACCGCTTGATCCACTAGATTACCAAGCGGCTATGCGTGCAGGCACGGATAGCTTCAACACTCGCCTCGATCACTTAGGTAAAATTCGCTTCGACGCACCAAATAAAACTGATTACTGTCTCGAAAACACCTTGTTGATCAATCACGAACCGCTTCCAGTGCAAGACCTCACGCCTCTCGACGTCATCTACACCGCCAACCGTTTCCATGCGCCGAAAGCCAGTTTTTATTTCTACGACACTAAGCAGGTAGAGCTACAGGAATGGTGTGCGAGAGCGCCGCAGAATTAAACTGCCACGTTCAGAATCATTCGCGGAAAACGATTGCCATCGACGATGGTATTGAGTACCAAGACGCTACCACTAAACATCATCTGGCGGAAATATTTATCTTTCAGAAGCAAGCGCATGCGGTCAAACAGCTCGTAGATACCATCAATTAAGCGCAATGAACCAGCCAAATCAAGCTGGATATTTTTTTGACTTGCCAAAGCAAGCACTAACTTGGCGACATCAGATTTACGCCAAGCTAAAACAACTTGATCGTCCCAGTTTAACCGCTTAAAAATTTCACTCAAGCCAATTTCGCTCAGCTGATCCCAGTCAGCTTGACTAAGACCTTTGACAATTGCTTTGTTGGAAATCAGGACTGGCGCCGCTACAAAATCTGCCTGACTGAAAGTAATTTCTTTGAAAGGATTGTGCAGTTTCTGTTGACGACGTGAACTGCGAATTAGATCAATGGTTAGCTTAGTATTTGGCAGTAAGCCATTGAGGTCGCGCGAAAAAACTGCAAAAGCATCAGTAACTGGAAAAGGAGCGTAGCCACCATCAGTAATCACCACCATTTCTTCTTGGTGGTGATCAAAAGGCCACTTCTTCTGCACCCCAGCAATCGAGTATCTGGTCACTAAATTTTTGAGCAAAAATTTACTTTTCTGACGCAAAGTGCGCTTGGAAATGTTTTGTTGATCAAAAGAATCGAGATCAGAAATTAACCAACCAGCTTTTTGGTAGATGGCGGTCATTTTTTCCAGCAAGTACTTAAACAACTGACTGTTGCCTTCGTCGTACAAAGCTTCAATCGCTTGCCAATTTTTCTGCAGTGAGGCTGCATAATTATTCCTGAAGTCAGCGCTCTCTGCCTCAAGCACTTTACTCAAAGCTTCATGAACCAGAGGCTCTTGCAATAGAGAGAAGCTGCTAATCACGGCGCCAGTTTTTACTAGCTGCTGCAGTTGCTTGTCCGTGTAGCCGTCAGCGGCCAAAGTCGCTTGCTGCACTTGCGTTTCCAGACCAAACCACACTCCACCAGAATGAGGATCAAAAGAAAAGAAAGTCGGAATCACCTCGGCAACCTCCTGGCCCTGCTCTAGCAATTCCTGACGCAAGCGTAAAATGCCGCGCGCCATCATCAGCTTGCTCAAAATATCTGAGCGCAGGCCAGCATCAGCTTGGCGACCGCCTTCGGTCTCGTGAATTTGGCCGCGCGCGGCACAGGCGAGATGCGAATCTAAACCATAAAAAATGGTGCCGCTAGCTTTTTCTCGAAGCAGCTTGCTAATTTGACGAACCACAAAAGTGGAATAGTCAATAAAAACTGAATCGCGCTTTTGACCAGTCATAAAACCACTCAAAATTCCAGCTGGAGAACGCAGCACCCCGCCCACATGTGGCGGCTTGGAAAACATCACCGTCGGCATGTTGCGTCCATCGACGCAGGTAGCAAAAAAATCATGATTGTCAGCACCAATGTATTTTCTGGCTATTTCTTGAGCTTTTGCCACTTCCTTCGAATCTAATTCGCTGGCTCTAGCAATGCGAGATTGATAATGTAGTGTGGCCAACTTCTCGGCAAAGCGAAAGTTGAGAGTCATTCTCTCCTGAGAAGCAGTGTCTTCCACCCTCCCACTACAGAGCAAAGCTTGAGATGAAATAAATTTGGCTAGCTGATCAGCTAGAGAAGTTGGCAATTTGGACATATGAGCGTCCATTATACGCCTAGCTTACCTCTTCTCAATATGCGCCACACCTTCACCTTGGGCAGCTGTAGAGGCCACCACGAACTGGGTTTTGGCTTGAAACTCCTGAATGTTTTTGGCGCCGGTGTAAGACATGGCTGAGCGCAAACCGCCCACTAAATCATTGATGATCCACTCCGCTGAACCTTTGAGGGAGACCATGGTCATAATGCCTTCGGCGCTGCGGAATTCGCCCATCTTAGAACCATTGTCTTTCATGTAATCCTCAGAGGCTTGACCGCGAGCCTTCTTGGCTCCACCGACTACTTCGCCGGGCGCTTCCTCGGTACCTGCCAGCATCGAGCCAACCATGATCACCCTGGCCCCTGCAGCGATGGCTTTGGCGAAGTCTGCTGGCTTGCGAATTCCACCGTCAGCAATTACTTCCAAACCAGAAGCAGTCGTCTCGAAAACTGCTGAGAGCTGCGGAAAACCAGCTCCAGCCACCAAACGAGTAATGCACATCCCACCGCCGCCCACACCAACGCGAGCGATGGTTAGACCGGCTTTCTTGTAGGACATGGCTTGATCATAGCTGACGATATTGCCAGCGATGACAGTTAATTTGAGTTTGCTTTGAATTTCAGCGGCAGTACTTATGATGTCGCTCATCCCACCATGTGCCACATCGAGCAAAATGGCTTTGGCGCCAAGCTTTTTGAAGGCGGTGGCATTTTTCAAAGCATCCTTGAGCCCAATCGAGTAAACAGCGTCGATTTTAGCTTTATGCAAACGAGCGGCAGCTGCCAAAGCTTCATTGACGAAAACGCGTGGCATAAAGGTCAAACCACCCAAGCGATGCATAAGAGCGGCCATTTTTTCACCACTGACCGTATCCATGGGAGCAGTGACGATCGGCTTCTGCAACTTAAATGGCCCAAATTGGACTGAAATATCCGTCTCGCGGCGTGAGCCAATTTTGGTTTCGGCCTGGGGCATAATTAAAACGTCATCGTAGGTGAGGCTGGCTGGGTGAGCGCTGCTAATATCTGGCCAATTTTCAGTCTGACCGAGGTATTTGTAAAAAGTGGTAGACATCAAGTTTATTCCTTTTATAAATTAATTAATAATACTTAATCGTCTGGTCGCGTTTGGGCCCTACACTTACGAGGAGTGGCTGAACTTGTAAGCTTCTGGTCAAAAAGGCCACAAACTGCAATGCTGCTTTGGGCAAGTCACTCATTTTGGTAACTCTGGTCAAAGCCTGACCATCAAAACTCGGCAGCTCGATATATTTAGCGGTGACTTGATTGAGGTATTCTTGGTCGGGGCGGTACTCGACTTCTTGGCCGTCTTTTTCATAAGCCACGCAAACTTTGATTGGCACTTCCGGATAAGCGATGTCCAAGTGGGTGAGAGTCAAGTATTCAACCCGACCCACGCGAAATAAGTAGGACAACATCGGCAAATCAATGTAGGCGATGTCGCGCGGTCGCTTAGTGGTCGCTCCATACTCGTTGGCATCTTCGCGAATGCGTTTGGCCAAACCCTCCTCCATCATCGTCGGCAAGACCCGCGTCCCCACACTCGAAGTGTAAGTGGCCTTGATGGTGGCAGCCTTAACTGCCAAGAGTTGATCGTCCACCGCCCCTTCAGTCGAGGAATAAATGCCATCGAAACCGCAGTTGGAAGCGGTCACGTCAGGGTAGACGCCGTAGCGTGTATCCAGTCCCAAAGCTTGCGCCTTTTCGAAAACCATCGGGGTTTGCCCTTGCCAAGTTTGCTTGATGAGCGACTGCACTTCGCTGACGAAGGGTTGGAGAGTTTTTTTGGCGGTGGCTAACTGCTTGCTAAATTCTATCGAATCACCCACTTTGACCATCGAGCCATCGAGTCGCGGCACTTCCACGCTCGTCAACTCGAAGCCAAAACCCTGACACAACATCTGGTAGTGACTGAAGTGAGCTTTGACACGATCCTGCCAATCTTTGGCGAATAGATCGCGCAGTCGCAGCGGATTGCGATAAATGACATCAGCGTAAGCTGAAGAAATGCCGCGGCCAGTGGCGGCTTTACTACCGGTGGCTTTCATCTTGAGCACCGCTTCGAAGGCCCGGTGCGTATCTAGGCAGAGCAGGGCCATCTTATCGATCAGCAGTTTGGCTGGCATAGGCTGGCCATCCAAAACTTTCTCGACTTCTTTGATTTCCAAAACCAAATCTTGGGGATGAATCACCATTTCTTTGCCAAGCACCACCGTGCAACCCTTTTGCAAAACGCCCGAACCAAGCTGGTGTAAAGCAATTTTTTTGTCCCCAACAGCGATGGTGTGGCCAGCGTTGGCACCACCATTGTCACGGTAGTGAAAAACACTCTGGTGTTCTTTCAGAAACAAGGCGGTCAACTCATCGGTAATTCTACCCTTACCCTCATCACCCAGAGCACCACCTACTACGGCGATGGAGTTGGCCCTGCGACCCGCTTTGGTGAAGGGATCATGATCTAGTTTCCGGTTCGCGCCAAAAAGTTGGCCCTTCTTATAAACTGCATTGTAAGCACTTAAAAAACCATTGGTCATGATTTCAATTCCTTATTTAGTTGATATTAGTAACTTGGAATTCACTTTGATAAATTTGCCAACTTTGTTGACAGTTTGCTTGGCTAATTGCACCGACAGGCCAAGATAATTACTTGTATTTAGCTGCTCTAATTCTTGCCCCATGCCTTTGCTTAATTCTAGCCATGCCTCTTTGGTCAACACTTTGTTTTTGGCCAATTTGGCTATTTTTTCGTAAGCCTGTCTGTCGCCATTTTTACGCGCCAGCGTTTGCCAGGCTTCAGTCAGAATGTTGTAGTTAGCTTCAAGAGCCTGCTGCATGGCTTTTTCATCTGCCGCTAGTTTGCTCAAACCCCCACTCAAACTCTGGTAAGCCAGCAAACAGTAAGCAAAAACACTGCCTATGTTGCGCAAAACCGTGCTCTCCGATAAATCCCTCTGTAAACGGCTAATCGGCAACTTACGCATCATTCCCTCGAGAAGAGCGTTGGCCATCACCAGATTGCCTTCTGAATTTTCAAATTCTATCGGGTTAATTTTTTGCGGCATGGTGCTGGAACCAATAAATTCTTCCTTGCCGATCTGCACCAACCAGCCATCGCTAATGTAGCGCCAAATATCTTGATTTAGATCAAGTAGAATGCCATTTAGGCGGTAAAAAATACTGAAAACTTTGACTAAATCATCTGCTGGCGAAATTTGCGTAGTCACTTCTGCCAAATCAAAGCCGATCTCGCCAACTAGTTCGCGACTTAGCTTTGGCCAATTCACTTCTTTATGAGCTAGCTGCATCGCTTGGTAACCACCGACTGCGCCACTAAGCTTGCCTTTTAGTCTAATCTCTTTAATTTCTATCAAAAGTGGTAGGAGACGCTCTGCAAAAACTGCCAACTCTTTGCCAAAAGTCGTCGGGATCGCCGCCTGACCGTGAGTGCGCGCCAACATTGGTAACTCCGCGTATTTTTCGACTTGAGTGGCGAGCTTTGTCAAAACTTCCAACAAGCTTGGCCAAATCACTTCGCGCAAACCACCACTAAGCATCAGACGATAAGCCAAGTTATTAATATCTTCTGAGGTAATAGCGAAGTGTAAGTGGGAAATAAGGCGGTCTAAGCCTGCTTTCTCAAACTGCTCGCGCAAATAGTACTCGACGGCTTTGACATCGTGATGAGTCTTTTCTTCAATTTCTTTGACTCGGATAATCGCTGCCTCGTCGTAGACAGCTAATTTTTGGCAAACGGCTTTTTCAGCATCGGTCAAAGAAGCAATAACGCCGTGCTTGTCCAGCTGCCGCAAATACAACAATTCAATTTTGATTCTAAGAGAAATTAAAGCGGCTTCGGAAAAATGGGTGCGAAGTGAGCTTGTCTTTTTTCGGTAGCGACCGTCAACTGGCGATATAGCCAATGTATCGTCTATCAGCATCCATTAACGCATTATATTTTGGACCCTACTTTTTTGCAATGCTCACATTGCAGCATTGCAAAAAAGTAGCTGGTACAAAAGATGCTGTGCATAGAGCACTCACTGAATAATTCCACCCCCCAAAACCACGTCGCCCTGGTAGAAAACCACCGACTGGCCTGCAGTCACCGCGCGCTGCGGTTCTTGGAAGTTAACTTTGACTTGATCTTCGCCTAGCGGCTCAATCAGTGCCGTCGCTTCTCTGGAGCCATAGCGAATTTTGACGCTGGCCTGGACTGGCTCGCGCAACTCATCGACTGCGATGAAATTCAAATCACCAGCAATCAAGCTGGTCGACAAAATGTCGGACTCTTCACCTAAAACCACTTCGTTTCTTTCCACATCAATTTTGGAGACGAAAACCGGCTTGCCTGTGGCGATGCCCAGTCCTTTGCGCTGACCGATGGTGTAGTGATACAGCCCCTTGTGTCTGCCCATAATTTTGCCGGTCTGATCGATAAAATTGCCCGGTTCGACTTTGATACCGGTGCGCTCTTCGATGAAGGCCGAATAATCATGGTGAACTACGAAGCAAATGTCTTGACTGTCTGGTTTGCTGGCCACCCCCAAGCCTAAATTTTTAGCCATTTCCCGAACGGCCGATTTTTCGTAGGGCGCCAGCGGAAAAAGAGTGTGTGCCAGCTGATCTTGATTCAGATTGTAGAGTGGGTAGGTTTGGTCTTTGGCTAAACTTGCCGAACGCTTGAGCAAATAGCGCCCACCCTCCTGCACCACCGTCGCGTAATGGCCAGTAGCGACATAATCCATGCCCATCTCGCGGGCTTTTTTCAGGAATTCATCAAATTTGATATAACGATTGCAAGCGATGCAAGGGTTGGGCGTTTTGCCCCGCAGGTACTCATTGGTGAAATACTCGATCACTTTTTGGTCGAAGATTTCCTTGAAATTGAGCACGTAGTAAGGTATCCCGAGCTTGTTGGCCACCCGACGAGCATCATCGACTGCTGAAAGCGAACAGCAGGATCCGGCTTCGTCTTTTTTGTCGTCCTGCCAAATTTGCATCGTCACCCCCACCACTTCGTAACCTTGTTCAAGCAGCAAGGCCGCCGCTACTGAAGAATCCACCCCACCGCTCATGCCGACCATAACTTTTTTCTTCATGATTGGTCCTTACCTAGCAAACGCCTCAAAACTGTCAACAAATGATCGATATCGGCCTGGCTATTATCTTCTGATAGGCTAAAGCGCAAGGTCGATTTTGCTAGCTCACGACTTAAGCCCATGGCCAATAAAACGTGAGATGGTTCGACCGACAGAGCACTACAAGCTGAACCGCTAGATGCAGCGATGCCCTGCATATCCAAGCTCATCAGTAGAACATCGCCAGCAAACCCTGGAAAAGACAAATTAACATTTCCTGGTAAACGCTTGAGTGGATGGCCATTGAGCTTGATTCGTGGATCCAGAGCCATGGCTTCTTTGATCAGTTGATCGCGAAGAGCTTGGGTTGATTTAGTTTTCTCTGGCAAATCTGCCAAAGCTAATTCTAGGGCTTTGGCCATGCCGACGATACCAGCGACGTTTTCTGTGCCGGCACGCAGGTCTCTTTCTTGAGAGCCACCGTGGAGAAAACTATCTATTTTGACCCCACTTCGCAGGAATAGTGCGCCGACCCCTTTAGGACCATGAAATTTATGAGCTGAGAGTGACAGCGCGTCGACGGGCACGATGCTTAGATCGACATCGAGGTTGCCGATTGCTTGCACACTGTCTGTGTGAAAAATCGCCCCGTGATCTTTGGTGATCTTAGCTAATTCGGCAATTGGCTGGATAGTGCCGACTTCATTGTTGGCCCACATCAGCGAAACCAGAATCGTGTCAGCACGCATTGAAGCTTGCAAATCACTTGATCGAACCAAACCGAATTCATCAACTGGCAAATAAGTCACTTCGAAGCCTTGGCTTTCCAAATAGTGAGCGCTGTGCAAAATTGCGTGGTGTTCGATGCTTGAAGTAATGATGTGTTTGCCTTTGTCTTGATTGGCGATGGCCAAGCCCTTGAGCGCCCAGTTGTCAGCTTCCGTGCCTGAGGCTGTGAAGTAAATTTCTTTGCTGTCAGCATGAAGCAGCGAAGCCATACTTTCCCGAGCTGCTTCGATAGCTCGCTTGCTAGTTTGGGCCAACTGATAAACGGAAGAAGCATTGCCATAAAGTTCCTGCAAATACGGGAGCATTGCTTGCAGGACAGCGGGTTTGAGAGCGGTGGTAGCGGCGTTGTCTAAATATACTTGCTGCATGAATTTTATTCTTTTGGTGACTAATTTTTTTCTTGATTTTGAGAATTTTTTACTTCGTCAGCTTTTTTATTTAATTCTTGAATTAATTCTTCGATTTCATCATCCTCCAAGCCGTGCATTTTAGCACCCTCTTCCAAAGTGTCCCAGCCGGCCGCAAAACAATTACCACAGTACAATCCATATTCATAAAGGATGTCGTTCATCTCTGGACTTTCTTCGATCAAGTCTTCGATGGCGGTGTCTTTATCAATTTGCAGCTTACTCGTCACTTACTTGCCTCCTCATATTTAACTAAAGCTTGTTGCAAGGCTTGCAAAGCCAAAGTGGCACAAGCGATGCGACTGGTGGTGAGATTTAAATCAAGCAGCGCCAAAATTTGCGCTTGGTCAATTTTTTTTGCCTCAGCTAGACTTTTGCCAATCACTTCTTCCAGTAAAAATTCCGCACCGATGATACTGACGAAACACAGCTCACCCTCAAATTTGGCATCACTGATGACACCATCTTTGATTTGCAAAGCTAAATGCAAGCGATCACCACAAAAAGGATTTTGCTTATCCAAACTGACCGAGCACGGTTGGAGATGACCGCGGTGCGCCGGGTCTTTGTAAATCTCCATCAGCTCACTTCTGTACAGTTCATTCATAATAGTTGATTGCTTCTTCTAATTTCTCAAGCAAAGTGTCAATTTCGGCCTCGGTATTATACAAGTAGTAAGAAGCGCGTAGCGTAGCACCACAACTTCTGCTCTGATGAAGTGGCTCACTACAGTGAAAGCCCGCCCGCAGAGCCAAATTATTTTTGGCCAAATAGTCACTCAGATCGTGGGCGTGAACGCCATCGACGTGAAAAGAAACCAAGCCTGTGCGCTCTGAAGCTTGCGCTTCACCAAGCAGTTTGACTCGCTTGTTTTTGGCTAAACCACTAAGCAAGCGTTCGCTCAAAGCAATTTCGTGAGCTCTAATTTTTGCTAAACCAACTTCCTGCAAATAATCGATTGCCGCCGCCAAAGCAATAGCACCGGCCACGTGAGGCGTGCCAGCTTCAAATTTTTCTGGAGAGACAGCAAAAATCACCTCCTGCTCACTGACTGACTCGATCATCCCACCGCCAAGCTGGTAGGGCGACATGACTTCTAGAATTTTTTCTTTAGCATAGAGCACTCCAATCCCCATCGGCGCCAACATTTTGTGACCGCTAAAAGTATAGAAATCGCAGTCCAAATCTTTGACATCAACTGCCAAATGTGGCGCTGCCTGAGCAGCATCGACCACCAGCACGGCGCCAACAGCGTGAACTAGTTTAGCAATTTTTTTGATGTCGGTAATCGTGCCTAAGACATTGGAAGCATGGGCGATGGCGACAATTTTGGTTTTTTGATTTAATTTTTTTTGCCATTCCTCTTTAGAGATAAAACCGCTGGCGTCGCTGCCAAAAAATTTTAGTTTAGCTCCGGTTAACTGACAAACTTTTTGCCAAGGTAAAAAGTTGCTGTGATGTTCGAAATCTGCAACCAAAACTTCATCACCAGCTTGCAAATTAGCCAATCCGTAACTTTGAGCCACCAAGTTCAAACCATCAGTCGTGCCTTTGGTGAAAATTATTTCTGACGCAGAAGTGGCACCGATAAACTTCGCCACTTTACTGCGAGCTGCTTCGTAGGCAGCGCTGGCCATTTCACTAAGCGCATAAATGCCGCGGTGAACGTTGGCGTTGCTTCGTTCATAAAAATCCGTCAGCGCCTTAATCACCACTTTGGGCTTTTGGCTGGTGGCCGCGTTGTCGAGATAAATTAGATCAGGATGGTGCGTGAAGAGCGGAAAATCCGCTCTGATTTTATCGACGTTTAACATGCTAGATATTCCTTGATTAGTTTTTTTGCCTCAGTTGACTTAATGGTGTCCAAAATTTTATTGAAAAAAGCTTCCTCCAACAACTGCTCCGCCTCATCTCGCTTCAAGCCTCGACTCATCAAGTAGAAAAGGTCAGTTTCGCTTAGGCGACTGCTGCTAGCGCTGTGCGAGGCTTTGACTTTATTGTTAAAAATTTCCAAAATCGGCCGAGAACGATTGAAGGTTGCACGCCCCAAAGTCAAACTCTGCTCTGTCAAAAAAGATTTAGTCGCTCGCGCTTCTCGTCCGATGTGAATTTGCCCGAAATAATCGACCCTAGAGCGATCAGCCTGACTCAAGTAAACATCAGTCAAACAGCTAGTGTGATTAGTCAGATGTTTCATGTTACTTTCCAGCTGCCAACTGCTGTTTGGCGCCAGACGACCGACGAAAACCAGTTGACAACTAACTCCTGACTTTTGAAAAGTTAAATCAACTTTGACCTGCCCCTGTTGCAACTGTTGATCAAGTAAAACTAAAAACAAAGTATCCTCTTGCGGTTGCAGTAAGTGATCACCTTGCTGGTCGAGTAAAACAACTTGCATTAGCCCACGCTCCCTTCCATTTCTAGCTCGATGAGACGATTGAGTTCCACTGCATATTCGAGTGGCAATTCTTTGACGATCGGTTCGATGAAACCTGCTACCAGTAAAGTCATGGCTTCGGCTTTATCTAAACCCCTACTCATCAGGTAAAATAATTTTTCTTCTTCGATCTCACTGACCGATGCTTCGTGCTCAACCATGGCATTATCGCCCGAGATTTTCATGTCTGGATAGGTGCTAGTCGAAGACTTTTCATCCAAAATCAAAGCGTCACATTCGACTTTGCTTTTGCTATTTTTGGCGACCTTGGCAATGTAAACTAAGCCACGATAATTACTAGTTCCACCAGCGATACTGACTGATTTGGCGACAATTTTAGATGAAGTATTTGGGGCTAGATGCAACATTTTGGCGCCAGTATCTTGAATTTGAGAGTTTTTGGCGTAAGCGATCGAGAGCATTTCGCCATAAGCACCCTCTTCAACTAGATAACAGCTAGGATATTTCATGGTCGTTTTGGCACCTAAGTTGCCATCCACCCATTCCATGACGGCATCACGCATTACTTTGGCCCTTTTGGTCACCAAATTGTAAATGTTGCCTGACCAGTTCTGGATAGTGGTGTAGCGAAAACGCGCCTTCGGCAAAACAAAAACCTCCACCACCGCCGCATGCAGCGAATACTCACTATAAACTGGCGCAGTGCAACCTTCGACATAGTGTGCACTCGAACCCTCATCTGCGATAATTAGAGTGCGCTCGAACTGCCCCATGCGAGCAGCATTGATGCGAAAATAGCTTTGTAGAGGTCTTTTCACGTGAGTATTGGGTGGAATATAAACGAAAGAACCACCAGACCAAGCAGCGCTGTTGAGAGCAGCAAATTTATTGTCAGCACTGGGAATGAGGGTGGCGAAGTATTTTTTGAATAACTCACCATGCTTTTGCAAAGCTTCTTCCATCGAGCAAAAAATTACCCCTTGTTCGTCCAACTCAGCTTGCAGAGAAGAATAGGCGACTTCGCTATTGTACTGAGCTTTGACCCCTGCCAAAAACTCACGTTCTGCTTGCGGCACCCCCAGGCGGTCAAAAGTTTCCTTGATTTCAGCTGGCACATCATCCCAACTTTTACTTTCAATGTCGGTATCTTTAATAAAATATCTAATTTGCTCGAAATCTATTTCGCTCAGGTCTGGCCCCCAAGGCGGCATTGGCTTACTTTGAAAAACCTCCAAGGAGCGCAAGCGAAATTCGCGCATCCAAGTCGGTTCATTTTTACTGTCCGAGATTTGACTGATGATCTGTGGTGACAAACCAAAGTCAAAACTCAACACCGATTTCTCTGGCATAGCGAAACCAAATTTTTCCTCGTAAGAATCGTTGAGTTTTTTGAGAGAGGCTTGCTTCATAATTTATTGATTGCCCGCCAAAACTTGACTGAAGCCCTGCTTTTCAATCTGTTCAACCAAATCTTGACCTCCAGACGTAATCAGCTGCCCTTTGCTCAACAAGTGAACTCGATCAATGTTTAAGTAGCTTAAAATACGCGAGTAGTGAGTAATGACTAAAACAGAGCTGCCCTTAGTCTGCTTCATAAAGTTGACGGCCCGAGCCACAGCTTGGATGGCGTCGATGTCGAGACCACTGTCAATTTCGTCTAAAATAATCAACTTTGGCTCGATAACTAGCATCTGTAAAATTTCTAATTTTTTCTTCTCCCCACCAGAAAAACCGTGATTGAGTGAACGAGTTAAAAAACTTTCGTTGAAGCTGAGTAACTCCATTCTCTCCTTGAGAAAAGCTTTGAATTTGAGTGGAGTAAGTTTTTTGTCGTGACTCTTTTTTTGGAGCAAGCGCAAATAGTCATAGATTTTTACCCCAGGAATTTCCAAAATTTGCTGAAAAGATAAAAAAATCCCCAATGCAGCTCGCTTTTGTGGATCTAACTCCAGCAGGTCTTGCTTGTCAAAAGATAATTCTCCTTTGACTGTGTAATTAGGGTTGCCCATAATACTTTGGGCGAGAGTGCTTTTACCGGCACCATTTTGGCCCATCAATACGTGAGTAGTGCCAGAATCAACTGATAAATCAATTTTATCCAAAATCATTTTTTTATTTAGGGAAACTTGTAAATTTTTAATTTTAAGCACAATTAATTCCTTTTAACTATTAGTTGGTGAAGCCCAATTGTTTGAGAGCGCATTGACGATCGTTATTAGGACAACGATCGTTGATGGTGTAATAAATGGCTTTGCCAGCTCGCCTTTTATTAAGCAAGCTAGCTGATAGCATATTTTTGAGGTGATAGGAAATAGTTGGCTGACTCAGGTCTAATTGTCTAACGATGTCAGAAACCGTCTTCTCGCCATTTTCCTTGAGAAATAGGAAAATTTTCATCCGCGACTCCACGGCCAAATTACTGAAACAAGTCTGGCAAAAAGCTGGCTGCATACATATTGATTATAATCTATATGTGAACAAATTTAAAGCCTGATACGCTTCTGGTAACCTGAGCGTGACAAAATAGAGTTATGAGCCCCACCATTTTCATCAATGAAGTGCACCCCAACCAGGAAAGCGGTAGTGAGTGGATCGAGCTGTTCCTGGTTGAAACTGATCTCGAAGTAAACTTACTCAACTACACCATTTTTGATAGCGCCAGGCAAATTTACAAATTTAGCAACGAAAATTTTAACGATCAGTTGCTGGTTGTCGAAGTCAGCGGTCTCAACAACGACCAAGATAGTGTCGTTCTCAAAGATAATCTCGGCAATGTCTTAGACTCCTTCAGTTATTTCAGCACTCAAAAAGGCCTGAGTTGGGCGAGAATTGGCACATCTAGCGAATTTAGCCTGATGGAACCAAGTCGTAACCAAATCAATCCAACCCCCACCCCCACGCCAACACTTAACCCAACCGCTAGCGCTTCACCGACTCCAAATCCAAGTCTCAGTCCAACTACCGCACCTGGACAGGGAGCTTCTGTTGCCGGTGACCAACCAAATAGCACTGACGGCGACGGTTTTCAGGCCACAAGCCCACTACTACAGATTAGCCAATATCCCCATTATTTGCTTGACAAAATCCAGCTGCAAGCAGCTGCCAGCACTAGAGAAGAGAGACTCAGTCGCCTAGTTTTCCTGGGTCAAAAAACTGCCCCCATAGAGCTTAAAAATGCTATAATCGGGAGTTTGTTGCTTATCTTTGCCTCTACTTACCTGCTCTATGCCAAGTTCCAAAAAAATCACTCTTAGAGATTACTTGCTCGCCTATTTGGTGCCAACTCTCTGGGCTGGTCTAATTTTCTTACTTTCTGCTCAGGAAGTTTTGCCTGGTTTTAGCGTCTCAGTTTATGACTTTATCTTCAAAAAAGCTGCTCACATGTTTGTCTACGCTGTCTTGTACTTGTTGCTTTTTCGGGCTTACCAACAAACTAGCCACCGCTCACTCAACACTAGAAGCTACGTAATTCCCCTTTGCATCGCTCTTTTGTACGCTGTGGTTGATGAATTTCACCAGGGCACCGTGCCAGGCAGACACCCCACTTTGCGAGACATCGGCTACGATATGTTGGGGATGTCAACTGTCTTGCTGTATCAACTAAAAATAATTTAACTCCTCCTTGACTTACTCAATCAAAATAGTACACTCTAAACAGTAGTTAATTAGTAAATCTAGAAAGGCCTCATGACCAAATCAGATTTGATCAATGTGGTAGCCAAGAAAGCCCACCTCACCAAAAAAGCTTCCACCGAAGCAGTCGAAGCCATGTTCGACGAAATTATCCGCAGCCTCAAAAAGGGTGACAAAGTTGTCCTGTCTGGCTTCGGCACTTTTTACGTCAGCAAGGTCAAAGACAAACATGTCGAACCTTTTGGTGACAAAGCCAAGCGCCAAGTTGTCAAAGGCCACAAAGTGGTCAACTTCCGCGTCGGCAAGCCTTTGAAGAAAGAGGTTTGGTAAATTAACGCCAATCATAAAAACCAAAAACCCGCTCGAGAGAGCGGGTTTTTTCGACTGAGCTTATGTGAAGGAGCGTCCGTAGTATAGAAAAAGGACGAAATCAAATTTAACGCTTTGGCGACTGTCTCTTGCGACGAGCTTTACCACCCATACCCATTTTACGAGTTTCTTTCATACGATCATCGCGAGTCAAGAGACCAGCAGGTTTGAGGAAAGTACGTAATTCAGGATTAAAAGCAACTAGAGCTTTAGCTAAACCATTAGTTAGAGCTTCAAGCTGAGCATTGATGCCAGAACCACTGACTTTGGCAGTGACGGCAAATTTACCTTTATTGCCAGTCAGATCGAAAGGCTTCATATAAAGAGCCGGAGCATTGCGAAGACCTGTGAAATAGTCCGAAACGAGGGCGCCATTGACCACAAAATCGCCTTGACCCTCATAAATACGAACTCTAGCCGTAGCCACTTTGCGACGACCGATTGCTTCGATGTACTTGGTTTTGGGGATCTTGAAGTTTTTTTCGACTTCAACGCCTTTTTTCTTGACAGCAACCACTGGAGTGATGATTTTCTTAATCACTTTTTTGGCTTTGCCTGATTTCTTGTTCATTCTTATTGCCATATTATTGTGCCTTTGTCATTCCTTGGTAAGGGTTGTCACTGCCTACGACCACTTTGAGGCGATCCAAGCGTTGATCGCGCAAGCGATTTTTGGGCAACATGTTTTTGACTGCGTGTTTAATCAGTTTCTCTGGGTTTTTGGCGAGCATTTCAGTGAAGGTGCGCTGTTTGAGCCCCCCTGGAAAACCGCTACCCCATGAGTAGATTTTTTTGTTGGCTTTGTCGCGAGTCACTTCAATTTTTTCAGCATTGAGTAAAACTACATAATCGCCACCGTCAACATTAGGAGTGTAGGTGACTTTGTCTTTGCCAATTAATTTTTCAGCAATTTCAGTAGCCAAACGACCCAAGACTTTGCCGGAAGCATCGTAAAAGAGCCAATCGCGCTGCACTTCTTCTTTTTTTTGGATAAAAGATTTAAATTTTTGAAACATTATTTGGTCTCCTCTGATTTTTTGGCTTTGACAGCGGGCTTTTTGACAGCGATTTTTTTGGCAGCAGGCTTAGTAGTTGCTTTGACAGCTAATTCTTTCTTAACAGTCACTTTTTTTGCAACTGGCTTGGCAGCGGCAATTTTTTCTTTCTTGAGCGTAGTGAGCTTCAGATCACCAAGTAAAAGCGAGAGTTTATACAAAACAGTGCCATCACCGCGGCGAGCAGCAATTTTTTCGATGGTAGAAAAACCAGATTTCTTGTCGCCAAAAGCAGGAGCAATTTTGTCAACCAAAGCATTGACTACGTCACGGCGACCAAAAACTTCATGGAGGTCACGACGAGCCGTCAGAGTACTCTGCTTGGCTTTGGTAATTAATTTGTCAGCCAGACGACCGATCTCTTTGACACGACTTTCACTAGTAGTAATGTGACCATGAGTAAAAAGGTCGCGCAATAAGTTCTTGAGCAAGGCCTTACGACTCTTGGCGTCTCGATTAAAATGCTTGGCTTTGATTCGATGTTTCATAAATCACTTTCAAAAATTAATCCGTCAGGACAACTCCCTTTTTACCAAGAGCTTCCTCGATTAGGTCAATGCTTTTACCACCAAGATTCTTGACGCGAGAGATCTCGTCTTTGGGAGATCTAACTAAGCTAGCGACTGTTTCGAAACCACCTTTGCGCAGGGCATTGGCAATTCTGGTTGGCAGATCAAGCTCTTCAACGGTCAACTTCATGACTTCAACTTCTTCAGGGCTCAAGTTGGTCAATTCTTCTTTGACTTCCTGAACCACTGGATTAACGATTTGGTTGAACTGCTTGATCAAGATCGTAGCAGCCTGCTTAACTGCCTCTAGAGGGGTGATGCTGCCATCAGTTTCGATGTCAAAGACAATTTTGTCGAAGTCGGTACGACGACCCACGCGGGTAGCTTCAACTCGATAAGAAACTTTGATCACGGGTGAAAAGAGTGCGTCCACAGCCATCTGACCAACAGTTTCAGTCTCGACTTCACTAGCCAATTGATAACCAACGCCAGATTCGACCACCATCTCGATGTCGAGAGTCTTGCCTTTGGCTAAGGTTGCTAGATATAGATCTTTGTTAACTACTTCGAAACCAGCTTCACACTCTACATCAGCAGCAGTGATTTCTTTGGCGCCCTTGACATTGAGGCGCAAGATGCCAGCTTCCTTGCTGTCAGCTTTAACTCTGATTTGCTTGAGATTGAGAATTAACTCTACCACATCCTCAGTCATCCCTTCAAAAGAAGTGAATTGGTGAGTAACCCCATCAATGCTCAACTTGGTAATGGCAGTGCCCGGCAAAGAGCTCAAAAGCACGCGACGCAAGGCGTTGCCGATAGTGTGACCGAAGCCACTTTCAAGGGCTTCGATGACGATCGTTGAGCGAGAAGAGTTAGACTCGACTTCAACGACGCTGAAGTTTGGATTCATGATGGAATCATCTTTGACTGTTTGTGACATATTTTCCTTTGTTTCATCTCCCTCCCCTAGAGGAGGAATCCGTTTCCGTAATTAATAATTATCTGTTGTAATACTCGACGATGAGCTGCTCATCGACTTTTTCTGTGATGTCTTCTCTAACTGGTAATTTGGTGACTGAAGCAGCACCATTTTTGGCTTGAAGCCAAGCTGGCAACTTAGTGTCTTCCTTCATGGTGGCGGCCACAACTGGAACTTTGGCCGTTTTGGCTTTCATGGTCAGGACATCACCCACTCTGACTTGATAAGAAGGAATATTCATCTTCTTACCGTTCAAGGTGAAATGATTGTGGTTAACTAATTGGCGGGCGGCAGCACGAGTCGGTGCCCAGCCAAGACGATAGACGACGTTGTCCAAGCGACGCTCTAAGAAACTGAGCATAGCAGTACCAGTAGCGGCAGGGTTCTTGCTGGCTTCTTCGTAAGTAGCGCGCAATTGCTTCTCTAGAATACCGTAGATATACTTGAGCTTTTGTTTTTCCTTGAGTTGAATTCCGTAGTTAGAAACTTTGCGACGACCCTTGGCACCGTGCTGACCAGGACGACTAGCCAAGCGGCGAGCTGTCTTGAGAGCGTTGGTTTTTAACCCTAAGTCCTCACCAATCTGTCTTTGTAGTCTTTGTTTGGGACCGATGTATCTTGCCATATTAGTGTCTAGCCTTTCGTGGTCTGGTGCCGTTGTGTGGCATCGGGGTCAAATCAGCAATCATGGATACTCGAATACCTTGAGCGCGAAGCACGCGCAAAGCGACGTCGCGACCAGGACCTGGACCCTTGATGAAAACGTCCATCTTATTCATCCCATAATTCTTAGCTTTGTTAATTGCATTTTCTAGAGCTACAGTGGCAGCGTAAGGAGTCGACTTGCGTGAACCAGAGAAACCAGCTTCACCGGTACTTGACCAGCAGAGCACTCCACCTTGTTCATCAGTAATGCTAACTAGAGTGTTGTTGAAAGTTGCGCTGACGTAAAGCCGACCTGAAGGCACGACGCGATTGACTTTCTTAGTTTGATTTTTTTTGATTTGTTTAGCCATAAAATTACTTATTATCTAAAAAATTATTTATTATTTCTTAGTTGCGTCAATCTTGGCTGCAGCTTCCTTAGTGAGAGCACCGATGGTGCGTTTAGCACCACGCTTGGTGCGAGCATTAGATCTGGTGCGCTGTCCTCTGACAGGTAAGCCAGCACTGTGACGCAAACCGCGGTAGGCGTGGATTCTCTTGAGACGTGAAATGTTATCGTTGATTTCGCGGCGAAGATCACCTTCTACCATAATCTGATCTAGAGCAGCCTGGATACGGTTAATTTCTTCTGAGTTGAGTTCATTAGCACGCTTGTCAGGGTTGATTTTGGTCTGCTTGATGATGTCATCAGCAACCTTCGGACCAACGCCAAAAATATAACGCAGTGCGTAAGGTACTTTTTTGTGATCTGGTAGGTCTTGACCGGCTATACGTGGCATAAATTATCCTTGACGCTGCTTGTGTTTGGGGTTACTACAAATAACATACAATTTCCCCTTGCGTTTCACAAACTTACAGCTGATGCACATTTTCTTTAATGATGCTTTAACTTTCATATTAACAAACCCCGCGCAATATACCTCAAAAAGGGAACTTTTTAAAGAGGTAGTTTATACTTTTTCCTTGCTACTTCGGTAAGTTACCTTGCATTTGGTTAGGTCATATTTGGAAACATAACCCTTAACGTAGTCTCCAGGCATAACTCTAATTCTGTACAGGCGCATCTTACCAGCCAAAGTGCCGAGCAAGGTCTTGCCAACCATCTGCTTGGCAGTAGCGTCAGTCACCAAGATACGAAACATGGTGTTGGGTAGACAATCCACCACTTCACCAACAATCTCGAAACGATCAGACTGACTGTCGGCGCTTTGCAGGGTAAAATCAACCTGGCGCTTGACCTTGGAGCTTCTTTTGTGATCTTGTACTTTACCCATATAATTTATTTCTGTGAAAGCATAAATGCGCAATCACAAAAGAGATATTATACCAGATTCGGTAAAAAATCACCAGAGACTCATCAAATTTCAATTTTTGCTGCTAATTTGCTTGATTTTCTCGATAATTTGAGCAAAAACCTCTTCGACACTCTTCTCACCATCAACTGAAGCCAGATGCTTTCGCTTGGCATAATAGTCTAGGACTTGAGAAGTTTTCTCGTGAAATAGATCAATGCGTTTGCGAATCGCTTGCAGCGTCTCATCTTCACGATCACTGACGCGACCAGAAATTCTCCATAAAGCTTCTCTGTCCGAAACATCAATCAAAATAGTGATTTCTTCACCCTTGGTGAATTTTTGGAAAGCTTCTGCTTGAGGAACAGTGCGTGGGAAACCGTCGAGAATAAAGCCATTTTTGTATTCTGGCTTGCTCAAGTATTCCATGACGATGTCGACGGTTTTGTCGTCTGGCACCAAATAACCAGCATTGAGAGTTTCCTTAAGAAAACGGCCTAGCGGAGTTTTTTCTTTGGCCATCTCGCGAAAAACATGTCCAGAAGACAGGTAGGGAATCTTGTATTTTTCTGAGAGCAAATTACCCTGGGTAGATTTACCTGCTCCCTGAATTCCTACTAAAACGAGTTGCATAAAATGCCTTTCGTGGTGATTTTTATTTTAGGAATATTTTTCATAGTTCTCACTGAGCAGTTGAGAGTTAATTTGCTTGGAAGTTTCCAAAATGACTGACACGACAATCAAAACACTTGTTCCGCCTACCGCCAAAGATTGAACACCGGTCATAATCTGAGCTAGAGAAGGTAAAACTGCCACCGAAGCTAAGAACAGCGCACCAGCAAAAGTGATACGATTGACGACAAATTCCAAAAATTTCTTGGTGGCCCCACCCGGACGAATGCCAGGCAAGAAAGCACCGCTTTTTTTGAGTTCATCGGAAATATCGCCGGCATTGAAAAAGATCATTGCCGAAAAATAGCTAAAGGCGAAAACTAAAGCGAAGTAACTAAGCAAATAAGCCGGTGAAGTCGGCGAAAAATGGACAGTGATTTGCTCGCCCAAACGTACTAAGGTCGAGTTTTTGGCCAACAGGAGCATGCGGCCGATAAAATCCGGCATCATCATCAGAGACACAGCAAAAATGATTGGCATCACTCCAGCGACATTTACTTTGATTGGCAAATGAGTCTGCTGACCACCATACTGACGTCCACCACGAATTCGCTTGGCGTATTGGATGTGAACCTTGCGAACAGCTTCGTTCATGAAGACGACTGTCCAGATCACTCCCACCAACAGCACTCCCACTGTCAAAATTGAACTAAGTGGAATGGTGTCTCCAAGAGCCAACACCGAAGCGACACTCGAAGGAATTTGGCTGACGATACCAGCCAAAAGAATCATCGAGATACCATTGCCGATACCACGCTCGTTGATAACTTCACCAAGCCACATCATGAGTAATGCTCCGGCCACCAGTGTACTAACTACCACAATCATGTTGGACAAACCAGCTGAGAGCAGCAAGCCCTGAGAATTTAACAAGGCTATCACGGAAATTGATTGTAGGATGGCAATTGGCACAGTGGCCAAACGCATATACTGATTGAGCTTGGCACGACTGGCTTCACCTTCTTTTTGCATTTCTTTGATTTTGGGGAAAACCATGCCAAGTAACTGCATGATAATCGAGGCGGTAATGTAGGGACTAATCCCCACTGCCACGATCGAAAAATTGGCTAGCGTGCCACCAGAGAAAATGTTAAGAAAACTTAAAAATTGACTGGAAGAAAAAATATAACGGAGTTGTTCCAAATCAACCACTGGGACTGGAATATGGGCCAAAACTCTAGTCAAAGCAAAAATCCCTAAGGTAAACAAGAGTTTTCCTTTTAATTTGGGATTGGCAAAAATCGCTTGGATTTTGTTTAAAAATTTTTCTATCACTTCTGTTTACTTAAGAAGTCAACATTCTAAACTAAAGTGCCACCAAAAACAAATTACTCAATGCTGCCGCCAAGAGCCTCAATTTCTTTGGCTGCTGCTGCCGAAGCAGTAATGCCTTTCAAATTGATTTTTTTGGTCAGTTTGCCCTGACTGATGACTTTGGCTTTTTTGAATCTTTTGTCAATGATTTTGTGAAGTTTCAATGAGTCAAGACTGATTTCGGTCAGTTCGATTTTATTGAGGTCGTTGAAAGTGAGCTCAGCAGTTTTCTGCAAACTCTTGAAGCGACCTTTACCACGCCACATCGGGATGCGCTTGGAGAGAGGCAGCGCGCCACCTTCGAACCAAAGAGGCACCTTGGAGCCAGTGCGAGACTTCTGTCCCTTTTGACCTCTGGAAGAAGTGTGACCACCTTTGCCAGAACCATACCCACGACCAAGTCGTTTGCTGCTTCTAGTGGTAATTTTTTTGATTAAATTGAGAATCGACATGACGAGAATCCTTATTTAGCGGCTGCTTTCTTGGCAATTACTTTCTTCTTGGGAGCAGCTTTAGCAGCTGGAGCTTTGACAGCAGCTTTGGCGGCAGCTGACTTGGCTGGCGCAGCCTCTTCTTTGTGAGCAGCTTTCTTTTGCAACTCATCCATTTTCTTGCGCTCTTCTTCTTCGATGTCAGCGATCGAACGCAGCTTGATGTCTTTGATTTCAACAATTTTTGAAATCTGCTTGAGAGCCTCAAAAGTAGCGTAAACAGAAGATGATTGGTTATCACTGCCCATGATTTTACAGGTAATGTCTCTGACACCAGCAGCCTCGACCACAGCGCGCACTGGACCACCAGCGATGACACCAGTACCTTTGGTAGATGGTTTTAGCATGACGCGACCAGCACCTTTTTTGACAGTGATAGCAAAAGGAATAGTAGTGCCATCTAGAGGAACGCTAATGAGTTTTTTCTTGGCTTTTTTGATGCCTTTTTTGATGGCGGAAAGCACATCAGAAGCCTTGCCAAGACCAACACCGACACGGCCTTTTTTGTCACCGACGACCATCAACACGGAAAAGCCAGCTTTATTACCACCTTTGGTCTTCTTGGAAACACGCGAGATTGAAATGACCTTCTCGTCGAATTCCTTAACTTCTGGTTTGCCGAAATTATCTCTTGCCATATTTATAGTTTGATTCCACCTTCACGAAGAGTTTCGGCAACTGCCTTGATTCTACCGTGATATTTATAATAAGAACGATCAAAAACTAGAGCAACAATTTTTTGCTTCTTCAATCCTGCCAACAAAATTTTCGCAACCTCCACGGCACGTTCAGTCTTGGTGCCCTTGATTTTGGAGTCTTTGCCCAAATCGCTAACTTCAATCAAAGTTTTTCCTAGAGTATCGTCAATGACCTGCAAGACAATGTGGGCGTTGGAGCGAAAGACAGTCAAACGAGGACGCGCGCTGTTGCCAACAATTTTGGCGCGAATGCGCTTCTGTCTCTTGATTCTGTTTTTGTTTAATAACTTAATATCTGACATGAATAATCCTCTTTTTATTTAGCAGCAGCCTTGCCTGGTTTCTTCTTGACGATTTCATCACTATAGCGAATACCTTTGCCCAAATAAGGCTCTGGTGGACGCAAAGAACGGATGTCGGCTGCGACTTGACCGACCATTTGCTTGTCAATGCCTTCTATGTGAACAGTGTCATTGCCTTCGACCTTGAAAGTAACACCAGCTACTGGTTCGACTTCGACTGGATGAGAAAAACCCAAAGTCATCGATAAGCCAGCTCCCTTGGCAGTCACTCTGTAACCAGTGCCGACCAGCTTGAGAGATTTTTTGTAACCATTCGCTACACCTTCAACGTTATTGGCAATCAAGCTTCTCATTAAACCGTGGTTGGCACGGGTCTGCTTAGCATCATTTTTGCGAGAGATAGAGATTTCCTGACCTTCAACTGCAACTTCGATGTTGGGTAGAATGGTTAGTTTCAGCTCGCCTTTGCTACCACGAGCGATCACTTGGCCATCAGTCACACTGACAGTGACTTGAGCTGGAATGCTGATGATTTTTTTACCAATTTTTGACATATTTTCCTAAATTTTTACCAGATTTGGCAAAGCACTTCGCCACCTAAATTACTTTTACGAGCGGTCTTGCCGTCCATGACTCCCTTATTGGTCGATAAAATTGTCAAACCGTAACCATTGAGAGTTCTTGGGATGTCTCCTGAACTCTTATAGATGCGGCGACCAGGCTTGCTGACGCGCTTCACACCGCTGATGGCGGGTGATTTGCCCACATAGCGCATCACCAGCTTGATCTGTTTAAACTGGCCTGATTCGTCCAATTCAAAGGCTTCAATGTAATTGAAATCCTGGAGAATCTTAGCGATGGACATCTTGAGTTTAGAATGAGGCATGACGAGGTCTTTGTGACCCGCCGCCACCGCATTCTTAATTCTAGTAATCATGTCTGCAATAGGATCGGTCATAATGTTATTTGCTGGTTTTAACTACACCAGGTAATTCACCTTTGGCTACTAATTCTCTAAAAGTAAGACGACTCAAACCAAAGAAGCGCATATAGCCTCTTGGGCGACCAGTGATTTTACAACGGTTCACGACTCTAGTCGAGACCCGGTTGACTTTTTTCACCCCGGACTTCAGGAGAAGGTCGCGTTTGGCGGCCATTCTTTTTGATTGAGCGATTTTTGATTTTTTGGCCATACTTTTAGTTCTTTACTTCTTCCGATGCAAAAGGCATACCGAGCAATTCGAGCAAACGGAAAGCCTCTTTGTCATCTTTATTACTAGTCACGATGTTGATTTGTAGTGGACGAATCTTATCAATTTGATCAAATTCAATCTCTGGAAAAGAGATTTGCTCTTCAATACCCAGGCTATAATTACCCTGACCATCAAAGGCAGTGCGACTGACACCACGGAAATCTTTGACACGAGGCAAGACAATCGACAATAATCTGTCCAAAAACTCCCACATTAGTTCACCACGCAAAGTCACCATGACGCCCATGGGGTCACCAGCGCGCAGTTTGAAGTTGGAAATCGCCTTGCGGGCTTTAGTCACTTGAGGGTGCTGACCAGTGATGGCTTCGAATTGCTTGACGATCGATGGCATGATTTTCTCACGAGCACGTGGCTCCTGAGGGTTGGAAACTCCCATATTGATAATCACTTTTTCAATCTTGCTGACCTGCATCTGGTTCTTGAGAGAGAACTCCTTCATGATTGCGGGGACAACTTCTTGCTGGTATTTTTGTTTCAAACGATTCATATTATTTCTTTATTTTTTCTTGGCTTTAGTTGATTGATCCTTGATGGCTTGACCAGTTTTCTTGAAAATGCGCTCTTTGCTGCCAGAAGCAGTCACATGATAAGCAATTCTGTCGGCTTGGTCTTTGTCGTTGAGAATCGCCACTTTGGCTACTGACATAGGGCGTTCGCGACGGACTTTTTCACCTTTACGATCCATCATTGGTTTAATGTGCTTGAAGTAAAGGTTGATGTCTTTGACGGTCACTTTGTCTTCTTTGGGAAAAACAGCGATGATTTCGCTTTTTTTACCCTTATCTTTGCCAGCTGTCACTAGAACTTTGTCACCAATTTTAAATTTCATAGTACCTCCGGAGCCAAACTGGCAATTTTGTTATATCCCTGATCCTTGACTTCACGAGCAATCGGTCCGAAGACACGAGTGCCCACAGGATCTTTGCTGGTGCGAGCTTGGACGATGACGGCTGAGTTGTCGTCAAAGCGAATGTACTCACCACTAGCGCGACGCTGCTCTTTGCGGGTGCGAACGATCACCGCACGCACTTTTTCACCTTTTTTGACAGTGCCATTAGCATCAGCGTCGATGACTGAAGCAATCACCATGTCGCCAACCCCACCAAAGCGTCGTCTCGAACCTCCATAAACCTGGATGACTCTGATCTTTTTGGCGCCGCTGTTGTCGGCCACTGCTAGTACGCTACGAAGTTGTATCATGTCTATTTTCCAATTTTCTTGACTACCTTAAATCTCTTGGTTTTGCTGAGTGGTCGAGTCTCCTCGATTTCTACCATCTCGCCCAAAGCGAGGTTTGGAGTTGCAGCGTAGGCACAAGCATAATTTTTGCTGCGCTTAACCAATTTTTGATACAAGGGGTGAGCCCACTTGCGCTCGACTTTGACGATCGCAGTGTCTTGCATCTTGAGAGAAATAACTTTGCCAATAAATTTTTTCATATATTATTTGTCTTGTGACTTCTTTTCTGTGACGATGGTTTTGATTCTAGCGATATCGTCGCTTAGATTCTTCAACTTCGACACACTACTTAGTTTGCCAACTTTCTTCTGCAAGCGCATGTTGGCAAGTTCGTGATTAAGTTTCGCTAGTTCTTTGTCAAGCTCTGCCACAGTTTTCTCATGAAGAGCTTTGATGTCGTTTCTTTTCATTAGTTCTTTTTCACAAATTCTGTTTTAACTGATAGTTTGGCTGCAGCTTTGTGGAGGGCTGATTTAGCCAAAGTTTCGCTGACGCCACCGATTTCAAACAAAATGAAACCTGGCTTGACTGGAGCAACGTATTGTTCAATTGCGCCTTTACCAGAACCCATTTTGACGCCCAAAGCCTTCTGAGTAAGAGGCTTGTGAGGGAAAACTTTGATCCAGTATTTACCTTCTCTTTTGGTAGCATAAGTAATTTTCTTGCGAGCAGCTTCAATCTGACGAGCAGAAATTTCACCAAGTGACATCGCACGCAAGCCATACTCACCAAAAACAATCTCACCGCCGCGCATTGCTTTGCCACGGTTCTTACCTCTGAAGGTCTTGCGGTATTTGACTTTTTTTGGTTGTAACATGGCTAAACTACTTCCCCTTTATAAATCCATACTTTGATGCCGACAAACCCTGATCTGGTCTTGGCTGGCATCTCGAAATAATCAATATTGGCACGCAGAGTTTGAGTGGGCACACTACCGAGGAAATATTTTTCGGTACGGCTGATTTCAGCCCCACCAACTCTTCCAGCGAGTTGGATTTTTACACCCTTGGCACCAGCAGCCATGACCTTATCCATCGCCTGACTAACAGCGCGACGATGAGGATATCTAGCTAAAAGCTGAGAAATAATACGCTCGACGACGAGCTTGGCGCTTAGATCTGGTTTCTTGACTTCTTCGACTTTGAGCTCGACGCGCGCCTTGTCTCTTTTTTCTTTGGAGACGTTGACCACACGTTCGACACCAGCCTTGACTTTTTCGAGGTTGGAACCACCCTTGCCGATAACGACACCAGGACGAGCAACTGATAAGATGATTAGCAATTTATTGATCGAACGCTTGATCTCGATATCTACCAAACCAGCATTACCTAGACTTTCCTCTAGATAAGCGCGCAGACGGTGGTCTTCGAGAACTTTATCGGCATAATCTGCTTTGGATGCAAACCAGAGAGATTTCCAAGTGAAAATCCCGCCCGTTCTGAAATTGATTGGATTAACTTTTTGTCCCATAGCTTTACTTCGATCCCTTTTTCTGACTTTGTATTAGTTTGTTGGCTTGACCTTTAGCGCCAGCTTTCGACTTGTAAGCCTGATTCTTGCTACGCTCCAACTTGATAGCATCCTGAGATTTTTTGACAACTTCAGTAGCCGCAACTTTCTCGACTTTTTCGATTTTTTCAGTTTTGGCGTCTTTGGCGACTTTGGCAACTTTCGCGGTCTTAGCAGCTTTAGCCACAGGCTTAACCTCTTTCTTGGTGCGCAAATCGACTCGCACATGACAGGTGCGCTTGAGGATAGTGTGAGCGCGACCGCGACTAACAGCGCGCCAGCGCTTAAGCGCTGGACCATCATTGACGACAATGTTATCAATTTCCAAATCAGCTACATTCAAATTGAAATTGTTGGTAGCGTTGGCTAGAGCCTGGCGCAGAACTTTGAGCACTAACAAGGTCGACTTGCGGTTAATCACTGCCAAGTGATCAATAGCATCTTTGATGCCCATTTCTTTGACCACGTCAGCCACTAAACGCACTTTGCGTGAAGTCTGTCTGGTGTTTTTCTGTTCTGCTTTGATTATCATGTTTTGTTTTTCTCTGCGTCAAATTTTAGGTCTTAGCCAAGACTCTCTTAACAATCTTGCCATGACCGCGGAAGGTTCTGGTGGGAGCGAATTCACCCAAACAGTGACCGACCATTAGCTCAGACACAAAAACTTCAATGAAGTTCTTGCCCTGGTGCACTAAAAAGGTGTGACCGACGAAGTCTGGAGAAATCACGCAAGCGCGACTCCAGGTCTTAATTGGCTTGTTCTCCCCGGCGGCTTTTTGAGCCATCACTTTTTTGAGAAGCTTTGGGTCGATGAATGGTCCTTTTTTGCTTGATCTAGACATATTTTATCACTTTTTTTAATTTTTAGAGCGACGATCTCTGACAAGATGACGCGTAGATTTTTTAATACTTCTGGTTTTCTTACCTGGAGCGACGTTTTTGCCCCATGGAGACTTGGCGTGCTTCATACCCACACCCGAGCGACCTTCACCACCACCATGTGGATGGCTGTTGGGATGCTGAGCGGTACCTCTGACAGTTGGACGAATACCCATCATGCGTTTGCGACCAGCTTTGCCAAGTTTAGCGCCTTTGTGCTCCTGATTACCGACTCTACCAATAGTAGCGATGCAATCGAGACTAACTAAGCGCTGTTCTCTGGAAGGCAAAGCAACAATAGCAAACTTCTCTTCTTTGGACTGAATGCTAGCTCCAAGGCCAGCACCGCGAACAATTTGAGCGCCCTTGCCTGGAAGAAGTTCGAGGTTATGAATTTCCACACCAATTGGAATATTTTTAAGTTTCAAACAGTTACCAATTTTGATGTCAGTTTTCTCGTCAGCGACAATCTCAGCACCAATTTCTAGACCCTCTGGGGCTACGATGTAGCTTTTCTCGCCATCTTTGTAATAAAGCAGGGCGACGTTGGCACTACGCATTGGGTCGTATTCGATACGCTTGACGATTGCTGGCACGCCAGCTTTGGTGCGACGAAAATCGAGGATCCTCATCTTTTTCTTGACACCACCACCACGGTGACGCATCGAGACGTGACCAGATGAATCTCTGCCTTGGCGCTTCTTGTGGCCCTTGGCTAGGAGTGATTTTTCTGGTTTACCCTTGTGCAGGTCGCTACGATCAACATCTAAGCGATGTCTAGTGCCTGCGCTGGTGCCTCTTACTTTCTTTAACATTATTTGTCTCCTCCGACATCAAACAAATCGATATGATCAGTTGCAGCCAAAGTCACGTAAGCTTTCTTGGTCTTGGGCTGGACGGTGCTGATTCTCTTGCGACCAGTCTTTTTCTTGATGCGATGTCTGACCACCGTGTTGACCGAGAGCACTTTGACGCCAAAAACGGCAGTCACGGCCTCTTTGATTTGACCTTTGTGAGCGCTCATTTCCACTTCGAAAGTGTAGACGTGCTCACGTTTGGCGAGATCAAGTGATCTTTCGGTGACGACTGGTTTTTTGATTAAGTAAGCGTTCATGATTATTTTTTGAGAGTAGTCTTTTTAATTTTGGTTAAACGATCTTCAAGCACCTTGAGAGCGGTGAATTCAATCACGATCTGATCAGCCATAGAAACGTGCAGCGCGTTGAGACGATCAGCGGTCATCACTAAGACATTTTCTAGATTGCGCAAAGAGCGTAGAGCGGAATCATTGTTTTTGGTCAGAACGACCAAAACTTTACCTTGTGCTTCACCAAGTCCAGCGAGCAGGGTGGTAGCTTCTTTGGTCTTGCCAGTTAGAGAAGTTAAATTCTTACTGAGGAAAAGATTCTTCTTCTGAGCATCGAGGGCGACACGCAAAGCTAAAAGCTTGCTCTTGCTGGTCAGAGTCTTGGTCCAATTCTCGATGCCACGTGGGCCAAAAGCTACTCCACCACCGACGAAAAGGCTAGGAGTACGAGCGCCGTGACGGGCGTTGCCTGTACCTTTTTGCTTGTACCATTTCTTCTTGGTGCGGTTGATTTCTGATCTAGTCTTGGTGTGAGCTGTGCCCTGGCGTAAATTGCTCAGGTAGACGCGAATCGCTTGAGCCAATAGAAGCTCAGACGTGGAATGAGCAAATAAAGAGTCACTCACTCGGACTTTTTCGTTCTTGCTGGCGCTGTCAATCACGGTTAATTGCATTAGGCTTGACTTTCTTCGGCGACTTCTGCCTCAACTGGCGCAGCTACTGCTAAACCAAGTAAATCTAAATTCAATTTGACGTCCTTGTTGACGCCAGTTTTGGTGATTTTGACGGTAGAGCTGTTGAAACCTGGTACTGGACCATTGAGCCAAAGCTGTTTGTTAGTCTCATCAATATAAACCACCACGAGACCAGAAACAGTTTTGGTTTCGACACCATAGTGACCAGGCATACGCTTGCCTTTGTAGACACGACCTGGAGTGGTGCCAGCACCGATGGAACCGACGGCGCGTGCACGATCTGATTGACCGTGAGTTTTGGGGCCACCGTGGAAACCGTGGCGCTTGATCGCTCCAGCGAAACCACGACCCTTGGAAATACCCTGGATGGAAACGACGTCGCCGACAGTCAAGACCTCAGTTAGTGCCAAAGTGGCACCAGTAGCGAGAGCCTCGCCATCAGCCTGGACGGCTTTGACCCCTCTGACTTGCTTGACACCAAAAGAAAAACCACTCTTCTTGATTTGCTCGCGGAGTGGTTTCTTGACGTTTTTGAGCTTTTTGTGGCCATAACCGATCTCAAAAGTAATTTGCTTGTCTTGGGTTTGCTTGCGGGACAAAACAACGTTATCGCTGACCTGGAGCTTGGTGATCGGCAAACGCTTGCCGTCTTCTGACCAGGCTTGCGACATTCCCACTTTGGTAGCAAATATTGTGTTCAACATTTTGTTTTTTCGAGTCAAATAGAGCGCCGGGTTTGAAGCCGACCGTTTTGCTGCTTGCTGAAACTACATCTTGATCTGGATATCGACACCAGCTGGTAGTTCCAGGTGCATTAGGGAATCGATGGTCTTGGCGGTTGGATCGACGATGTCGATCAAACGCTTGTGCGTACGAATCTCGTAATGCTCTTGAGCATTCTTATCGGTATGAGGTGAAGTCAAAACAGTAAAAGCTTTCTTGTGAGTTGGCAAAGGCACTGGGCCGATAATTTTGGCTCCAGTGGACAAAGCTGTCTGTAAAATCTTGCGAGACGCCTCGTCGATGACGCGGTGGTCGTAAGATTTGAGTCTCACTCGAATCTTGTATGAGTTTTGATTTTTAGTCATACTGTTTTTAATTTATGCCTTCTTGAGGCCTTGATGATTTCATCTGAAATCACAAAGCGTGATTATAACTAATTCTCTCTCGCTTGTACAGAGGAAAATCGTGTTTACACTCTGGTTACTACTTAGTTTGCTTGACTGAGGTGAAAGCGCCTCAATTCTCGAGAGAAGAGTATTGTACCAGAAGGAGGAAGAGAGGGCAAGAGTGGAAGAATGAGTAGGATTTTTATTATTCAATTAATCGACTAGCATCAGTCAATCTTTTTTCAATCCCATCGTCAAAAATGACAACAGAACCGTCAGAGTTTCCATCTTCAAATGATATCGTAACTACATACCTATCAAGACACAGATACTGTTTAGATTCCGGCTCTCCAGCTCTACCTGCATCTGTAAAGAAACTAGTGTCTTGCCACTCAACTCCGGACCCAGCAATTTGTGACGCTTTTGTCAAAATTTCATCTACTTTTGCAGGATCAAGTCTTTTCCCCTCCTCATAATTCTTAATTAGTTCCTGAACTTCATTCATTTGTCCATTCTGTTTATTTATTAGATGATATATCCAAAAACCCCGCTCTTTCAAGCGGGGTTTTCATTTGCTTTAAAGCTAAGATTTTAGAACTTAATCCAAAATCTTGGTGACAGCACCTGCACCGACGGTCAGACCACCCTCGCGAATAGCGAAGCGGAAACCTTCAGTGACGGCGACTGGAGTGATGAGCTCGACAGTCATCTTGGCGTTGTCGCCAGGCATAACCATCTCGACACCCTCTGGGAGTTTGATCTCGCCAGTCACGTCAGTTGTTCTAATGTAGAACTGAGGCTTGTAACCGGAGAAGAAAGGTTTGTGGCGACCGCCTTCTTCCTTCTTCAAGATATAAACTTCAGCTTCAAATTTCTTGTGAGCTTTAGCACTTCCTGGCTTGGCCAAAAGCTGACCACGCTCAACACCATCCTTTTCGATACCGCGGAGCAAAATACCGACGTTGTCACCTGCTTGACCCTGGTCAAGCATCTTGCGGAACATTTCCACACCAGTGACGGTGGTGGACTGTTTGTCGCGAATACCGACGATGTCGATGGTTTCACCCACTTTGATGATGCCGCTCTCGATACGACCAGTGACAACAGTGCCACGACCCTTGATCGAGAAAACGTCTTCGACATACATGCTAAAAGGCTTGTCAATGTCACGTACTGGCTCAGGAATGTATGAGTCGACAGCATCCATGAGTTCCATGACCTTGGCTTGAGCGTCAGCATCACCCTCGAGGGCTTTGATCGCACTAACGCGAACCACTGGAGTGTTGTCGCCATCGTAACCATATTTGGTCAAGAGGTCACGCACTTCAACTTCGACCAGATCAAGTAGTTCGGCATCATCGACCATGTCGCACTTGTTGAGAGCAACCACGATCTTAGGCACGTTGACTTGGTTGGCCAAGAGAATGTGTTCGCGAGTCTGAGGCATAGGACCATCAGTGGCAGCAACTACTAAGATTGCTCCATCCATCTGAGCAGCACCGGTAATCATATTCTTAATGTAGTCGGCGTGGCCTGGACAATCAATGTGAGCGTAGTGTCTCTTGTCTGTTTCGTACTCCAAGTGAGCGATGTTAATAGTAACACCTCTTGCTTTTTCTTCAGGAGCTGAGTCAATCTGATCAACTGACTTCTCTGCTGTCTTTCCGTTCTTCATTGCTAAGCAATGTAATATTGCCGCACTTAAAGTAGTTTTACCGTGGTCAACGTG
>DITQ01000008.1 GCA_002422165.1 Candidatus Pacebacteria bacterium UBA6180 | reverse complement strand
TTAAAATTTCAGAAATATCCAAGAATCAAAACAAAATAAGTTGCCCGTAAAGGCGCCTTAATCACTATTTGTTAAATTACAGAAAGGAAACACTTGGGGTGCCAAATGTGCGTGACCAGCATGCCAGTACCGACACCAGCACAGAAAGGTTGACAATTTTTGTCATATGCATTAAACTGACCAATCGGTAAGTAAATAATGTGTTATTTAATATGAAAAGAAAAACACACTCAACCACTCATCATCGTATCCTAGTCGTAACCGGAAAATTGTTTTCCGAACGGGGATATTTTGGCGTCTCTATGCAGGATATCGCGACAGAACTAGGTATAACAAAAGCCGCTCTCTACTACCATTTCACCAGCAAGGACGCGTTAGCCGAATTATTGCTGCGTAATTCACTCAATGAGCTAAAAATTGAACTTAAAAATGCAGTAAGCTCAAGTACTCTTCCGTCAGACGTAGTCTTTACTATTGTCAAAACCCTACTCGACTTTAAGATACGCCATCCTGAAATTTCTCTTCTTTCCTCACTTGGAGCTGGTAATGATGAGCGAAGCCCTATCCTTGAAACTGTTATCGAAGTGCGACAGGAACTATTCAAGTTCATTCGCACCCTTGTGGTCGGATTGGATTTTTCCAGAAGAATTACATATCGTGCGATTGCAACAGTTGTTGGTTCCATGATCAGCCTTACTCTTTCTCCATTTTTGATGGAAACAAAACAAAGCTCTAAACAGACGGCAAAGAATATTTCACAGCTTCTACTTTCAGGAGCTGACGGTAAATCAGCTCAATAAATTACTTATCAACTTTTAAGGACTATTTATGACCAAACTAACAACCAAGCCATCTCTTATTAATTTTTTAAGAAAAAATAGAATATTTCTTGGTGTTCTTGTAATCGGCATTCTATTTCTAGGGTATTTTCTTACTAAAGATAATACGCCAGAAATGCGCACCGCTACAGTTACACGCCAAAATTTGACAGAAGCAATTAATGCTTCCGGAGAACTGCAAGCAAAAACATCTGCCGAATTGCGCTTTACAACCCCGAGCCGAGTAACCTGGATCGGCGTTGATAAAGGTGATGTTGTTAAAAAATGGCAATCTGTTGCGTCGCTTGATAGACGTACCTTGGAAAAAAATCTCCGTAAGAAACTTCTTGATTATCAAACTACACGCTGGGATTTTGAACAAACCCAGGATAACTATGATGTCGAGGGCAGAAAACTAGACGATGCGCTCCTAACCGAAGCTGAGAGGAGAATTTTGGAAAAATCTCAGTTCGGACTAGACAAATCGGTCTTGGATGTTGAGATTGCAAATTTAGCAGCCGAAGACTCTGTGCTTGTGTCACCAATCGGCGGGACAGTTGTAAGTATTGGTGGGCTTGTAGCCGGGGAAAATTTAACTGCCGCCAACTTAGCGACCAAAGTTATCAAGATTGCTGATTTGTCCAGTATGCAATTCGTAGCACAGGTTGATGAGGTAGATTACGGCAAAATCCATCTTGGTCAAAAAGTTTCAGTTATGCTCGACGCTTTCCCCAATGAAACATTTGAAGGAACTGTCAGCTATATCAATAAAGAAGGATTTAAAACGCTTAGCGGTGGAGTAACCATCCCAATTGAAATAACGCTATCCAAAGAAGATGAACGACTTGTAGTCGGACTCTCTGGCGAAGCGGATTTTATTGTGGCCGAGAGACAGAATGTTTTAACTGTGCCTCGTGAATTTATTAAAACTGTTGAAGGTAAAGAAGTTGTTTACATACTTGAAGACGGTAAACCAATCATGAAACAGGTACAAACTGGTATTGCTACGATTTCACAAACTGAAATAATTTCCGGAATCGAAGAAAACCAGCAAATTATCCTCCAGAAAAATGGGGCAGATGCAAAAAAATGAAGAAAAATAGCTCACTTCTCACCGTTAGCGGTGTCTCTAAGATCTATCAAATGGACGAAGTTGCGGTGAAAGCACTCGACAATATTTCGCTGACGATAAAGCGAGGCGAATTCGTCTCTATTGTTGGGCCGTCAGGGTCAGGAAAATCAACCCTTATGCACTTAATCGGTTGCCTGGATATCCCGACCAGTGGGAAAATTATTTTGGACGGCGAAGATATTAGTGAACTTGAAGAACGGGAATTGTCAGACGTCAGAAATCACAAAATCGGCTTCGTTTTTCAAGCCTTTAACCTTCTCCCACGCACGAGCGCTTTAGAAAATGTAACTATGCCGCTTCTATACAATAGTACTTCAGAGGAGCATGCGATCGAAAAAGCCAAAGCCGCCTTAGAAATGGTTGGGCTTGGCGAGCGAATGTATCATCATCCCAATCAGCTCTCAGGCGGTCAACAGCAACGTGTTGCGATTGCTCGTGCCCTCATAACCGATGCCCCTATACTATTGGGTGACGAACCAACCGGTAATCTCGACTCCAAATCTGGAACCGAAATCATGAAAATTTTCCGTAACCTCCATCAGCATGGAAAAACCATCATTTTAGTAACCCATGATGACGAGTTAGCAAATCAAGCCGATCGAAAAATTATGATTAAGGACGGAAAAATAATTAATTAATATATATGTCATTTAAGTCATTGTTAAAAATTGCTATTAGGGCGATTAAGGCTAATAAAAGTCGTTCACTTTTGACGTCTCTTGGCGTGATTATTGGCGTCGCTTCAGTCATCCTCTTGGTTTCAGTCGGTTCGGGACTCAAAGACTACATCACGAGTGAGATGCAGGATATGGGTTCAAATTTGGTAATGGTGATGCCAGGCGAAATTGATTTAGATAAATTAGGTGCTGGAAGTAGTGCGATGTCGAGCAGTTTTGCCGCCATGTCGACATCAAAATTAAAGTTGGAAGATTTGAATGCTCTTAAACAGCAAGTTCCCTATATTGAAGAAGTGGTTGGTTTAGTCATGGGTTCAGCTCCAATTCGTTATCAGAATGAGTCAAAAATAGCTCAGGTGTTGGGTACAACCGCCGATTACACAGAGGTGAGAAAAGGTGAATTTGAATCAGGTGGATTTTTTACCGAAGCAGATGTTAATTCCGGTCGAAAGGTTGCCGTTATCGGATATAAAATTGCAGATGAAATTTTTGGCAGTCCGTATGTTGTAGGTGAAAAATTCAAGCTGGGGGAATATCGCTACACGGTAATTGGTGTTATGGCAGAAGCTGGTGGTCAGGGTAGTATGAGCCCCGATGACAAGATTTATATTCCGATTACTGTTGCTCAAAGACAGTTTAACCAAGACCACCTAGGAATTATTTTTGCCCAGGCAAAATCTTCCGACGATGTTGCTCCTACTGTCAGTATGACTCAAGAAGTCATGGAAAGGCGCCTTGATAAAGAAGATTTTACCGTTCTTGATCAAAAAGAAATATTATCTACAGTTTCCGGTATCCTAAACACGCTCACAATTGCTCTTGGAGGTATCGCCGCTATTTCACTATTAGTAGGTGGTATAGGCATCATGAACATTATGTTAGTTTCCGTAACAGAACGCACCCAGGAAATTGGATTACGCAAGGCTCTTGGTGCCAAACCAGAGGTTATACTTACCCAGTTTCTCTTAGAAGCAACTATTCTTTCAGTTGGTGGTGGTCTAATCGGTATTCTGGTAGGAGCCGGAGGCTCTCTATTAATCGGTATATTTATGCCGACAACAGTCGCCTGGTGGTCAATCGTACTTGCATTTGTAGTGTCTGCGGGTGTTGGGATTATTTTCGGAGTAACTCCAGCCAAAAAAGCCAGTGAATTATCTCCGATTGAGGCTCTAAGACATGAATAATTCTCTTTATACATAATATGCACGATCGAAGAATCTGGATTATTTTCACCATTATCTTTGTTAATCTGTTGGGGTTTGGCATCATACTTCCTTTGATGCCTTATTATGCTGAAAGTCTTGGTGCTAGCACACTTACCATTGGTTTGTTATTTGCCTCATATTCATTGTTTCAATTCTTATCGGCTCCAATATTGGGTGAATTATCAGATAAAATTGGCAGGCGGCCAATCCTGCTCTTTTCACTCCTGGGTACAATCATCTCGTTTGTATTACTGGGAGTTGCAGATTCACTTCCAATTCTTTTTTTGGCTCGTATTGTTGACGGACTTTCGGGCGGCAACATCTCGACAGCCCAAGCATATGTAGCCGATATTACGACTAAAGAAAACCGCACACAAGGAATGAGTATTTTGGCAGCTGCGTTCGGCCTCGGCTTTATTCTCGGACCTTCAATCGGAGGGTTACTAAGCCGTTATGGTTATGCCGTTCCGGCATTTGTGGCCGCAGCTATTGCGTTTGTTTCCCTTGTACTGACCTATTTTTATCTTCCAGAAACGGCTAATAAGCAAACATCCTCAAAAAAACGCAAGTTATATTTTAGCCTCAAAGATTTTATAGATGCCTTGACACATCCAAAAGTTGGCAGTGTGATGACAGTCTACTTTTTACTGATGCTTGCATTCGCTTCAATGCAGGGAACATTTGCCTTATTTGCCGAACACAGTCTGTCACTCAAAGCAGATACAGTCGGCTTGCTTTTCGGATATCTAGGTGTGATTGGGATCATTATTCAGCTCTTTCTACTCAGAAAACTAACGAGCAGGTTTAGCGAGGGATTGCTTGTAATCGTTGGTATATCAGTAATGGCAATAGCTTTTGGTTTTATGACTTTTGCCCGCGATATTGCCCATCTTCTTATTGCAATAACAGGTTTGGCGGTTGGGAATAGCGTAACTAATCCCGTTTTAACTGGCCTAGTCTCAAAACTCTCAGACCAGGAAGAACAAGGAAGTGCATTGGGCATGTTTCAATCCCTAGCAAGCATAGGGAGGCTGATTGGTCCGATAGCGGGAACCTTTCTCTTTAGTACCTACGGCGCACAAGCTCCTTTTTTTGCCGGCTCTCTCCTTTTGGTGTGGGCTGCTGGAATAGGATTTAGAAGTTTAAGAATAACCGAAAGAAACAAATGAAGCGTCTAATCCACTTCATCCTTACATTTCTTCATGAAAGATTAACTGGTGTAAAGCCTCCACCTGGATTCATCGCCACCATGGCTACACTAAGTCTAGTGCTGGGGATAGGCACGATATTCTATACATATCAAGAAGGCTGGAGCTATCTGAATTCTTTCTATTTTTCTGTTGTCACTCTTGCAACGGTGGGCTATGGTGATCTTTACCCTACTACATCAGCTTCGAAACTTTTTACCGTTGCCTATATTTTTATCGGTGTCGGGCTAGGGTTTGTAATTTTTTCCACACTAGCAAGAAGTTTTATAGATGGGCGAGATCGAAGAATAAAAACACTGGAAAAATTACTGGGAACACCCAAGAAAAAGAGCGATTAAAATTAGACTATGACGAAACGTTGTCGCCCCACTCCCGCATTTTACTGATAATATCCCGTAAAGAATTCCCCTTGTTTGTTAATGAATATTCGACATGCAGAGGTATTTCCTCGAATACTTTTCGATTAACGATACCCTCATTCTCCAGTTGTTTAAGCCGCAAAGCGAGAGTTCGGGGACTAATGCCCTCCAATGATCGCTGTAATTGCCCAAAACGGCGTGTACCATCACACAAATCCCTAATAATCAGGGCTGTCCATTTTGTCCCGATAATCTTTAGAGTTTTCTCAACACCACACGAATTATTCATACTATACTTTATGTAACTACTTTACATAAAGAACTTACTTTTGTAGTATAACACATATGAAATGCATATTGGCATCAGAAAAAATTTGACTATTAATAGCGAAGTTGTACCCGGCAGAATTACGTTGATTTTTGTTAAGGAAGTCCTGGGTTTTTAACATAGAGTGATCACAAATGATATGAAGAAAAATCAAGAGATCGCGTCATTCGGACCCATCCACTTATCCGTGACTGATGGTGCTCAATCTGCTCGATTTTGGCAGGATATAGTGGGTTTATCGATGTTAAAAAGCGGTCGTTTTTTAGAATTTGGTTCTACCAGGAAAGCATTGATTGTATTGCATCCCACAGCTACCTCAAAATTCAAAAATGGCTATAGCGGTTTGTATCATCTAGCAATTCATCTGCCCAATGCCAGAGAGTTCGCGCGGGTATTACTGCGACTTATCAGGTCAGGATGGCCTATTTCACCAACAGATCATATTATGTCCAAGTCAATTTATTTGGAAGATCCGGACGGCATTACGATTGAATTTGCGTTAGAGACACCAGAGCGCTTGGGAAAGTTTAATCTGGAAAGTGGCCGGTTTGAAGTGATTGATGCCGAGGGGCTGACCAAGCCTGCTACTGGACCTCTGGATATCGAGGAGGCCTTATCCGCACTTCCTGATAAAAATATCGTTAAAGACATCCCCGAAGAGTCAAAAATAGGACACGTGCATTTGTATGTAGGGAATCTTAAGACAACTTTCGATTTTTATCGAAAGCTTGGTTTTACGGAGAATTTATTTTATCCTAAATTTGGCCTAGCTGATCTTTCCGCTGGCGGAGCATTTAAGCACCGAATAGCAATCAATACCTGGCAAGGGTTAGGAGTTACTCAAGCCCCTAAAGGAACTGCGGGAATGGAGTATTTTATTATCAAATTCGATTCCCGAAGTCGTTTACAAAAAGCTGTTTCTAATCTCGATAACCCGGAAAAAATTGATGCCGGATATCTGACCCATGACCCTTCCGGTAACGCACTAGTCTTAACAGCCTAAGTATGACGTCTCTCTAGGGTATTTTCGATAGTCGGCGGGCTTTGGTTCATACTATACTTTATGTAACTACTTTACAAAATAATGTATAGCTTGTAATAATATCATTACTATGAAAATAATTATCTTTGGTGCTAGCGGCAAAACCGGTATAGAAGTTGTTAAACAAGCCTTAGAACAAGGCAATGACGTGGTTGCGTTTGTGAGAAATCCCAAAAAAATAACGATTGTAGACAACAAACTTACTATAGTGAAAGGTGACGTGACAGATGGAAATGCAGTCACCGAGTCTATGAAAGAAGTTGATAGTGTGATCGTGGCACTTGGCGCTTCAGCAGATATGCAATCTGATGTCGTACTAGCAACAGGCACTGCCAATATCATAATGGCTATGAAGAAATATGGCGTAAAACGCATCATTATTCAAAGCTCATATCCTATGAGTGGCTATGAGGATGGCATCGTATTTCTTAAGCAGATTGGGATGGGTGAAGAACAGATTGGCATGATAAAACCAGTTCTTGATGATAAAAGAAAACAGATTGAAGTCGTATTACAAAGCGGCTTAGAATTTGTGGTTGTAAAACCAATGATGCTTACCGATGAAATCAAAACGGAAAAGTATCGGGTTGCAGAAAATCTTGAAGTTAAGCCAGGAGACAAAATTTCCAGAGCAGATGTGGCTGATTTTATGCTCAAAGCACTCACTAATACAGAGTTTGTCGGCAAGATAGTCACAATAACTTCCTAAATAAAAGAAGACGCTCCTTTTTTATAGTGTCCCATTTGTCCCATTTTTGCTAGAATTACTCTGGAAGCATATTTTAGAATGGGACAGTTATAATGACGCACTGGTTCCAGACCCAGGTGCTCCGCCGTCAAGCGAGCTAACTCAAGCAATGGCTGTGAGAGTCGAAGCGCGTGATTAGTCCTCGAAGAGGGCGCATTACATTAAAAAATTGATTTGGGCTTCGGATAAAAACCCTTGGTTCGCACTTTTGAGCAAATAGTGAAAACGAGCGAAGCGAGGATCACTATGCTCAAATGTCTGAGGCGGCGTTAGCACGCTCAGCGTCTTCGCCCCGAATCGAGTGATTTTTGCAAAATAAATAAGCTAAAAAGATCCTTTTCATAAAATTTCAAATATTAAAACCTTATGAAAAGGCGCGTCGGTTTCCCGACGCGCCAGTTCTGAAGAGATTCTTACTGAGGGACTTGGAATAGCAAAGTTCCGCCCTCGCCGCCCATGTAGAGCGGCAGCTTACCATCCCAACCCGTCCACTTCAAATACTCGATGAGGGCGGGGGTAATGGTTTTGGCAACCATTGTGTTCGCTTCGGCTTCGGCTGCTTTCTGTGTAAGCAAGGCTTCGGCTTCGGCATTTGCCTTGATGATTGCCACCTCGGCTTGACCGGTGGCGGAAATCACGGCAGCATCAGCTTGCCCTTTGGCATTGGCTCGATTGATTTCTGCCTGAGCCTGTGCCTGGTAAACTGCCGCTTGCGCCTGTTGTTTTGCAACCTCGGCTAGGTTGGCTTCCTTCAGCGCGGTTTGTTTCGCAACGATTGACTCGTTGCGTTCAGATTCCCACGAGCCCAAGTCGGGCTTGCGGAAGCTGAAACGAATCAGGTTTAAGCCACCCTGCTCCATAATAGGGCGCAACTGTTCTTCAACTATCACGTCGTATTCGTCAATGGTAGTGACAATTTCCAACGCGGTTTTGCCGCGCAGAGCATCACGGACCAAAGACAAGGAGGGGGTTTTCAAGAGCTGTACTACGGCATTTTCTAATGTGCCGTAGGTTTTATACAACTCTTTTGCTTTTGCAGGGTTCATCGAGACCTGCACCTGGAACTTAACCACACCCTGCACACCGTCAGACGTTGTAACGTCCATGGTGTAGGTGCGGTATTGTTCACTACCCTGATTCGCTGGGTCGCTGACGGTGGTGAAAGTGAACTCTCGGGTAGAGAAAATCACGACCTTTTGCAGCCAGGGGGTAATCCAGTGCTGACCGGAGTTAACGGTCTGCACGTAGCGCCCTTGCTGCACCACGACACCAACTTGACCCTGTTCTACTACGACGTAGGCATTCGCCGCAGCAGCGCCACCAAAAATGATGACAAACAGGATGAGCCCGGCAATTGCGCCGGTCAATGCTCTGCTGCGAATCTCAGTGCCAAAGGCGATGAAGCCAAAGGCGATGACCGCAACAACAAGAGCGCCGACAAACCACCCAATGCCAGCACCGAGCTGGCCACCGATTTCTGAGGTCGCCAAAGCTGGCGCCACATAGTCGGAGGTGGCGGTTTGACTCGCCACATTGGAGGAGTCGCCACAAGCTGCGAGAAGCAGCGTGGCAAACACAAGGACAGCGAACAAGACGTGCGATTTGTAGTTCATTTCTTACACTCCTATATAGGGATTTTTGTAGCCCTATCTTACGCAAGATAGGTGCTACCATTCAGCCAACATAGTAAATATTAGCTGAATGGTAGACCCATCTTTTCAGAGTGCATTCTATTTAAATCTCTTCAGCTGTTAAGGAGCCTATAAGTTATAAATAATCGCATTTGATATATTACAACTTATCTGGTCAATTATGACACAAAGCCACAATAAACAGACCTATAGTATATATCAAGTAGACTTAAAAGTCAATATTATAGGACTAAATTTATATAGTACCTGAAATGGCTCAAGAAACTTGCAAAAACTCTGATAAACCAGTTAAAAATCATTCCGAGAACATCCTCGATATGATTGAACTAGTCCAAACCGTATCTCCCAATTGCCCTCCTCTCATCTTTGCCTCATACTACAGACAGATGAAAGACTTGCCCAAACTCATTGCTTCCGTGCTTGGCTGTTCGCTCGTGGGCATCTTGGGCACGCCTTTTACCATTGCTGCCATCCCGACCTGGTACGCCAACCTGAATAAGCCGTTCTTTGCCCCGCCCAACTGGATCTTTGGCCTGGTGTGGACGCTTTTGTACCTGATGATGGGGGTGGCGTTTTTCTTGATTTGGCGGCAAGGCTTCGCGAAAAAGAAAGTCAAAGCGGCCGGACAATTCTTTCTGGCCCAACTGGCCCTGAATTTCCTGTGGTCGCCTGTTTTCTTTGGCCTACGTGCCCCTTTACTTGGCTTGCTGGTGATTGTGGCGATGTGGGTGCTGATTGTGCTGACCATTGGTAAGTTTCGCCCGCTCTCTAGCTTGGCGTTTTACCTGCTGCTGCCATACCTAGCCTGGGTGAGTTTCGCCACCGCCCTCAACGCGGCGATTGTGGTTTTGAATTGAAGGGGAATAAATGGTTTTACATTTACATCAGGCTACCCAATCTCAAAAAAATCTTCATCCACTTCTTTGACTTCATAGGTGTTTTTGACCTGCACGCCGATGTTGTGTTTGATCATTAGACTGACTAGTCGGTCGCCATCGATGAGAATGATTTTGTGGTTGCGGGCTTCCCGCGCTTTTCTGGCGGCTGAATCATCGAAAAAAGACGTCGTCACAAAAATACCCTTGCTCACATCACCGCTCATTGCTCCGATGAAGTTTCTGATCTCTGGCTCTCGCACTTTATTGCCGTCGGCGTAGCGCTTAGATTGCACATAAATTTTTTCAATGCCTAGTTGATCTTGATTGATAATTCCATCAATTCCACCGTCACGAGATTTGGTAGTTTCTTCAAAATCTCCGTAGCCCATTTTTTTGAATAGCATTAGTACGATCTTCTCGAAATAATACGGATTACTATCGCGCAGTTTTTCCAAGAGATCATCTTTGAGACTAAGCTCTAGATCTTTGACTCCTTTTTCCAATAAATCAGTCGGTGAGAGGTCAGTGGTGTCATTGCTGTCATCATTACTTTTTTTTGTTTTTGATGACTCAGCAGCAAGGAAGTCTTTATCATGCTTGATCAGTTCTAAGTTCATCAGCGCAGGGTTTGTAGAGAGATAATCAACTCCTTTGCTTGTAATCTGCACCATACCTCTTGCAGGTCTTGATACAAATTTTGCTTGATTTAAGTATGCTGCACCCCAGTGCACACGGTCGTGGTAAAGGCTGCCTCCGCTGGATTTCTCCACCAGTAATTCTTCATCTGTAAGATTAAATAGCTTTTGCTCCAAGATCTTGGCTGGCAGGTCAGATGTTTTATAAATTTGCCCGTCTTGCAAGACTTTGAGAATTGGTAAAAATGTTTGGTGGAATTTGGGAATGGACATGATGTTGACATTATAAACCAACAGTCCACAAACTCACAGTTCAGGCTATAATAAACTTCTAATACAGAAGGGTTGGCTATGGCATTCAACGAAGATACCAGAGTAAAAATTCCAAGCTTAATTCACTTGACTCGTTTGGGGTATGTTTATTTTTCCTTAAAAGATAGTAACTATAAAATTGATCCAGATACCAATATTGTTAGTAATATATTTGAAGATCAGCTCAGGACAATAAACCCAGATGCTACTGATGATCTTATTGCTCAAGAAATTCAAAACATTAGAGAAGAACTGAATTACGATGATTTGGGCAGAGCTTTTTACCAACGCCTAATCGGCAAGGGTGAAGGCAAACTAAAATTAATTGACTGGGACAACTTTTCCAAAAACTCATTTCACATCACCACCGAGTTAACCTGCAAAAATGGTGAAGATGAATTTAGACCTGATGTGACTGTTTTTGTGAATGGCTTGCCGCTAGCTTTTGGAGAAGTAAAGAAGCCTAATAACCAAGAAGGTATTAAGGCCGAGCGAGATCGAATTCATACTCGTTTTAAAAATGAAAAGTTCAGAAGATTTATCAATATTACTCAGTTGATCGTTTTCTCCAACAACATGGAGTATGACGATACAGATCAACACAAACTCATTGGTGCTTTTTACGCCACAACTGCTAAAAACTTTGATACAAGCTTCAATAACTTCCGTGAACAAAAGCGATCTGAATTTATTGATGAAATCAAAGACATTGATGAAAAGATTGAAGATTTCATTATCAAAGACAATAACTGCCCCACAATCAAACACTCGCCGGAGTTTTTATCTAACAAAGATATTGATTCCCCAACCAATCGTCTTCTCTCATCGCTCTTTAGTAAAAATCGATTTAAGGAACTCCTCCGCCATGGCATCTGTTATGTGAATGAAGTTGACGAAGAAACTGGTAAAGTCACCATTCAAAAACACATCATGCGTTACCCGCAGTTCTTTGCGACCAAAGCAATTAAATCAAAACTAGACGAGAAAATGCTAAGAGGTGTTATTTGGCATACTCAGGGTTCTGGTAAAACTGCTCTCGCATTTTATAACGTAGCCTCACTCAAAGATTACTTTGGTAAAAAAGGAATTGTACCCAAATTTTATTTTGTGGTTGATCGCCTTGATTTAGCTAACCAAGCCAAGGATGAATTCAGCAAGCGTGGCTTGAAAGTACATTCAATTGATAGTAAAGAAGCACTGCTTCGAGACTTTTCCTACAATGCTACTTCTGAAGGTATGACCGTGGTAAACATTCAAAAGTTCCGCGAAGACACAATGACGCTCCGAGACAGTGGTTATAACATTAATGTACAAAAAGTCTTCTTCATAGATGAGGCTCATAGAAGCTATGATCCAAAAGGTTCATTTTTAGCAAACCTCTATAACTCAGATAAAGAATCAATAAAAATTGCTTTAACTGGTACCCCACTGATTATCTATAAAGATCATGAACTAGATGGAGATGTCAAAGAATCTTCAACAAAGGAAGATAGCAAAACAACTCGCAATATTTTTGGTGAGTATATTCACAAATATTATTACAACGATTCCATTCGAGATGGCTACACGCTTAAGTTGCTTCGCGAGGAAATAGAAACCAGTTATAAAGAAAAAGTTCAAGGTGTTATTCGCGATATCAAAGTTCAGTCAGGTGATATCAGCAAAAGAGAACTATATGCTCATGAAAAATTTATCGATCCGATGCTGAGTTATATTGTGAATGATTTCATAAACTCAAGAATTCGTTTCGGCGAAAATACTGTTGGCGGTATGGTTGTTTGTGATAGTTCTGATCAAGCAAGAGAAATGTTTAGAATTTTCAACGAAAAGGCCAGTGATCATAAACTGACATCCGCTTTAATTTTGCACGATGAAGATGATAAGGAAACACGCAAAGGCAAGACTAAAGATTTTAAAGATGGGAAAATTGACTTATTGTTTGTGTACTCAATGTTGCTAACAGGCTTTGATGCTCCAAGACTGAAGAAACTATATTTGGGAAGAAAAGTTAGAGCACACAATCTGTTACAAACTCTCACTAGAGTAAACCGCCCATACAAAAACTTTAAGCTTGGCTACGTGGTGGACTTTGCAGATATTTCTGCCGAGTTTGAAGTGACTAACCAAGCATACTTCCGAGAACTTAAAGAGGAATATAGCGATAACCTCGACAATGAAGATCCAAACAGTATTTTTGGCTCACTCTTTATGAGTAAGAGCGAAATTGATCAACACCTCGCTGATGTTCAGCAGGCGATTGCAGATTTCACTACTGAGAATTTAGAAGTTTTTAGTCAACAAATCTCGGCTATTGATGATCGTCAACAAATTCTTAAATTGAAAAATGCTCTTGAGTCTGCCAGAGATATTTACAACATAGCTCGTCTACTTGGATACACAGAAATTCTTGAAAAGCTTGATTTTAAAGTTTTGGCAAAACTTCTAACCATGGTAAGTGATCGATTGAAGTTGCTCAACCTTAAAGAAGCAATGAACGATGTTAATTCGCAAGAACTACTCAATACTGCGATTGAAAATGTTGTTTTCACCTTCACCAAAACAGGTGAAGAAGAACTGAGATTATTATCTGAGGATTTACACAATGTTGCTGGCAAAGTTCGACAAGAATTAGACAAGAATATTCATAAAAAAGACGCTGAATGGCTTGAGCTGTACCAAGCATTTATCAATTTGCTTCAAAAACACCACATTGATCCAAATGCTGAAAGTATTGATTCCATGAAGTTTGAATCAGAAAGATTAAAGCAGATTTTTGATCAGATTCGTGAACTCAATCGTAAAAATTCTATGCTCATTGCCAAATTTGCTGGTGATAGAAAATTCGCAGTAGTGTTCAAAAACATAGTGCCTTCTGGAAAAGTTAGCGATAATCTTGGACTTTACAACCTATTGAGTGAAGCCAAGGGTAAGATTGATGCGAGATTGCAACAAAACCAGAACTTGCTTGCTAATACTGGCTATTTCCGTCAAGCTACAGGAGAAGACGTACTTGAAAGTTTCCAATCTGGAAGTTACAACATAGATGCCCAAACGTTACGAAATCTCATCGAGTACACTGCCGATGAGTACATAAATGAATATCAAGGGGAATAAAACATGAATAGCACTGATTTTTCTATAAAAGCCAAACAACTCATCGATAGCATCAAGGGTATTTGTGTGAATGCTGGTTTGGGCGGAGATGCAAATGAATATAAGATTGTTACCCAAAGTTTTCTATATAAATTCCTCAACGATAAATTCTTATATGAAGTCAACAAGCTTAATTCAAGTATTAACACTTATGAAGATCTAAAAAGATTGAGTGAGAATGAGTACGAATTATTGATGATTAAGCTTGGTACAAAATCTGCACATTTTAAACCAGAGCATTTGCTTGAGTATCTCTTCAAAGAGCAAAATAAATCAGGCTTTGCTAAATTACTTGATGAAACACTGAACGATATTGCTGTAGATAACTCTGATATTTTTTCTGTACATACGGCAGGAAATACTGAGATTCGACTTTTTGAGGAAGCGTTGATCCAAAGATCAGTTAGTGACAATTCAAGACATGATGAAACAGCACGTCAGATAATTAACAAGCTAGCTGATAGTAAATTTGATTTCCAAGCACTGTTCTCTGCTGGATTTGATTTCTTCTCCACACTCTTTGAGTACATGATCAAAGACTACAACAAAGATGGTGGCGGTAAATATGCTGAGTACTACACACCACATTCTATTGCCAAAATTATGGCAGAGATTCTAGTAGGTGATACTAAACCAAGCAATGTAACAGCCTATGACCCAGCTGCAGGCTCAGGAACGTTGTTGATGAACATTGCCTACAAAATTGGTCCTGATAAATGCACTATTTACTCTGAAGATATCTCTCAAAAATCATCAAATTTGTTGCGTTTAAACTTGATCCTCAACAACCTCAGCCACTCTATTGACCACATTGTGCAGGGCAATACCATGACTGAACCCAAACATATAGCTAAGAAGTTTGACTTTATTGTTAGCAACCCTCCATTTAAGATGGACTTTGTAGAAGATCATGAAAAAGTTTCAAGTTTACCCAATGTAAATACACGTTTCTTTGCTGGTATTCCCAATATTCCCAAGAGTAAGAAAGATAGTATGGCTATCTATTTGCTCTTCATTCAACACATCATGTTTAGTCTCTCTGAGACTGGCAAAGCAGCAATTGTGGTTCCGACAGGATTCCTGACCGCTCAAAGTGGTATTGAGAAGTCTATCCGAGAAAAGTTGGTGGAGAATAAATGGCTCAAAGGTGTGGTTTCCATGCCATCCAACATTTTTGCCACCACTGGTACTAATGTGTCAGTCATTTTTATCGATAAAGAAAATAGAGATAAAGTTGTGTTAGTCGATGCCTCGAAGCTCGGTACTAAAGTCAAAGAAGGCAAGAATCAGAAAACCTTACTTAGTCATGAAGAAGAACAAAAGATCGTTGACGCATTTAATAGTGCTGAGGCAATTGAAGATTTCTCAGTGGTAGTTGGTTTTGATGAGGTTAAAGAAAAGAATTATAGCTTTAGTGCTGGTCAGTATTTTGACGTAAAGATCGAAGTTAAGAATATCACTAAAGAATATTTTGAAGAAAAAATGAAAACATATAAAGATAATTTGAATGAACTTTTTATTCAAAGTTCTAAATTAGAAACCGAAATTATCAAGCAATTAAACCAAATTAAATATGAGTAATATGATCAAGCTGAACACAGCAGTCAACTACTCTTCAAAAAGAGCTTCCACTAGTGTGGTAAATCTGGATAATTATATTTCGATTGATAACATTCTACAAAACAAAGCGGGAATATCATCAGCAGTGAAATTACCTCCTAGCAACAATGATATGGGGGCATATGATCCTGGCCACATTTTGGTTGGAAATATCAGACCCTACCTGAAAAAGATCTGGTTTTCAGATCGTAGTGGAGGTTGTTCTGCTGACGTACTAAACTTTGAAGTAAATAAAGGGTTTGATCCAAAATTTGTCTACTACGCTATGCTGAGAGATGATTTTTTCATCCATATGATGAAAGGCTCAAAAGGATCAAAAATGCCAAGAGGTGACAAAAATCAAATTTTGGATTTTATAATACCAGACTTCGATTTGCCAAAACAACACAAAATTGCCTCAGTCTTATCTGTTTTAGATTCAAAAATTGACCTCAACAACAAAATCAATACCGAGCTAGAAGCAATGGCAAAACTGATCTATGACTACTGGTTTGTGCAGTTTGATTTTCCCGATCAAAATGGGAAGCCATATAAATCTAGCGGTGGGAAGATGGTGTGGAGTGAGGAACTGAAGAGAGAGATTCCGAAGGGTTGGGAAGTTAGAAAAATAGAAAACCTTGCAACAATCCAACGTGGAAACTTAATAACTGAAGAAACTGCAAATACTAGTGGAGATATAAAGGTTGTTGCAGCAGGAATAAATTATTCGTATAAGCATGACGAATCTAATTTTGCAGAAAATACAATTACAGTGAGCTCTTCAGGTGCTAATGCCGGCTATATAAACTTATGGAGAGAGCCCATATATGCATCAGATTGCATCGTTTTAAGGGGAATTAATGATACTATGACATTTTATATCTGGGGATACCTTAATCTGGTTAAAGGACACGTGCTAAATCAAGCTCATGGGTCTGCGCAACCTCATGTTTACCCATCTGATCTTGAAAACTTGTTTTGGGTCGAGCCAAGTAAAAATACTCTAAACCAGTTTAGTAACATAATTATTCCTTTAAATAAAAAAAATGGTGTCAAATTAAGAGAAAATCAAAAGCTTGTTGAATTACGAGATTGGCTTTTACCAATGCTAATGAATGGACAAGTTAAATTGAAACCATGAGAAATATTCAAATCAAAATAATCATTGCTTTAAGTCTTATTTTCTGTCTGATCTACATTGTTACAAATAGAATGCCAGAGCAATTTACTTTTGGATATGAGCTAATGGAGTTCGGTTACGCAGTTGCTGTGTCTATCATTGCAGCAGGAATATTCTACTATTTTCAAATTGTTGAACCTGCAAAGCAGACTATTAAACGATTTCAAAATAACGCTCAGAGGTATAAGAAAAATATCTTATCTATTATTTTAGATGTCTCATACCAAAATATGATCGATGAGAAACAATATTACTCTCAGGATATTGATATAAATATTAAAAATGGATTAACACGAACTGACGAGTTGTTTTTACCAAACCTTGAATATATTTCTTTATTAGAAGATCAGTTACTGAATGCAAATAACTTCAAGATATTTTTCAGATCAAGTGCGGGTCAAAGCCAAAAAATGTGGGATAGATTTAAAAACGGTATTGAAACCAACGACTCAGAAATGAATGCACTTTTGTATGAACTAAAGATTTTAAGGCAAAGTACAGAATATTTGCTAGCAAAAGTGGACATAAGCAATGAACGAACGCATTCATACTTTTCTAGGCTTACAGAGCTCATTGATTGGTTGATGACTAAGAACTATAAAACTGAAGATGCTAAGCCTCTATATGATTTTTTGTGGGAGTTGTACACAGGTGACAATTTCTGGTCTGGGATTGATAATAAAAACTCGCTTCAAGAAAAACTCAAAAAGTTATGAGTTCTTCCTATACCCTCCGCCTCTACCAGCAAGAAGCCGTCCGCAAAATGCTTCGTCGCAAGAACCAAGATGGTAATGAATTAGTGGTGATCGCTACGGGTGGTGGTAAGTCGCTTGTCATTGCCGAATTAGCCCATCAGCTCGGAAAACCGGTTTTAATTCTTCAACCAAGCAAAGAATTACTTGAACAAAATGTCAATAAAATGCTCTCCTACGTCTCCAAAGACGAAATTGGTATTTTTTCAGCTTCGATGAACAGTCATACCATCAATACGTTTACTTTTGCCACCATTGGCAGTATATACAAAAAACCAGAGCTATTTGCCCATTTTGATACTGTGATCTTAGACGAATGTGATTTGCTTTCTTCCAAAGACCAAGATAGTATGTACATGAAATTCTTCAGTCAGGTGGGTCACCCTAAGGTATATGGTTTGACTGCAACTCCATTTCGAATGGATACTTTTGTACGCAAATCACAGTATGGATATATTGAATCAGTCACTGCCACTAGACTTATTAATCGCACTAGAAATCGCTTTTGGAACCGTGTAATTGTGGATGTCAGCTACTCCGACTTACTTGATGAAGGATACTTGGTTCCGCTTGAATACATTGATCAAACCATACTCCAACACCATCAGATTCCCAAGAATTCTGGTTCTGATTTTGATCTAGATAGCTATGTAGAAATGATTGATGGGGTCAGTGGCAGTACTACCAAAAAAATAGCTCAATTGGCTGAGAACTTCAATTCCATATTAATTTTCTGTTCAACTATCAAGCAAGCAACTCAATTTGCTAATTATTTTGCTGATGATGCCGACGTTGTTACTAGCGAGACTAAAAAAAGTAAACGCAATCAAATCATCACTGATTTTAGAAGTGGCAAGCTCAAAATGGTGTTTAATGTTAATGTCCTCACCGTGGGTTTTGACCACCCAAGTTTAGACTGTATTGTGATGCTTCGGCCTACTCGCTCCATCCGACTTTACACGCAAATGATGGGCAGAGGCACTCGACTCGCTGATGGTAAAAGCAAATGCACAATAATTGATTTTGCTGGGAATGTGGCATCGTATGGCAGGATGGAAACCTTGCAATTGGCAAAAATTGAGAGAAAATGGGAACTGATCAGCGAGAAGGGTTCATGGCACATGCAAGAACTCAATAGCTTTAGGATTAGAAGATGAAAAAAAATAACTACAAAAATATTATTGAACTTTGCTTACTTGTTGTACTTGTGGCGCTTGCATACTCTTTACCCCAGTTTTATTTCAATGAATTCGAATTTGGTTTTAGAAAAAACTTCGCTCAAGCCTATCTGGCAATGGATGAAGCTGAAAGAGGTATTGGACTTAGGCAAAGAGGATCAGAAGAAATTGATGATGAGCTATTTTCTAATTTGGGTGAAGCTATTGAGGATGAATTGAAAAACGCGCTTTCGTTTCTAGATGAGGCAGACCTATACACTCAAAGACAAGAACAAATTTTATTTTTACTTCCAAAAAAGTACAAAGAATATATAAAATTAAAACAACAGGGGTTTTCAGCACATTATCAGCTTGTAAATGACTTTCGCCTTCGCAAGAAAAATGAACATCTAACAACCGAAACGGCTATGTTGATCGTTCAAATCAATCAATCTGTTCGTAATACTAAAAACGGCGACCAGTGGCTGTATGGACTGGAGCAAATTCCTTCAAAAGGTGCACAAATTAGGTCGAACGCAAATGTTCTTCTCGAAAAAAACCACATTACTCAAGAGTATTATGACTACTTAATAAAAACAGTTGATAGCTATAACTACCTTTTTAATTTATACGCTAAAGTATTGGAAAGTAATAGCTGGGTTGGCATTGATTATAGCGGATTAGGAGAATTTATAACTCCTGCAGCTGAACTGGACACAATTATGGAAAATTTAAAAGCCGAGTGGGATGCGAGCTGGCAAGCTCACTTCGATAAAGTTGAAGAAAATAATCACGAGCTTTTGATCGCCAGTAATTATTTCAATGAACAACAAATCGCACGAGACCCAATCAGCAAACTACTTTCTCTTTTTAGCGATGCTTTTCCAAGGATTAAAACTATTGAGAATCGCGAACCGACCATTGTCCCTGATGGTGTGATCGTTGATCTATTGTCTTATGCGAGAGGAGTATAAGCGATTTCAGCTAGTTATTAAGTTATTAGTTGTTGAGTTCATTGTCATGGTTGTCAAGCTCTACTATTCCCTTTTCAAAAAAGACTATCACAATCATCACCACCTTGAGATCACCTTAGAGAATATGAGCCTCAAGTTGAACTGGTTTAATCATCATGACTATGTTTTATTCAAGGAAGCAGAACTCTCTCGATTGCAAAAGGACATTAAACTAAAAGATTTTATCTCTTTGGCGCTCAAAGAAGCTAGGCAATGCAATTTTATTGTTTTTGACTGCGGTGATGACAAGCGCTTTGTGCAGTTTTGGCTTGGCGATGGTAAGCTGATGGTCAGTTGGCCCTTGATGCAGCGAGAAAATAAGTTAGATAAATATCTCTACCCAATGCTCGGTGTGCTCAATGAGTTAGATATCAACAAAAGACCAATCAGAACTGGTGGATTGTTCACAACCAAATATCAGTTTTACGAATTGAAACAAGATGAAGGCTTTGAAGATTATCAGATTCACTTTGCCAATAATTATGATGAAGCTAGTTTGTTTGTCAGTAAAATATTCACTGATGTCTTTGGGCAAGATTTAAAGAAGCTGCGGATTAGGCTAGGTTAACTGTTGTCTCACCCTCCTCCAAATCTCCACCATCGCCCTAGTATCCAGCTCGCAGTAGCGCAGCAAGTTTTTCTGCGTTTCAGCGCTCTCCTTCGCACTCAGCTGGCCACTGACCATTTCAAACCACTTGCTCATCGCTGTGGCGCCTTCAGCGATTGCTAGCCCAGCGTAACTAAGCTCAGGGCAGAGGATGGGCAAGACCTTTTTGATCGAAGCGCTGCCGCGGAAGCGGTAGTCGACATAGAGGCCTTGGCTAAAAAGCTCCATCAAATCGAAGACCCGCTCGTTGATCGCCAGCAGCCGCTTCGCCGCCCAGGGCTGCAGTCTAGCTAGCTCCTCATTGCGGCCACACTCGAACTGCTTGTTCCAGACTAGTACCGAGCCCTCGTCGCCAATTACTCCAAGCAGCGCCTCGGTCAGCTGTCGGCTTGGCTCCTCCTGCCCTGTGGCGATGAATTCGAAGTGCTTTAGTTTCTGATCCTCAGCTCGCTCCAGGACATGCACCGAGAACTGAAAGGTAATGTGCTGGTAAGCCTTGTAGCCATCGTGGACCGGGATGGCCGGGTTGAAGGTCTCGTAGTCCAGGAAATAGAGGGGGAATTTGAGCTCTGCCAAGCGCTGCTTGATGCCCGCCTGGTCGATGATCGCCCGCCTCTCTGCGTAGGAGCGCAGCTGCAGGCGTTGCTTAGCCGTCAACTCTTCACTAGCCTTGACCTCGCCCAGTTCGCGGCAGCCCCGGGCCGCCAAGCGCTGGTACTGGCCCGCCTTCCACCAGCTCAGATCATAGATCGAATACTCGGGTAGCTCGGGGTGACAAAGCGCCAGGCAGGGGCAAGTTTTGAGCTTGTGACAATGCTCGTCGCGGGGCGGCTCGGCCTGGTCCAGGGTCTGCAGGGCCTCACAGCGCAGGGCAAAAACCTCGTCCTCGAGCTTGTTGACCACCGCATCGACTTCCTCGGCCACGAAAAACTCCTGCAAATTGAGCTCGCCCTCCCTGACAAATTCTGGATTGATGTGCAGCAGATAGACCTGGCGCAGCGGCAAACTGGCCTTGGCCACCAGGTACTGAAAGGTCACATCGTACTTGTGGCCCTTTTCCACCTTGGTGCTGCTCTTGATCTCGTAGAGGTCGTAGGTTTTGCTCCCTGCATCATAGACCAGGCCATCGAGGCGCGCCTCGTAGCGGCCGTCGCGCACCGTCCGCTGGAAGTCGACCGTGCTGCCCTCAGGGTAGCGAAGCAGCAAGCGCTGGTGCAGGTACTCCTTGGCCAAATTTTCCACCTCGTAGCCCTGCTTGGCCAGCAGCTGCTCATAAGTGGAGAAGCTCTTGCTATCTAGCAATCCGTGCGCCTGAGCCCAGAGGTGCAAGGGCGAGTCGAGGTAGAGGAGGAAGGAGGATTTGGAGAGGGTCATGGTTAGATTGTACAATCAAAATAGGTACAAAGACAGCAAAAAAGATCTGTTATAGTGGAGATATATGACATTTTTGGACCAAGATCTCGACCCAATGCTCAGAGAAGCAATTCTCATCATTCAAACTTCAGCTAAAGCTAGCTCCTCCCTCATTCAAAGACGCTTATCCATCGGTTATGCACGGGCTGCCAGAATTTTGGATCAAATGCATGAGCTAGGCATTATCGGTCCCGCAGATGGAGCTAAACCCAGAGAAGTCTTGGTCAAAAATTTACCAGCAGATTTTGACTTGGAAAATCTAAGCCAAGACATGACCTTGCCCCCAAACACCCCCACCAAGGAATGGCAAAGAGTCGGCCAAGCTGTTGACGGTTATCTGCTCAAGTTAGGCAAAAACGACCAACAAAAATTAGTCACCCTGGATTTGGAGAAATACGGCAATTTAGTTTTGGTTGGTTCATCACTGACCAACGTCGCCAATTTAACCAACAAAATCCTGCACCAACTCATCGCAGAGAAATCTCCTGGAGAACTGGCGATGTTGGTGGCCGACCCTACATCAAAGCAACTTGAGATTGATGAGGGCGAGCCACACCTGTTGACGCCAGTCATAGATAATCTTGGCAAATTAGTCCCAGCTCTGGCTTGGTTGTCTGCGGAAATTGACAAGCGCAGAAAACTGCCAAGCATAGAAGGCGTGCCGACCATTATTTTATTGATCAGTAATGTCAATGAGTTTAATTATGACGCACCGAGCGAAATTCAGGATCGCTTTTCTTGGATTTTAAACTCAGGCAGAAGCGTCAAAGTTTACTGCGTCGCTGCCTTTAATTATTTGGACGCCAGTTTCCGTAAAGATCTTTTAGTCAGTGCCGGGGCTAAAATCGTTTTCAAACCCACCACCCTAGCCCTGGCTCGCAACAGCGGGATTCTAGAATCACTGGAGCTTAGCAGTCCGGACGAAGCCATTCTGGAGACGATGTATGAGGGGAGAGAGAAGATTTCTATCTAACTTAGATAGTCAGCGCTCTATGATATGGAGACTAGTTCATTCCAGTTTGTTGTAAACCTATTACTTCTCATCTCTCGCTTCATCACCCAGTTTTGTTTTAAACCCATGCTGGCCACCACTAAACTGTTCTGACCATACTTGGCATTAATCGCATCCATCACCTTGCTAATGCAGTTTTTTCTTTGGAGAGTTGCTTCGTTGCTAGTAAATAAATTTTGTGCTGCTTTGTCTATCGAAGTCAAACCAGTAAAAACTACTCCCGCCTTTTTATATAAAAACCCTTCTTTAAACAACTCATCACAAGCTTGAAGAGCTAAGCTAATAAAATCACCATGATAATTTGATGGCTCATTTAAACTAATTGTCTTGCTAATGAAATACTGCTTGTCTTGTTTGCGGTGAGGATTAGTGTGCATAAAAATTGTAAGATACTGAGCATTCAATTTTTTGTTCCTAAGTCGTTTGGCGCCATTCATAATGTGAGTAGAAAGCGATTCTTTAATCTCTGTGATCTTTGTTGCCAAGTGGCCAAACGATCGTGAAACTACTACCGATTGAGCTTGCTTGGCCGACTCTAACTCGTAGCAGGGCTGGCCTTTGAGTTCTAAAGCTGTCCTCATGCTAGTTACCGTCAGCAGTTGTTTGATTGTCTGTTCACTAGTATTTTGTAAATCATAAGCAGTTTTGACGCCCATAGTCTGTAGTTTTAAAGCAGACTTTCTACCCACTCCCCAGACTTCTCCAACTGGCAGCATTTTTAAATACTCATTGATTTGCTCTTGATCCAAATCAATGAAACTTAAAGAACCCGCAAAAATTGCATTTCTTTTACATAACTCATTGGCTGCTTTGGCTAGGGTTTTCGTTTTCGCAATTCCAACTGAGACAGGAATGCCTGTTTCTCTGAAAATTTTTAGCTTAATTTCATCGGCAAATTGTACGTAGTTAGTTCCTTGCAGGTAATTGAGGTGTAAGAATGCCTCATCAATCGAATAAATTTCTAAATCTGGAGAATATTCTTTAAGCACAGTCATCACGCGGTTTGACATATCTGCATAAAATTCATAGTTAGAAGAAAATGAGTGGCCGTCATGGCGCTTTAGCAAATCTCTGATCTGAAAATATGGGACACCCATGCCAACCCCAATGTTTTTTGCTTCCTGTGACCGCGAAACTACGCAGCCATCGTTATTTGACAGTACCACCACTGGTTTGTTGAGTAGATCAGGTCGGAACAGTCGCTCACAGGAAACGTAAAATGAATTGCAATCAACTAGCGCATAGTTATTACTGATCTTCATGACTTCATGCTTCTCACCACTCCGGTGACCACTCCCCAAATTTGATCCTCGCTCTCTAATCTTGCTTTCTTGGAACTAGAGTTTTCAGTCAATAAATATTTTTCAAAACCAGCCATCACTAATCTTCGCAGCACCAATTCTCCATCCATCGCCACCACGACCAAATCCTGATTCTTTGGACTGAGAGAGCGATCAATCACTAGAACATCACCGTGCAAAACTCCTGCATTAATCATGCTTGAACTAGCGAGTCGCATCATGAAGGTAGAGGCAGGTTTGCGCACTAGCAACTCATTAAGATCGATGGATTTCTCGACGTAATCTTCAGCAGGACTTGGAAAGCCTGCGCTAAGTAGTGAGGAATAAAAGGGTAAAGTTAAGTTAAGATCAAAGGACTGAAAAAGCATAGTCTAAGTATTAACCGAATATATACCGAAGAGCAATAGGGAATTCGTATTTATGCTATCATTATTTTATGCTCAAACAATTTCTGGTCGCTTTTCTCACTTTTCTCGCCATAGATGGTCTGTGGCTGACGGTCCTGGCCAAGGATTTTTATGCTAAGCATCTCGGCTTTTTGCTGGCCAAAACGCCCAATCTGACTGCGGCCGCCGTTTTTTACTTGATTTATATTTTCACCTTGGTGGTTTTGGTCATTGCCCCAGCTTTGCAAAAAGGCTCGCTCATGACCGCCCTCTGGACAGGCGCGCTTTTCGGTCTTTGTGCTTATGCTACCTACGACTTGACCAACCTCGCCACCATCAAAGACTGGCCGCTCCTGGTCACCATCGTCGATCTCATTTGGGGGACAGTTCTCTCGGCTTCAGTGGCCGGGATTAGCTATCTGATTTTGACCAGATGGTGAATACCTGGGTTTTATTAAACCCCAGCAGATCTTAAAAACTCCTTGAAAGAAAACTGCTTGATTTCAAGTATTACTAGTAGATCAGAAGAATTGCTAGTAATACTAATTATCCTTTGAAAGGAGGATTCTATGAATAAAAAAACTATGCTTTTGGGCGCAACCGCTCTCATGTTTGGGACAATCGCCTTGCTACCCAAGATGACCCTCGCTTATCGAGGCGACGCAAGCGTCCAAGGTCCAAATTACACAGAGGAACGTCATGAAGCCATGACTAAGGCTTTTGCTAACCGAGACTATAACGCTTGGAAAGCCTTGGTGGATGGCAAAGGAGTGGCCAACCGCGTCACTGCTGAGAACTTCGCCAAATTTGCCGAAGCTCACCAACTCTCTCTAGAGGGCAAAAGCGCTGAAGCTGCTGCCATCAGAGCAGAACTAGGCCTCGGCCAACAAAACGGTGGAGGTATGGGCCAAGGTAAGAGACAAGGCAACGGTCAAGGTTGTCTAAACCAATAGTCTGTTTTTGTTGGCGCCTCGCTTGCCTTAAGTCAAACTAAGCAGCGAGGCGCCAAACTCTAGCCAAATGCGCTAAAATGATTGACAGCAATGACCCAACAGACATCATGCCTAACTTTTCTAAATTAACTGACGAAGAATTGGTCGAAGTCGTTCGCACAAGCGATCAGGAAGTCTATGCCTTTTTGATCAAAAGGTACCAGGCAAAGTTGCTGCGCTACGCCAGTTATTTATTAGATGATGAAAATTTAGCGGCCGATGCCGTCCAAGAAGCTTTTATCAAAGCCTACATCAATCTCAACAGTTTCGATCTCAAAAAGAAATTCTCCAGCTGGCTTTATCGCATTGTTCACAACCAAGCGATGACCCTAGTTAGTAAGCATAAGCAGCACCACCCGCTTGACAGTGCTTTTGAAGTCGCAAGTGAAGTTAACCTGGAAGATGACTTAATTAAAAAAGAGCTGGTTAGGCGTACCCACGCCTGTCTCGAACAAATGCCCCTTTTATACAGAGGGCCGCTGACGCTTTTTTATTTGGAAGACAAGAGCTATGAGGAAATCAGCGACATTTTGCGTCTTCCTCTAGGCACAGTGGGTACTAGAATTAATCGCGCCAAACTAATGGTCAAAAAAATATGTCAAAAAAAACTATCGATCTAGAAAAAACCATCATGGCCCAGGTCAAGTCTGGCCAAATAGCGATGAAACCGCGCTGGTATTTCATTTTGGGTTCATTTTTGATGGGTGCTGGGCTGGCTAGTGCTAGTATCGTGGCGATTTTTCTAAGCAATCTCAGTCTATTTTTACTTCGCCAACATGGGCCGAGGAGTGAATGGCGTCTGCAGCTCATGCTCGACTCTTTTCCATGGTGGATTCCGCTTTTGGCGGTTGTGGGTATTGTCGCAGGCGTCTATTTGCTTAAGAAATATGACTTTTCATACAAGCGCAATTTTTCTTTGCTTGTCGCTGTTTTTATTGTGGCGATCTTCGCCGCAGCCTTGATTATCGACCAGGTTGGCCTCAACGACACCTGGTCTCGCCAGGGGCCGATGCGCCGGTTTTACTATGGGTTGGAAGAAAAAGACACTTCATTGCAGCCGAGAAGGGGTGGCGGCCAGGGAATGCGGAGAAACTTCAGTTTTTAGAATTGAGTTTGGTTTTAGTTGCTGCCTTTATCGCTTTTGCCACTTGCTTAGACATGACGCCTCATAAACAAATATGCTAGACTGATTTCATGTTTGTGAGTCAGGACCGCAACCGCATCACCCAGCTCGACGGTCTTCGAGGTATCGCTATTATTCTCGTCATTCTCAACCACTTACGTCTTGACCTTTTGTACGAATATACACCAACTTTTTTTCACCCAGTTTTACAGACTTTAACCGCCAATGGCAAGGTTGGCGTGGCTTTGCTATTTATGTTGAGTGGTTTTTTGATGATGTCTCTCTATCCCGTAGTTGAGTTGAAATTAAATTTTTGGCAGAAAAGATATGAGAGAATTTTTCCAGCCTTCGTGGTGATGTGCCTCACTCTTTTGCTGACTCGTTTCTTTTGGAATAGTTTGTCTACAGTTGGTATCTTATTCTTGGTTTTGAGCTTGGTTGCGATTTTTGGCTATGGTTGGCAAAAGTTGTATAAGCGAGTTAGCTCTTCAGAGCTCAAACTTATTTTTCTTGGATTTTTGGTGTTTCAGGCGATAGTGGCTGGAGGCTACATTTTTTTACAAAATTTAGTTGAGCCATCGATCTTTTACAATTTTTGGCCGAGGTGGTTGCAGGCACTCATTCAGTTTGTCGTCAATATGACGATGACCTTGCCTTTTGGTGTTTATGTGGGGCAGCTTGATGGTGTTTATTGGAGTTTGCTCACTGAAATATTTTTCTATCTTTTGTACCCGGTGCTATTTTTACCTATCTTTAGCGCTCTCCAGCAGTCGAAAGCTAAGAGTAAATTGTTTTGGAGTCTCGTCTTGTTGACAACTTTAATCCCTCTCCTTGTTGGACTCAAATTACTCTTTGAGCATTTTTTGGGCTTTGGTATTTTGCAGGTACAATTTGTCGTTTATTTTGTGATGGGCATGATTATTTGCCTGGTTAGAGATCATCCATTCGTCAAAAACTTTTGGAAGTGGACTGGGCGATGGTCTCCTGTTCTTTTAGTGAGTTTTGGCTTAATTGGAATTTTGAGTTTGCCTCTACTTCGAAAAATCATTTACACTGGCTACCTTGCCGAGAGTTTGATTTGGGCTTTGCCTTTATCGCTTGTGCTTATACTATCCCTAGATAATAAAGTGACCGCTTGGACTTCTTTGCTTAATCGAACTTGGCTTGTTAAGCTTGGTGTCTATAGTTACTCTCTCTACCTGACTCACACTATTGCTATCGAAATGTTTGTCAAAAGTGGTCAGCCGACAACTTTGCTACAAATGTTTTTTGTGGCTTTTTTAGCTATTTTTACCACTGGAGTCTTAAGTTATTTGCTGCATCATTTAGTAGAGCAAACTTATTTTATTCGTAAAAAAACTTTGGCAGCGCAAAAAATGCCAACTAAAATCGAAAACAAACCTCGTCAATCAGCCAAAGCTGCAAAATTTTATTGGCTGCCAATCGCCATGAGTTTCTTTATTTTGTTTGCCATATGGTATTCTTTCCGACTACCCGTCTCACTTTCTTCGTTAGTGCAAAATCATCAGTTAGCGAATTTTCCCGAAACTTCTATCATTACAGACCAGCCTTTGATCATTCCCTTTACTGCTACTCAAGATAACTTAGGACTGCTTTTCCTAGATATTAAGCGCTTTTCAGCTGAAGAGTTAGAAACAATGACTGCTGCTCGTGGGGGAAATGACACGTCATCGCTTTTGGTAAGTATTTTTGATGAAGAAGGACGAGAAATAGCCACCAATCGCTATCTTTTGCAGCATCTTACCACCAACGCTTTTAGCGTAGTCGGCTTACCTCTGCAAACTTCTTCTGCTTTGAAAAACTATTCACTATCTCTGAGAATAGAAGACATAAATGCTTCCCAGGTAATTGCTTTGGTCAACACGCAATTCCCTCTGCGCACGGTTTATTTATCTGATAAACGCAGCTTGTTTAGCAATCCGAAACTAATGTTTCAATTAGCTATTTCCAAAATCTCTCAGCCGTTTATAGAGCACGCTGCAAAGCAGATTATTTGGTTAAGCCTGCCTTTTGTACTTTCCTTGTATGGACTGGTGTTGACGCCATATTTATTAAAAAATAAGCAGTTTGTTTAAACTAAAACAATTATGATCAAAACCATCTACTTCGACTTCGGCGCTGTCCTCGTCAATTATCAGCAGGTTTTCACCAAAATTTGCGCTGATTTTTCTCTTGACCTCAAAGATTTTTGGGATTTATATGAGCAGTTTGACGCGGACCTGGCGATTGGCAGGGTCAGCACAGAGCAGTTTTGGCAAATCTGCATCGATAAATACAAACTGACAGGCACCAAAAACTACGACCTATTGGATCGTTGGGTTACTGACTATAAAGTCATTCAGCCAGTTCAGGACTTGATTTATTCATTAGAAAATAAGGTTGACATGGGAATCATTTCCAATGTTTGTGCTGGATTGTGGCAGAGGTCGTTTGAAATGGGCCTGGTGCCAAAAATCAATTACAAAAAAATTTATCTTTCTTATCAAATTAAAATGGCCAAACCAAGCCCCGATATTTACGAAAAAGTCCAAAAGGAGTCCGGCGTCCTACCCAGTGAAATTCTGTTCGTCGACGACAAGCCGGAAAACATGGTTATCCCAAAGAGCTTAGGTTGGCAGACGGTGGTTTTTGATGAAAGTCAGGCGCAGGAGGGAGTGGCGAAAATCAAAGCATTACTATAATAATTGTCTAGGTGCATGTCTGGATCATTTCGTGTAGCATAAAATTTATCTAAGTCTCATCATGACCGAACAAGCACGACCTTCCAAAATTTTAGATGTTCACTTCAAATCTGATGGAACTGATGGTGTTTCTCTGATGATGCAGGCTTTTCGTCGAGCCTTCGCAATGGCAGGAATAGATTATAGGACTGCCAGTGCTGATTCTCGTTCTGAAGCGGGGGATTTGCAAGTTACGGGGCTTAGTTATCAAACTGCTGAGGCGGCAGGTCAAAGGAAAATAATTTTTGATGGCGGAGATGCGGAGCCAGAAGCCAATCAGGCCCATGTTGAAGCCATGTTGCAAGCAGAATTAATAAAAAACAAACAACCCATTCTCAATGAGCTTAAGCGTTACATCCTTGAAAATGGAATTACCCACGTCATTGTTCGCAATATCTTTTCACTACCGCTTCATTTGGCAGCAACCCTTGCTCTCTATGATTTGATTCTTGATGAGGAGATGGAGAAGGCTGGAGTCAAATTTGTCTTAATTCACCATGATTTTTATTGGGAGCCTTCTAGATCCGCTGGTTATCAAACTAAATTTCAATTTGTTGGCCAATTGCTTGCAAGTCACTTTCCTCCAGTGACACACAATCCAGGGATTGTGTAGTTCGTCATCAATTCACTCATGCAGGAAAAAATAAGAGAGAGGTCTAATTTGGAAATCAATGTTTTACCAGATATGGAAGATTTCGAGGAGGAAACTTTATCCCCAGAGGCAATTTCAAATCCAGAAGTAGTCAAGCTCTCTCTACGGGAAAAGCTAGGCATCAGAGACAACGATTTGATGGTAGTAATGCCGACCAGAGTGGTGCCGCGAAAAGCCATTGAATTTGCGATTGAATTTACGGAACGTTTGCAGCGGCCAGAGTATCGTCAAGAGCTAGAGCAAATTGGTGCTGTTTCCGGCGTGGGTAATGCTAAGCGTAAATTTGATTCTGATGGAAAAATTTTTCTCGTTTTACCCCAGGGAGAGGATTTAACTGACAGTCAGGATTACGCTGATGCCCTTACCGCTTTGGCACGCGAGAAAAATGTTGAACTGATTTTTGCTGGAGAGCACGTCCGTCCAGATTCCAAGCAGGTCGGTGACGAGGATCAAAGAGTGCCTTTCTATTCTGTCTATGACGAGGCAGATTTGGTGATTTATCCGACTGTGGGTGAAGGTTTTGGAAATCAACTGCTGGAGATAGTCAAGAAATACAAACTGCCCATCCTCTTTGAATATGAAGTTTTTAAAAGTGATATCTTGCCATATTTACCCCACTATGTTTCTCTGGGTGACACTTGGGAGTGGTCGGAACAGTTGCAGCCTAGCAGAGCTAAGCTGCGGGTTTTACCTGAAGAGGCTTATGAGAAGGCAATCGCGAAAATGTTGGAATTTCTCAAAGACCCAGAGAAATTGCAGCAAGCAGTGGCAGAAAATCGTGTCTCTATGGCTAGTCAGTTTGACAGTAAAGTTGTTACCCAGAGATTTCTTCAACAAATTGGTGTGGTTGTCAGAAACGCCCTTACCCCTTCCGCGCCCGCAGTGCATTAAAAATCACTAGCAAATCAATCGCTTCCTGACCGATCGCTCCAGCAAGTGGGGTCAAAAAGCCAAAAGCCGCCAAAATCATCCCACCCATAGATAAGCCGAGACCGACGTAGATGCTTTGCTTGGCGATTTTCATCGTGTGCTTTGCAATCAGGATCACCCGCAGCACCCCGCCGAAATTGCCAGAGAGCAGAACCACGTCCGCCGCCTCTGAAGCAGCACTGTGCTCTTGGTGACTAAAAACCAAGCCGACATCTGCGCTGGCCAGGGCCGGTGCATCGTTGATGCCGTCGCCAATCATGGCGACGGCATCCCCTTGTTGGCGCATGTCTACAATACCCTGCTGCTTATCTTGAGGGGAAAGGCTAGCGCGCAGCTCAATCTCGCCAGGCAATTTCGCCACTAGGGCTTGTGCGGTTGCCAGCTTATCACCAGTAAACACCGCCAACTTAAGTCCCAGTGCTTGCAGTTTAGCGATGACTCGCAGCGAATCTGGTTTGATTTCATCACGAAAAGTCAAAGTTGCTATTTCGCTTTTATCTTGGTAGAGGCTGATTTGCGCCTCAGTTGCATTGCGACTACCTTTGACTTGAAATTCCTGGCCATCCACCAGACCGACGAGACCCACGCCTAGTTGTTCTTTGACTTCAGTCGCTGATTTTGGTTTGATTTTTTCTTGTCCTAGCACTGTCATCACTGCCTTAGCGAAGGGGTGGAGAGAATTTTTTTCCAGAGCACCTAGTGTTGCAAGTACTTGCTGTCTGGTCCAGCCAGAAGCTTTGATTTCCACCTTTTCAAGCAGTGGTTGACCGAAGGTGATTGTGCCGGTTTTGTCGAAAACCAACTGTTTGACCCGAGCCAACTTTTCGAGGGCGGCTAATTTTTTGAAGATAATCCGCTCTCTGGCAGCAGCATTCATTCCGCCAATCAGGGCGATTGGTGTGGCCAAGATCAAGGGACAGGGTGTGGCAATTACTAAGACTGCCAGAACGCGGTTCATATCACCAGAGAAGAAGTAGGTCAAGCTGGCCAAAACTATGGTCAGTAAAGTAAAAGAACCGCTCAAGCGGTCTGCCAACTGAATGAAGGGCGTCTTGGCAGTTTCGGCTTCCTGAACTAACTTGACGATGTGACTGTAAGTGGAATCCAGATTAGTGCTAGTGGTGCGAATGCTGACGGCTTCGCCGAGGTTGACCGTGCCCGAGCGAACTAGATCACCAGTTTGTTTCTCTACTGGGTAAGCTTCGCCAGTCAAGCTAGCCTCATCAAAACGGCCGCTAGCAGACTCGAGAGTACCGTCTAGTGGCACGACTTCACCTTTGCGCAATAGAATCAAGCTGCCTAAGACAACTTTCTCTATGGCAGTGGCCTTAGTGTGCCCAGTTTTGTCAAGCAACTGGACCTGATTGGGAAGGCGGTTGCGAAGAGCTGTCAGCGAATTTTTAGCCTTGGCTTGAGCGTAATTTTCTAGAGCATTGCCACCAGTCATCATTAGGACGACCACGCTGGCTACCAGGTAATTTTCGGTCCAGACACCCGTCGCAATCGCCAAGATGGCGATGTAGTCGAGGGCGAAACTACCGCGCCGCAATGATTGTAGTGAGTCAGCAAGCAAGCGATAACCACCAATGACAATTGCCAAATAAAGTGGCCAGTTTTCCCAGTCAAGCTGCAGGCCAAAGCCGACCACAAGATGGGTCGCGATACTCAACAGCACCAACCAGGGAACAATAAATTGTTTGTGCCACAAAAATGACATTAGCTCATTGTAAAACACTAGTGAGGGGTTTGGCTATGGATCTTTGTGAGACCTGTTTAATTTTGCAGTTGGTGAAGTAGAATTCCAAAACTAACCGCCACGTTGAGTGACTCTGCTTGGCCATATTTGGGCACACTGATAGTGCTGTCCGCCAACTGATCAATTTCTCTAGAAGTGCCTCTAGATTCATTACCAAAAACTAGGGCGATTTTTTTGGTTAGATTTGGTTTTGCTGGTGTGTCTCCAGCCAATTCTGGTCTGGTGACGACGATTTTGAAACCCTTGGCTTTGAGTGCCAGTAAATCTTGCTGGACAACGTTACTGGTGATTAGTGGCAAGCGAAACAGTGAACCCATGCTCGAGCGGACCACCTTGGCCTGATAGGGATCGGCTCCGCCAAGTAGCAGAAGTCCATCGATGCCAAACCAATCTGCGGTGCGGATCATCGTTCCTAAGTTGCCCGGATCGCGAATGTCCTCGAGGACGGCGATGATTTTGCCGTGTGCCAGGTGATCGAGCTTGTAAGCGGGTATTTTGACTACTGCTGCGATACCCGAAGGTGTGACCGTGTCGGCGATTTTGGCAAAGTCATGGTCGTCGACTACTAGTCTTTCTGTGTTGCCGCCAAAACCCTCCTCCTCACGAGCGAATTTCTTACTCATAACTAGCTGCACCACTTCTAGTTTGGAGTCGAGTGCGTCTGAAACGCCCTTGCGTCCTTCGACCAGGAAATGGCCGTATTTATAGCGGTATTTTTTTTGTTGCAATTTGGCGAGAGTTTTGATGCTGAACATGTTATATTTTCATTATATATGCAAATTGCCTACATTGGTCTTGGGAAAATGGGTAAAAACATGGTTTTGCGCTTGCTTGAGCAGAACATCGAGGTGGTCGCTTGGAATCGTTCCAAAGAACCGTTGGCTGAAGCGGTTGCGGCTGGAGCCAAGGCGCTAGAAAATTTTGCTGATTTAAGCAAGTTGCTCACAGGCAGAAAAATCATCTGGCTAATGTTGCCGGCTGGTCAGGTGACTGATCAATTGCTTAGTGAAATTGTGCCTTATTTAGCTCAAGGTGATCTAGTAATTGATGGTGGCAACGCTTTTTATAAGGATAGCATGCGCCGTAGCGCTGAGCTCGCTGAGCGGGGTGTTGGCTTTCTCGATATCGGTGTCTCTGGCGGCCCGGGCGGGGCCCGCTCGGGCGCCAGCATGATGGTCGGCGGGGAGCGAGCGGACTACGAAGCGATTTTGCCGCTCATCCAGGCGGCCTGCGCCCCAGAAGCCTATGGCTACATGGGCAAAGCCGGTGCCGGTCACTTCGTCAAAATGGTCCACAACGGCATCGAGTACGNNAAGATGGTCCACAACGGCATCGAGTACGGCATGATGCAAGCCATCGCGGAAGGCGCGGCGGTCTTGGAGAGTAGTAATTTCAGACCAGATCTAGCCGAGGTTTTTCGGGTCTACAATAATCAGACCGTTATCGAGTCGCGCCTAATCAACTGGGCCAGGGAAGCTTTTAGCGAAAACCCCACTCTGGAGAACATATCTTCCACCATCAACCACACTGGTGAAGGCGAGTGGACCATCCAAGCTGCCAAAGAATTAGGAGTGAAGGTGCCAGTGATCCAGCAATCCTTCCAAGTGCGCCTTGCTTCCGCTAGCGAGCCAGAGAATTTTCGCAACAAAGTCGTCTCGGTCCTGCGCAGTAAATTCGGCCAGCACAAAGCTACCAAAGAATAAAGACTAGCAATCAAAAAACTAGAGCGCGCAGAAACTCACTGATGGTTCAATCCATTTACGACCGTCTGCCTCGATTAGCTGATCAGCTGCCTCGGGTCCCCAACTGCCTGGTTGGTAGCTGTGGATTTGTCGACGCTTAGCGACCAGTGGATCGACGAATTGCCACTGGGCCTCAACTTCCTCTGCATCTACGAAAAAGGTTTGGTCTCCGCTCAGAGCGTCAACCAGTAAACGCAAGTACGGGTCAGGCAAGCCATTTTCAGAGTTTTTGTAGCAAAACTGTAAGTATTCATTTTGTAATTTGAAAGTTGGTCCAGGAATTTTTGAGGAAAAGCGCATGACAATGCCCGCATTTGGCTGAACGCGGTAGACTAGCATGTTGGGCGGATTTTGACCCTTGGTTTTGAAGACGAAAGTTACTTCAGTGACAGTGCGCTTCAGCAATTTGCCAGCGCGCACGTAAATCGGCACGTCCTGAAAGCGCGAGTTGGCGATAGTAGTGCGCAGGGCAAAAAAAGTGTCACTCTTGGAATCGGGGCGCACATCTTGCTCTCGCAAATAGCCGTCGTACTGACCAAAAACCAGTTTGTCTGGATCTGGCCGCAATTCCTGAAGTAGCTTGAGGCGAGAGGCAGTGATGGCCTGATTGCTAAAATCTCGCGGCTCTTCCATCGTCGCCAAAGCGATCATTTGCAGGAGGTGATTTTGGCCCACGTCCTTGAGGGCGCCGACGCTGTCGTAGTACCCGCCGCGCAGCCCGATGCCGAAATCTTCGGCCGCGGTCACTTGAACGTGATCGATTTGCTCATGGTTAATCAGCGGCTCGAGGAGATTATTGGCGAAGCGAAAAGACAGAATGTTTTGCAAAGTTTCTCGACCAAGATAATGATCGAGGCGGAAAATTTGGTCCTCCACGTAATATTTAGCCAAGAGTTGATTGAGTTGCTTAGCAGAAGCCAGGTCATTGCCGATGGGCTTCTCGATGATCACCCGGGCGAACCCACATTTTTGCGAGTTTAAGTCAGAAGATTGCAAGTGTTCAAAAACAGTCTGGTAAAGCTCAGGGTAAGTGGCCAAGTAAAACATCCGGTTGGTGCAGGCCCTGTCCTGATCGAGAAGTCCATGCAGTTGCTGGTAAATTTCTGGCTTAGCGATGTCGCCAGCGAGATAGCGCATTTTGCCAAGTAGCTCCGCAGCGGTGGCCTCGACGATTGGGTGCTGGTGGTGACGGTTGGGTTGGTGGAGAACGCGATGCGAATAATCACGGAATTCTTGATCAGTCATCTTTTTGCGGCCCACGCCGATGATGGTCATTTGCTTGGGCAGCAAATTCGCTTCGACTAGATCATAAAGCGCTGGAATCAACTTGAGCTGAGCCAGATTCCCAGTCGCACCGAAGATAATTAAGGCAAAAGCCTCTTGAGGTTTAGACATCTTAGACTCCCTTTCTCTTTCCCGCAATATAAACGCCAGCGACGATGATGACTAGTGCGAAAATTTGCCACAAGCTAGCACTTTCTCGTAGTAGCAAATAGCCTAAGGGAATGTAAATGGCTGGCTGTAAATAAGTGAAGAGGCTCGCCTCTGAGGCCTCGATGCCGTCTTGACCCTTGATATAGGCAGTTAAACCGATGATCGAGCCAAACACCGCGGCATAGACAATCACACCCCAGACTAGTGGCGAACTCAAATCCAAGCTGACTGCTGCGGTGAAATTCAGCCACTGACTACCCGCTTCCAGCCAAGAGAGCAGGGCAAAAGTGACAGCTCCTAGGTAAAAGCTGAGCCCGCTGATGAAGAGCTTGGGCAGGCCCTTGTAGTGTTTTTTTGCCAGTAGCAGGTATGCCGCAGTGACCACGTTGTAGCCTATTACTAACAAGTTTCCCTGAACTGAACCAGTGAAGCCGTTTTGATCGTGCCAAAGTGGCTCCAGGACGATGACCAGTGTGCCAAAGAGTGCCAAAACTAAACCGAGCCACTCGCGGCGTTCTTGTTTTTCTCTCAGGAAAAAAATGCCTCCAAATATGACGAAGAGCGGCAAGCTGGTGGCGATAAAATTGGTCTCGAGAGCGCTAGTTTGCTCTAGACCTAAGTAGAGAAGAGTCATGCCCAGGGAAGTTTGTAGAAGCTCCAAGAGCAAAACTTTGCCAAATACGGCGAAGGGTTGGCGGCGGCTGGCCTGCAGCCGCCGCCAATAATAAACCACGATTGGCGTCGCCAACAGGCCAGCCAGGGCGAAGCGGTAGAGCAGGAAACGAAAAGGACTGATCGAAGCGTCATTGAAGCCCAGCTTCACGATCGGCAAAAAAGCCCCCCACACCAGAGTATTGAGCAATAAGAAAGCATAAGCTCGAGCGCGTTTGGCTTTTAGCATCTTCTATAATAGAATAGCAGAACTATGCAGAAAAAAACTTTACGGTTCTTGATCGGTTTAGTTTTATTTTCAGCAATGGCTTGGTTGGTTTTAAAATATGTGCAAGTTCGCCAAACTGCGCCTAATATGGTTGAGGTTAAAAACGGCGCAGAAACAACTGATTCAGATGTTGCAGCACCCCAGACTAGCTGGACCTTCACTGCCAGCGAGTCAGCTGTCAACGCCCTGGCTTTAATCAATGGTCAAGTAGAGCTGCAGCTTAAGGAATACGATTTTGGCGTTATGGTTGAGGGTGTCAATGGTTTGTTATCGGACAATCAAAATTATTTTGCGATTTACCTCAATGGCGATTACGCTCCAGTTGGCTTGGCCGATTTGGAATTAGTTGCCGGAGATGTAGTTGAACTCAGATATGAAGCAATTACTTACTAAGAATCTACTCAAAAAACCGCTCACCGCTCTTGTGGTTTATTTTTCTCGCTTTGGTTTTTTGCCTGCCAACCTGACGCCTCTTGGCGCTTACGGCTTTTTTGGTGGTCAGCCCTGGTTATATTTTGCCTCGATTATCGCTTTTGATTTGTTCAAAGGTGGACTTTATTTAGGCTTTCTCTGGACTTATGCTGGCTTTGCCTGCTACCCCTTACTCGCTTGGTTGGCGCGCCACTCCAAGCGCCGCCAAATTTTACTACTACCGGTGGCTTCTTTCAGTTTTTTTCTCTTATCTAATTTTGGCGTTTTTTGGATGTTTTACGCGCACACTTGGTCAGGTTTGTTGACCTGTTATGCTTTGGCCCTACCTTTTTATACCCGTACTCTGCTTGGTGACCTGCTTTTTGGTTATGGCTATTTGGCAGTTAGAGAACTCAGAGAACTTGCTTTTCGCCGCCGCCTCGGTTATACTATCCTATAATGTTTAAGAAAAAGACGGTCAAAAGGCTTTATCGCAAAGCCCCGACCAAGCTCATGCTATTTCAAGCCAAGCGTTTGCAAAAATTCGCTGGCTTGTCGCTGCTACTTAGTCTGCTTTTTGCTGCACTCAGCAATCCTTTTGCGGCCTACGAGCAGTTGTTGTCTTTGCCTTCTGCGGCACAAACTTTGCCAGTGAAGGCCAAGCTTTGGCCAGACCAAGTCAAAGAGTTGCTGGCGAGCGTGCCAGAATTCTTGCGCGTTTTCCCAGAGGAAGCCGAGAAGAATACTTTCGCCGCCTTTGACTTTGCCAAAGCTCAGCTCGATGGAGCTTGGCCAGTTTTTGCCAAAGAATCTAAGCCAGCCGACAAGGAAGCCGGTCAGAGCGCCGTGATTACTCTCAAGCCTGAAATAGATTACGCCAGTTTACCCTTTTTCATCGAAATCCCCAAACTAAACGTCTACGAAGTGGTCAAAGCCAACGTCAATCCCAATTTGGCGAGTGAGTATCAAGTTGCCCTAGAGGACGGCGTCGCTCACGCCAAAGGCTCGGCATTTCCTGGCCAAGAAAAATTAGTTTACATTTTTGGACACTCGACTGACGGAGCTTGGAATGTCGAAGCCTATAACGCCGTTTTTTATCAAATCAAAGATTTGGTGGTTGGCGACGAGATTATTCTGCATCTAGGGGAAGAGCAATTTGTCTATGTGGTTAGCGAGCAAACTATCCTCAAGGGCAGCGATGTCGATTTCATCAACAACATGCAAAACGATAATTTACTCCTCCTACAAACCTGTTGGCCGCCTGGCACTTCATGGCAGCGCTTGTTTGTCAGCGCAGTGCCGGCTACAGCGTCCCATAATGTTGACAAACAATGATTATTAATATATAATAGTCGCTCATGAACAGTAATATGACCAAAAACATGACTATCAATATGCAAAAAATCCTTTCTTACTTACTCATCGTTTTGGGGTTTGCTTTGTTTTTTAGCAACGTCGCCAATGCCAAAGAATGCCACACCGTGTACGGTGGTGGTGAAGTTTGTGAAACCGGCGACCTGAGCCTAGACAAGAAAGTTTACAATCCAGAAGCCAATGAATATTGGGATAATATTGACAGTAAAGACTTCGTTTTTGCGCCAGGACAGGAAGTCCAATTTAGCTTGCGCGTCAAAAACATTTCCAAAATCACTGTGGACAGTGCCAAAATCAACGACGATTTCGATCGCCTCGATGATTACATGGTTTTTGTCAGCAGTGAGCGCGGTGATTATCGCGCAGAGGTGACCGACCACAAGGTCAAATTTGACCTAGGTGGCCTAAAGCCTGATGAAGAGGTGACCGTTTATTTCGTCGCTCGCTTCAAAAAAGCTGAAGAATTACCTGCTGGCACCACTTGTTTGACCAACGCCGCTCACGTCTATTCTCATCAGGATGGCGTCAGCGACAGCGACTTCGCTAGCTTTTGTGTCAACAACGAGACTGATAAAATTGTCACCGCCAAAACTCCCGACACCGGTTTTGATCTACAAAGCATTTTGACCATGCAAGCCATCGGCTTCGCCGGTTTGAGCTTGCTCGCTTTGCGCAAGGCTAAAGCGGTTATTAAGAAATAATCACTTAGAATTTATTTGAAATTAAACCCCGCCTATCTGGCGGGGTTTTTGGTTGTGTCTGGCGGGCAACAAAAAATCACTCGGTGAAGAGTGATTTTCTGATTGGCTAACCAGTGATACGACTAGGTCTTGAGATATTCATTTTATAGCAAATTCTACTTGTTTTTTCAACTTCAACTTTAATATAGTTTGGAGAATATCAAAGCATGTTTCATAAAGTGTGGACCGGAAGAGAGTTCACCCTTCGGGTATTACCCAGGAACTACGTTCTTGGCGGCAGAACTCTCCAGCCAGATTTCTCAAGACCTAGCCATGCACCGGCATCGGGCCCAACACACCAATTATTATCTCAATGCTGGGTTGCAAGAAGTGTGACTGCCAGTACAATTGTTAGCGTTTTTTTAACAAACTGGTGGGCAGCCCCTCAGCATCTCGCCACTCCACTTCGCCGTCAGCTAGGCGTCTGAGCTCTTGTCTAGTAAAGTCCTATAGTATTGACAAAACTGACTTATAGTGATATATTATGTATCAGTTATCGGGGAATGGCTGATAACACAAGGTGGCTATAAGCCTGCTTACAAAAATCAATTCCCTCGTAACCGACAGTTTAGGACCGTGCCCCGTAGGGGAGTCGCCGCTGTCTTAACAGCACAGGATCTTTTGTACCAGCTGCTTTTTGCAAGGCAAAAAGCAGGGTCCAAAATATTTTTGGCAGAGAAAAGGTTTCTGATCATTCGGGCTTGTTTGCGCCATCCCGCAACAGACCAGAGCAGGGCTTACCTGCAGACTTTCACGAAGAAAGTTTGCAATGTAGGCTCTGAGTCAGAAACCTCCTCTCTGCTTGAAAGAGCAGAACAAAAGGAACTCTCGAAGGAGAGATTGAATGGTGGGATTAGCTCTCACTCTTTCGGTCAAATCTCATTAGAGAGAGCACCTTAACAAGGCATCATCAAGGATTTATTCGCTTATGGCGAATGAGTTACTTGACTGTGATTAAATTTTTCGGAAATTTCTCCCTAGAAGTGGACGATCCCGTTGTGGTTAGATCTTGAATCTAGCTAGAGCGGGATCGTTCAACGCGTCCGGTCCCAATCCTTCTGTCGTAAAGACGCGTACAAATTCTCTGAAGGAGAAACCGCATGAAAAAGAACTTGCTCGTTTTGTTTTTGATCGCCAGCCTGGCGATCGGTGCGTGTGCTTCGCCCGCATCAACCTCCACCCCGGCCATTCAGACCGTGGTGGTTGAAAAAGTGGTGACGGCTACGCCGTTGCCGCCTACCGCGACGTTGGTTTCTACAGCAACACCGCTGCCTACCTTTACTCCTACTGAAGACTTGGTCACTTGGACGCAAGTTCAGGTCGGCAAATATTCAGAAATGGTAGAGGGAGAGTGGGAGCTCGTTTTGGGCACCCACAAGGCAGTCTCCACAAAGGGCGGCCGCTATCAAGCGGTTGAAAGTGCCCCTGTGGGAGTGGTCAATGGAAAAGACCACGGCTGGTGTGGCGACACCCAGCTTGATTGCCCCCCGCACGCTTTATTGGTGCAGGTGATGGTCCCCGCTGAACACGTTTCTTGCGTCACTGCAGAAATGGACATCAGTTGGCGGGTGCATTTGGAAAACGGATGCGGCACGGAAGTGCCCGTTCGTTTTAGCATCCGTTATAACGATGTCACTCGCTCTTCGAGCGAGTTGTTGGCGGATTACTTAAGCCTGGCTGGGCTCAAGCAGCAGGTGCTGAGCGCCACCTCTGAGGTGGGCTTGTTTGTGTCGGTCCAAGAAACCGGCGCGAGCGAGTTGAGTTACGGCTCTGCCGTGATTCCGTTCGGCTATTCCTGCTGGGACTGTTTGGCTGACACGCAAGGTGTTTCTCAGCCGCAGCCGGTCCCTTTAATTGGAAGCAACATCTCCAATTTTGGACCGGGAACCCCTCCCACTGGCAATTCATTGCTCAGTGGTGTAGTTTTCCCCCTGCCGCGCCCGGGCAACACGGTGTTCGAGCTCTCCTTTGAGCTCGAGGTGGCTCCTACCACCCCGCTGACGGTTTGGGTCGGGCGTTACGACGCCCAGCCTGCCGCCACGCTGACCACCGCGCCCACCGCCACCCCCGCTCGTTAGGGAAAGTGGCAGCTAAAAAGAGTCGGGGGCCGCCGTAGAGTGGCCCCCGATTCCCAAGGTTTAATGGCGACAATCACAGCAAGTAAAACTTGATGATGCCTGATTGTCTGAGCTCAAAAGCTTTTTGCTTGTGAGCTGAGATAGTTTTTAAATTAAAAAGTAAAGGAGATATGAAACAAAAACTGCTTTTACCAACTCTAGCTCTAGTCTCGATCGCTTTGGCGGTCGCTGGACTCGGCTTGGTGTTGTACCAATATTTGCCACTCGCCCAAGACAAATTAGCCTTGGATCGTTGGCATGCTTGCGCCACTGTTTATCGTTTGGAATACAGCGATACGCAGAACAAGACGGTGGTGATTTCGCCCAATGTGGCTGAAGTCAAAAACTGTGTCAAAACTTTGGAACAATAATATGAATTGGTTGCTAAAACTACTACGAGATGCCTTGTTGCTCGCTGTCCTTCTGACAGTGATGCTTTTTGCTGTCTCTAGGGTGGTTTTGCCTTACCGCAGAGTTTTTGCCCAGGCGGGCGCTTATCAACTGGAGGCCTTTGAGACTGGTTTGGCCTTTTATCATTATGGTCTGAATGGTCCTCAAGTTTTTTATCGTCTTTCTCCTCTCAATGACTTTGTGACTACTAAGCAGGCTTCACGCTCTGCTCATCTAAGTCAAGTTAATTTGGAGCAGGAAAATTACACTGCTAAGTGGCAAGAGGCTACAAAGTCTCTGGCGATTTTAGAAACCCTTAAACAATTTACTGGCCAAGCAATGCCTTGGTATGAAGTGGACAGCGAGGGCGTTAAAGTCCGCTATGAAACTCTTCGCGATGGTCAAGAGTGGTTGCTTACTAAAACTGTGACTTTTGCTAAGCCCACTTACGTCGGACAAACCAGCATGACTCTAAATTATTTCAGAAATGATTTAGTTTTTGATGGAGTGACGACAGAGGCTTATCGACCCATCAATGAGGAGCAAGCCAAGCAGATTTTAACTTGGTATGGCTTGAGCGCTGAAACTGAAAATCAAGAGTTGTGGTCCAGTGTAGCTAGCAGCGGAGTGGTGCATGTGATCAACCCAGATAAGCCAGGTTATTTGACAGTTATTGCAGGTGACAAACAACAAGTTATCTTAAATAGATCATATAGTTTGTTAGAAGTGGTCGAGCAAGTAGATCGAGAAGTTACAGAATTAACTCAAACTATTCGTATTCGCGCTCATGATGGAAGACAACAATGAATTTAATCATAATTTTACAAACACTAGCTTTTTTTGCTTTGCCTTTACTTTTAGGGCGAGCACTTTGGTGTCTTTTTGCAGGTCAGAAGCAAATTGAACCTTGGGCTGCTTATTATGCTACGGGTGCCCTATCGATTTTTGCTTGGGCTTTGTCAGCGCATTATATTTTTGGATTGCTTGGCACAGTTTTTGTTTCTTGGTTTTTTGGCGGGGTTTGGGTAGTTTCAGCTTTAGCTTTGCTTTGTAATCTCTATTACAGACCAAAGTTTGAGTTGAATAAATTAATGCCAATTTTTTCCTTGGCAGTTGTAGCGCTAGTAGTTTATGGCTTGTGGATTTGGCAAAATCCATATCCACTTAACTGGGATTTATACCAGCACCAACAGCTAGCCAGGTTGATTAAGCAGGGTGAGATCAGTTTTTTAACCACTCAAATGTCTGACACTTTTGGTTTTAATAGTTATCCCCCTCTTTTTCACACTTTGCTAGCTATTAGTCAGTATCCCCGTGATTTAACTCCAGAGTATTTGTTAAATTTTTGGCAAGTGATGACTTATTGGCAGATTTTAGCGGTTGGCTTGGCGGCTTACTTTTTAGCTTTAGCTGTAAGCAACAGAGTGGCAATCGCTGTTTTTGCCGGTCTGCTCAGCATGCTTATTTTTGATTCTCACGTTTCTTTGACGACTTTTTTCTTGATGCCGCAGACCTTGGCAGCTGTACTCTTTACTTTACTGATGGCTAGACTACTTCGTCAGCAAGCTAAAATTGCCTGGTCAGAGCTGATTGTCGGAGCGCTGGTCTTAGTCCTAATGCACTATTTAATTGGCAGCGTGGGAGCTTTGGTTTATTTAGGTTTAGCAATTTACATGAAGTTATCCAAGCGTTTCGCTATCATTGCTGCTCTGCCTTTGTTGCCAATTGCCGCATTAGTGATGTTGGGCGCGAGTCTGTTTGTTGGCACTTTGCCTTTGGACAATTTAAATCAAGGTGAAGGCAAACTCTATGCGTTAGATTTTTGGAAAATCAAGGAGTCGGTTGAGCGAGCTTTTGGCTATTTGCTCTATGTGCTGGTGCCAGTTGGCTACATTCGTTTGTGGAAAGGCGGCATCAAGAAAGAAACCAAAGTTTTAGTCAGTTTGATCGCGCTTGGCCTGGGGATGGTAGTTTTTTCTGGTATTCCCTACGCACTCAAGTTGATGAGCGTCTGGCGTTTTTGGCTAACTTTGTTTATGGCGATTGGCTTATATAGTTTTTGGGAGAGATTGAGATTTATTTGGTCCAAACTACTTTTCTCAGGAATTTTAGCTTTTAGTTTAGTTGTTATTTTAATGACTAATCTGAGCTATTTCAGAAGTGGCATCATGGCTGATGGAGTTTATGCACACGTGGCAAAGGAAGACATCGAAGCGGCAACTTGGCTCAAAGAGAATTATGGTGAGGAGGCAATTTTAGTTTCTGATCCAAGCACCCAATTTATTTTGGAAGGCTTGTCAGGGGTAGATTCGGTGGCCGGGGCGTACATGCCTTTGGAGAAACGCCGCATCCTATGGAAGCCGCTGTACTCGAGAAATGCTAGCAAAATAGCCGCAGCAGCCAGAGAATTGACTGATCTTGGTGACAGCGAAGCGCAACTTCTAGTCGTTTCTGGCCGTAGTATGGCTTGGGCTCGCGCCAACGATGAAGCGTGGCAATCATTTGCTTATAACGTGTGGTCGCCAGTTATTTTGTCGCTTACAGATGGAGAGTTGATCAGGCAGATCAGCCAGAGAGATGGCCTAAAGCTGGTTTATCAGAATGGAGCAATGGCTATTTGGGAGGTGCAAGATGAAAAATAAACTCAACATCTCTTTGATCATTCCTTGCCGCAATGAAGCAGAGGGCATCGGCCATTTAGTTCAACGTGCCCTCCAAATAGCCGCTGAAGTTATCGTTGTTGACAATCAGTCAACTGACAAAACAGCATTGGTAGCTAAAAAAGCTGGCGCACGAGTCATTAAAGAGCCTAGAGTCGATAAATTAGGCATTGGCTACGGTTATTCGCTAGTGAAGGGAATGAAAGCAGCCACGCATGAAATCATTGTGACTTTGGATGGCGATGGCACTTATCCACTCGACCAAGTCGCAGAGGCAGTAAAATTTTTGCAGAAAAATTGCCTCGACATGGTTTTGTGTAGTCGCTTTCCTCTAGTTGATGGACAAGCGATTTCGCTTTGGCGCCAGGCTGGAGTTTGGGTGCTCAACAGTGAAGTCAGACTCTTATATGGCAGAGCGCTAAGCGATATACTCAGTGGTATGTGGGTGATTAGAAAGCCTGCGCTTGGCAAATTACATTTAAAGCAAGGCGGTTGGAATCTCTCGCCAGAAATCAAACTAGCTGCAGCTTTAAATCAAGATCTTGCTTTGGATGAGTTTCACATTCATCATTACGAACGCGAATTTGGCCAGAGTAAACAAAAATTGGTGCTGACGGGCTTAGAGCATTTGTGGTTTATTTTGACTTACCGACTACAAACCTTATGGTCAGCTCTTTTCGCTAGCGCAAATAAATCTTGGAAACTTAGCAGAGAGGTGGGGGCATGAAAATCTTAGTCTTAACTCCATATTTCCACCCGCACCTTGGAGGAAGTGAGCGCTATATCGAAGAGTTGTATGGCGAATTGATGAGACAAAACAAGAATGTAAATGTAGATGTCTTGACTTACAACACCAACCAAAGCTCAAAACTTGAGCGCTACCGAGGTTTTAACATCTACCGAGTGGGGTGTTGGGAGATTTTGCCAGGTCAATTTGCCTTGCCCAACTATCTCGAGCTTTACCAGCTGCTTAAAAAACTAAAGGCCAATCAATATGATTTGGTGAATGCTCACACGCGTTTTTTTGACACAGCCTGGTGGGGTTTTTTGGCAGCCAAATATTTGGGTGCTAAGTCAATTTTGACAGATCACTGCGCTAGTCACCCACAACACAAAAATGCAGTAGTCAAATTGATTGCCAAGTTAATTGATTTATTGTTAATGCCTTTGCTTAGTAAAGTTTATGATCAAATTACCGTAGTCAGTCAGGCTACTAAAGATTTTTGGATTAAGCAAATTGGCAATGCTGGAAAAATAGCGGTAATTACAAATAGTGTCAGCGAGTCTTTGTTGATCGACAAAAAACCTAAAAATTCCAAAATTAGCGTTAGATTTATTGGTCGAAACATTGCTGCCAAGGGAGCGAGTTTTTTTGATCAAGTTGCTAAAGAACTCAAGCCACTTTATAAAGAAGTCGTTTTTGAGCGAGTTGGTGGAGTTTCACATCAGCGAGTTATGGATTTATTGCAGCAAACGACAATTTTTGTACACCCATCAACTCATCACGAGGGTTTGCCAACAATTTTGCTAGAAGCTGGTTTGGCTTCCTGTGCAGTAGTGGCGACAAATGTGGGAGGCACTAGAGAAATAATTAAAGATGGTGTTTCAGGTTTATTAGTTGAACCGACGGATGAAAGTGTTAAAGCTGGCATTGAGAGTTTGTTGAGAAATCAAGATAAAGCAAAGATGATGAGTAGTAAGCTTAAGGAAAGAATTTTGGGAAAATATCTCTGGAAACAGACAGCAAAAAAATATGAGCGATTGCTTGTCTCTTTAGTGAAAAAGTCGTGAAAAAGATAGACCATATTTAATTGGTTATTTCTCCTAATTTTCAAACATTATAAACGGATCAATATTCACCAGGTTAGAATAGTTTTTCACGGCTATTTTAGTTTACTAAATAATTTGTCATAAAATGCGTTAATTATTTAGGTGATCAAAGCTCTTTCTAGCTGGGTTTTTATGTATTTTCCATTTTGGAAACAACTGGTGCAAATTTTACACATACTACTTTTCTCCCAAACCCCTGCGCCCTACCTTGCTTTTTCCTTCGAAAAATGAGATAACTCCCTTGAGAGATTGGGCCAGTTCGCCCCATCTGGGGCGTCTGATCGCAGATCGCGTCATGTCTCTCTACGCAAATTATGTCGCAAATACGCACCGTCAAAGAAGCCAACAACATCGTCGAGGTGATTGGCGAGCGCATCAAGCTCGATGTCGGTGGCCTCAATTACAAGGCTTGTTGCCCTTTTCACTCGGAGAAAACACCCTCTTTTTTCGTCAATCCTTCCCTGCAGCGTTACCGCTGTTTTGGCTGTGGCGCTAACGGTGATGTCTTGGACTTCCTACAGAACTTCGAGGGCGTGACTTTCTACGAAGCACTTAAGAGTCTGGCTGATCGCTCAGGCATCACTCTCCAGGATTTTCAAAGAAGCGGCGAGGACGAGGAGCGAGAGAAGCTCCTGGAAATTCTTAGTTTAGCCAAGGAGTATTACCACTTCTTACTAATGGAGCACCAGGTTGGCCAGGTTGGCCGTGATTACCTTAAACAGCGGGGTACTACCAGCGAGTCGATCAAGCTTTTTCAGCTGGGCTTCGCCACCAACGCTTGGGATTCGTTGCTCAAGTACCTGCACCATAAGAAAAAATATCCGCTGGAACTGATCGAGAAAACTGGCCTGATTATCAAAGGTCGCAATGGTGGCTATTACGATCGTTTTCGCGAGCGCTTGATTTTTCCCCTCAAAAACCACCGTGGTCAGGTGGTTGGTTTTTCTGGTCGTCTCCTCAGTCAATCACCCAAGGAAGCCAAGTATATCAATTCGCCGGAAACTTCGCTTTATCACAAGTCCAAGATGCTTTACGGTTACAGCGAGCTTTTTCGTGAGATCAAGAAGAAGGAACAAGTGGTGGTGGTCGAGGGCGAGTTTGACATGATTTCTTCTGCCCAGGCCCACGTCAACCACGTGGTGGCGATCAAGGGCTCGGCTCTGACTGTTGACCAGGTTAATTTACTCTCCAGAGTGGTACAAACCATCATCCTGGCTCTTGATGCGGATGCTGCTGGGGTCAAAGCTACTGAGCGCGCTATCGATATCGTTCGCGCCAAGGGTATCGATCTCAAAGTCATTGACCTCAAGCACTCGACTTTGCTAGCTGAGGCGGATAAGATCAAAGACCCCGACGAACTGGCTCGAGAGCAGCCCAAAGTCTGGCGTCAAGCCGTCGAAGGGGCGGTGTCGGTTTACGAATTTCTGATTAATCACGCTCTGGACGCTTTCGACCCCAAGACTGCCGAGGGCAAGCGCAAAATCATCAACTATTTAGCTCCCATTCTTGAGGGAATTGAGCATAGCGTCGAGAAAGAATTTTACCTGCAAAAACTGTCTGTCGCCCTCAACGTCAAGGAGTCGCTGCTTAAGGCCGATATCAGCAAATTTGGACAAATTAAGGCTGGTGCTGCAACTTCCACCACTCCAGAAGAAGTTTCAGCCAGTAAGCCCACTCTCAAAACTTACCAGCAGCGTAACGAAGAATATTTGCTCTTTTTGCTGTTTAGTTTCGAACCAGATAAAATTCAGGAGCGAGCTGGTACGCTGAGCGATTTTAACTTTTCCAGTCTGGGTTTCAAGCAAATCATCGAGCGCCTCCTCTTAGTCAAAGGTAAATTTAGTTTGCAAAGCTTCTCCAGCGCCTTGGCTGAAGACCTCAAGAAAGCCCTAATGGATGCTCTGCTTAATCCTGAGTACGAAAAAAATGCCAAAGATCAAGATCTGGAAAAAGAATGGCTCACCACCCTGACCATGATCAAAAAAGAAGCTTTGCGACGGGAAATTGCTAGTATAAACGAAGAGATTAGCAAGCTAGATAGCAGTCTTGAGCGAAGTAGTGAGGAAGAAGCTCGCCTTGATCAGCTTTTGACTGAAATTGTCCAGAAACAGGCAATAATCAAGAAACTTGGCTAGAATTTGCCCCTTGTCAACATACCCCCATAGGGTATATTATAGAAAAATTATTAAATACTAATTATGCAAGGCCTCAAAAAAGATCCAGTTGTCGCTTCCCTCAACCGCATTCGCGGGCAAGTGGATGGCATCATCAAGATGTATGAAGAAAAGCGACCCTGCGTCGAGATTGCTCGACAGTTGGCTGCAGTTCGCAACTCTGTCGGCACGGTGGCTCGGGATATTTTGACTGGTGAAGCGGGCGTCTGTTCTAAAGATGAAAACCGCGCTCAACTCAACTTAGTCCTCAAAGAGCTCTTGCGTTATTAAATTATGGGCCAGAAGTTGGTCTAAAGAAAGATAAAAATGTCAGCAGTACATTTAACTAGTGAAAATTTTGCTAAGCAGGTCGAAGAAGCCAAGGGGGTCGTTTTGGTCGACTTTTTTGCGGTCTGGTGTGGTCCTTGTCAGATGTCAGCGCCGGTCGTCGATCAGATGGCAGGAGACTATGAAGGCAAAGCCAGCATTGTCAAAGTTGACGTCGATCAAGCTCGCGAGCCAGCCATGAAGTATGGGGTGATGAGCATTCCCACTTTCGTGGTTTTCAAAGATGGTCAAGAAGTCGACCGTCAAGTTGGCTACCCTGGCCCAGATGGCCTCAAAGCCATGGTTGATAAAGCTTTGGCCTAAACCAAATCTAGAGTAAAATCAAATTATGCAAAAACTTAAACTCGCCATTATTGGTTCTGGTCCAGCTGGACTGACCGCCGCCATTTACACTTCTCGGGCGCGCATCCAGACGACTCTGTTTGCGGGCTTGGAAATTGGTGGGCAACTGATGTACACCAGCGACATCGAGAATTTCCCTGGTTTTCCTGAGGGCAAAGCAGGTCCAGCCCTGATGATGGACATGCAGAAGCAAGCCACTCGCTTCGGTACAGAGCTTAAGTACGAGCACATCACTAAGGTGGATTTGAGTCAGCGGCCTTTTAAACTTTGGAATGCTGATCCAGAAAAAAACGAAGCGGCCTACGAGGCAGATGCCCTGATCATCGCTAGTGGTGCCAGCAGCATCATGCTGGGTGTGCCTGGTGAGAAGGAGTATTTTGGTCGCGGCGTCAGCACTTGTGCAGTTTGTGACGCTGCTTTTTATGTCGATAAAAACGTCTACGTCATTGGTGGTGGCGACTCTGCCATGGAAGACACTATGGCTTTGACCAAATTCACCAAGCAAGTGACTATTATTCACCGCGGCGACGCTTTCAGGGCTAGTAAAATCATGCAGGAACGCATTTTAAATAATCCCAATGTCAAAATAATGTGGAACACTCAACTTCGAGAAGTTCTTGGCGACGGCAAGAATATTACTGGCATCAAAGTAGAAGAAAATGGTCAAGTCCGAGAGTTGTCGGCAGAGGGCGTTTTTCTCGCTATCGGTCACAAGCCTAATACTAGTTTGTTTGTCGACCAGCTGAATCTGGACAAAGCAGGCTATATCGAACTCTTGTCTCACGACATTTATTCCACCCAAACCTCAGTCGAAGGCGTTTTCGCCGCTGGCGACGTTGCTGACCACCGTTACCGCCAAGCCATTGTTTCCGCCGGCATGGGCACCCAGGCCGCCTTGGATGTGGAACATTGGTTGCTTGATCATTAGAGAACAATTTGCCTAAGTGAAAAAATAGGTAAAAATACACTCCAATAAAGTCTGTTGGAGAAGCAGATTTTAATTAATTTGGCAGCAATTTGTCTAAATTCCGACCCGTTTGATTTACTGATTCTTAGAAAAAATTTGTTTCTCTCAAGTCCGTTGAAGGAGCTGAACTGTAAGATTAACTGTTGAGTTGATTATAGACAGCGACTTCATCGAGTGAGAAGAAGATCGTTAATTGAGGAAAGCTTTAATTTCAGTCGAACGTGATCTTGAGTGAAACAAATTATTTTCTTCAAGCATATATTACAAAAATCACTGCCGCAAACCACAGAAAGACCGTGGTTAGCAAAGTTCGATCCTTGAGTAGGACATCCTCTGGAGCCTCGCCTTTATTTTCTTCATAAATCAGCTGCAAATAGCGCATCACCCCGACAATTACGAAGGGCAAAGTCAGCATCAGTAGCTTTTGTGACTGGAGAGTTTTTGGCAAGATGAAGTAGAGCTCGGGAAATTTCTCGTAGAGTAAGTTAACGCTACCAGTATAGCTTTGGAAGGTGAAAATGGCGTAAGTTAGCCAAGTCGAGGTGGCGAACATCGAAGTATACTGGTCGAGCAGGCGCGGACTATAACGATCGAGGCTCTTGCGGGCAAACTCGACGTGGCTACTGCTAAGCAAGGTGCGTTCACTTTGCCGCTTGCCCACAGCCATGAAGAGCGACACAGATACCACCGTTAGCAAAAACCAGACGTTCATGTGCAAATTGACCACTACTGCACCGGCGTAGACGCGGATCAAGAAGCCTAGGGCAATGGCCACAATGTCAAAAATGGCATAATTTTTAAGATGGGTCGAGTAGAGAATTTGCAAGATGAAGTAAGCAAAAGCTAAGATTTTGAAGAAAACCGGCAAATTCAGAGACAGAAAAAAAACTATCGCCAAGCCAGTGACCACGCTAAAAACGGCGATGGGTACGGGCAAACTGCCAGCGGCCAAAGGGCGGTTTTTCTTGAAAGGGTGTTTGCGGTCCGATTCGATATCGATCAGATCATTGATTAAGTAAATACTTGAAGTCAGGACACAAAAAATCAAAAAAGCGTAGGTGACGATCACGAAATAAGGTGCTTGCCCAGCCTCCTGATAGAAGAAAAAGCCAGAAAAAACTAGCGCAGCGTAAAGGGCAAAATTTTTTAGCCACTGCTTGGGGCGGGCAGATTTGATGAGTAGCCAGAGCGGATTGTTCATTTTGATTTATTGTTGCTAGCAAGCTTAGTATATATCAAAAAAGCAAAGACAATGACAGTGGTGGTGATGATGGCAATGAGTTTGCCAGTGCTGTCAAGTAAAAGTGAGAGTCCTCCAAGAGCAGTGCTGCTTAGGATATAAAAGATGGCGATGCGGCGCTTGCCCCAGCCGTAGTAGTCCATCAGCTTGTGGTGCAAGTGGCCGCGGTCGCCCCAAAAAGGTGATTTGCCGGCTAGCAAGCGCCGCAAGATGGTAAACAAACCGTCTGCAGTCGGCACCGCCAGCACCATCAGCATAGTGGCGACCTTGGCTCCAGAGAGAATTGCCAAGACACTCAAGAAAAAGCCCGCCAGAGAGCCCGCTCCATAGCCAGGCATAATACGCTGTGGGTAGAAATTCCAGACTAGTAAGCCTGCAAAAGCGCCGCTGACGATCAGAGCTAAATTAGCGACATTAAACTGTGTCGGCGCATCGACGAAACGGCCCGCCAAAATGGCAATAAAAAGACAGGAAACGGCCACAAAACCAGGTAGCTGGCCATCGACACCCTTGGCCCAGTTGATGATGTTCATGTTCCAAACGATGAAAAAAATGGCAAACAAACTTGAGAGTAGCCAGATAGAATGATCAGTCCCAAACAACTCGAAGTAAAGACGCGGTTGATCGAGGTGAATGACTCCAGGACCAAAAGGATTGCTGACGTAGGCGATGCCGATGCCGGCGCCAACTACGATCAAGGCAGCAAAAAGACCGGTGAATAGGCGAAAATATGGATTGAGATCAAGGATATCGTCAAGCAGGCCAACAAAAGTCAAAATAGAGGCGCCAAGAAAAATCGCCAACAAATATTTGTCAAAATCTAGCAGCATGGCTGCTGCTAGGAAAGTAGCCAAAAAAATGACTATTCCTCCACCGCGCGGCACGGCTTCACGATGAGTTTTTTTGGCGTGAAGGTTGACTTCTGGGTCATCCAGCCAAGCGTTTTTACGATAGAAATAAATCACGAGTGGAGCAAGCAACACCGCCAAAAAGAAACTCAAAGTAAAGGACCACATTAGGTAACTATTATAATGATTCTAAGCAGAATCGCCAAAAGCAAAATTTGCAGCAGGAAAGTTAGATGCACGAACATTTTTAATACATATTCATGAATTTCTTTATTGAACTTGATGATCAGCATGTGAAAAAAATTGATGAGGATAGATAAAGTTGGCAGGATAAAAAGGAATTTTTTATCAACTAGCTGCTGATCGCTCGGCAGTGAATAAAAAAGCGGGACTTGATTCTGCAAGGGAAAGTAAAAAGCTAAGCTGATCAACAACATGATCAAGCTAATTCCAAGAGTCAAGACTCCTAATGGTCGCAGCTCTTTGGGTAAAAAAAGCAGATAGCGCCAGTTTTTGGTTTTGGTTTCACTTCGAAAAGTTAGCTCCATGTTTTATTTTATCTCAGGTAGTTCTTGTCTTAGATATAAGACCATTCTATCAAACTGGGTATTGGGCAGATAATACTTACTAAGATAAGCCTCTAGTTGCGGGAAGCTGTCGCGCTCGTTTTTCATGACGACGATTAATTTTGGCTCTTCGCGTTCGATCTGAGAAAAAGTTCTAGCCTGATCATCGAAGTCCTTGATGTGAAAAGCAACAGTGAAGCGCGAGGTGGGTACAGTTTTGCTTTGTGCATAAAGGAGAGGATTGGTTCCCCAGATGAAAATTTTCTTGACCCCCATCTCATGAATAAGCCTGCTGACTTCACGGTTGTCTTTGACATTGCTGTCGAAGGAGTTTTCATATTCTTCTTGGGTAATTTTCAAAGTGGCAAATTGCCAAAATTTCTTATAATATTCTCCAGTTGAATATGGTTTAAAACCCAGGCTAAGCATTACATAGGCAGTTACAGCGATTAAGCCGATTTTGAGAGCAGTTCCTTTAACTTCTTTCCAGTTTTGCAGTAAATCAATAAGTAACAAAGCCAAAGCTGGCACCATCTGGATGAAGTAGTGCGGGTAAGGTCTGCTAGACAACAACACAGAATAGAGAGTGAAGAGGAAATAGAGGCAGATAAATTGAGTTCTTTTCTTAAGCTTGCGCACGTTCAGGGTGATGAGCATCACTACTATCAGCAAGATGATGGTTTTGCCCGGCATGCTAAAAGCGAAATTAAGCAGTTCATTGCCTAGATCGAGCGACCAAGACTGACTGTAGCGAAAGTTGTAGAGCAAACCATAATCTAGGTAGTCTTGGCCACTACCAACAGCGACGAAGTAGACTACTGAAGCGAGCAATGGCAGCAGCAAGCCAGTCATAAAAATCAAGCCTCTTTTGAGCAACCAAGTAAAAGTTTGCCCTAACTCTTTAGCCTTGGTTTGAGGGTTGAAAAACTGGCCAGCCAAAATGAGCCAGAAAATAGCTAGAAAAGCAGCCACGTCCAAGATGGCCGGGACTTTGGTCAAAATGCCCAGTCCCATGAAAGCGCCAGCGCTTAGAAGATAGCAAATTTCTTTTTGGCGCGAATTACGAACAAAGGTAGTTTTTTTGGTGTTAAAAAATAGTTTCCAAACATCGCTTTTGGTAAACAAAATGGCCCCTGCCATGACAAAACCCATGACAAACAATTCCCCATTGGGAATATGACCCTCCAGCCACGGCAAGGTGGTCAAAAGCACCATGACCAAAGTTGCCAACCAGGCCCAAATAGTTTTCTTAAACAAAGTTTTGGCAAATTTGAAAAACAAGGCGGTGGTTACCAACATCCAAACTAAGTTGAGCAAGCGGAAGTAAAACTGATTAGGTACCATCGCCAAATAATAAATGAGAGGAGTCTTGTGATCGATAATGGTGGTGTAAAGCGCGCCACCCTCACGCAAAGCAGTGCCTAATGTCAGGTAGATGGCTTCATCGCCGTACCAGTAAGGTTCGAAAAAATTAGGCAAGCGCAAAGCCAAAATAAGCAAAAACAAAACCAGAATTGGTGTCTGGCGGTCGAAATAGCGGTCGGCACGTTTGAGCAGTTCGATGAATTTCATGACTTCATTTTAGCGGGATGGCGGCAATAAAAGCAAGTCTTTAGACTTTTTCCGTTACCTTGTACTCCATGTATTTACCAAGCATCAGCCGAGTGTGAGCGTCAATGCCTGGTAAGGCAGAGAAGAAAAAGCCAATCACCGGTATTAAAATGAATTCAAGCGGCTGCATTAGGTAGGAAAAGAAACCGCGCTTGTTGTGGTGCGCGGGGCGATTGCTTGAATCAATAATGAAGATGGTCAGCATAGCGATCAGCGACAAGGTCAATAAAGTGGAGGTGACTTGAGGCAAAGTTTTACCGATGATAGTGCGGTTGAATTCATCATTGAGCAGGGGGGGCAACATGGCAGAAACGGTTACCGCAAACCAGTTGACTGGCCAGAGGAAATGGTCTTCTATAACCTTAAGGACGCGAATAGTTTTATCCCAAAAAGGCAAACCTTCAGTCAAGACATACTGGCGAATGATGTAGGCGTCGTCACTAACTCCCCAGGCCCAGCGCTTGATTTGTTCATATTGGTTGTGCATTGTGCGCCAGAAACCATCGGCCTGAACAGCATCAGCGTAGATGGGTAGATAAATCGGCTCGACCTCGAAGTCGCCTTTTTTGGCGAAGTAAGATTTGAAGAAAAGCCGGTAATCCTCAGGAATAACGTCGGTGTCCCAGTAGCCAATTTCGTCGACATGCTTGAGGGTAGTCGAGTAAGTTGAAAAATTAATCAGGCGATCTTTGCGTGACAAAATGTAAATCTGCATTACTGATTGAATGGCAGCCAAGACGCGAATCGGCGCAGGCACGCGCCAGATATTGTTGTAGAAACTAATTCCGCCCTGCCAGCTGCGGTTGTAAGGCTTTTCGCTAGTTAGGAAAGAGTGGGTCAGGTAAGAAAAATAGTGGGGGTGAAAAATGGCGTCCGCATCTTCACTGGTGATGGTGATGTTTTCGATTGGCATCCCTTCTTGGTCAACTAAAAGCGCTTTGGCAGCTTTGGCGCCATAGCAAGTGTTGGAAGATTTACCTTTGATCTCGCCGACGACGTCGGGGTGTTTGCTGACCCAGAGGTGGCCAAAGACTCTGCCAAATTTTTTGAGCAATACCTTGGCTTTTTCATCAACCACTGCCCCTTCTCGTTCTTCGAAAGAGAGCATGATGTGAAGATTGCTTTTTGGAAAAGTTTGCTTGCTTAGGCCTTCCAGCGTTCTTTCTAACGTTGCGACTGGTTCTTGGTAAGTCGGAATAACGATGATGTGGTGAATTTGGTCCCACTTGTCCTTGAAACGCGCCTTGAGTTCAGGAATGTGATCATATTTGCTGAAAGCGCGAATTTTGAAGTGCGAGATAGTGGCGAAAAAAGTCAGCATCAATGAGCGGTACAGCCAATAAACGGCGAAAATAATCACGTAGTAGGCGACGGCTTGTGGAATTACGAAGGAGCCCCAGATCGGAAAAAGGATCAAAAACCAGGAAAAGGCGCCAGGCAAAATCTCCAAAGCTCTTCTGGTGCGGATGGGGTGGCGGCGAAAGTAATTTCTGACCATCGTTGTATTTTATCCTATAACTCTATAAAAGGCCAAAGGCGCGCAGCGAATTTTGGTAGGTTAGGTTTAAGTCTAAACCTAATTTTTGTCCTGCAAAATTAGCGGTTGAAGTAATCATCGCAGGTTCGCAGACTTGTCCACGGTAAGGCTCAGGAGCCAAGTAAGGCGCATCGGTCTCGAGTAGAATTTTGCGGGAATCGGCTTGTTGCACCAGCTCGAAAATTTCTCGCTGGTAATGTGCGTTTTTGAAAGTCAAGTTGCCATCGAAGCCAAAATAGCTATTTTTCATCGCCAGAGCACGACGCACGTATTCAAGAGGGCCAGAAACGCAGTGAAAAATTATTGCTTGCTCGAAGGACCAATGCTTCTCCAAAAGCTCTAAGGTTTCAAAATAGGCTGCTTCACCTCGATCGCGGACATGTAAAATGAGTGGCAAATTAGCTTCTTTAGCCAAATTAATCATGGCGAGGAAAAGGTGTTTTTGTTCGATTTTAATTGCTTGCTGGTCTAGATTATTTGACAAATGATAATAATCCAAGCCTACCTCGCCGAAGGCGATTACTTGTTTATTCGCTGCCATTTTTTTAAGTTCACTCACTGCTTGCTCCAGATCAGCAGCTTGATCTACATGGCCTGGGTGAATGCCTAAGGAGGCGTAAAGCCGCTCGTCGCTTGAGGCTTGCTCGACAGCTAATTGGCTGCTAGCCAAAGTGGTTCCGACAATTAAACTTCGATTTATTCCTGCTTGTTGACTATCACCCCAAAGTTTCTGCCAATTTGCGAGCAGAGGCTCGAGATTATAGTGGCAATGAGTGTCAAAAAGTTGCATGGCAGGTTATTTACTGGTTTTGGCGGCTTCAATTCTCGGGAAAAGGCCAGCAGCAAAAGCTTGGATTTGGCCAGTAAAATGCTTGTTGATGATGATAGCAGTTGTGGGCATGAAAGGCTGCAACATCAAAGCAATTACTTTAATTTTTTCGACTGCTTTCGCTAGAATTTGTTTTTTCTCTTGCTCTTCCTTTTGCCAAGGTTTGTGCTCTGCGAGGAATTTATCTGTCTCGCCAATTTGTTCTAACACAAAATTCAGTGTTTCATTGAGCTGGAAATTTTTCATCAAGCTTAAATATTGCTCTGGGGCTGCGGGTTTTTTGGTCGAAGCACTCAAGTCGACCTGTTCAGCCATTTTGGCGACCCGTGAACAGAGGTTGCCAAGACCGTTGGCTAGTGCAGCGTTGTAATTGATATCTAATTTCTCAAAGCTTACATCCATGTCTTCACCAAAAGTGCCCAAATTGATTAGTAGATAGCGAGCGGCATCAATGCCATAGCGCTCTATTAGTTGTTGAGGACTAATGACGTTGCCAAGCGACTTGCTCATTTTCTGGCCATCGACACCAATAAAACCGTTGATAAGGATTTGTTTGCTTGGTGGCAGCTGAGCGGAGAGCAGCATTGCTTGCCACATGGCTGATTGTTGGCGCAAGTTGTCTTTGCCAGCTAGTTGTATGCCTGGCCAGAAGCGTTCAAACTTGGCCTGATCCTGCGGCCAATCTAGTGTAGAAATGTAGTTGACCAGAGCGTCGAACCAAACATACATGACATGTTTGTTGTCGTCAGGCACAGCGATGCCCCAAGGCATTTTACTCTTTAGGCGTGAGATGCTGAAATCCTCGAGGCCTGCAGTGACAAAAGCCTGAATTTCTCGCAAGCGATGCTTGGGTTTGACAAAATTCGGGTTTTGTTCGTAAAGTTCAAGTAATTTGTCTTGGTATTTGCTAAAGCGAAAAAAGTAATTTTCTTCCTCGCGCAACTCGATTTCTTGCTTGGGGTGTAGTGGACAGCGTCCCTCAGCCAACTCGCTTTCAGTCTTGGCTAATTCGCAGCCGACGCAATATTTAATTTGATATTTGGCTTTGTAAATGTCTCCATTTTTGTCGCAGCGGCGCCAGAATTCTTGGGCAGCAGCGACGTGCTTGTCATCAGTGGTGCGAATGAAGTGGTCAAAACTCAAATTAAGCATCTCCTTGAGTTCTGAGAATTTAGCCGCCCACCTATCACAATAAACTTGAGGCTCCAAGCCTCGCTCAACCGCCTTTTCCCAAATTTTTTGACCATGTTCGTCGGTACCAGTGTTAAAAATGACTTCTGTGCCGAGAATTTCTCTCTGGTGGCGAGCGATCACGTCCGCCTCGATGATTTCCAAGGCGAATCCAATGTGTGGTGCAGCGTTGACGTAGGGCAAAGTGGTAGTGAGGTAAAAGCTATCTTTTGTTGTTTGAGTTGTTGGCATAATTTCTTATTATATCTGGTAAAAGCAAAATCGCAGCTAGTAAAAGCAGTAACCCTAGGCTGTAAAAGTCTAACCTGACCTGGCTAATTTTTAAATAAATGACCAAATTGAGCCAGATTGCCAAGTAGAAGCCGATTTTTTTATCCAAAAACAAAAAAGTTAGCAAGAAAAAATTACCAACGAAGAGCAAGGTAAAGAAAGGCAAATAGCTGTTGGTCCATAGAAAATGTTGAATTTGGCTAGGATAAACTTGACTCATCAGGAAAAATAGCCCGTAGTAAGACATCATGGCGATGACGAGGCAAATAATGTAGCGACCGTAAGCTTGCAGGCGCTTATTTTGTTCCTTGACCTTCCTTGGAGGTTTGATCAGCTTTGCCAGCCTAGAGGGCGCAGGGGTAGGATTGGGAGCTGGAGGCTTGTTGAGTGGCTTTTTGAGTCTCGATTTGGCTTGGATCTTGTCCATTTCTCCAGTATAGTAGACTCATATGTCCAACGCCACTCTTTTTTTGTTATTTTTGTTGTTGATTGCCGCCCTGGTGATTTTTTATCTAGCGATCAAGAAACTTTTGGAAAACAAAGACTCTGTCGCAGACGAGGTGGAACTAGAAAACATGGTACACAAGGTGTTTGGGATGACTGCCAATAAGCTCGTCGAGCAGAGCAAGCAGGCCTTGTCTTCTGAGAAAGATGTCATCAAGAATGATTTGGCTAACAAACAGGCAATGATGGAAAAAATGATCAAGGAACTGCGCTCTGAAATGAACGAGCAACAGCAGGAAATTCGCAACATCGAGAAAGACCAGATCGATAAAATTAGCAAAGTCAGTACCGCTGTCGAAGAACACCGCCAGCTAACCAAGGAGCTGAAGGTGTCCACCGAGGCCTTGGCGAAAGTGCTCTCTAACAATCAGACTCGTGGAGCTTGGGGCGAGCGGATCATTGAAGACTTGCTGCAAGCCAATGGTTTGCAAGAGGGGATTCATTATTTGCGCCAGGCCAAGTTGGGTGACTCGGTGATGAAGCCGGACATCACTTTGCTTCTGCCAGACAAACGCGTGGTGCCGGTCGATGTCAAGTTCCCCTACCAGGAAGTTCAAAAAATGTCCGTCGCTGAAAGCCAGAGTGATAAGCAAGTTCACGTCCAACAGTTCAAGCGAGATCTCAAGGCAAAAGTTGACAAAGTGGCCGAATATATTTCACCAGAAAACGATACTCTTGACTACGCGATTATGTTTGTTCCCAACGAGGCGCTTTTCTCCTTCATCAATCAGAAATTTCCTGACATTATCGATGAGGCCTTGGCAAAAAAGGTTATTATCTGTTCGCCTTTTAGCTTCCTGATAGTGGCTCGCACCGTCATGGAGAGTTACCGCAATTTTATGGTTGGTAAGAAGATCAAAGAAGTGATCAAGCAGATTGACGCATTCGCGACTGAATGGTTGCGCTTCGACGAAGAATTTGCCAAATTTGGTCGCAGCATCGAGAGTTTGCAAAAGAATTACGATACTCTGACTGGCACCCGCAAGAAACAAATGGAAAAAAGAATTGCCAAAATCGAACAATATCGCGGCAGCTCGGTGGAGCTGTTGGACGATGGCGAGAAGCCGAAGCTTTTGAAGGGTTAGTTAAGATTTTCCGCAAAAAACCCCAAATCTCTCTGAATCGCTTCATTCCAATTGGGTTGCAAATTATGGTCGGCGCTTGGGTAACGATACAGCTTGATTTCCAATTCCTCCGTCAAGGCGCTCGCTGTCGCTCGGCGCTGATTTTCCAAATCGACTTTGGCCAAAAACTCTTCGCTCCAACTAAGTAAGGCAGCGTCATCGCGACCGCCGTGGTGAATTTGGATGGGTCCATGCAAGCGATCAAGGTGGCGAGTCAGAGAGAAATCGAAGACATCATAGTCGGCTTCAAACAGCGCCACATACTTGCGAGTTTCTTTGCCCTCGTCCTCATATTCATCACTGAAGTAGAGAATCGAATAAGGAAAAGGCGCCAAAACTGGCGCCCAGAGGGTGGTGGGTAGATTTTGGCCAAGAATCTCCAGAGTGGTGACTGCAATTTGGCCACCATTGCTGTGGGCCCAAACACCGAGGTGCGCAGGGTCTAGGGAAATTGATTTGAGGGGAGACTCCTCGATTTTGCTTAGATCGAGAATGGGGAATTTTTGTAGCGTGGCCAGCAAATCCAGAATATTAAGAGGCTTGATAAAGCGTGCTTCCCAGGTATCGTCTGGCTCAGGATCGCTCTCGCCGTAGCCTAGGAAATCTGGCGCCAGAGTGACGTAGCCTGCCTGAGCGAAAACACTAGCGGCGCTTTTGGTGCCTATGCCTGAATAGTAAACTTCGAGAGGCGCATAGCCGCGCAACATGAGAATGACAGGCATGGCGCTTGGGCTGGCAGTAGTCGCCTCATCCAACTGGAGGTTGAGGGCGCCAGAAATTTGTTTTCCCTGGCTTTGGTAGGTAAAAAGCAAAGTGTAGAGGTTGGCGATAGGGTCGTGATTGAGAAGTTTTTCGACTTGGAGGGGGGAAGTGGCCTTGACTTCTTGTTGACTCAGCTTTTCAATCGTGTAAGCAAGCAAGGGCAGCGGTTTGGGAGTGGGTTGCACTTGAAAAAAATGAGGTGTAGTTGGTAGCTTGGCTAGTTTGTCATAAAAATGACCAAGGACGAAAGACAAACTACTGATAGAGATTAAAATAAAAATAGAGAGAAATAATTTGAGCATTTTTTGCTAGGCTGATTATATTTCTGCTCTCTGCTTTTTGCAAAGCAAAAAACAGCTGGTGCGAAATTGGTTGTAAAAATATAAATTAAACAAACACAAATAGGAACACCCGTCCAAAGAGAGGCGGGTTTTTTGATCTTAGTATGTGGAAAAAAGATGGTCTACTCCTAGCGCTGTTGAGGCTGAGAGGATGATTCCTGATGAGCTTAGAAATCTTTATTCTGGAGATGAGGATAGTTTATTGACTATATATTAAATCTCTCAAGCCCCACGATAGTCGTTGCCACATGAAACGTAGAGAAAAAGATGAGATAGCGCAAAAGAAAAAATCAGGGCAAGATGAAGAGTAAGCTAACACATGCAAAAATTGCGACTTGCAATATTATGAGTGTTTCTTATAATAAACCCCATGCTATCAAGTAATTATCACCTCAGATTTATTGTCGCCTTTTTGCGCAAGGATTTGCGGGGTGTTGTAGTTGCGTAACAGAAAAAAGCAAAAAAAACTAAACCCCGCCTAGATAAGCGGGATTTTTTGTTTTAGGGCACATTAAAAAGGTTTTTTCTCCAGGGTGGATTCTTCAGATTTTGAATTTCGAAGATTGAGGAATCCCCCCAGGGGCTGAGGCGCCTGCGCTTCAGTACTCGAGGGGAGTTTCTTCCGCAAGGAAGGACATCCTAAAGAAAGGAGGCCTAAAAATGAAAAACTTAATTTTAAGTTTGGTCATTTGGGTGTGTGAAAGTGTTTGCATTCATTGTGGGGGAGACCACAAGTCAAGCAAATGCCCTGATCGCCCCCGATAGCCTCCAACCCCCCCGACCCGTAAGGGTCGGGGTGAATCTTTCCCCACCTCCTCTACCTTTTCCCCACCTTCTCCCTTATAATATTCCTCATCTATGCACCGCACTCTCGTCCTCGACACTCTAGCGCAAATTGGCCAAACCGTCCGCCTCTGTGGCTGGGTTGATTCCAAAAGGGATCACGGCAAGGTCACTTTTATCGACCTGCGTGACCGCACTGGTAAAATTCAAGCAGTGGGCATCCAAGGCAAGTTGAGCGACTTAAGCACTGAGTCAGTGGTCGAGTTGATTGGTGTCATTAATCAGCGCCAAGAGAAATCCGTCAACCCCAATTTACCAACTGGCAGCATCGAAATTTTTGTCGAAAGCTACCAAATCCTCAATAAGTCAGCCGAGCTACCGATTCTCGTGGAAGGCGACGGCCGCGAGGTCAACGAGGAAATGCGTCTCAAGTATCGCTACCTCGACTTGCGTCGAGAACGGATGCAAAAAATTGTGCGTCTGCGCTCCAAGTTTTATCAGGCGCTGCGTGAACAGCTCGAAAAAAAAGATTTCACCGAAGTCGAAACTCCGATGTTGACCAAGTCCACCAAGGAAGGCGCTCGGGACTTCATCGTCCCTTCGCGTTTCAACCCGGGTAAATTTTATGCCCTGCCGCAGAGTCCGCAGCAGTATAAGCAGCTCTTGATGACTGCTGGTGTAGAGAATTACTATCAGTTTGCTCGTTGTATCCGAGACGAAGATCTGCGAGCTGATCGCGGTTTTGAATTTACTCAGCTTGATCTCGAGATGAGCTTCGTCACTCAGGAGGAACTGATGGCGCACGTCGAAGAAATCGTCAAAAACGCGGTCAAGAAAGTTGGTGGCCAGCTCCAGCAAGAAAATTTCCCCGTCATCAATTATGAAGATGCCATCGCCCAGCACGGCGCCGACAAGTTCGACCTGCGCTCGCAAGAAGAGAAAGCAGCTGGCGTGCTCGCTTTCGCTTGGGTAGTGCGTTTTCCATTTTTCAAAAAAGTCGATAAAAAAGACATTGCCGAAGTGCGCGACGGTAAGAGTGGCTGGACCTTCACTCACAACCCTTTTTCCCGCCCCATCGATGAGTCACTTGCTGACCATCTAGCTGGCGAGAACATCGACAAGATTATTACCGCTCAGTACGATCTGGTCTGCAATGGCTACGAAGCTGGCGGTGGCAGCATCCGCGCTCACGAACCAGAAGTGCTCAAGCAAACATTTAAAATTATGGGTTACTCTGACCAGGAAATCGAAGCAAGCATAGGCCACATGCTAGAGGCTTTCAAGCTTGGTACTCCGCCCCACGGAGGCATTGCTCTCGGACTTGATCGTCTAGTGATGTTGCTTGCTGGCGAAACTTCTCTCAAGGAAACAATTGCTTTTCCGATGAATTCGACTGGTCACACCTCCATTATGGAGGCGCCCAGCGAAGTTAGTGTAGAACAGCTCAAAGAATTGGGGATCAAGGTTGCTTAATTTGGTATGGTAAAAAATAAGAGGATTAATCCTTTTTTACTAGTTATTTTGGCATTTTTGTTGACCATGCTTTTGGGAGCTTTTTTGCTTAGTCAGCCATGGGCGACTCAGGCAGGTTTTAACACCACTTTCATCGATGCTCTTTTTACCAGCGCTTCTGCTTTGTTTGTAACTGGTTTGGCTGTGGTGGAAACCGGTAGTCACTGGTCATTTTTTGGTCAACTAGTGATTTTATTGTTGATTCAGACAGGAGCATTAGGAGTTGTAACAATAGGTGGATACATAGCCTATTTATTGGGACAACGTTTTTATTATGCTGACCGAATGTTACTCGGAGATAACTTAGGTTTTGGCAATAAAGGCGAAGTAGTCAAAGTGCTAAAAATAGTAGTGCGCTATGTTTTTTTGATTGAATTTTTTGGAGCGTCGCTATTAACTCTCAATTTTTTGCTGCACGGATTTGACTTCAATTTCTCACTTTGGCACGGTATCTTTCACGCTGTTTCAGCTTTTGCGAATGCTGGCTTTGATATTTTTGGGCTTGGCACTAGTGCGGAGCCTTTACTTGGAATTGGTTTTGCTTTGGAAATAGTGATGTTTTTAATTGTTTTGGGCGGGCTGGGTTTTCCAGTTTGGCTCGATTTACTGGAAAAAATTAAAAAAAGGTCAACTCATCAAATATCTTTTCACAGTCGGGTGGTGCTAATTGCAAACATTTTACTTATAATTTTAGGCGCTTTAGCTTTTTGGTTTTTAGAAAGTAGCAATCGACTTGCGATGACGAATCAAGTTTCGCATTTGCGTGAGTCAATTTTTCACAGCGTTAGTGCCAGAACAGCAGGTTTTAGTGTTTATGATCTATCGACTATGAGCAAGCCGTCCTTAACAGTTTTAATGGGCCTGATGTTTATTGGTGGTTCGCCAGCTTCTACAGCTGGGGGTATCAAGGTGACCGTGGCCTTAGTGCTTTTTTTGATGTTGTGGGGCACGATAAGGGGGGATTTATCCTTGCAAGTGATGAAAAAGAATATTGACCTTAAAACAGCTTTTAGAGGATTAAGTTTGGCTGCAATTAGTTTTTTATTGATCATTGTTGGTTTGATAGCTTTGGAGATTTTTGATAATCCTCCTTTTTTAAACGCTTTATTTGAAGCAGTTTCTGCCATGGGAACAGTTGGGTTGTCCATGGGCTTGACAGCTGATTTATCAATTTTGGGTAAAATAGTGCTGATTTTCCTTATGTTTATGGGTCGAGTTGGTCTCTATGTGTTGCTTTATGGTTTAATCTTTTATACTAAAAGGCACAATGTAATTAAAAAATATCCGAAAGCAGACATATGTTTGTAAAAAAAACTTTAAAAAAGAAGTCTTTTCTAGTGATTGGTCTGGGACGTTTTGGTTCCAGCTTCGCTAGAAACATGATGAAAATGGATTGTGAAGTGGTGGCTGTCGATGAAGATTTTGAAAAAGTCAGCAAGATTAGCGAGGATGTCACTGAGGCCATGGCAGGCAACATTCACGATGAAGATTTTTTGGAATCTTTAGGCTTAGCTCATTTTGATGCGGTGGTGGTGGCCATTGGACACGATATTGAATCTAGTGTTTTAATAACCACTTTACTTAAAGAATTGGGAGCCAAATATGTAGTGTCCAAGGCAGCTGATGATTTGCATGAGAAAATTTTGCAAAAAATTGGTGCCGATTGGGTAGTGACGGTTGAGCGAGAAATGGGAAGAAAAGTTGCGCTTAGCCTATATTCCAACAAAGTCATTGATTCTTTGGAATTGACTCCAGATTTTCGCTTTGTCGAATTGGTGGTTTTAGAATCTTGGCTGGGGAAGCAAGTGGCTGAAATAGAAGTTTTTAAGAAACATGATTTGATGTTGGCAGCTATTAAAAGAGGCAAGGAAATTATCACTAATCCAGATAAGAGCTTAATTTTTCAAAAAGAAGACTTGGTAGTTGTTTGTGGTCAAACTTCCAAAATTATGCAACTAGCCTAAGAGATTTTTGTTACAATGAATTAGTGAAAAAATTTAATTTTATTCTTGTTTTATTGCTGTTTGTTTCGCTCTTTGTTTCTTTCTATTTGTTTTTTTTCTACCCACAGCAGCAGATATTGAGTTATGAGTTGGAATTGGCAACAATTGAGGAATTGCCCATTTTGCGCGCTTCAGGTTTGACGGAGCAAACTCTAGAAATTAGTGCTACCGCTGCTTACGTCGTTGACTTGACTTCAATGACTTTGCTCTACGAGAAAAACGCCGACCAGGGGCTTTATCCCGCCTCAACTAGCAAAATGATGACTGCTTTGGTGGCTATAGATACTTTTGATTTAAATCAAGCATTATTAGTTGCTAGCGAGGCCGCTACCACTCTTGGCACCAAGCTGTCTCTAGATCCTGGTCAGCAAATTACGACCGCTGATCTCTTGGCTGCTTTACTAATTAATTCGGCCAACGACAGTGCCTACGTTTTGGCCAACAATTACCCTACCGGTTCGACTGGTTTTGTTGCAGCTATGAATCAAAAGGCGCAGCAGCTAGGTTTAGTGGAGACTCATTTTAGCAATCCAGCCGGACTGGATGAGGATGGTCAGCTTAGCACCGCTCGAGAACTCAATCTTATCGCTCGAGAGTTGCTCAAACAACCTTACCTTCGAGAATTAGTAGCCACACCATACAAGCGGATTGCCAATCCAGATCAGGGTTGGACTTATGATTTGTACAACACCAATCAGCTGCTTGGTAGAATTCGCGGAGTGAGAGGTGTCAAGACAGGCACAACCGAGTTGGCTGGTGAAGTTCTGATTACTCTTGTCGAGAGAGAGGGTCAGCAGATTTTAATTAGCCTAATGAATAGTCAAGATCGTTATCTCGATACTAGTAAGTTGTTGGCTTGGATTTTTAACAATTACGAGTGGCAAAAACTACAGGAAAACGAGTACAATAACGACTAGCTATGCCGAGCCAAGCAACCAACTCTTCTGGACCCAATCTAACTAACATCAATTATGCTGGACGGATGCTAGTGAGATATGGCTTGGCTTTTTTGGTGTTTTTGATGGTTGGTCGAGTTTTACTCAATGCTTTTGTTGCTTATTGGAAGGCCACTCATCCTGAGCCGCCTCCGCCACCAACGGTTGGCTTTGGTATTTTGCCAAATTTGCAATTTCCTCCTCAAGATGAAGCTGATAAGCCAGCTTCTTACACTCTAGAGATGCCCTTTGGCATTCGCGAAGTTACTGATCGAGCCAAGGTTTTCTTGGTTACCAAATCAAGCGCTAATTTATTGGCTGATGATCGGGTTAAACAAATTGCTTCCAACTACGGTTTTATTTTTGCGCCAGAGCTGATTGCCGATCAAACTTATCGCTTCACCAAAAACACCCCGCTCGACATGAGCTTCGAAATTAGTGCAGTTGACTTCACTTTTTCGATGGAGAGTAATTTTCTTTCTAGGCCAGACCTGTTGACGACTAGTGGGCGTTTGCCAGAAGAGTTTGAAGCTATCGACCGAGTTAGGAAGTTTGCTGGAACAGGCAGCTTACTGGAGGCAGATATTGCCACTGGCTCTGGTCAAGTGACCTTTTTACGCTCTATTGGTGGGGAACTCAAGACTGCTTTTTCGCTCTCTGACGCCAATTTTTTGCAAATTGACCTCAACCGCAGCCCTATTGATCAGGTTTACAAAGTTTATACCAGCGATCCGCAGCGAGGCATTATTTCAGCCAAGCTGAGCGCGGCTTTTTCTGGAAATAATTCGATTGTTGAGATGAATTATTATTATCGTCGGGTGGATTATTTAAATTTCGAAACTTATCCTCTGCGGAGTGCTCGCTCGGCCTGGAATTTAGTTCAGTCAGGCGAAGCTTATGTGATTGGCGGCGAGAATCTTCAGGAGGCAGTGGTGCGAGAGTTTGAATTGGCTTACTATGATAGCTTTGAAGAGCAAAAATATTTGCAACCCATTTATGTTTTCAAGGGTGACAATAATTTTTTCGCCATGGTGCCAGCGATTGATCCAAATTACTTGAGTCGGTCAGCCACCAGATAGAAATGATGCTAGAATATCTACCATGAATAATATCGTCAGAACCAGAATGGCCCCTAGTCCAACCGGCGAAATGCATGTTGGTAGCATGGCCACTTTACTCAAGAACTACGCCTATGCCAAAAAGCATGGTGGGCAATTTATCTTGCGCATCGAGGACACCGACAAAGAAAGAGAAGTTGAGGGAGGTGTGGCGGCAATTCAGGAGATCATCCGTCGCTATGGCTTGGATTGGGATGAGGGGCCGGGCAAAGATGGCTCCTATGGGCCCTACATCCAGTCAGAGCGCTTGGCGATCTATCAGCGTGAAGTGCAAACCCTGATTGGTAATAGCCAGGCTTACTACTGTTTTTGTTCCAAGGAACGCCTGGCAGAAGTCAAAGAGCAACAAATTGCCGCCAAACAAGCACCGCGTTACGATCGTCATTGTCGCCATTTATCGCCAGAACAAGCACAAGCTAAAATTGCTGCTGGAGAATCTTATGTCATTCGCCTCAAAGTTCCAGAAGATCAGGAAATTTCTTTTATTGATCTGTTGCGAGGGGAAATTAGCTTCAATTCCAATTTGATTGATGATCAAGTTTTGCTTAAGTCAGATGGCTACCCGACCTATCATTTGGCGGTGGTAATTGATGATTACTTGATGAAAATAAGCCACATCATGCGGGGCGAAGAGTGGATTAGTTCCACTCCCAAGCACGTACTGCTTTACCAGGCTTTTGGCTGGCCCAAGCCGGTTTTCGCTCATATTCCAGTCTTTCTTAACCCTGATGGCAAGGGTAAGATGAGCAAACGCAAAGGCATGGTTTCAGCAGGGTCATTTTTAGATCGTGGCTATCTACCAGAAGCGATGCTTAATTTTTTCATGATTCTTGGTTGGGCAAAAAAAGATCAGGAAGAAGTGATCTCTCTAGAGGAATATATTCAAGAATTTGAACCCAGTGATTTGAGTAGCAATAGTGTTGCTTTCGATCTGGTTAAGCTCAATTGGCTCAATGGCGTCTATATCCGTAAGTTGTCTAGTGAAGAGCTGCAGGAACGTCTTCAGCCTTTTATCCCAGCTGATTTCCCTGTCGAAAAATTACCGGCCATTTTACCCTTAATTCACGAGCGCCTGGTGACTCTGGCTGATTTTAGTGAATTGACTAAGTTTTTTTACTTGCCAATCGCTTACGATAGTGCTCTACTACTCAAAAAAGCTGATGCTGCTTTGGTCAAAACACAGCTTAGAGCTACTACTGAAGCGCTGGCAAAAATCAGCGAGTGGTCCACCCAACAACTCGAGTCATCAATTCGCCAGCTTCAAGAACAGGAAAATTGGCACCGCGGCCAGTATTTTATGATGTTGCGCCTGGCAGCCACTGGTGAAAAGGCTACACCACCCCTTTTCGAGACCATGGAAGTGCTTGGTCGAGATTTATTGATTGCTCGTCTGGAAGAAGCCCTGGCTAAGTTAGAATAAATGCAAAAGTAAATATATGACTGCCCAAAACAAACCCCAGCAATTTTTGGCGGGCCTAGCAATGGCTGGCCAGGTGGTGATGACAAGTCCAACTCCCAGCAATAACCAGCAGAACGTCGTTTTAGATGAAAAAACTCGTGAGCTTGCCCTGGACATCTCTGAAACCGAGCACCAAGAAATCATGGCCAAGTTAAACGCTCATGTTAATTCTCCGGCTGGTCATCTGGAGCGTGAGACTGAACTCTATCTGGAGCAGCAGCTCTCAGAAATCTTGGGCTTCAAAGTGCGAGCTGAGCTTGAAGGCAATCGTCTCAATCACAGCATTGGTATCATGGGTGCTGAACAGCATCTGTTGCGTTTTCCAGGAGACGAACTCATTCAGCACGACGTCTACCAGGAAGCAGGCATCGCTCCCAATCGTGGAGCTTTTGGTTGGTTTACGGAAAATGGTCAGTTGACCGAACAGTCAATCATGCGAGAGAAGTATTATTTTGCAGTGCAGCTGATGTATCTACCAGACTGGAGCAGTCAGCATCCGCAGCTTAAGCCCTGGTATAAGTTTCGCAAAATGATCGTCATCAATCCAGCCGAACAAATGGCGGTCGTGGGTGTCGTCGCTGATGCTGGTCCAGCGATGTGGGTCAAGAAGCAGTTTGGCGGTTCCCCAGAGGTGATTCGGGAAGGTAAAATTTGGAGTCCTGCCAGCAAAGGCAAGGTGATGTTGCTTTTCGTCGATGACGAGCAAGACCAAATTCCGCTTGGTCCAATTTCTTTGGATTTTGCTAAAATAAGCTCTCATGATCAAAACTAATTTATTCATCGGTTCGCGCTACCCAGTTAGTCGACGGCAAATTAAAGCCACCGTCGAACGAGTTCTGAAGGAGCACAAACTTGACAACGTCCAAGTGGACGTTTCCATCGTCGGGGCCAGAAAAATCACCACTCTCAACGAGCAGCACCTCAAGCACCAAGGGCCGACTGACGTCTTGTCTTTTCCCCAGCACGATCGAGGCCAACTGCAAGATATGCCCTTACCAGAAGGAGTACTCAGTCACCTAGGCGACATTATTATTAGCTTTCCTGAAGCAGTCAAAACAGCCAAGCGCTTCGGAAAAATGGTCGACGACCAGATTTGCTTCTACGTGGAACACGCACTCCTGCACTTACTTGGTTATCATCACGATGATCATTAGGTTATAATAAGTTATTAAAGGTTGTTAACAGCTTCTCCAATTGTTTTTATATTTCTTTTTAATAGGTCTAGATCGACGCCTTCAAATTTCACAGAACTAATTCCAATTACTTTAATATGTGGAGCGTATTTTCTAATAGCTGTTAATATAAGCTGACCTTCTTTACCGTCAATTTTGCCTGGAGTGAGATTTCCGTCTAGTATGACAATACTCACTTTCAATCTTTTTAAATTCTTAGCTAAAAGCAATGCATCTGGGAAAGTTGTTGCTATTTTTACAATTATGTGACCGTTCTCCTGAAGAAATTCTTCAATAACTTGAAGATAATCTTTATGATCCTCGATAATGGCTATTCTAGCTTCTTTTGGCATTTTTTGCCTTTCTCAGGCATTATTTAGGAACTTTAAGGAGAGATTCTACTTTACTCCCTCTAGAAGTCAATTCGACAAAAACTGAAATCTAGGCGTAAGTAAATAAGCGCAACTTCTGTTTTAATGGTAAACTCAACCTATGGCTTGGTACCGTCTCTATCGCCCCAAACAAATCGCTGATCTCAACATCACTTCCGTCAGGGAAACCCTGCAGCAGATGATGCAAAGCGGCAAAGTTCCCCAGTCGCTGCTCTTCGCTGGTCCTCGGGGCACGGGTAAAACTTCTGCCTCGAGAATTCTGGGAGCGATGCTTAATGATCCGGCCAACGCTGCGCTTGTTGACCACCTTTTTTTCCAAAAAGCCGCACCCGCCAAACTGGTTTTCGCGGAGCCAGACACCAAGAGCGATTTTGCTCGTCGCGTTTACGAGGGTCACTCCTTCATCGTCCAAGAGCTTGACGCCGCCTCGAATCGGCGCATCGACGATATTCGCTTGCTCAAGGAGCGGATCAACTTACCACCGACTGAGGGCAAAATGACCGTCTACATTTTGGACGAGGTCCATATGCTGACCACGGAGGCTTTTAACGCCCTTTTGAAAATTCTGGAAGAACCACCGGCGCACGTAGTTTTTATTTTGGCTACTACGGAGCTACATAAGATTCCGGCGACCATCGTTTCTCGCTGTAGCGTGGTGAATTTTCGCAAAGCTAGTGATGAGGAGATTAAGCAGGCTCTAGAGCGCGTGCTGCTGGCTGAGCAAATCAAATTTGAGCCAACTGATCTGTCTAAAATTGCCCTGCGAGCTGAAGGTAGTTTTCGTGACGGGGTCAAAATTCTGGAGATGGCTTGTCAGAGTGGCAAACTAGATCTGGAGAGTATCAAAGATCTCTTGGCAACCGACACGGCTCACTACATCAAAAAATTGATTGACTTGGTGATGCAAAAGGACGAAGCTGCTCTAGCCAGCGTTTTCCTAGAATTGCGGGAGAATAATTACAACCAGCGAGATTTTTACAAGGATTTCTTGCAGTTTCTGCATAGCGATTTGTTACTTAACCTAGGCGTGGTTAAAGGAGCGCCAACTTATGAAGCAGCGGTGGATCAATTTTTCATTCGTGAGGCTTTAAGTGCCGACCTCAATCAGGACAGCCCGATTCCTTTTCTGGTTCTCGAACTCAAGTTATTGGAAATTATTACTAGGTCTAAAAAAAATCCGCCTACCAAAGACAAGCCAAAAGCAGCAGAGTCACAGAAATCAAGTTCAAAATCAACAGCTCCCACTATCAAGCCTGCAGCGAAAAAAAAAATTGACCTAGATCCAGCATCTTCAGCCACTGACCTTAAAGAGACTTGGCAAAAAATCGTTAAAGCTTTTGCAGGTGAAAACTTTTCCTTGCACACCCTACTTAAATCTTGCCGCCTAGACAGTCTCAGCCAGGAAAAAGCCCAAATTTCAGTCTATTATTCATTTCACAAAGAGCAGCTCGAACAAAACAAAAATAAAGACCTCCTGCGTCGGGTGGCTTTGGATTTGTTAGGAACGAATTTAAACTTTGATTTTGTTTTGCAAGAACAAGCACCATCATCAGCAGTCGCAGAAACTGACTTGGTGCTTGCAGCCCGAGATTCTTTGTTATAGATTACTATAAAAATAGGAAAGGAAGACATATGGCAGGTTTCATGAATCAACTAGGAGATCTTAATAAATTGCGCAAGCAGGCCAAACAGATGCAGCAGGATCTGGCGGCGGAGGAGATTGTCGTCGAGCGCGGTGATATCATCGTCAAAATTACTGGAGGCCAAGAGATTAAAGATGTCTCTGTCCAAGGCATTCATAGTGAGGAACTAGTCAAAACCCTCAATGAAGCCATCAAGAAATCACAGGAAGTGGCAGCCAAAAAATTGCAGAGCATGACTGGTGGTCTCGGCTCTTTGCTGGGTAAATAATTTAATCAACCTTCATGCGCTTATTTATCGCTAGCGCCAACCAGGGTAAAATCAGGGAAATCCTAGCCATTCTCCAGGATAGTGGGGTGGAATTAGTGAGCGTCGCGGATCAGGCTAAGTTGGCTGAGCTGAGTATTGTCATTCCGAGTGATTTCGACGTTGTCGAGGACGGCAAAACTTTTCGGGAAAACGCTTGGCTTAAGGCCCAGGCCTATGCCAACCTGACTGGCTTGGCAACCATTGCTGATGACTCTGGACTGGAGGTGACCGCTCTAGATGGTTTCCCCTCGGTCAATTCCAACCGTTGGTTTACCGGTACGCCTGCAGAGAGAAATTTGGCTTTGTTGAAGCTGCTAGAAGAAAAAGTTGATCGCCGAGCTAGATTTTATAGTGTGATTTGTTTTTTCGATCCAAAAACTTCAGACAAGCAATTTTTCGAAGGAGAAATTCAGGGTCAGATTGCTAAGCAGCCACGAGGCAACAAACTAGAAGGCTTCGGTTATGATCCGATTTTTATTCCTGAGGGCCAGGACAAAACTTTTGCAGAGTTAGGAGCAGATTTCAAAAACACCATTTCTCATCGTCGCCAGGCTCTTTTTAAGCTAAATCAATATGTTCTGTCAAATAAACGTCTTGGACAGCCTGAATAATTTTAACGCCTTCATTCATCGGTCTCTTAAAAGCTTTGCGACCCATAATTAGACCGCTACCTCCACCACGTTTATTGATGACAGCAGTTTTGATAGCTTCACGTAGGTCAGCCTCAAAATCACCAGAGGAATTGCTTTCGCCCCCAGAATTAATCAGGCTGATTTTGCCCGCGTAGCAATTGACAACTTGCAGACGTACTAGGTCGATGGGGTTTTCGGTACTAAGCGACTCGTACATTTCTTTACTATATTTGCCAAATTTAAACTTAAGCATCGCCCCGTCATTTTCAGGTAATTTTTGCTTGATGATGTCAGCTTCGATGGTTACTCCCAAGCGATTAGCATAAGAGGTGACGTCAGCAGCACTTTCATAATTGATGTCTTTTTCCTGCCAAGCGCTATTGCGCGGATAACACCAGAGGATAGTAGCTAGTCCCAGTCGATGTGCTTCTTCGAAGGCGTGAGCGATTTCAGTAATTTGGCGACTAGAGTCAGTTGAGCCGAAGTATATGGTCGCACCGACGGCGACGGCACCCATCTCGGCTGCTTGCCTGACTGAGGCAAAAAGTACCTGATTCCATTTATTTGGATAAGTCAGGAGCTCGTTGTGATTGATTTTGACGATGAAAGGGATTTTATCGGCGTATTTCTTGCTGACCAGTCCGAGCGCTCCCAAGGTCGAAGCGACGCCATTGCAGGCTGCTTCCATGGCCAACTTAACCACGTTCTCAGGATCGAAGTAGATAGGGTTTTTATAGAAAGAATAATTGGCATTGTGTTCGATGTCTTGATCTACTGGTAAGATTGAAAGATAGCCAGTGTTGGCTAACCTGCCGTGACCATAGAGTCTGGAGAGGTTTTGCAAGACTTTTTCGCTGCGATCAGAATTGGCAAAAACTTGCTCCACGTGATCGCCTTTGGGAAAGTGAATTAATTCTTTGGGCAATAACTGGCAGCGATGCTTTAATAAATAAGAAGCATCGCTGCCAAGCAAATCAACAATTTCCTGATAAGTCATTTCTTTTTTCTTTTTAGTGTTTGGACTTTTTTGAGTTTATCGGCTCCCACATAGGCGGGTCTGAGTTCATAAATCAAGTATAGGCTAAGCAGTAGGCTTAGCAGTAAGCCAAAAAGGCCGTCTCTAAAAAAGCCCACGCTGACTAAATTCATTAGCAGGCTGAGCCAGGTTAAAATAAACATAATTTGCCAACCTTCTAGTAAGCGAGACCTGAGAGGTTGGTAGGCTATGATGGAAAGTGCGCCGGCGACAATTTGTAGCAAGCCGATTAGATAAAAGTAAAAAGGAGGAGTGTTCATCCATAAATCCATCATACGGTAGAAGCTATTAGCGCCAAAAATACTTTGTAAACCGCCAGTAATCATAAACAAACCAGAAACCAACATCATATAAGGGGCAATTTTGACCAAAACGTCAACAACCTTTTTCGGCAAATGCGGTGCGTTGGCAAAAACTGCCTCCAACTCTTGATCTAATTTTTGAAAGGTGGGGTGCTTAAGCACCGGGGAAAGATTAAGCATAAAAATATCTTAACATAGTCAGTGTGGTAAGCACAAATGATATAGAGAATTAGCGATTTTTTGTTTTTTGCGAAATAGCTCGGTCAAGAACCTTGAGTCCGACTAAAACCAGAGTGGAGCCAAGCAACATTTCGGCGCTTTCTTCGATGGTAACCATGATGAAATAAGTGTTGTCGCTGTAAGTGCCGGTTGAACTCATGACCTCCATAACTAAAATGGTCAACAGAGAAAAACTGCTGACCAAGATAATCCAAAAATTGCTCTTAATTCTGTCTTGGAAGTAACGCAGCCAATAGCCACTCCAAAAGACAAACAAAAAGATGAAAGGGAGATAGTAGAGAATCCATAGTGAAGATCTGTAACCAAGTTTCATGGAAGCATCAACAATTTTACTGGGGTGTAACCAAGGTAAAAATTCAAAGATACGGTAAATATTCTCGTGAATTTGTAGCAACTCATCTAAGCCTAAAAAAGTGGTGAAAATAGCAAGTGGTAAGATGAATGATCTAAGTTCTTTGCCAAATCTTTTGGTGAAGCTGGTCAAAAAATATAAACTGCCAAACAAAATTAATTTTCCAGATTGCCAAAAAGTAGGTAAATTTAACTCATGATCTAGATGAAAAAAGGTCCAGTTTCTGGCTAGAAAAAGATGTAATAAAACAATGGCCAGATCAATGCCGATGAGATATGAAAAGACTTGAGCGTTTTTTTTGATTAATTGAATCACAGAAAAATTATATAGAATTTCTGGTAGGATTTCCAACTAAAAAATTGGGGTTATTTGCTAGAGACACTATTAACGTGTTCTATGAGCTGTGCAGTCCAAGACCCGATGACAGGAATCAATTCTATATTTCGCAATAAGTAAGCTAGCAAAGCGAATACCATAGTAGCACCAATGACAGAGCCTAGTCCATAAAAAATTCCTCTAAGTAGCGAATTAGTTAGATTGTGACGTTTATCAAGTTTGAGGATAGTTTTGTTTAGTTGGTGGATTTCTTTTTCCAAATTTTCGTTGTTTGTCATAAATTGATTGATCCCGGGCTAGGATTCGAACCTAGAATAACTGATTCAGAGTCAGTGGTGATGCCATTTCACTACCCGGGAGTCTAAATTTTAAGATTATTTTATGTTTCGATTATATAACAAAAAGAGTTTTTTGGTGACATGAGGTCAACACAATGCAAAAAATCTTAATTCTAGACCATGATTATTTTGTAATGTCTTCTCTAAGGACGTTATTGGAAAAAAGAGGTCATTTGGTGAATTGTGTCCAGTCGCTTACTAGGGCTGAAGAATTGCTTAAAAAAGACAGCTTTGATTTGTTGGTTGCTGAGCGAAAATTAGCAGATGGCAGTAGTCTAGATTTATTGGAAAAAATTAAAGAACGACATTTGTTTCTTCGGACCCTAGTGATTAGTCGCCACAAATCTTTAGCAGAGAGGATTGAGACACTTAAGTTGGCTGATGATTTTCTGGCTAAGCCGCTACACTTTGGTGAATTGTTGTTAAAAATTAATAATTTACTACGCATGCGCAAACTAGGCAACCAAGACTTTTTAGAAAATAACCAATTCTTACTTAGAGAAAATAATTTTTCTGCGCAGGCAAATTTACAACTACGTCCTCAAGAGCTTAAAATTCTAGAGTGCTTGATCAGGCACCAAAACATGGTTATTTCTTATGAGACAATTGCCAGTTATGTTTGGGGTTATAGGGAAGTTCTGCCAATTAAAAAAACCATTAGTGTCTACATCAGGAGAATTCGTTCTAAATTACCAGCGGAAGATTTTCAAATCTTAACTTACAAAAATCGTGGCTACAAATTTATTGATTTAAGGGCAAAAGACATTTGATGGTTTTACCTTTGCTATTGCGACTGATGATTTCTAATTTACCAGAAAATTCATTTTTTAGTGCAATTATGACGCTTGCTAGGCGGTCATTTAGATTTACATCTCGAAGCGAGTATGGTTTGTTTAGATGACCTCCGTCAGTAATACTAATCGACAATTTTTGGTCAGTTTCAAATTTGCTGGTGAGTAAAATAATTTTATTGGAAACTGTTTCTTGATAAGAAAGTTCAGCTTTGCAAAGTAGCTCATAGAAAAATTGTGTAAAGATTTTTTTCTTGCCTTGTAGTTTCATTTCTGCTGGAAAGTTAATTTTATTTATTAAAATTAATTGTTGATTGGCCGATTTCATCTGGTCAATCACTTCTTCTATAGCTTGAGTCAGTAAGAAAACATCTGTCACAGACAGATATTAAGTCTTCAACTTAAAATTTACTTAAAATTTTCTTCGTTTAACTGCCAAATCTGCAAGCAAGGAGCTTGATTGGGTCGACAGTAGCTTCTAAGCAACTGTGAGGATGGGAGTTCTATTTTCATACGATGTGAATTAACGACTAATAATTTGAGGTCAAAATCTTCCGCTCTCCGAACAAATTCTTTGGGAATTTCTCTCACTGGTTGGCCAATGCCTTCTACATAAATATTACTGACGTCTTTGTTGTGCAAGTTAAGCAAAATCCCGTCAGGTAAAGTGCCAAAATAACCCTCGGTGGCAACAGCTACTTTTTGGTTTCTAGCGAGCTCAATAATTAAATCACTAGCTTCCTTGATGCCTTGGCCTGAAGACCATTCTTCAAAGAATTGTTCACGGTCGGCTGTACTTAGCGGAAGTTGGTCGACTTTGAAATAAGAGGTTTGGATAAACATCAGGCTAGGCCAAAGAATTAGAGCTAAAAGCAGCGCGCGCCAAAACTTGTGGAAGCGTAAGTGAGTTAGTGAAATTGCTGCGGAACTAAGCAGCAAAAAACTACTGGGCAGAATGTATCGAGGGTAGATGATTTTACCCATGAGAATGAGGGGGAGTAGAAATAAAATAGCTGAAAGAAACAAAATCAGTTGCAAACGTCTAGTTTTGGTGAAAAGTGGTAGGGCCAAAATTAAAATAATCGGTCCTAAATAAATCATTAACTGTTCGAGAAAAAAATTGCCATTGCGCCAGACTACTGGCCAAATAGCAGCCGATAAAATTGTTTCTCGATCTTGGAGAAAATTACCACCAACGGCAAAAAGCTGAGTGAAAAGCGGTATTACCCTAAAGCTGTAAAAAGTCAAAAGTGCTAAGCCTAAACCAAAACTAATGAGCAAAAATTGTCGCAGTAGTACTCGCCAAGTCAATTTTGGAGTCAAAAAAATCGTGAAGTAAAAAACTGGAATAAACAGCAAAGCTGGAGTTTTACTCATGACGGCGAGGAAAAAAAACAAAGCTAATCCAAAAATTGTTAGCCAGTTTTTACCCTGCACAGTTTTGACGGTGAAATAATAAGCGACAATCAAATTACATAAAAGTAAGGAATCAGTCAAAGCAAGGCGGTGGTAGAAAAAAGTAAAAGGAGCAATGATGGTCAAAAACATCCCCCACCAAGCGGCCTGCTTTTGTTTAAATTCACGAAGTAACAAAAAAATGAAAGAAACGCTGACAGCCCCAAGAAGTACAGAGACCAAGCGAGCAGCCAGCAATTGATTGTCAATCAAGCGCAGCAGTGGGACGCTTAGCCACATCAAAAGCGGAGTTTTACCATCGTTCATGGGATAAAACAAATAGCGATCAAAATCATCAATGATTAATTGACTCCAACGAATGTAAATGGCCTCATCAGCGAAAACTGGAAGAGCAGTCAGACGAAATAAATGTAACCCAAAGTAGAGGCCGAGTAAAAGCAAAAAGAAAAAAATAGATTTATTTTGCACGACTTCTATTAAACAAGACAAGCAGGCCTTTGGACAAGAGGAAGAAAGCAGGAATTAGCCAGGTAACGCTTTTTTGATAGGCTAATAAATTGCTCGTATCCAGATGAAAGCTCATCCACGGCAAATAATAAATCCAAGGCACGTAGCGCAGCAGCGCACTTAGCGAAAAGACAAGCAGCAACTGTCGCCAGAGACTACTCTTGAGCCAAGGCAGAAAAATTAAAGCCCAGAGTAAATACCAGGGCAAAAAATGTTTTGATCTCTCAGTCAAGAGTGGCGCAAACATCGCTAAGCTCATCAAGTCGTAAAAGTAGGGAATTTTGGGCAATTTGCTTTGCAAAAGCAAGTACAAAATAAAAGGAAGTAGTAGGATGGTGGCGAATTTGATCGAAATAGAAATGCCAAGGAGCAGGACAATTAATAAAAGCTTAGTTGTTTTTTTATTTTCAAAATTACTTGCCAGGTAGAGCGCCCCTAGGGCTGGCGACAGCATCCACAAATCGTTATGGGCGCTGCTGAGCACCTCGATTAGAACTAAAGGATTTAGAAAAAACAAGGCCAATTGGCGATAGTTAACCTTGGTGAAAAGTTTTTCACTAATCAGTAAACAAAGCAACAGAGACAGCAAAGCAAACAACTTAAAAGAGAAGAAGGCAGCCAAAAATTTACTGCCAGCAAGAGCGTAAGGCAAAAGCGACAAGCCTGTCCAACCATAACCGTATGGAGCCACGGTGTGAACATTGTTCATGAAGCGCAACATTGGCTCATCGGCAAACTCCAAGGCAGTTCTAAGGTGCGGATTAGCACCAAACTCAATGACCATCTTGGCGTTGAAGATATAATTAAAAAGATCGTAAGAAAGGGCGTTATAAGACAAAATTAGTGGCAAACTAAGAGCTGCTAGAAACAGCCAAAAATCGCGGCGACTATTCAACTCTAATTTTGGCCAATTTTTAATGATGAGGATGTAATTGCAAAAAAGCAGCAGCACTAAAACCACAAAAAACCCAGTGCGCCAGGTTTGCAGAGGGAGGAAATTTTGCCAGAGATAGAGTTGAAAATTAACGAACCAGTCGGCTTTGAGTAAAAATAAATTAGGGTCAGTTAATACGAAAGAAAAAACAGCAAAAATTAGAAAAAGAGCAAAATAACTAAATAATAAGGCTTTTTTCATTTTGCATTTATATCGCCACCTAGCTCTTAGGATATTTGCCACGCAAGTCTGCTAGCTTGATACGCAAAATATCGGCAAACATCAAAAAAGAATCTCGCAAGGGGTTGACTCGATCAGTAGCGAAGTGTTTCCAGAGGATGGGGACTTCTTTGACGCTGAAGTGGTATTTTTTGGCTAAGTAAAGCAGCTCGACGTCAAAAGCGCCAGTAAAAGCGTCTTGGCGTTCGCTTTTTCCTGAGTAAATGTGTAAATTGCCAAATAATTTTTCACTTGCCGTTGCAGAAAACAGCTTGAAGCCACACTGGGTGTCTTGAGTGCCTTGAACAGCCAAAAGCTGTACAACTAGATTGAAGCCTCGACCCATCAGGTGGCGATAAAATGGCTCTTTTTCCCGTTTGGCGCCAACTATCTCTCTAGAACCAATGATCACCTCATGAGAAGAGGTATGTTTGAGGAGTTTGCGAATTTCTCGAAGAGGAGTAGATTGGTCGAAATCAGTAAAAAGTCGCCAGCTGCCTTCTGCTTTAAGCATGCCAGCCTTGACTGTTGGGCCCTTGCCACGATGAGGATTGAGAATGACTTTGATGCGAGAGTCCTGCTTGGCAAATTCTTGCAGTTTTTTTGGAGTGTCATCACTGCTTCCATCGTCAGATAGTACTAACTCCCAAGATCTCTCGTAGTCGAGCAAAAATTGGTAGACTTCTGTCAAAACACCGCGAGCAATGTTTTTACTTTCATTGTAAGAGGGCAAAATGACTGAAAGATAGGTTTTCATAGTGACGACTGTTCATTATAGCGAGTTAAAACAGTAATTTCTGGGCCATTTTCTATTTGAAAAATTTCACTGACATATTTACCTCTGAAGACAATGATTTCGTAAATGGGTAAGCTAACTACGTCATCGGCAACTTTTTCTTCGTTGATGATGAAAAGTTTTTTGGCCAAGAGGTGATCCTCCATTTTTACCGGAGCTTGTCTCATGGTATGCAGGAAATAGCGATAGTTCATACCGTAGAGATCACGAGATTCAGATAGCAAAACTATATTATATTTCTCGCCTTCCTTGACCCTTTCGAATATAGCTTCGCTAGTATGGCGCATATCGTCAATAGTCCAGCTATTGTCTTGAAGCCAATATCGACCGGCGTTATTAATTATGAAAAAAACTACGAAAGGTAATAAACAAATGGTTAGCAACCACCTACTTCGGATTTTGCTAAAAAATAAAGCGTAAAAAAGATAAATAAAAGGAAAGAGGTAGGCAATGTAATGTTCGTAGATTTGGTGTTGGTATAGGCTGACGCCGATAATGCCTGGGACTAAATAGGCAAGTAAAACTATCTCGCCTTTTTTGAGACGAACTTTGGTTTTGAGTAGGTAAAAAAGTGTTAAGCCGACAGTAATAAAAAGTAGTGGGTGGTTGGCAGTGTGAACACCAAAGCTTGGTTCAAATAAAACTTGTGAAGCACGATCTTTGAGGTCAAGTGTAAAATATTTCTGCAAAGTGCCAAAGCCAGCTTTTCTAGCTTTTTTCTCTAAGTTGAAACTATCTTCTTTGACAACGATTGTGCTAAAGGAACGAGCATTTATAAAGTCATGTTTGAAGTCAAATAAAACTAGTGGAGCTAGGGAAACTAGAAAAATTATTATCGAAAGAGCAAGATGGCCAAACAATTTTTTTTGATTGATGAAGAATTTTTTTGGAGTAAGTTTGTATTTTTCGACTAATTGAATTAATAGAATTATTGCTGGTCCAGAAAAAGATAAAAGAGTGACGTAATGCAATTGGATGAGCAAGCTAAAACATATGGCGGCGGCTAGCCAGTATTTGCTGTTTTTTTGCCAAGCTAAATAAGTGAAATAAAACATCAGCAAACTGAAAAATGGAGCAATATTGGGATTCCAACTGAAGCGACTTAGGTTAACTGCTGCCGCAGAGAAAGTGAAGAAAAAAGTTGCTAGATAGGCAGTTTTAATGCCGAAAATTTGTCGAGTAACCTTAAATAGCAGCCAAACTGTGATAACTCCAAGCGCGGCTACCGCAAAAACCGGTCCCATCGGATCAGGATAACTTAGCATCAAAAATGGAAGCATAAAATAATAATAAAAAGGTCCTAGATACATGTTGCCAATGCTAGTGACCGGTCCGATGAAAACTGGATCTAAATCTTTGAAAATTTGTGAGACCACTAGCGCATCTCTGCCCTGATCACCCTGAAACATTAGAGAATCGCGTAGATTATAAAAACGTAAAAAAATAGCTGCTAATAAAATTAGCACTAAAAAAATTTGCTCAAACTTAATTTGTGACAGGCGATTTTTCATCAACTTTTTTCTTCTTCCAAATAAAAGTATTGTAAGCAAAAAAGTTCCAAAACATGCCAATCAAAATACCGATGATGGCTGAAACGACTCCCGTGTCAACCGTGTAGTTGATGGTTGGCACCACGAATAATGGCACCAAACCAACCGTGTGAGCAGTTACGTAGGCAATTACGCTTTGAATCAAAATCGAACCAGCGCTGGAGAGATTGAAGGTGATGAAGCTTAAGGGAATTTGACTTGCCTTGAGCTTGCGGTCCTTGAAAGTCCAGAAGTTGCTCCAGATGAAGTTGGAAATAACAGCAGTCTCTATCGAGAGAAAGTTGGCAATAACAAAGGTTTTTTCGGTTGCAAAAATAATGCGCCACAATTGTAACGCTACAAGTTGAACTATAGCTCCAAAAGCACCCACCATTGCAAAACGGATTATGCGCATAGCTAATAGCTCTTTAACTCTGACTCTAATAAGGTAAAGCATAGTATTTTTGATGTATTCCGGGCCAATTTTTGATTTGCCGACCACGCGGTCTTTGAAGGCAAAGGGTACTTCAGCAATTTTAAAACCTTTACGCAGCGCTTTATGTAAGAAGCCAATTTGAAAAGTATAGCCAGAGAACCGTTCGCTGTGAAGCTCCGCTTCTACTGCCAAGTAGACTTTTTTCTTGATAGCGCGAAAGCCAGTCGTCCAGTCTCGCAGGGAGAAGTCTAACATCAAAAAATTGATAAATAAGTTACCAAAAATGCTTAAAAATTTACGATGCAGAGCCCAATTTTCTGGAATAGAGCCGCCAGCTATATAGCGTGAGCCAAGCACGAAGTCATTACCTTCATCGATTTTGCTTAGAAAATCAGGAATTTTGGCTGGGTCGTGGGATAGGTCGGCGTCGAACTCAAAAACAAGATCAGCCCTGATTTTACCAAAGGCTTGCTTCATGCCGCTTAGGTAGGCTCCGCCTAAACCAGATTTTTTTGAATTGACCAACAATTCTAAAAATTTAAACTTTTTTTGCAACTGACGAACCACTTCTGCTGTGCCATCTGGCGAACTGTCATCAACTACCAAAACTTTCATTTGGTAATTTTTAATTTTTTGAAAAACTACTGCCAAAGCCTCGATAGTTTTGACAATATTCCCTTTTTCATTGTAAGTCGGAATGATGACAACGGCAATTTTCATGAAGTGATTTCTAATTGGGATTTTTACTTTCGAATTCCAGATCTTTTTCTACCATCAAGGTTACTAATTCCTCAAAGCTGACAGATGGTTGCCAGCCTAAGTCTTTTTTGGCTTTAGTTGGATCGCCAATAAGTAAATCAACTTCGGCGGGGCGATCATATTTTTTATTATGTCTGAAGTAATCTTCGTAGTTGCCTAAGCTAACTGCTTTGCAGGCGATTTCCAAAAACTCGCGTACGCTGTGAGTTTCGCCAGTGGCCACTACGTAATCATCAGCGCGATCTTGCTGCAACATTAGCCACATCGCCTCGACATAGTCTTTGGCATAGCCCCAGTCGCGTTTGGCATCGAGATTACCTAGCTCTACAAATTTCTGTTTGCCAAGTTTGATGCGAGCGACGGCATTGCTAATTTTACGAGTGACGAACTCGAGTCCTCGGCGCGGCGACTCATGATTGAAAAGAATACCAGAGACGGCGAACATATCATATGATTCGCGATAATTGACGGTGATCCAGTGACCATAAACCTTGGCCACACCATAGGGAGAGCGAGGGTAAAAGGGGGTTTCTTCAGTTTGAGGTACTTCGCGCACTTTGCCAAACATTTCGCTTGAGCTAGCCTGGTAAAACTTGGCTTTAGGACAAGCTAAGCGCATTGCTTCTAAAACTCTGGTGACACCGATGGCAGTGAATTCTCCGGTCAAAACTGGTTGTTCCCAGGAAGCTTTGACGAAAGATTGGGCGGCTAGGTTATAAATTTCGTCAGGCTGAATATCTTGGAGAGCAAAAGTTAATGAATGCTGGTCGATTAGATCTCCAGAAATTAACTCTAGATTGGGGTTGTGAATGATATCTTTGATGCGGTCGAAATTTTGGGTGCTGGTGCGTCTGGTCAAGCCGTAGACTTTGTAGCCCTTATTTAAAAGTAATTCTGCCAAGTAAGAACCATCCTGGCCAGTGATGCCGGTGATAAATGCTTTTTTCATAGATTTTCTCTCCAGTATTCTAAAATTCTTGCTAAAGTAGCTTTTAATTGATGTTTTGGCTGCCAGCCAAGTGTCATGATCTTTTCATTGTCGCAAACAAGAGAAGGAAGGTCAATCGGACGAATTTTTTGTGGATCAGCAATCACTTCAATAGGCTTCTGCGCTAGGGAGCAGAGCAAATCTAAAATTTCTTGAATTTTTACGCCTTGGCCAGAACCAATATTATAAATTTCTCCTTGCAAGCCTTTTTCCATTAGCAAAATATAGGCCTGCACCATATCTTTGACATCAGTGAAATCTCTAACACTGCTTAGGTTGCCGACTGGTAAAGATTCCTGTTCACCTCGCTCAATGCGAGCAATTGCTGCGGCCCAATCAGCGACGACGAAACCTAGGGTTTGTCGTTCGCCAATGTGATTAAAAGGGCGAGCGATGACTGCTTGCAAGTTCTCTTTTTGACTAAAAATTTGAGTCAACAAATCTTGAGTGAATTTAGACAAAGCGTAAGGGTTGTCTGGTCCCACAGTAGCCAGCTCATTGAGAGGCTGGTTGCTTTTGGCATAAATCAAAGCAGTGCTGATGTGCAGGAGTTTAGTTTTTGGAACGTGAAGTTTGATGGCCTCCAGCAAATTGACTTGCAAGGCAATATTCATTTCAAGTACGAAACTTTGTTTTTCAAAACTATCACCAACGCTGGCTAGCGAAGCTAAATGATAAATTTGATCTGGTTGAATTTTTTGGATGAGATCCAGAGTGGCTTGTTTGTCAGCTAAATTTAATTGATGGATATTTTTGGTTTTGACAAATTGCTTGACGAATTCTCCTTCATCTCTGTAAGCGGTGAGGTGAATGTCTTCTTCACCGCGCTTGTGGAGCGCTTCAACTAAATGAGAGGCAACGAAGCCAGTTCCACCAGTAATCAAAATTCTTGCCATTTATTTTTTTCCAACACCTAAATATTTATAGCCTGAAGACTCGATTTTGCTAGCAGAGAATTGGTTGCGTGTATCGATGAAAAATTGAGTCTGCTCGGTTTTGACAGTCGAGAAATCAAAGTTGACAATATCAGGCCACTCTACCACTGCCATAATAATGTCGGCACCGGCACAGGCTGTTTCGATAGTCGCAACTTGTGTATGTCGGTCACCATCTGAATTTTGGTATTTAGCCATGGGGTCATAGCTTTGGATTTTAGCACCTTGTTTGCTAAGGTAAGGAATAATCTTGGTAGAGGGGGCTTCGCGCATATCATCGGTGTTGGGTTTAAAAGCTAAGCCAAGCAGAGCGATAGTTTTGCTTTCGAAGCCACCGGTTTCTTGCTCAAACCTGTCTAGCAAACGAAAAATGCGGGCTTTATTGATCTCATTAATACGGTTGAGTAAGTTGCCATCCTCGCCAACGCTGCGTGAATAGGCAGCTAACTCCTTGACGTCTTTAGGGAAACAAGAGCCACCATAACCAAGACCTGGGTACCAGTAGTGAGGCCCGATGCGTTTGTCATAACCGATGGCTTGAATTATTTCATCGATGTTGGCGCCATTTTTCTCGCAGAGGTTGGCAATTTCGTTAATGAAAGTGATTCGAGTCGCCAAATAAGCATTGGCGGTGTATTTGGCCATTTGGGCGGAAGGGATGCTACAACGTACTATTGAAGCTTTAAGTTTGACATGTAGCTTTTCAAGTTTCTCGAAAACAAAATTATCTTCTGCACCTATGACAATTCGATCGGGGTGGAGAGTATCATGGACGGCCGAACCTTCACGTAAAAATTCAGGTAAAGAAGCCCCATAGAATTTGACTTGAGTTTTCTTCTTGATAGTTTGAGTGACTTTTTCGAGAGTGCCCGGCGGCACTGTCGACTTGATAGCAACGATAACATTTTCTTGAAGGTAAGGCGCCATCGAATCGCTGCTCGCCAGAACGTAGCGCAAGTCTGCGGTTTCGTCAGGAGCCGAAGGGGTGCCAACAGCGACAATGATAATCTCTGCTTCGCCAATAGCTTCTTCGTATGAAGTGGTGAATTCCAATTGGCTGGTTTTTTGCTGTTCGAGAAGAAGTTCCTGCAAATCTGGTTCATAAAATGGCACTTGGCCTTGCTTAAGCATTTTGATTTTATTCTCGTCGACGTCTAGTCCGATCACTTGGTGACCAAGGGAAGCATAAACCGCTGCCGACACTACTCCCACAAAACCAGTCCCAATAACAGTTACGTTCATATGTCTAGTATAATAACCACATTGCTAAGGAAAAACCATCACGATTTTATGAAAATTAATTTTTTGACCATCTTTCCAGATTTTTTCACGACACCTTTGCAAACTTCTATTCTCAAACGCGCCGTGGCCAAGGAGTTAGTTGAATTTCGTGTGCTGAATTTGCGTGACTTCACCACTGATAAGCACCAAACCACTGATCAGCGCCCTTTTGGCGGCGGACCAGGGATGGTGATGATGGTCGAGCCAATTGACCGCGCTCTGGTATCTTTGGGAGTAGCCAAAGGCCAAGTTGATAGGCAAATCATTCTAACTTCAGCCAAAGGCGAAATGTTTACTCAAAAAGGAGCTCAGCATTTAGCTAAACTGCAAGAACTGACCATAATCTGTGGTCACTATGAAGGGGTCGATGAGCGAGTTGCCCTACACTTAGTGGATGCTGAAGTGCGAGTCGGCGATTACGTGTTGACTGGCGGCGAGGCGGCAGCCATAGTGATGGCTGACGCAGTGACGCGCTTGTTGCCTGGGGTTCTTGGCAATGAAGCCAGCAATCAAGATGAATCGCACAATTTTCCTGGCAAATTAGCTCATCCACAATTCACCAAGCCAGCTGTTTATCGTGGTTGGGAAGTGCCGGAAGTGCTATTGTCTGGGGATCACGAGAAAATTAAAAAATGGAGAAGTGGAAAATAAGATAAGAGCTATTTTTCCATTGAATTCTCTGGTTCTAAATCACCAACAGCTTCGATGATCTCTACTGGAATCTCAACTCCTTTTTCCTTCAGCTCTTTCAATCGCTTGCGTTCTTTTTCCAAGTAATCAGCACCTTCAACACTCATTCTTCTAGTTATGTTGGCAATAACATCTTCTTCTGGTAGTTTTTCAATCATAATATTTAGATTCTATCACTAAAGAATAGTTTCACCAATTGCTTGTTTGATAGATCTTGGTTTGAAATCTAAAAACTTTTTGAGCTTGTCGATGTTTAAAGCCGTGTTCTTTTGATAGGGCCGGCGACTTGTTTTCAAATACTTAGCAAGTGAACCCCGCCGAACTTCAAAATCAAGCTGTAAAATGTTATTGACGGCTTTGGCAAACTCGTAGTCAGTCCAAGACTCCCCAGAAGAAGCATGATAGAGGCCAATCATGCGTTGGCGAATGACGAGATCAATAATTTTGACGAAATCATTGATATAGGTGGGTCCGAAATGGTGGTCAGTGAACTGTGGATGGAGTTGATCACTGCGCATACCCTCGATGATGCGGTGCAGAGTGTCAACTTTAGGAAAAATGTCGTTGCGGAAAGGTTGGTCGATACGCAAGATGGTCCAAGTTTTTGCATCTTTCATCACTACTTCTTCAGCCAGGGCTTTAGTTTGACCATACCACTCGATTGGATTGGTTGAATCGGTTTCTTTATAAGCTTCCTTTTTCTCGCCATCAAAAACATAGGCGGTGGAGAGATGGATTAGGTGCTTGTCAGTTGCGTTGCAGGCTCTGACCAAATTTTCTGTGCCCTTAACGTTGATTTGGTAGCATGGTGCAGTTTGGTCTCCGGTTTGTTGAAAGGCGCCAGTGACGTCGGTGTAAGCAGCCATGTGAACGACAAATTTGGCACTGGAGTTGTTTAGAGCTGTATAAACCTGCTGTTGGTTTGTGATATCTGTCGGTTGTTGAGAGTGACGCAAGTCGAGATTGGTAAAATCATAAATGTCGCCAAAATCAGCTACAAATTTCGAACCAACCAAACCGTTGAGGCCTGTGCCAAGTAGGGGAATTTTGCTCATTTTTTACTTTCTTTCTTGGTATTGCTTGGTGAAGTAGGCTTGATTTTTCTCCTTGAGTGGTCGCCACCAAGCTTGGTTAGCCTGATACCAGGAAATGGTTCTACGCAAACCTTCCTCTAAATCCAGGCTTGGCTGCCAACCAAGTGCTTGACTGGTTTTCGAAAAATCAACACTGTAGCGTCGATCGTGGCCAGGTCTATCCAAAACATGTTCGATATGGCTCTCGTCTTTACCCATGATGGAGAGAATCATTTTGACTAGTTCCAAGTTATTGATGTCTTTGTAGAGACCGCCGAAAAGGTAGGTTTTACCAATCTCTCCATCTCTCAAGACGAGGTCAATGCCGCGAGCGTGATCTTGTACATAAAGCCAGTCACGAACGTACAGGCCATCACCATAGACTGGGACTTTTTGGTCATCGATGAGATTGGTGATCGCTAAGGGAATCATTTTTTCAGGAAAATGATATTCGCCATAGTTATTGGAGCAGTTGCTGAGGGTGTAGGGTAAACCATAGGTGTCGCCGTAAGCTCGTACTAGGTGGTCGGAAGCAGCTTTGGAAGCAGAGTATGGACTGTGTGGATTATAGGGAGTGTCCTCAGTGAATTTTGTAGCTGAATCAAGTGGCAAAGCGCCAAAAACCTCGTCAGTGGAGATGTGGTGGAAGCGTTTAATCTTGTGGCGCAAAGCACCATCAAGCAAAACTTGGGTGCCAATGACGTTGGTTTGTAAGAAAACCGCTGGTTCCATAATCGAGCGATCCACGTGTGTTTCGGCAGCGAAGTGAACAACTGTATCAATTTCAGCCATCAGCTGATCGACAGTTTGTGGGTCGCAAATGTCTCCCTGGACGAAGCGGTAATTAGGATTGTTGGCAACTTCTGTCAGAGTGCTTAGGTTGCCTGCGTAAGTCAAAAGGTCTAGATTGATAATTTTATCTTCTGGGTGAGCTTGCAAATAATGGCGAATGAAATTGGAGCCGATGAAGCCAGCGCCGCCAGTGACGAGGAGAGTTTTTTGCGACATATGTTTAGATTTTCGTTGTTTCTTGCTTGCTTAAGATTTCGATCTGATTTCGTAAATATTTATTTTTGCGTTGTTCCACCTCTAGCGCTGATTGGTAATAGCCGGCAGCCAAGGCCAAGACAATAATTAACAGTAACATAAGGCGAAATAGATTTTTAGTTGAAAACAGCATCTAGGCTTTCTTTAAAGGTTTGTTGATCTTTGATCTGATAAATCCACTGCTGTCTACTCTGCCAGAATGGAGGATTATAAATGACACCGTTGTCATCCGTAGGGTAGATCGGCAACTGGTGTTTGACAAAAGTCAATTCGGTAGCTTGATTCCTCTCGACATAGTTCAAGTAGACGCTGAGCAACTTAGCAATTTCCTCTGCTGGCAAAAATTTAGAGAATCTGTCGAGGTAGAAGCGGTAAAGTTGACCAAAGAGAAATGGATCTTGAGCTTTTATTAGTTTTGAAGCCAAAGCTTCTAGGACGAGCTGCTGGCGAGCGGAGCGAGCCAAATCAGTGCCTTCATCACCTTCGCTGTAGCGACTACGCATGTATTTGAGCGCAGTCGCGCTATCCATAGTTTGAAGCCCAGTCTCGAAGCTAATTTCTTCATATAGTAGCTTTGGATCACGCACGGTGTGAACGTCCACTCCAGGAATGGGAAAACTTGGATCAGTAAAAGCAGTCGGCACATCTAGCTCGATATCGCCAACCAAGGCAATTAATTTTTCCAGGTCTTCAATACTGATGACCAGAGTGTAATCAAATTTAAGGTCTGTCATCTCAGTAAGTACTTCTCTCGGAAACTTTCCCGGCTCATCAGGATATTTTTCTAAACCATAGAAATATAGAGCGTTGATTTTAGTTTGGTAGTCATCGTTATATAGGTCGCGAGGCAGTGATAGAGTTTTGATTTCTCCAGCTTCAAAGTCAAGTTGCAGCAGCATTATGCTATCGGTCAACTCGGGATCACCTTCGCGACCACTGAGCTTGTCTGTGCCGAGAATCAAAAAGTTGTATTTCTCTGGCAACTCGCCAACTTCTTGGTAATGACTCTGCAAAGCAGTTAGAAACTGATTGCTTTGATCAAAAAATTCTTCGCGACTGATTTCTGCTCCAGCGGTAAAACCCTTGACAAGTTTATTGCTCTGGACATATAGGTAAATCACCAGGCTAATTGCGGTCAAAAAGAGTATGGCCAAAGTCCATAGAAAGAAGCGCCAAAAACCACTAGGCTTCTTGTATTCAAGAGTGACTAAGAGGTCTTTATTCATCCTCCTCGCAGTATATTGGAAAAGGCGCTTATTTTCAAAGCGAAAAAAGTCGACTAGAATGAGCAGGACTCATGCAAACCCTAGAAGTTGATCAAATCAAACGCAAATCCGTTAGGGGTGTTTTCTCTTTCTTCTTACGCACAATCTTGATCCAGGGAATTGGCTTGGCTTCGGCTTTCGTTTTGAGCGCTTTTTTCTCGCCAGAAGAGTTTGGAATTTTTGGCATTGTCACTCAGATTATTGCTTTGCTGGTCTTCTTCTCTGATATTGGTTTGGCAGCAGCGCTGATTCAGAAGAAAAATGAGCCAAGCGAGGACGATCATAAAACTGCCTTTAGTGTTCAGTTTCTCTTGGCTTGTTTGTTATTTTTGCTAATTTTAGGTTTGAGTCGTATCGATGCTTTACAAAACAAACTAGGTGAACAGGGAATCTGGGTGTTGCTAGCATTAGGTATTTCTTTTCCCCTAGCTACTTTTAAAACTGTTTCCTCGATCATTTTAGAGCGCCGTTTAGACTTTAATAAATTGGTTTTGCCACAAATTTTTGAACAGTTGGTCTTTCACGGCATTTTGATTTTCATGGCTTGGCATGGTTTTGGCATCGTTTCTTATGTTTACGCAATTTTAGCCCGCTCAATTATTGGCATCATCGTTATTCAAGTGATTCAACCATGGTTGCCTCGTTTGAAAATCACCATGAATTCACTTCGTGGCTTAATTGGTTTTGGAATCAAATTTCAACTCAATGATCTATTGGCGCGGATCAAAGACCAGTTATATTTCTTGTTACTAGGAGCTTTTTTGCCCTTACGTGATTTTGGTTACATGCAGTGGGCCAAAAATTGGTCAATGTATCCATATAATCTGACGGTGCAAAACGTCATGGCGATTACTTTTCCAACTTTTTCGCGCTTGCAAAACCACCCAGATTTACTCAAAAAAGCCATCGAGAAATCGATTTATTTTATCGCCTTATTTATTTTCCCCACTTTGGTGGGAATGAGCGTTTTCGTTTATCCTCTGACGGAATTGGTGCCACGCTACGCTAAGTGGCAACCAGCTTTGTTTAGTTTCGTCTTGTTTTCGCTAAGTATCGCATGGTCGGCAATTTCGACACCCCTAGTCAATAGTCTAAACGCTATTGGTAAAATCAACCAAACTCTCAAGCTGATGATTTTTTGGACGACTTTGACTTGGTTGTTAACTCCTTTGCTTGTTTATCGTTTTGCTTTCAACGGCGTAGCCATCGCCGCCTTCCTGATTTCTTGGACTTCTGTGCTTTCAGTCATTTTGATCAAAAAATATGTGCCCGTGCAAATCATGAGAAACGTCTGGGCACAGCTTGTAGCTAGTGGTTTGATGGCTGGCTTTGGAATGCTAGGCCTGAAGTGGTGGAGTCTTAGTTTTAACTATTTCTTTTTGGGCGGCGTGGCGAGTTTTGCTCTATATGCGACTATATTTTTGGCAATTTCGGGTAAGAGATTTGCAGCAGAAATTAGAAGTTTGCGACGAAATTTATGAAACTAGCTGTCAAGTTTGCTTTATTGCCTCTCTTGTTATTTTTAGCAATTTTTTCCAGGTTCTATGCTTTGATGATTTCTCCACCCAGCCCTTATTGGGAGGAGGTGGCCTTGGGCTATGATGCCTACAACATCACTCTGACGGGGAGAGATCACCATGGTAATTTTTTGCCGCTTAGTTCTTTTGAATCTTTTGGCGATCACAAGCCTAGCCTGTATTTTTATGCGGCAGTGCCTTTCATCAAAATCTTTGGTCTGAATTTATTGGCGGTGCGCTTGCCGACTATTTTGGCTTCGCTAGCTTTAATTTTGGGCACAGCGGTTTTGAGTCGCTTTTTATTTTTGCATTTTTATCGGCCAAAAGATAAGCAAGCGGCTAATTTTGTGTTTCATAGCAGTTTATTTTTGGGAACGATTTCGCCTTGGTTGCTTGTATTTTCTCGCAGTGCCTGGGAAAGCGTTTTGGCCAGCGCTCTAATCCTATGGGGTTTTATTTTTGGCTTATTTTTTATCAAAAGCAATCGCAGTAAGTGGCTAATTTTAGCAACTTTGCTATTAACTTTATCAACCTATGCTTATCACAGCGCCCGCTTGACTGCGCCGCTACTGGGCTTGAGCGTGATGGCTGCCTATTTTGTTTATCATCGGTTGACGGTCAAAAAAATATCACATCAATTTAACTGGCGTGCCTTATTACTTGCAGCGATACTTGGGCTGATCATGATTTATCCAGTCACCATATCTCTACTTGGTCAAAGTGGTCAACAACGGATTGCTGAGACTAGCATTTTCAATGATTTAAATTTAATCGAAGAAAGCAATGAGTGGCGTGCTGCTTATAAAAACACTTGGCTGGCTCGTGCTTTTTTTCACCGTTATGTTTTTTTTGCTCGTGAGGCTATTTTGAACTTCGCTAGTCATTTTAGCTATAATTACCTGTTTGTTAGTGGCGATAATAATCCTCGTCATAGCATCCAAACCTTTGGCAACTTTTACTATTTAGACCTGTTGCTATTTATTTTTGCTGGCTACTTTTTACTGCGTCAGCGCCGCAAAATTAGCTTGTTATTGTTTGCTTTTTTGCTACTAGGTATTTTGCCGGCAGCTTTTACTAAGGCTACGCCACATGCTCTGCGAACGCTCACCGCTTGGCCAGTTTTTATTGTTTTACTTAGTTTTGCCTGGTGGCAGTTGGTGGAGCTTTGCAAGCTGAAGATGACGCCAAAAATCCTCAACACCGTGCTAACTTTGGCTTACCTTGTTTTTTTTGCAACTTTTTTCTACCAGCTGATTTTTATCTATCCGAAAAAATACCGCCACGAATGGCAATTTGGTTATGAAGAAATGGTCGGCAAGCTGCTTGATAGAGAGGCCAATTACGAGCAAATCTACATTACCCGCGAACAAGGCCGGCCAGCGATGTACTATTTTTATTATGCACAAGTCGAGCCACGTTTAGTGCAAACCGCGAATGAGACAGCTCGTAAAGACCAAGGTGAATTTCTCAATTTCGGTAAAATTAGCTTCATCGATCAGGCAGACGAGCTGGATTTATCCAAGTCCATTCTGCTTATCAGCTCGCCAGAGTTTCGCGCTGCCAATTTTAATCAGCAAGCTTTAAAATTAATTGATCAGACAGAAGGTGAAGTTTGGAGTTTTTATGAAAACTAAGTCGCTCTTATTATTGACGATTATTTTTTTAGCCTTTGCTTTGCGCTTTTTCCGCCTAGAGCAGCTGCCAGCTATTCTCAATAGAGATGAAGCGGCTTTGGCTTACAATGCTTATCTTTTAGCAGAAACCAGGCAAGATGAATGGCAAGTTGCCTGGCCACTAACCTTGAAATCTTTTGGCGACTACAAATTACCAGGTTATCCATATTTATTAGCAGTACTTTTTAGCTTTTTCCAGCCAAGTGATTTTTTAGTACGCTTACCTTCTGCTTTAGCAGGGGTGATGCTGGTTGTTTTGGTTTTTTTCTTTGCCAGAGATGTTTTGAGGGTCAAAGCAAACAGCGCCTTGCTAATGGCCTTTCTGGCAGCAATTAGTCCAGTATTCTTTTTTTACTCACGCAGTGCTTTCGAAGCCAACTTCGCTTTGTTATTTTTTGTGTTCGGTTTGTATTTATTATTTCGTAATAAACGCCAAGTTTTGCTTGCTTCATTATGTTTATTGATCGCTGTTTTGACTTACAACACCCCTTTGCTGCTTTTACCACTCCTTTTGCCTGCATTAATTTATGATCAGGGAGTCAAAAATTACAAAAAATGGCTGTGGCCAAGCTTGCTCATCTTGGCAATTTTTGTCTGGGGAGCGATTAATTTTTTTTCTTTAGCGAGCCAAAAAAGTGGCATTACGATTTTTAATGACTCAAGTACTTGGCTAGCATACGCTCAGTACCGAGCGAGCTTCAACGGTTTGTGGCAAGCGCTACTGGGCAACCAGTATGTTTTCTACGCCAAACTAATGTGGACTAACCTAGTAGAGAGTTTCTCATTGAGTTTTTTGGTGAAAAATGGTGGTTCTCATCCTTGGCATAATTTAGCTGGATTTGGTCACTTGTTTTACAGTGCCTACTTTTTGGCGCTTTTTATGTTGATTGATTTTCTTGGCGAGTTAGTAGTGCGCTTATTTGATCAATCTGCCAAGCTGGTTAAAAGACATTTGCTTTGGCTCTACCTACTACTTGTCTCCCTAGCGCCTTCAGTGGTTACGGTCGATAGTCCTCATGCGACCAGGAGTTTATTATTCTTTTTTATGTTGCTTTGTTTGGCTACTTTATTTTTTGACAAGCTTACACGAATTTTTAGCAAACAGAGTAAGGTAATTTCTTTACTCGTGGTTGGATTGCTGCTGCTCGAAGCGACGATTTATTATCGCCATTATTTTATGGTTTATCCAGACAACCAGCCTGAATCTTTGTTTGTAGCATACCCGCAGCTTTTGAGAGAAGCTGTTAACAAATACAGTGAGCAAAAAGTGGCGGTGATTGATGGTGGTGGCTATCAATACATTTTAACTGCCTGGTACTTGCGCGTGCCTGCCGAGCAGTTTTTTGCTACCATGAAATACCAGGATGCCGATAGTATCAATTTTTATTATGGTGAAAAATTACTCAACTATCACTTCATCAAAGAAATTGAGGATCTCCAAGCAGAAGAAAAAATTATTATTTCGCAAAGTTTAGGCTTGCAAGTTTATGACTAAAAAAACTGAAGGTTTACTGCTCTTGGTTATTTTACTTCTGGCAAGTTTTTTGCGCTTTTGGCAGCTCAGAAATAATCCCATCAGTCTCTACTGGGACGAGGCAGCGATCGGTTTAGATGCTTACAGCATCAGTCAAACTGGCAAAGATATGAACAACCAACACTGGTTAGCACCAGTGCTTGGTTCTTATGGTGATTTCAAAGCACCAGTTTTGATTTGGTTGAGCAGCTTGTCGGTCAGAGTTTTTGGTTTGAATGCTTTTGCAATTCGCTTGCCAGTGACAATTTTTTCTATTTTGAGTGTCTATCTGATTTATATGTTAGTGCGAGAGTTGCTTTTACTTGAGCCAAGACTCAAGCGCTATCGCTTTATGCCGCTTTTGACGGCACTGATGTTGGCAATTTCTCCCTGGAGTGTTCATTTTGGTCGTATTGGTCTCGAGTCGAGCTTATCGGTGGCGTTTTTACTGTTGGCGCTAATTTTTTTCCTGCGCGCAGTGCGCACTCAAGCTTGGTATTTTCTCGTCAGCACTGTTTTCGCCAGCATTAGTGTCTACTCTTATTATTCACTGCGCTTGATTGTGCCGCTGCTATGCGCGAGTTTAATCGTGATTTTTTGGCATAAAATCAAAAACCGCAAGTTGTGGTTGGCTGCCGCAATGTTATTTTTCGTACTCAGCATGATCCCGATGCTACGCTCACCCTATTATGCGCGCAGCCAAGATTATCGGCTCAACAACAATAATTTGATTCATCATCGCCAAGCGATTGAAGAATCAAGCGCCTACTTAGAAAAATATAATTCTAGTTTATTGGCGCGCTTGGTTTATCACCGTTACGTTTTTGTGACTAGAGATTTTCTGGTCAACATGAGTTCCCATTTTAGCGTTGACTTTCTTTTTCTACGGGGTGACTCAAATCTTCGCCAACACTCTGGCTATTTAGGAGAATTATTCTTGGTGACAGCCCCTTTTTTCTATTTAGGAGCGTTATTGTTAGTGCTTAACTGGCGCAGCAAATTAAGTTGGTTTTTACTAGCTTTAATGCTCCTGTCTCCCATTCCAGCAGCGATGGTTTATGAAGTGCCGCACGCCTCACGAGCCATTTATTTGCTGCTTCCTTTCTCAATTTTAATTGCTTGGGGACTCAATGAATTCTATTTGCGAGCTGGTAAAATTCTGCTACTTATTGTGATTGGTATTTTTGCGCTCAATGCTATTTTTTATTACAGTGATTACTTCATTGATTATAAATCTCGCTCAAGTGCTGCTTGGCTTTATAGCTACAACCAGGTCGCAATCTACCTGCGCGATCACTACCAAGAATTTAGTAAAATTGAAATTGACGAACGCTATTGGTTGCCCAGAATTTTTGTTTACTATCAATTTCCCGAATTGCTAGAGTCGACTCGTGAACTCAAGAACGCTTTTCTCAACAGCCCAGTCAATAGTTTTGGTTTGCCAGACCCGTTTGCTTATTTATTGGATGATAAAGATGTAGGTAAAAAACTTGCCAAATTTATTTATTATGAGGAAAAAATTCCAGAGGGTTACGAAAAAATTGAAGAATTTAATTTTTTAGACGGCGAACCAAGTCTAATTCTGGTGGTCAAAGAAGGGCAAATGAAAAAAAATGATTAAAATTTTGCGAGTTTTTTTCTACCTTTTTCTTGCTGCCATCAGCTCTCGTCACTTTCTGATCCAAGGTGTGCCAGTCACTCACGATGGTCAAAACCACTTGGTGCGTTTTGCCAATTACAAAATTGCTGTTCGTGAATTGCACCTGCCGCCGCGACTGGCACCTAACTTAGTTAATGGCTATGGTTACCCTGTTTTTAACTACAATTATCCTTTGGCTAATATTTTCTCACTGCCTTTTTCGATTCTTAATATTCACTACGAAATTGCCTTTAAAATCATCATGACCCTGAGCGTTTTGTTTGGTTTAGTTGGCAGCAATTTCTTTTTACGCAGCCGTAATTTTTCTCGTCTTGCAAGAATTTTTGCTTTGACAGTTTTGGCAGTTAACCCTTATATTTTGACTAGTATTATTTTTCGCGGCAACATCGGTGAAATCATGGCTATTGGTATTTTACCCTGGATCTTTTACCTGCTAGAAAAGATTAAGAATGAAAAAGTATTTTGGAGTCGATATTTTTTTGCTTTGACCTTGAGCTTACTGCTGCTTTTCTTAGCTCACAATATTGCGGCCTTTTTTGCCAGCATTTTGCTGCTTTTCTACTCAATTTTCAACTTTGCGAAGAATTTTACAGCCTGGCGCAAGCTCGCTTTCTCTTTTGCTTGGGCCTTTTTTATGGCCTTGTGGTTCTGGTTGCCAGCGATTGTGGAGAAAAATTTAATTACTCTAGATCAAGTTGATTTAACTTTGAATTATTACCGTCATTTCCCGAATCTTAATCAGTTGTTGCGTTTGCCAATTGAATTCGGCTACTCCTATTGGGGCAATGTCGACTCGATGTCTTTGGGACTTGGTGGGTTGCAACTGCTAATTTTGTTTCTCAGTATTATTTATCTGTTGAGACGTAAACCAGGCCAGAATTTGGTTTTTTTCCTTACTAGCTTTATTTTGGTGTTAGCGCAACTACCTTTTAGCAAAATACTTTATGAAACAGTGCCCTTTGCTGACTTCATTCAATTTCCTTGGCGTCTTTCCTTATTTTTGGCAATTACACTTTTGCCACTTAGTGCACTTATTTTTGAAAATTTGAGTTCGGTTGGAAAATTATTTTTAAGCCTGCTTTTACTGCTTCAAGTTTGGCAATTTTGGCAAGTGCGACCCATCGACTTTCGTCACCAAGAACAGATTGACTTTGATGCTGATGCTGGCACCACTTCGGTCAATCAAGAAAATATGCCCAAAAGTTTCAAGTTTGCTTTTTTTGCTGAAAAAGAAGAACCAGTTTTTATTCTCCAGGGCGAAGGCCAGGTCTACCTGGAACAGTTTTACGGCACCAAACGCCAATATCAACTTCACTTAGAATCTGAAGCGATTCTTGTCGAATCAACAGCCTTTTTTCCTGGTTGGGAGACCAGAATTGATGGACAAAAGGTCAATTATATTGATGACGAGATGATTGCTGGGCGTTTGGCTTATAGTTTGCCTGCTGGCGACTATCAAGTTAAATCGCGCTTCACTCAAAATACTTGGCCGCGACTGCTCGGTAATTGCCTAAGCGCTTTCAGCGCAGTCGGCTTTATTTTTTGTTTTTGGCAAATGGAGCGAAGTAATAAAAACAGATCAACAAGGCTAAGAGAGAAATAGCATCTCCCCAAATTCGAGCAGGCGTCTGCTCACTAAAATAAATTACCACTTTATGTTCGCCCTTTGGCACACGCACTTGAATGTTACCCAAGCTTTCACTAACTAAAATTTCCTGGCTTTGACCATCAACTTCAGCTTGCCAACCAGGAAAATAGGCGACTTTGAAATTCAAGATTTGCTCTTGGCCAGAATCAATTAGGGCCATTTTTTCAAAACCGCGATCAAGCATTATTTCTAATTTGTCGTCGTCATTTTTCGTATACATTTCATTATTTAACCAAAGCGCTGGTAGTTCCTGATTTTTTTCTCGCAGAACTTTTTCCTCAGGCATTTGTTTCGGAATATAATCTGGTAAGATTTCGCTCATTTCATTTCGAATTCTCTCTGGTTCACCATAGTAGAGAGCAGCGGCATTATCTAAGTACTTCTCTGGTTGGAAATAACGAGCGTTAGTAAACAACAAAACCAGCAAGATCAAGGCTAAAATCAAGCGTTTGCCAAAACCACGCAGCCAAGCAAAATTAAAGGCAACTAATATGGCGACAAAAAGCGAGGCAGCTGACAAAAACCTCCAAGGAAACTGGATGAATTGTAGCAAACTGACACGATCCCAGAGCCATTGAGTTTTGAAAGTGCTCATTAGTAAGCTAAAGATCAACATTAAGCCAATGGTTACCAATAAAAAGAACTCCTTGCGCCGAGTGAGAGTTAACAGGCCTCGTCTCAGTTTGCCTAACAATAAAACCATCAAAACCAATAAGCCGCTAAGTTGTCCAAAGCCAAGAAAAAAAGAAACATCGTCCCCTGGCCCCCAGCCTGAACCACCATAGGCCCAGTTGTCTTGAAAAAACTGTCGCAGGTAGAGGAAGTGGTGAGAATAATGGAAATAACCAGCAAAAATTCGCTCAATCACGGTGTCATTTTTTTCCAATAAAGCTGGCAGCATGTAAAAAGCACTTAGTGCCGCTGCCAAGATAAATTGACCAGCGATTGGCCAGAGCAATTTTAAGCGATCTAAGCGCCATAAGTACAAAAAAGTAAACAAAGCCGCTAGCGGAATAAAAATCAAGGCTGTTAGGTTGTGCGACAAGATAATGCCAAAAAGTGACAAAACCAAAAAGAACAAATATTTTTTGTCTTGCTTCTTGCTAAAAGCGACGATTGCCCAAAGTACGACTGGTAGAAAAGACATGGCAAGCGCTTCGCTTAGAGCACCTCTGACGAACAAATTGAGGGCGCGATATGGCGCCAAGGTGTAGGCCGCAGCTAGAACGAGACCTCCTAGTCGTCCCAAAAGTTGGCGACCAAGCAAATAAGAACTTATTATGGTCAAGGCGCCTGTTAATAAATAAAGCAATTTGATGCTAGCAAGTAGGGAAAAGCCAACTTTATAAAACAAAGCTCCAACAAAGTAAGGTAATGGAGCGTAGAAGTTGAACAAAGGCATGCCAAAACCATAACCAAAGTTCTCACTCCAGCGTACTGGTAATTGCCCAGCGTCTAAGCCACGAACCATTTCGGCAATACGCGCCGCGTGGGTAAAATCATGTAGGTGAAAAAAACTAGGATGAAGCAAAGCATAACTGCTGGCCAATAAAATCAAAAACAAGATACAAAAAATTAGCCAAGTTTTGACTAGCTCAGAAAGTTGATTGAAAAACTGTATCATTTTTTGGCTTCCTCAGTCCATTTTAGAGAAGAGAGCTTGATATTTAAATATGTAGTCAGTGCTTCGTAGCAAGCCTTGATGACAACTTTGAAGTTGGAGCCTGTTGCTCGGCCGTAGAGACGTGGGTAGTGGTTGACTCCAATTTGCTTGAATTTCACACCTTTTTTCTTGAGTCGATAGAGAATCTCAGCACTAGTAAAGGCACTGCCAGAATTGAGTTTTAGAGATTTTAATAAATCAGCACGAATTAATTTAAAGGCACAATCAATATCTTTGACGTGCAAACGAAACAATAGGTCGATGTAAATTTTGAAAAGACTGGCGTTTAATTGTCTTCGTAAGCCCTCAGACCTTTTCTTTCGAAAACCGATCATCGCCGAAGAATTTTGACTGGCTTTCACGAAATGCGCTAACTCGTTTAGATCAAATTGCAAATCACTGTCAGTCCAGAAAATCCATTGGTATTGTGCCTTTTTGATACCAGTTTTAAGCACTTCTCCGTAACCCAAATTTTGAGGGTGTGAAATTAAGTGCACTTGAGAATATTTTTTACATAGGCGTTTGGCAATGGTGGCACTTTGATCTAAACTACCATCGTCGACAATCAACAATTCGTATTTTTTAGCTAGAGTAGGGATGATGCGAGCAGCTTGATCAATTAAAATTTCTAGATTTGCTTCTTCGTTGTAAACAGGGAAGAAAACAGACAGAGACTTAAGTTTTTGCATGACAACTGCTATCATACTATTAATATGTCTATTTCAGTAGTTGTTATCAGTAAGAATTCTAAGAAAACCATTGTTCGTATTTTGGAGTCCGTACAATTTGCTAAAGAAATAATTTTAGTGGACATCAAAAGCACAGATGAGACAGTCAAATTAGCCAAAAAATATTGCAGTAAAATTTATGAATATCCTCAAGACAGCCGTTTTGTCGAGCCAGTCCGTAATTTTGCCCTAGAAAAAGCGACGCAAGACTGGACCCTGGTGTTAGATGGCGATGAGGAAATTCCACCCACTCTGGCCACCAAGCTAAAAGATCTGACCAAACTAGATGGATCTCAAGCTTTTTATCTACCACGCAAAAATATAGTCAGTGGCTATTGGATGCAACACACAGGTTGGTGGCCAGATTATCAACTGCGTTTTTTCAAGCGTGGGCTGGTCAGTTGGTCAGAGGCCATTCACTCTCGACCAATTATTGCCGCCAAAAAAGAAGCTGAAATTCTGCCAGCTGAAGAAGAATTGGCCATTTTGCACCACAATTACGATGACACCAAGGATTATTTGGCTCGTTTTGATCGCTACACCGACATTGAGGCAGAGCAGAAAAGCCAAATCTTGGCCAAAGACTTCATTATTAGCAATTCCACGTTACTGCAAGCTTTCAGCGATGATTTTTTGCGCAGATTTTTCCAGAAGCAAGGCTATCTGGATGGTGCGCGCGGCTTTTACATGAGTGCTATGCAGGCTGCTTATCAGATGACTGTGCAAATGAAAATTTTTGACCTGCTGGGCAATGATGCTGCCCTGGAAACTAGCCATCCAGAAAAGGTTCTTGCCGACTTGCGACGTTTCCAAAAAGATTTAAACTATTGGGTAAGAGATTTGGAGGCGCGAGAAAGCAAGGGTTGGCGAAAGTTGCTTGCTACATTTCGTAGAAAATTTAGATTATGACCAATCATATTTCCATCATCATAGTTAATTACAATACCCCAGAGGAGACCAAGGCTGCGATCAAGTCCTTGGCCGATCTTAAGCATTTTGCTTTTGACTACAAAATCATTGTGGTTGACAACGGCTCTAAAGATACTTTGAAATTTAGTCAAGATTTTTTGCAAAAAAATCCCAAAGTAGAACTTCTGCTAAGTGACGGTAACTTGGGGTTTTCTGGTGGCAACAATTTAGGCATTCAACACGCCATCGATACTTACGATAGTGATTATTATTTGCTACTCAACTCTGACACGATCGTGGACAATGAATTTTTGCAAGAACTCTACAATTTAGCTAAGAAAGATCCAAAAATTGGTCTTGTTGCTCCAAAAATATATTTTCACCGTGGTTTCGAATATTTTAATGATTCCTATAAAGAAGCAGAGAGGCATAAAGTTCTCTGGTATGTGGGCGGTAAAGTTGATTGGACCAATCTACTTTCTTATCACATTGGTATTGATGAAGTAGATCGTGGCCACTTCGACCAGATTATAGAGACGGACTATGCTACTGGTTGTGTCACCCTGATTAGTCGAGAGGTGATTGAGCGAGTGGGTCGTCTTGATGACCGCTATTTTCTTTATAGTGAAGACGTTGATTTTAGTCTCAGAGTAAAAGAGGCTGGGCTCAAAGTAGTTTATTGTCCAAGCTCAGTGGTTTACCATAAAATTGGTCGTTCGTCTGGAGGAGCTGGCTCTACCTTGCAGCAATATTATCAGACCCGCAATCGTATTTTTTTGGCTATGCGTCATGCTCCTTGGCGCTACAAATTAACTGCACTGCGATTGGCTCTTAATAGTTTGCTGGGTGGTAGTCGTAGCGAGCGCAAGGCAGTCATTGATGTTTTTATCGGAAGAATGGGCAAGCAAGCGGTAGTCTAGAATTTTAAAATTATGAAATCAAATTTAAGTGCAGTTATTATCGCTAAAAATGAAGGGCAGATGTTGGAGGCCTGCTTAGATACTTTAAGCTTCTGTCAAAATATCATAGTGCTTGACACTGGCTCAACTGACCGAACTGGCAAAATTGCCGAACACTATGGTTGTAAAGTGGTCAGCTTTAGCCATGAATCTTTTGCTAAATTGCGCGAGAAAGCTGCTTCATTAGTCGAGACTGACTGGCTTTTTTACATCGATGCTGATGAGCGAGTTACTCCAGCCCTAGCCAAAGAAATTCTGTTGCATATAGAGCAAGACGACGTTCGAGCAATGACCATTAATCGCGAAAATGTTTGTTATGGGCAACGCTTTGCTTATGGTAATTGGCAAAATGACTTAGTAACTAGAGTATTTCACAAAACTGCACTTCTTGGTTGGCAAGGAGAAATTCACGAAAGCCCTATTTTTACTGGTGAGGCATTGCGTTTGCAGCACAAAATGCTTCATCTAACTCACCGCAACACTCGGGATAATTTGCGCAAGAGTGCTGATTGGACGATTAAGGAAGCCAAAGCTTTAGAGGCAGCGACAGTGCGCAAAATTTCTTTGCCGCTAATTTTGCGTAAAGGCGTCATGGAGTTTTATCGCCGTGCCTTCAAACATCAGGGCTACAAAGACGGCATGGCCGGTCTAATTGAAGCTCTAGTGCAAGCCATGAATAGAATGATTGTTTACATTCAGGTTTGGGAATTGCAACAAAAACCAAGTCTCCAAGCGCGTTACGAAAAAGAAGAACAAGCAATCAAGAAACTTTGGCGCGAGGAAGGCAAGCTTAGATGAAAATTGCTTTTTACTCACCTTATTTGCCCAAGCATACTGGGGGTGGTGAAAAATACATGCTTGACTGCGCCAGACTAGCCGCTGCCGCAGGACATCAGGTTTTTATCGCAGTTAGTGACACTCAGGATCTAAGTTTAGATGAGGCAACAGAAATGAGAGGTAAATATGAGCAGTTTTTAGACTGTTCTTTGGTGGGAATTGAGTTTATCGCTACGCCACTTTTTACAAGCAGCAATCTTTTAAAAAAATTATTGTGGACTAGACAATTTGATTGCCTTTATTATCAAACCGATGGCAGCCTTTTTTTCTCTTTGGCCAAGAAAAATATTTTGCACATCCAAGTACCGCTGCCTCTCGATAAATCTTCTTTCTTGGAAAAACTCAAGTTGGCTAATTGGTCAGTCAAAAATACCAACTCATACTTCACCAAGAACTATATTGAAAAATATTGGCGAACCAAAATTGATTATGTTCACCAGCCCTATGTGGAACTGCCTCCCCTAGAAAAACCACCACATAAAGAGCAAATGATTTTATCAGTTGGTCGCTTTTTTCGTCAGCTGCACAGCAAGCGTCAGGACGTTCTTGTGGAATTTTTTAAAAAATTAGTTAAAACTGCTCCAAAGGACATGAAAAACTGGGAGCTAATTTTAATTGGTAGAGCTGAGGACCAAGATTTTGCTAATCAAGTGGCGGCGCAAGTTGGTGAATTCAAAATTACTCTAATTCATGACGCTGATCGCGGTCTCTTGCTTGATTATTACCAGCGAGCAAGCATTTATTGGCACGCTACAGGCTACGGTATCGATGAGAATGTCGAACCAGAAAAAGCTGAGCATTTTGGTATCTCTACTCTGGAAGCCATGGCGGCAGGAGTGGTGCCAGTGGTGATTAACAAAGGTGGTCAAAAAGAAATTTTAGGTTCAAAATTACAAGATTGCATGTGGGATGAGGAAGACGCATGTCTTGCCAAAACTCTAGGTTTGATCAAAAATAAAACTAAGCTTACAGCCTTGGCACAAAAAGTGAAAATTCGCAGTCAAGAATTTTCCAAGGACAAGTTTAATAAAATTTTATTAACCATGCTGGACAAGTAAATGTCTCACTCAATCCAAGTCTCAGTCATCATTCCAAGCTACCGAGGAGTTCACCTTTACAAAAAGAATTTAGCAGCAGTTTTTGACTGCATGCGTGATGGCGATGAGCTGATTGTGATTGATGATGCTAGCGGCCCAGAAGACGACACTTTAGCTTGGTTTAAACAAAATTTCAAAGTCAAGCAAAAACCTTTTGCAGATTTTGCAGTTGATTACTACCTTGGTAGCTACCAAAAAAATTCCAAAAAAATTGAAGTCATTCTACTTATCAATCATGAAAATCAGCGCTTTGGCGCTTCGGCCAATCGTGGGTTCCAGATTGCTAGAAACGAATTGGTTTTTCTCATTAACAATGATGTCGCTCCTCATCGAGATTGTCTTAAATTTTTGCTCTTGAACTTCGAACAGCCGAGGGTTTTTGCGGTGGGTTGTCTCGAACACGAAACCCACCTGGGCGAGATTGGTGGACGCAATATACTATGGTTTGAGCGTGGCATGTTTTTGCACAGTCGTCACCAAGATATGTCGGCTGGTGAGACTGCCTGGGCAAGCGGTGGCAGTGCCATGTTTCGCAAGTCTTTTTTTGAAGAAATTGGCGGCTTCGACAAGCGCTACTATCCAGCCTACTGGGAAGACATCGATCTTTCTTATCAAGCAAAAAAAAGAGGCTACTTGGTTTTATTTGAACCTCGGGCTCAAGTTGATCACAATCACGAAACTACCAACCAGAGTGTTTTTGGTGAGAAGAAAATTCGTGAGATTAGTTGGCGCAATGCCAAAAAATTTACTTGGAAAAATGCTAATTTTTGGCAGAAACTAGCATTTTTACTTTGGCAGCCTTATTGGTTTATTAAGATGCGTTGAGAAATCAAATCAAAAAATGCTCAAAAAAATCATTCCTCTAGCCCTGGTTTTATTGCTGGCTTGTGGGCTAAGATTTTATCAGCTGGGCAAAGTGCCTATGGGCATGGCTTGGGATGAGGCAGCCATCGGCTACAATGGCTTTGCAATTTTTAACACCAGGCGCGATGAGTGGCTAGAGAGATTGCCAGTGAGTTTTCGTTCCTTTGGCGATTACAAGGCGCCGTTGGCCATTTATCAGAGTGGCTTAGCAACCGCACTTTTTGGGATGAATTTGTGGGCGGTGCGCTTGCCTTTTGCAGTACACGGTGTCTTGGCAGTTTTAGGGATTTATTTGCTCTTTGGTGAGGTCTTTAGTCGCGATCGCCACCGTCATAAGTGGGCGCTTTTAGCTGCATTCTTATTGGCGATCTCCCCTTGGCACATACATTACAGCCGCTTGGCTTTCGAATCTGGCTTAGCGCTCAATTTGTTACTTTTTGCACTTTACTTTTTCTATCGCTATTTGCGCTTGGCGAAAATTGGCAACTTACTTTTGGCGGTTTCTCTGGCTTCACTAACTTTTTATGCCTATCACAGTAGTAAGGTTACTACGCCGCTTCTGTTTATTTTTTTGCTTTTTGCTTACTGGCCTCTACTGCGCGGGAGATTATCACAACTCATCTGGGCAGGATTTTGGGGTTTATTGCTTTTGGCTCCTTTTATTCACGATGCCTTGTTTGCTCAAGGTTTAACCAGAGCCAGCTCAACTATTTTTGCTACTAATCAGGGCTTATTGGAAACCTCAGTTGTTTTTCTGAATAATAGCCTGAGTTATTTGTCGCTTGACTTCCTAATTTTTGGCAAAAACTTGGGTAATTTTCGCCACGGCGACGGTCGCTTCGGTGTCTTAGAGCCACTTTCTCTTGTCTTGATGATTTGCTACCTTTTTTGGCGACACAAAGATAAAGCTTTGTTCATCCTAGCCTTAGCAATGACGGTTTTAGGCTTCTTGCCGGCTGTAATTTCCGAAGGCTTGGCAAGTAGTAACCGTAGTTTACTGGCTCTACCAGGCATTATTCTCTGGGTGGTTTTGGCTTTTCGGGCCATTTGGCAAGCACTCAATGGTCAGCGAGCCCTATTTACGAGCTTGGTACTTGGTGCTTATTTGCTAATTACCGGCTTTTACTTGCGTCATTATTATCAAGATTACCCATTGCGCAGTAGTGACGATTTTGTCGATGCTTACTTAGAAACTTTTCACTACCTAAAGCAAATGGATCGCTCGGGAGTTGACCAAATAGTTTTTACTAGCGACTATCAACACCCTTATATTTACGCCTTATTTGCTTTTGAATTGAGTCCGATTGCTTACCATGGCGGCATTCTTAACCTCTTTTTCTTTGCCGATCAAATTAATCAGAGTGATTTAGAAAAACCTCACACCATTGTCGTAGCCAGTAAATTTGATGACATGGGGGAGCACCAAGCTAATCAGGTTATCAATGGTAGTGACGGAGAGGGCAGATTTTTCATCTTTCTACCCAAATCTGCTGAGCTTTAATCATCTAGTCGAAGCGAATTAATCCCCGAGTTATGCTAGAATCTAAGACAGCTCATGCAAAAACAGACACTTTTAGATATTTTGGCCCAGGCAGCCGCTGACTTGGAGATCGATCAACCGATCAAACTCGAGAAACCGAGCAATCCTGACTTTGGTGATTTGTCGACCAATTTAGCTATGTTGGCCTACGCTAAATTGAGCGAGAGCTTCCATTCTCCTAAAGATCTGGCTCAGAGCTTGATCGACAAAATCAAAATTCACGATCAGCAAAAGATAATCAAAGAATTGAACATCGCTGGACCAGGTTTCATCAATCTGACTCTAGCTGATAAGTATTTTTTACAGAGCCTAGAAAACTTAACTCGAGAAAAAACTGCCACTTTCACCGACCTCGGTCAAGGTAAAAGCGCTATCGTCGAATATTCTTCACCTAACATCGCCAAACCTTTTACTGTCGGCCATTTACGTTCGACCATCATCGGCGACAGCATCGCCAACCTGCTCGAAGCCAGTGGATATAAGGTTTTTCGTGACAACCATCTGGGAGATTGGGGGACGCAGTTTGGCAAACAGATCGTCGCTATCAAAAAATATGGCGATGAAGAGCAGATCGCTAAATCAAGCAATCCAGTCAAGGAGCTAGTCGCTCTCTACGTTAAATTTCATCAGGAAGCCGAGTCAGACCTCTCTCTGGAGGATGAAGCACGCCTGTGGTTCCAGAAGCTAGAACAGGGTGACGAAGAAGCGCTACGCCTCTGGCAGAAATGTATCGACTGGTCATTTAAGGAATTCGAGCAAATCTATCAACAGTTGGGAGTGAGTTTCACCGAAAATAACGGTCGAGGTTACGGAGAGTCATTTTTCGAACCGATGTTGGCGCCATTGATCGAGGAACTGCAAGCCAAGGGCTTAGCCAAAACTGGTGAGCAAGGCGCAATTCTAATTTTCTACCCAAACGACGAGCTAAGCCCCCTGATGATCGCCAAAAAAGACGGCAGTACCCTCTATGCTACCAGAGATTTGGCGACAGATAAGTGGCGTCTAGAGAATACTCGCTACCAAAACGCCGATGGCAGTGCACCACTAGTTATCAACGAAGTTGGTGCTGAACAAGCCTTTTACTTCAAGCAGCTTTACCGAGCAGAAGAACTGCTAGGATGGTACAGCAAGGGACAGAGAGTTCACGTCAAGCACGGCCTCTACCGCTTCAAGGAAGGCAAAATGTCTACCCGCAAGGGCAATGTCATCTGGCTGCAAGAAGTTTTAGCCAAGGCCAAAGAAAAAGCTCTTGCTTTCACCAAAGATGAGGCAGTGGCAGAAGCAGTCGGCATCGCCGCGCTCAAATGGAATGATCTTAAGCGCAAATCTGACCTCAACATCAATTTCGATTGGGAAGAAATTCTCAACCTCCAAGGCAACTCCGGGCCCTACATGCTTTACACCTACGCTAGAGCTACGAGTGTTTTGCGCAAAAATGAAGAAGCAGGGGAAGCGTCAGCCGCCAACAAACAAGCAGCAGAACTTGAGCTCGAGCCGCTAGAGAAACAACTAATCGCTCTTTTCGAGGACTTTCCAGAGGTGGTGGCGCGCGCCAGCAGCGAGTTTGCTCCTCACCAGTTGTGTAATTATTTGTTTGAGTTGGCACAGAGCTTCAATAGTTTCTATAACAAGCATCAAATCCTCAAAGATTTGGAGAAAAAAGAGCTGCGTTTGCGTATCGTCGAACAAAGCGCCACGATTTTAAACCAAGGCTTGGCACTACTTGGTATCAAAACTTTGGCGCAAATGTAAATTTGACAGGAAAATCTAATGCTATCTGTCGTTTTGGCAACCCATAATGAAGAGCAGAACCTAGCTAAATGTCTAGGAGCTGTTAAGGATTTGGCTGATGAGATTATTGTGGTCGATGGCGAATCAACTGATCAGACTAGAGTTATCGCACGCAGTTTTGGTGCTAAAGTCAGTAAAACTACCAATAAAGCCAATTTTCACATCAACAAGCAAATGGCGATGGACAGGGCCAAATATCCTCTAGTTTTACAGCTAGACGCCGACGAGGTGGTTGATTCTGAACTTGGTGAATTTATTCGCGGCTTATTAAGCGATCTACAAGCAGGTAAGAAGCTGCCGGCCGCGGCCTGGTGGATCAGACGACGCAATTTCTTCTGTGGGCGTTTCTTGCGCAAGGGCGGTCAATACCCAGACCCAGTGATTCGCCTTTACCAGCGAGGCAAAGCGCACTTGCCAGCCAAAGATGTGCACGAGCAAATGCAGGTCGAGGGCGAAGTGGCTACTTCAGCAGGACATCTCTTGCACTACAGCAATCCAGAGTTCAGGGATTACTGGCGCAAATTCCGAACCTACACTTCTTTCAAAGCTAAACAACTGCAAACTGCTAAGCTATCAGTTAACCCACTGACTGCTGTCAATTACTTACTATTTAAGCCACTGCAGACCTTTTTCCTGATTTATTTGCGCCACAAAGGCTTTGTCGATGGTTGGCAGGGTTTTGCTTTTGCCATGTTTAGTGGCTTACATCACCCCGTCGCTTTTCTTAAATATTTAAAAATAAACTATGCCAATTAAAGTTTTACTCGACAGCAGCCCACTTCACAATGCCAACGCTATTCGTGGCGTGGGGGTTTACACCCGTTTTTTGAGCCAGGCCTTGGCCAAAAAAAAGACTGAGGTGGAGCTTATGTTAGCCAAGAAATTGGATGGTAGTTTCAAGCCCGATCTAATTCATTATCCTTTTTTTGATCTCTTTTTTCCAACTTTACCCCTAATCAAAAAGGGGCGCACCGTGGTGACTATTCACGACGTCATTCCTTTGCTTTATCCGCAATTTTATAAAGTAGGCAAACGCGGTCGTTTGAGTTTGGTTAAGCAAAAATTGGCTCTCAAAAATGTCGATGCCGTCATCACTGACTCGGAGTCTTCCAAAACTGATATCGCTAAACATCTGGGGGTCAAAATGGAAAAAATTCATGTTGTACCTCTAGCTGGAAATCCAGAAATCAAAGCTCCTAGCGATGACACAATCAAGAGCACAGCGCGCAAATATAAATTGCCCCAAAAATATTTGCTTTATGTGGGCGATATCAACTACAACAAAAATTTACCACAGCTGATCAAAACTCTGAAATTTTTACCAAAAGATATTAAGTTGGTTTGTCTAGGCAAAAACTTTTTTCCCCAAGACATTCCTGAGTGGCAATGGATCGAGGCACAAATTGCACTAAGCGATGTAGCTAAGCGCGTCAAATTTATTACCAACCTGGCTGGGAATGATGCACTTGCTTTAAGCGCGATATACGCCGGAGCTCTCGCCTACATTCAGCCTTCAATCTACGAAGGCTTTGGCTTGCCGATTTTAGAAGCAATGAGCGCTGGTACGCCCGTTATTTGTGCCGATAATTCTTCGCTAACAGAGGTGACTAGTAGGAGCGCTATCGTGGTCGAAGAAGCCAAGGCGGAAAATTTTGCTGCTGGCGTGGAACAGGTTTTGGTTTGGAAGCGAACAGATCGAAAGAAGTTTATTGAAAGAGCTAGCAAACACGCGGCCAAATTTACTTGGGCTAAAACTGCGGCAGCGACAATCGCTGTTTATCGAAAAATTATATAAATAAATGACGAAGCAAGAATGGTGGAGAATCGCAATTTTATTTGGAGTGTGGCTGGTGTTCTTGACGATGGTGACATTCTTGGCAGACTTTTTCTTGCCTTTCAAGCCAAGTTTTCCTTACGCTGAAAACTTGAGAGAATATGCCTTGCCAGGTTTCTTGACCAAGCTAGCTCATTTTGATGGAGTACATTACCTACAAATTAGTCGCTTTGGCTACTTAGGGACAGGACTGATTCAAGCTTTTTTCCCTCTCTATCCGCTATTAATTGCTTTGCTCAACCAGCTAGTTGATAATTATCTCCTGAGCGGACTGCTCATTAGCCACTTTTTTACGGCTTTGTGTTTTGTCAGTTTCTATTATTTGGTAAAAATGGATTTTGGACGTCGAGTCGCCTTCACCACTCTCCTAATTTTTGCTCTTTTTAGCAGCAGTTTTTTCTTGCGAAGCTTGTATGGTGAATCGCTTTTTTTAAGCATAATTTTTCTAAGTCTGATTAGTGCCAAAAAAGGCCATTATTTCTTGGCTGGTGTATTGGGTGCTTTGGCTAGTGCGACTAGAGTGATTGGTGTTTTTATCTGGCCAAGCTTACTGCTTTTGGTTTGGCTACGGGAGCCACGCAACCTCAAAGCCTATCTAGCAGTTTCCCTGAGTGGTTTGGGTCTGGCTGCCTACATGTATTATTTGCAAATTACTTTTGCCGATCCACTTTATTTTTTCAACCTGCAGAGGGAATTTGGAGCTAGCCGTCAAACTAATCTGGTGCTTTTACCCCAGGTAATTTATCGCTACCTCAATATTTTGTGGACAGCAAGACCCTTTGATCTCAAATATTATGCTTATTTACAGGAGTTTGCTTTATCAATCTTTGCTTTGGGAGTGCTACTTAGAGCCAGCTGGCTGCAACTCAAACAGAAGCGCCGGAGTCAATTGTTGATATATTTGCTTTTTGCCTGGCTGGCTTACTTATTACCACCTTTGACTGGCAACTTCTCCAGTATGCCTCGCTACCTTTTGTCTTGTTTCGTCATTTTTATTTACCTGGGCAGTTACTTTAGTCGGCGGCCAAGAAAATTGATTCTCTACCTGACAATCAGCATCATCTTACTTATAATCAATATAGTTCTGTTTAGTCAGGGCTACTGGGTGGCTTAATCAAGCATCCTAGAAAGAACAATATGAAAATTTTAGTTACTGGTGGTGCTGGCTTCATCGCTTCTCATGTCGCCGATGCCTACATCGAACTTGGTCATGAAGTAGTGATTGTCGACAATCTTTCGAGTGGCAGCAAAGCCAATCTCAACTCCAAGGCTAAATTTATCGAGGTCGATATTACTGACAAAGCTAAAATTCAAGAAATCATCCGTCAGGAACAACCTGAGGCAATCAATCATCACGCCGCCCATATTCAAGTTGGCTACTCAGTCAAAAATCCACAGTTTGATGCTGAAAATAACATCATGGGTTTGCTACACATCATGGAGGCTGCCAAAGAAATTCCTGTCAAGAAAGTGATCATGGCCGCCACTGGCGGAGCGATGTACGGTAACAAGGCCACCCCCTTTACTGAAGAAATGAAAGCCGAACCACTTTCGCCTTATGGCATTTCCAAACGGGCTGGCGAGCTTTACCTCAACTATTATCATGAACTCTACCAGATTCCGTATATTTCCTTGCGCTATTCTAATGTCTATGGCCCGCGCCAAAACGCCCATGGTGAGTCGGGAGTGATCGCTATCTTCAGTGAAATGATTGCGGAGGGCAAAGTGCCCGCCATCAACGGCGATGGTACCCACACTCGTGATTATGTCTACATCGAAGATGTGGTTAGAGCCAACATTTTGGCTCTAAACAGTTCTTTTGTCGGTGAATTAAACATCGGCACCCAAACCGAGATCTCCACCAACGAAGTCTGGCGCAAAGTCGTCGCCGAAATGGGTGTCAGCATCGAAGAAAAGCACGTCGTCGAGCGCCCTGGCGAGCAAGTCACTAGTTCACTAGATTATTCCAAAGCCAGAAAAATTCTTGGTTGGGAGCCAAGCGTCAATTTTGACGAAGGTGTGCGCAGAGTGGTCGCTTGGTATCAAAACAAATAATTTTTCAGAGTACAATCTTTAGTCGTCTAGTGAAGCCTGTTTCTTGATAGCCTGTGCTAACAAAAATGGCCCAGCAATAGTGGTCAAGAGTACCGTCATCACAATCACCGAAAAAACTTGGTCGGATAAAACGCCTAGAGATTGACCGACAGCAGCAAAAATCAAGCCGACTTCACCGCGCGGCACCATTGCTAAACCAACTACAAAACGGTATTTTTCTTTTAGTGCCAAGCCGCCAGCAACCTTGCCAAAAATAGCAGCCACAGTCAGAACCAAGGCCAAAAGGATAGTTTGCCAGTTCATCAAGGTTTCAAGTTTAACGCTCATGCCTGTCACCACGAAGAAAATTGGAGCGAGAAACAAAGACAATGGCTCGATAATGTCTTCGATGCTGCGGTGAGAATGAAAATTAAGAACTTTCTCAATTTTTTCTCGCATTGAACCCTTATAACTAGAAAGGCTTTCTTTGACTTGGCGGATAATTTTGGGATCTTTGAAACGATTGAAGTGGACATGATCAAGAACCAGTCCGCCGGCAAAAGCACCGATGATTGGCTCCAAACCGATCATGGCAGCGATACCAGCGAAAAGCAAACAAAAGCTCATGGCAAAGGTAAATTTTGTTCCCATGCCAGTATTAATTTTGGAAAAAGCTCGACCTAAGTAAGGCGCAATTAACTGACCAATGACTACACTGCCCAGCAAAAAGGCAAAAGATTTGAAGAAAATCATGGCGATGTTAAACATATTCATCTCGCCAGTACTCACCAATGCAGAAATTACTGCCAACATAATTAGTCCCAAGATATCGTCAATTACCGTCGCCCCCAAGAAAATCTTGGCTGCTTTGGTTTTCATTTGTCCCATATCCATCAAAACCTTGGAGGGAATACTAACAGAAGTAGCGGCTAAGGCAGCACCCAAAAAGAGATAAGTAGCCATGCTCTGTCCAGGTAATAACATTGGCCCAATCAAATAAGAGCCCAAAATAAAGGGTAAGAAAGCCCCGATCAGAGCTACTCGTATTGATTTGCCCCCGACCTTAGTGAGCTCTTGAGCATTCGATTCTAGACCAATCTGGAAAAGCAAAATGATCACACCCATCTCGGCTAGAAAAGACACGACATCATTAGCGATTACCTCATCGAAATAATGAAAACCAAGCAAAGTCAAATTACCGAGGAAAATACCAGCCACCAATTCTCCTACCACGGGCGGTAATTTGATCTTTTCAATCAGGTGAAAAATCTTAGCTGCGACCAAAATGGCAGCGAGAACGATAAAAATTTTGGGGGAGTGGTGCATCACGTGCACTCCTTCAGCGCTTTGTGAACTAGCTGCCCAAACAGGTTCGATCAATGAAGAGAGCAGGGTGGCTCCAAAAATAACTGTTAAAGATAATTTGCCGAAAAACTGCTGCAGTTTTTGCATAAATTTGGCTAACTAATTTGTAACTGTTAATTGCAAAATAAGAACAAAAAACCGATTATATATTCGGTTTTTACAGGTGACAAGTATAAATTTAAGGGGAAATTTAGCGCGTCAAAAATACAGCCTCAAGAGTGTCGCTACAAGTTAAGTGTTCTGCTTCCTGACCGGCACCAAAAAGCGTCAGCTCATAGAAAGCAGTCTGGCCGTGCTCGTATGTCGCATCGTCTAGCATGAGAACGAGCGAATTAGCCGCTTCGGGCTCCAAATTAAGGTTTTTGACTTGACAGCCAGCATGAGTTAGCAAATATTGCCACTCCATGGCGTTGTGATAAGGATGGTGTTTGGACTGATTAGCGACAAAAAGTGGCTCTGAGTGGTTTTGACAAATTTTCGCAGCGCAAACACTCAAAGTGGCATAATCATTACGCGCAGGAGCGAAATAGTTGAAGCGTAAAGCTGCCTGCAACCAAACTACGTAGAAGAAAACAGCGCAAACAAACAAATAGCGTCGCTGTATGAAGCTAAGTAGCAAGAAAAAGAGGGGTAAGACACCAAAAATATAGTGAGCATGAATAGTCGATGGGGCAAGCAAAGTCAGGCCTAAACTCAAGAAAAAAAGCCAGGTGCTGTGAGTCAAAAAGGCGTCTTTGGGCTGCTTTCTTTTACTCATCACCACAAAAAAGGTGAAGGTAGCGAAGAAAATTCCCGCCCACAAAGCAGTCGTGTGGAAACTAAATCGACTCAAGTTGGCGAGGCGTGCCAAAAAAAAGTTTTGGCTCTGAGTCAAGCGATCGCCAAACAGAAGCATCTGAGTCAATAAAAAATCATGGCGCAGCTCAAAAACCAAAGTCGGCAAGTTGACCACCGCCAAGGAAGCGCCTAGATACAATAAATAACGCCCAAGTAAGCGTGGGCGCTGGTAAGCCAGGTAAAGAACAAAAGCCACCATAGTGGGCACTACCGAGTAAGATAGAGCACTAGCGATGGCGAGCGAAGCAGCGTTGATTAGTAGCAGCAACTGGCGTGGTTTCTTTTGCAGTAAAAGCAACAGCAAACTGTAGCCTGCAACCAAAATAAAAGGCGTCACAAAAGATGGATTCCAGACGAAGCGACCTTGAAGAATATATTCTGGTTGAACGATAATCATCAAGAAAACTAAGAGCAGCGACTTCTCTAGGCGCGGATAAGCGCGCAAAAAATAAAGACCGGCTACAAAGGCTGACACATAGAGCAAGCTCAAAGCTATCAAACTAGCGTAAGGTGAGGCGCCACTTAGCAAATAAAATGGATAAAGTAAATAAAAGTAAATCGCTGACTGATTAAAGGGCAGCACGCTAGTTTGTGGGCCAAGGAGAGGTGGCTTGCCAGTGTTTTGCCACTGCCAAAGCACAAGAAAGTCGCGTCCCATATCGTTGAAGAAGTAGAGTGAAGTTTCGATCTGGTAGAAGCGTGTCCAGAGAAAGATAATAATGAGCAGTAAGGCCGCCAGGTGTAAGTTGCGCATTGCTGGAGATAGTTTAGAATAAAAAACACATGAAAACAATTCTACTTACTGGCGCGGCTGGTTTTATCGGCTCTCACACCGCGGCCAAGCTTCTAGAGCGAGGCGAGCGCGTGGTCGGAATAGACGAGCTCAATGACTATTATGACGCTACTTGGAAAGAAGCTAATTTATCCAAGTTAACCAAAAATCCCAATTTTACCTTCATCAGGGCGGACGTCAGAGATCTGCCGACTCTAGAAAAAATTGCGACCGATCATCAGATCGAAACAATTATTCACTTGGCCGCCAGAGCAGGCGTACGCCCCTCGATCGAGCAGCCCTTACTTTATGAGGAAGTCAACGTCAGGGGGACGCTTAATATGCTTCAAATCGCCAAAAAGCACCAGATCAAACAATTTGTCTTCGCCTCCTCTTCCTCAGTATATGGCAATCAGAGTCAAGTGCCTTTTAGCGAAACTGATCCAGTCAATGCGCCGATTAGTCCCTATGCCGCTACCAAGAAGGCTGGCGAAATGCTTTGTCACACCTACTCTCATCTCTACGGTATTAATTGCATCTGCCTGCGCTTTTTCACCGTCTATGGGCCTAATGGCCGACCTGACATGGCGCCCTACATTTTCACCAAAGCGATTTTAGAGGGACAAAAAATCAAAAAGTTTGGCAGCGGCGAGAGCAGACGCGATTACACCTATATCGACGACATCGTGGCTGGAGTGGTGGCGAGTGTCGAGCTACGACGACCTTTCGAGATTATCAACCTTGGTAATAGTCAGCCGATCACCCTCAACGAATTTATTGCCACTCTCGAGGAAATTACTGGCCTAACGATGCAAATCGAGCAACTCCCCATGCAGCCAGGTGACGTAGAGCAGACTTACGCCGACATCAGCAAGGCCAAAGAGCTGCTTGGGTATCAGCCACAGACGAGTTTCAAAGATGGTTTGAAGAAATTTGTGCAGTGGTATCAGGCAGAACGACTGGCCTAGCGGTCGTGGAAATTTCTTATTTTTTATTCAACTTCGTGAACAGCTGCAGCGCCTCAGCAATGGCCTGATCCATATTGATGTAGCGGTAAGTACCAAGGCGACCGAGAAAATAAATCCCTTCTGGCTCAAGTTTTTTAGCTGCTTGCTGGTATTTTTGTAGCAACTGGTGGTTGCGCGCCCGAGGCACGGGGTAATAAGGCTCGCCGTCCCAAGTCGGGAATTCTTTGGAGATGATGGTGGCTTGGATTTTTTTGGTCGGTGGGTAAAAGTGCTTGTACTCGACGATGCGGGTGAAAGGGTAATCGAGGCTAGGGTAGTTGACCGCGCCAGCTTCTTGGTAGAATTCCTGCTCATGACGCTCAAAGTGAAAATCGAGCGAGCGATATTCGAGGTGGCCAAAAGCGTAATCAAAATACTGGTCGATGGCGCCTGTGTAAAAAATCTTGTCAAACTGGCTTAGATCGTGCTTAGTGCGCCAGGTGAAGAAATCAGTCTCAAGTTGCAGGGTAATGTTTTGGTGATTGAGCATCTGGCCGACCAAATTTTCAAAGCCTCCAACCGGCAGAGCTTGGTAGCGATCGGTAAAATAGCGGTTGTCGCGATTGAAGCGGACTGGGTTGCGTTTGATGACAGCCGCGTCCAGCTCGCTGGGGTCAAGCGCCCACTGCTTCTGAGTGTAGTTTTCGAAAATAGCCTCATAAAGTTCTTTGCCAATGACTGAGAGGACGTAGTCTTGGCTGCTTTGGACTTTTTTGATAGCCCTAGTTTTTTTGGCTAGAAAGGCGCGCATCTCTGCAGCATTCTTCAACTCCACTCCAAAGAACTTATTGACCGCGTTGAGGTTGATGGGCAAGTTGAGGAGTTGCTCGCCTACTTTGACCAAGACGCGGTGCTCGTAGGGAGTCCACTTGGCGAAGGTCTGGACATAATCCCAGACTTCCTGACTGTTGGTGTGGAAGAGGTGAGCGCCATAGTTGGAGACGCGAATGCCAGTTGACTGATCGAGATGGTCATAGCAGTTGCCAGCCAGATGAGGGCGCTTATCGAGGACGAGCACTTGCGCGCCAGCGCTGGCGTAACGCTCTGCTAGTGTCGCGCCAGAGAGACCAGCGCCGATGATGAGGATGGAGGGTTTGGGGCTGGTCATACTTTCTTTAACTTTTTTTGGTGGAGATGTAACTGCTTGGCATTTTTGGCAGTTACGACACTTTGGCCAGTGTGCCGCTCAATTTCTGCTCGAGCTACGCCTGCCACGCGGCCACCTTCCTTAGCGACCTTTTTGTTTTGAGCTAGGCCGCTCGGTTCTTTGGCTTTGGAGATCTCAGTAGTAGAAGCTTCGGCCAGCATGTTGAGAACAATTTCCAGAGTCGACATGTTGTCGCGCAGATTTTCTTTTTTGAGACCCTTGAGCTGCTTATATTCCTTGACTGATCTGCCGGTCCAGGCCTTGGTAATTTCGTTGGTCAGAATGGCAAATTCAACTCCTCGCTTCATACCGCGCTCTTGCCATTCATCCGTCAAATCCTTGCGCACCTCGATGCTTTTGAGGCGCTGGTTNNAGGTCTGCATGGCGCGCTCGAAAGCCAGCTCTGGGTCGGCCGTTTCTTCCAAACGCTCGTAACCCACTTGGGCCAGCCAAAGCTTGAGCGGCTCAGCCTTGGGTGAGGGAATGGACTGGATGAGGCGGAGCATGGTTTCGGTGTCAGCGCAATCGGTGAGGTATTTTTTACCATCACTGGCCATCATTTTCAGTTGTACGGTTTTTTCGTACACCTCGCTACCCTCATTTTTTAGTTTGCTTTTTAAATCTGTCCAATACCTCTTGGGAATTGATGATTCCGTCAACACCCTCACCACATCAATCACCGAAAACCACCACAGCTCGTGCTCGCTATCCCAGTGGCGACGGATGTTTTGCTGGTCAAAGAGGGCGATATTTTTAAATCTAGGCTCTGACATAAGAATAACTCCAAGATAGCAGAGCCAAACCCAAAAATCAACCGAAACAGGGAGACTTGTAGCACTTCTGGTAAGCTTGGAACCACCCCCTCTTCCTCCTCCTTGCCAAATCTGCTACCATATAAGCCATGCAAATTTCTTTTGTGGTGCCGATTTTCAATGAAGAAGGTAATGTCGCCAAGCTGCACGAGGAAATCCTCAAAGTTGCCCGCGGCCTCAAGCAGACGTTCGAAATCATCTTCGTCGATGATGGCTCGCGCGACCGGACGCCGCAAATCCTCAAAACCCTCAAGCCCCTACGCGTCCTGACCCTGCGCCAAAATGCCGGTCAGACAGCAGCGCTCGATGCCGGCTTCAAGGCCGCCCGCGGCGAACTGATCGTCTCCCTGGACGGCGACCTGCAGAATGACCCCGCCAATGTCCCCGCCATGCTCGAGCATCTCAGCAAGAATCAGCTCGACGTCGTCTGCGGCTGGCGCCAAAAGCGCCAAGATTCCGCCGAGAAGAAATTCATCTCGGGCGGCGCCAAATTTCTGCGCGAGTTGCTGATCAAGGATCACGTCCACGACGCCGGCTGCACCCTGCGCGTTTATCGGAAAGCCTGCTTCGAAGGAATGTCGCTGCGCGGCGAACTGCACCGCTTCATTCCCGCTCTGCTGGTTTGGCGCGGTTTCCGCATCGGCGAACTGGCCGTCAACCATCGCCCCCGCACCGCCGGGCAGAGCAAATACACCTTGACCCGTACCATCAAGGGCCTGATGGACATGCTGACCCTCTGGTTCTTTCACAAATTTGCCTCCCGCCCCCTGCATATGCTGGGAGCGATGGGCATCATGAGCGCTCTGGTCGGGATGGCCATTGGCAGCTGGATGTTTGTCGAACGCGTCTTTTTCGCCGACAGCATCAGCAACCGCATCTGGCCTCTAGTCGCGGTTTTCCTGGTTCTCTTTGGCGTGCAAATTTTCGTCTCTGGCCTGATTATGGATTTGATCATTCGCACCTATAATCCCAAATTTTACGAAATCAAAGATGAGCGAGAAAACAAATAAACTCTGGCAAACAAGTTGGTGGCCAGAGCTTTTGACCGCCTTCTTGGTGATTAGCTTCTTCCTGCTGAGTGTGGATCTCTATCAATACTTGACTACCGAAGTCTGGTGGCTGTGGGATCAGACTAGCTATAACCAGAACACTGTCTACCTCTTGGTACTGATCGTAGCGAGCACTTGGCTACCGATGAAATCATGGCTTGCCAGATGGCCTAAATTGGGCTTAATGCTGGTCGGCCTATTCCTAGTGACCTTGGTAGCGCACCGCCAATACACTGTTTTTTATGATCAATTGCAGCAGTACCCTAGAGTTAAAGGATTGAGCAAAGAATGGGGCATAGCTTGGAGCTACGTCAAAGTTACTGGCCGCAACTTCGGTGGCGAATGGGAGCCAGGGAAAGTCTATTTGGGTGAGGCGGAAATGATTGTGAGGAAATGGACGCCCACGGAAATCATCTTCGAGATCGCAGCAGAAGCAGAGGTGGGAGAGCAGGAGTTGAGGGTGGTGAATAGTCACGAACAAAGTCAGCAGCAACAAGTAATATTTGAAGTGAGGGAACATGCTAATTAAGAGGATAATCTACATCGCTTGTTTCGTTAGTGCTCTAATAGCCCTAGATTTTTTGTTTAAACTTGGGTTGAACCTGCCAATGAGCAATCAGGGCGCCTTTACTGGTGTTGGATTTGGTTTTTTTATTTACTTAATTTGGAAATACAAATCTTTGATAGAAAATGCAATCAAGCAGATTCTTTCAAGCAAAAAGCGATTTCTACTTCTAGAAACGGTTTTTATCTTGGGAACATTTTATTTCCTAGGTCAAGAACTGGCTAATTCTCTTTTTGACAGCACTCACTTGCTAAATAGAATTTTTGAAAAACTAAGCGATCGATTATTTTTTTATACAACGTTAATTAGTGGCTCATTATTAGTATTTTCACGCACAGACAAACCAGAGCCTACTGTCAAAATCGATCATCGAATGGTTTGGGCGGTTTTACTACTGCTAGTAATAATAGGAGGAGCACTGAGACTTCACAAGCTCGGCGCTCAAGACATCAGGGGCGATGAATTCCAGGTCATTTCTGCCGCTGCCGGGTATCTGCACACTGGTGAATATCATTCCTGGAACTGGGTGGAGAACAAAATGACCTGTGATGATTGCTTCTATGATCGCGCCTGGCCGCACACTTGGATGGTAGCCCAAAGCTACCATAATTTTGGTATTTCTGAGTTTAGCTCGCGACTGCCCTCGGCTATTATTGGCACTCTGACAATTTTAATTGCCTTTGGTTTCAATTATTTTTTCACTAGAAATAAACTTCTAAGTCTTTTGGTAGCTTTTTTGGTTACTTTCAACCCAGCTTTTATCGCCCTATCGAGGTATACGCGAATGTACGTAGTCTTGATACCATTGTTTTTATTACTTCTATACACCATCTACCGCAGCTTGACTGAGAACACTCCAGATTGGATGCTGCGCCAAACAAAAAAAATATCCTCAAATTTCAATAAAATTTTGCGAGAGCGCCTCAATTTTCAATGATTCATTGCTTTGCTTGCTTTGATCGTGCTTTATTTCAACTTCCACGTTCATATTAATAGTTTGATTGCATTGCCCATCACCGCTCTATTCATTGGATATCTATTCATTGCTGTAGACAAAAAACGTTTTCTTTATCCAACAATCGCAATTGTTTCTGCAGTTTTACTAATTCCAATATTTTACAACCCAGAAACCATGTACTTTCACAGGTTTATTAGCTTTTTTTCCAGAAACAACCAAGTATATTTATTGCATATTTTTGACTACCCTTTCACTTGGCGCTTAACACTAGCTTTTAACATTATTGGTTTAATTTTTGTTTTTAAAGCAAAACAAATAAAAACAATTTATCTCCACAGCGTTCTGTTTTTGGGTTTAATCTTCTTTATTTACATAGCCAATCGCTATCCTTCATATGTATATAGTTCTCATTTGGTAATGTTGTCCATAATTGGCGCTGTAGGCGGGGCGTGGAAAATGTGGCAAGTGATCGAATCAAGAATTATCAAAGTCGTACTATTGTTTTTGTTTTTTGGAAATTCATTGCTTCAAGTGAGTAATGTAAATCTAAACGCCTATGACAATCAGGGAAGTGCACAACATTCGATAGCCTATCAAACAATAGTAAAGAATTACGATTTTAAACAAGATTTGCTGCTCATGCAGTACGGTCGAGACTTTTACCTTAGAGAGCTAGATCAAGTGGAAATTTTTGACATGGGCTCTAATGGTTCTTTAACTTTAGAAGCAATGCTCGACTACATTAAGAACAAACAGACAATTGGCTCAGAAATATGGGTAGTTTTTGAAACCGGAAAGAGAGGACATTTGAGAGAAGAAGTGCTATCTTACATAGAAGAAAATTTTAATAAAATTCACGGTCAAGGAATTGACGAAACAGAAATAGAAGTCTTCTATAACAAATTTTATTGAAAGTTGTTAACTAATTTAAAAAAGTCTTTCTTAAATTTGTATTCATTAAACAAAGCCCTAACTTTTGCGAAGCCGCTATTAATTAGCTTATATTTTTGCAGATCATTCATCTCGTATACTTGCAATATTTTATTTGCTAAATCTATATGATTGTTTGGTTTAAAACTCAGGCCATTTCGACCGTCTTCAATTATTTCTGACAGGCCACCTTTTTGAGAAGAAATAACGATTAAACCAGCAGATAGTCCTTCTACAGCAACTATTCCAAATGGCTCGTCCCATTTAGATGGAACTATGAGCACGTCCTTGTCTTTCAAATATCCTCCTATTGCTGAATGTTTAACCTGCTTATAAGATTTTATGTATTTTTTATCTGATAAGTTTAAATTAATAATTTTTTTATTATTCCACAATCTTTTTGAACCTATGATGTGGAGATTAAATGGAAAGTTCTTTTTATATAAGAAGTCACACGCATTAATTAATGTATCGAATCCTTTCTCATAGTTTATTTGTCCAATGTATATTATTTTAAAATACTTTGATTTGACAATTTTTTTCTTTGTATTGATGGCTAAATCAGTAAAATTGTATATTAAATGTAAATTTTTCTTAGGAAAATCTGGGTAAAAGCAGCAAAAACTGTTTAGCAAATATTTGGAACAAAAAATAAAATGACTTTTTTTGTATCTATTTTTAAATAAACTGTAAAAAGGCAAATAAGTCATTTTTCCAAAAAAACCAATTTGGTTTTGAAACCAAACCACACTTTTTCCACTATTATCAAGAAGTGACAAAATGGGCGAATTAAAACCTATTCTTAAAAAAGAATTATTAGTTTTTTTAATAAAACTCAAGTAATAGAAAACATCATATTTCATTAAAAATTCAAAATGTCTTATTAACTTAATGTTTGAGCCAGCTCGTCTATCTCCATTTACTAGATCCTTAGAAAACAATTCAAATTTATAATTTTTTGATTTTATATTTAATAAATAATTTTCTATGAACTCCAAACCCCCGTATGATTTTGTGGAGAATGGAGAAACCACCCAATGTAATATAGATATTTTTCTATTTTTCATTTATTCTTAGTATTTCTAACTTCTTCAATTTATAAAAATATTCAAGGATGAAAAGAACATTAGATGTTGATTGAATAACTAAAAAAACAACAAAAAATAGGTCAAAAGTCGAGTGCTTTAAAACAAAATAAGAAATTAGTAAATTCAATAATCCGAAAAACAACAAATATTTGGTATTTAAATAAGCATGTCCAGTATATATGCTGAAAGAATTGGCAGTTAAATAAGATAAGCTATTGATTGGAAAAAATACAAAACTTAATTTTAATACAAATATTGCTTTAGTATCTAAATATTCCTTGAAAAACATATATATAATACTATCTGAGAGACTTATAAAAAACAGAGAGATTAAAACAGAAATCAATAGCACATATGTAAAATATTTTTTAAATTTTTTTAATACTAAAGATATGTTTTTAGAATAAAAGAATGTTGTTATTCTTGGAGAAATTATTTGTGAAAATACCAGCAATGGCAAATATACAATATTTATGAGTTTTTGAGAAAGTTCATAAGCCGATATTTCTTCAATTAGATTAAAATTCTTTAATAAAATAATGTTTATTTTAGAAAAAAAGAACAAGCCTAAATTTGCTATGCCAATTATGAGACTATAACCAACTATCTTTTTAATTATTTTCTTGTTTATATTAAAACGAGTTAGTTTATTTTTTAATAAATAAATAAAAAATAATATAAAATAAGATAAGGTCTGAGAGAATAGTGCGCCAATTAAATTGTAATTTGTTACTAAAATATAAGAAAAAATGATTGAAATTATGCTTGATGAAACGACTATTTTTGAAGATTCTTTAAATTTCTTTAATCCTCTCAAATATCCATCATAAAGCGAGGTTGATGGAATGAGAAAAATCAATGGGAGCACAATTGCAAGATATAAATAGTCAGCAGCAAATAGCGTTCTTCCAAAAAATAAAAACAAAATAAAAATCAGTGTTGAAATTAAGCCCACAACAAAAAGGCCGTTGAGAAATACACGCTCAGAATCTAATTTGTTGTCTTCATTAGGATTTTTTTCAGCAACTATTTTGGATATTGATGTGGAGATGCCAAAATCACTGAATACAATAAGTAAATAAACAATGGCAAATAGATAGCTATAAACACCAAAGTCATAAATATTTAAATGTTTTACTGCAAAAATAAAAATCACAAAAGCCGAAAATTGTTTAGAGAAAATTTGGATTGATCTCCAATACAAATCCACTATTGTATTCTTGTGTTTAACTATTAATTGATGCATTTTTAAATTAATTTCCTGATAATTTCACAAAACTATTTTCTTTTAAATTGAAATTTAATCGCAAATCTTTTCTTTTTTTTAAAGCAACTCTAATATTAAGAAGAAATAAATAGCCTCCTTTAAAATATGAATAAATTGGTCTTAAATCTCTACGCATAAAAGACTGCTTGAATGATTTTAAAAGTCCAAAAATACTATAGCCTATTAAAGTGGGGAAAACGCTATTTTTAGAATAATTTTTAGCAATAGTGTACATATGCGCATAAAAAATCAACTCCCATTTCTTGGCAAATTTCTGATTATCATCTCTTTCTGGAGTGCCAATATGCAAGAAGGTGTCTTTAGCATACAAGAAGTTTTCATAACCAAAAAGCCAAAGTCTCATGCCTAAATCAGTGTCGTCCCCGCCATACGTCAGGTGCTCGTCATAGCCACCAACCCTCAACCAAGTAGATTTTTTTATTAAAAAACCCTTCCCTTCTGGAAAAGCCGTATGACCTCCATCAAATCGACTGATTTTTTTTATTGAAAGTGGCTTTTGTTCTTTGATAAAGTACAGTCCAAGCTTAGTGCCATAGCTTTTACTATTCTTTTTGCCAAGATCTATAAAAGACAAACCAATTAAACCCACTTTGGTTTTTTTACTCAACTCTCTATATCTGTCAAGTAATTTTTGTATGATATAAACATCATTTATCAAAACATCATTATCTAACATCAAAATATATTCGCCAGTTGCCTTTTTAACTGCGTAGTTGCAGGCAAAATTTTTGCTGTGAAAAACTGGGGATTCAATGAAATTAAAACTTTTATTGTTAATCGAAGATAAAAACTCCACGCTTTCATCAGTAGATCCATTGTCAATCACAATTATTTCCAAGCTTTGGTAAGTTAAATTAAAAATCAATGGCAAAGACCTCTTTAAATAAACAAGTCCATTAAGATTGGGAATAATTAGACTAACTTTTATCATTTTTATTAAATGCTTCTATAAAATTTAATATTTTTTTTGAACTCCTTTTCCATGAGAAATTTTTGCAATTTAGCAATCCTTCATTTATTAATCTTTTTCTTAATTTCTTATTATCGCTCAATTCCAACATTGATTTTTCTAAATCATGGGGGGAATTTTTATTAACATAAATAACAGAGTTTTTTGCAACTTCTAAAAAAACATCAATATTTGAACATATAACTGGACAAGAATTAGATTGAGCCTCTAAAATTGGTATTCCAAATCCTTCATACGAAGAAAAAAATATAAGTGCAGTAGCATTTCTGTACAAATTAATTAACACTTCGCCTTTTACAAATCCAAGCGATTTTATTTTTTTAGATTTTTTAAATAAACTTACAGTGGTGTGAGAATTTTTACCAACCACATATAGACTCTCGCTGATTTGATCGCTTATATTCACAAATGATTCGATAATTTTTTTTGTATTTTTTCGCTTAGCGTTATCTATTACTAAAAAATATTTTTCCCCAAAACGATCTTTTTTTTCGATTCCTATGTAATTATTTACTCCTGGCTCAGCTACCAATATTTTTTTTCCTTGGATTTTCAGTTTTTCGACTATTTGTTTTTTACTAAAATTAGATATTGTTATAAAAAAATCAGAACTTTTTTTAACAAAATTAAAAATGAGCTTAGTCTTAATTGAATCAATAATTCCATAATGATTATTATCATCTAAATAACCGACATCATAAATCATGATTCCCTGTGTCTTGCAGAGCCTGAGCGTAGAAAAAGGGAGTAAAAAGTGTTTGAATGAGAATACTAGGTCAAACCTGCTCCTAATAACCCAGCTGGTGGTTTCTATTAGGTCAAACTTCAATATGTTTCTTTCCTTAACGAAATGTGCGCGAATGTTTTTAAAGCAATTTTTATCTAAATAAGATATTTCATTTAATAAAATGTGTACTTCAAACTTCTCATTTTTGTACAACAATGAATCTAATTCTTTTAAAACATTGAGCGTGTAGGATTTTGTTCCGCCGCCAACTTTGGATAAATCTCTTGCCACAATGCCAATTTTAATTTTTTTCATAAATTAAACTCCAACAATTTCGAAGATCTCTTTTTTGGCAAATGCCTAGCTTTAAAAATAAAATCTCCAGTAGTATAAGTGTTTTTTACATTTATTTCTTCCAGATAATGTTGATGGTGGACAACTGTAGCATCTGCTGAAATCTCGCTTAATTTACTTTTTAAGTTCTCACTCATTGGTTTCATTTCCTGACCACAATGGAGTACCGCAATAACATAAAAACCATCTTTCTTTAAAATATTTATCTCCTCATTTAACTCTGACCACTTCAAATAATTAGCTCCAAAACTGTCTTTGCCTGCTCCAAAAATATTTATGAATAATCCTCTAAAATTCCATCCTATATAGTTTGAGTTAATTATTGCTATTTTTTTATTATTGATATTAAGCTTCAAGATTTTTTTTGCATCAGCTATATTCGAGCCTGCGCCAACATATAAAAACCCGTTCTTTTTAAGTACCTTCAAAGTATTTCTAAAACCAATTAAACCTCTGTCTTTTATGTGGTTGTTTGCCAAACAAGCCACGTTTATTTTTCCTACTGGAATTTGTAATGGTAGATTCTCATCGCTAAAAACAATTGGCTGCAACTTATTAAATAACTTGGCAATCAGGAAGGTAAAAAAATTATATGGAGTGAACTCTTGCTTTACCTTCTTACTATAAATTGGTCCTTCTAAATTAAAAATAAATAGATCAGACTTTTTTATCTGATCAGCTGTGGAAGATTTGATTTTTGAGAAGTCAGGGTGATTCCAATTAGAAGTATCGCCAACTATAGTTATTTTAATTTTTCTACTCATTTTCTTAAAATCTTACTTACAGTATATAAATACTTTCCACTTTTACTTGGTTTAATATTTTCAACAAATTCCCAAACTATTCTCATTTCTTGACCAGTCAAAGCCCATATGTTCTTTTCAATTTTACTAAGCTCGCTTTTTTGAGGTTTTTTATTCTGCACAACCCTAATTTTTATTAAATCGTACTTTTCTTGAATAACCTGAAATTTTTTAATCCAGTCCTGAAAAAACAGTTGTTGCACTAAGTGGTGGGTGTGAAATAAAGAACCATCTTTTTTGACAAAAAATCCAAGTGTTCTTCCAACTATGGCTTTGATTTTTAAAATACTATTGATTCCAGAAAAAGAAACAGATTCCTTACCAGCTATAGCCACGTCGCCAATTTGATATCTAATCAGAGGCATAGAGTAATTGTCTAGTGTAGTAATCAGCAGTTCTTTTTCTTCTACTTTAGTTGTTCCATTTAATTCCACCAAATCTTTCCAATAAAAAACACTCATTTCTGTTTTTTCATTTTTTTGAGCAGCAATCCAGCCAACTTCTCTTGAACCATACTGATTTAGAACTTTGGTTTTTAAGCCGTTTTTGATGGTTTTGCGCACCTCCTCATTAAGTGGGCCGATGGTTGATATCAAGAATTTAGGAGATCTAAAAAATACTTTATTCTTGCTAACATATTTAGCTAATTCAAAAGCCGCTTCCATATATGACCAATACGCAGTTGGCTTAAAGCTATTGTTTAATTTGATCAGATCCAAAATTTTGTCACTGGAAAAATCATAGCAGTTAAAGAATTTGCGATTGTACAAATAATTAATAAGTCGATCTTTTGCAGTTAAGTTTCCTAAAATGATGTCTCTATCAGAGCCCCACAATTTGATTTCTGGATCTCCCAAATCTTTGCCTAACTTTTGATTGAAATACAGTTTGGTGGAAATATTCCAGTCATCGTAGTTTTTATCTTGCAAAAATCTAACTGGCTCTCCAGTTGAACCTCCGGAAGTATTTTCGTAACTCTTTCTTGACTGGTGATCTTTTGAATATAGGTTTTTATCTTCTTTTCTAATAATCTCCTTGGTTAAGTAGGGAATTTTAGAAAAATTTTGCAACTGCACTTGTCCGCTTCTATCAATTACTCCAACTTTAACTAAAAGCTTGTGATAATAAGGCACGTTTTGATAAGCGTGCAGCAACAATTTCTTGAGTTTTTCTTCCTGATATTTTTTTATTTCTGCAGCAGATAATTTCTCCAGAGATTTAATTTCTCTGAGATATTGAGGAATTTTACTACCACTAGCATAGAGCAAAACGTAAATTAGTGGCTTGCGCCAATTAATGTTTTTCATAAATTTCCTCATACTCCTTCGCCACCTTTTGCCAGCTCATTTTTTCGGCCCTTTTTCTGCTTTCCTGACCCATGCTAATTCGCAGTTGTTTGTCAGCATACAATAGCTCAAGGCTGCTCGCAATCTCTGCGGGGTCAGCCTGGGGCACTAGGAAGCCGTTGCTGCCCAGCAATTCCTGACTACCACCCACGGGAGTGAGGATGATCGGCAAGCCGCAAGCCATGGCTTCTAGGGTGGCGTTACTCATCCCTTCACTGAGGGAGGGTAGACAGAAGGCGTGACATTTGCCTAAGTTTTCTCCTAGCCAAGTTTTGTCTTTTCTACCGACAAATTTCACTTTGTCTTTGATTTGCAGGGTCGCGACTTGCGTCTGCAGCTCTTCTCTGAGATCGCCCTCGCCGATTAAGAGCAGCTCGACATCTTTTTTGCCTTCTGCAAACTCTGCAAAGCCCTCGATCAGGTAATTGAGGCCCTTCTTGCGCCCCATGATTGTTCCACCTGCAGTAACAGTGAACTTCTTGAACTTCGTTCCTTCACTCTGACTCTGAAAGAATTTGGTATCAACGCCATTGCTGATGATTTGGTAATCAAGTTTGTCATTGGTGCGCATTGCCAAGTCCCTCAACCCTCGGCTGTTAGCGATCACCGCTCGCGCCTGACCCCAGAGGCAACTGACCACTGGTCGAGCTAACCAATCAAGCAGGGCGAAGCGCGGGTTATAAAAAGGCACATCCACGCCCCGCAAAGACACCAGGTAGGGCAGGCTGTAACGCCGCCACAAGTAGTAAGCCGTCCAAGGGCCAGGATAACCGAAGCTGTGCACTAGGTCGTACTTGCGCAGCTCCTGCAGCTGCTTGGCTTGTTTGCTGGCGTTGCAGATGAAGCGGCCCATTTCCAGCAAGGATTGGCGCTGGTAGCGCTCTGCTGACTTGGGGCCAATCGGCACCTTGTAGATGCCGCAGTTGGCGGAGATTTTTTCTACTTCCAGGGTATTGCGCAGCGACGAAGTGATCAGATCGATCTCTAGGTTTTTGTGCTGAGCCAATTCCTCGAGCAAATGCTTAACCGCCGTCGCCACTCCACCGCCTAGGGGCGGAAATTCGTAGGCGAGTAGGAGGATGCGTTTGCGCGTGGCTGACACAGACATGCTTTGATTATGCCACAGCTCATGACATAATTAATTGTCACTTCTGATCAACTATGCCACGCAAACTTCTCCTCCTCTTCCTCTTTGGCCTTCTCATCCGTCTAATTCTCATGCCTCTAGCCATGCAGGCTGATCTCTTGTCGATGACTTATCGTGCTCACTTGATGAGTGAGTATGGTTTGTGGGGGCTGAGCAGCAATCAGCTGCTGGCGCACTACATTTACGCTTTCAATTTAATGCTCTGGCGGCCTTTTTTCGGTGATTTGACTAGTTTTTTTGCCGCCAGTCACGGTGTCTCGCTCGCTTCCACCACCAGCAGCGTGGGGGATTGGCTGACTTTTGTTGCCCAGCCGCAGGTCAACGCCTTCATTTTTGTCCTCAAGTTGCCGCACTTACTAGCTGATCTGGCCATTTTTGTCCTCTTGGCGCGCTTTTTTCGCGCTAGCAAACAGCGCTCGCTCATTCTGGCCGCCTGGTGGTTTAATCCGATCAATCTCTACGCTTTCTATGTTTTTGCCCGCCATGATTCACTAACCCTCTTGGCTTTGCTTTTGGCTTTGTTGTTTTTGGCCAAGCGCCGCATCCTGCCTGGTTTGTTAGCTTTTTGGGCCAGCGTCCAGATTCGTTTCCAGCCCCTCCTGTACCTGCCGCTTTTGCTAGCGCACTTGTGGCGCGGTTTCTCGCTACGCCAACTCTGGCGACCGGTGCTTATTACCCTGCTTTTTAGTTTCGGCTTTTGGTTTTTACAGAACCAGCTGCCCTTTGATGAGGCGCTTTATCGTCAGGTCAAAGGCTTGCCCGTCTTGGAAGTCTCAGCAGTCAGTCCGCCGGCTGCTTCCGCATCTCTGCTTGACCGAGCAGGGCAGTTCCTGCAAAAACCTTTCACTCTAGCCACTTCGGTTGGCGGGCGTAGCACTCTGGATAAGCTCTTACTCTTCACGGGGGTCTATTTGCTCCTTAGTCTTTTTTCCTTCTTGCTGCGCCCGTCACAGTCTTCGCCTCAAGCGGCCTTCGTAAGGCTGAGCGCAATCCTTTATCTTGGCCTGGCCGCCTATTTCCTGCTCAACGACTTCTCGCCGCACTACTTCGTCTGGCTCTCCCTTTTTGCTTGCGGCAGTTTGACCGTGCACCGCCATTTCTGGCGAGCTTATCTCTTGGCGATCTTGGGTTGGGGACTAATGGGCGTTTTTGCCCTGGGTAATTTCGCCATCAACCAGAACCTCTTCTTGCCCCTAAGCAGCCTGCTCTTTGGCACGCCGCAGTTGGCTTTCCTGGGCTTAGCGCCGGTACTTTTCACCTTTGGCAAAATTTTGCTAAATTTGGGCCTGCTTTGGTCTGGCTTCCTGATCTTGCGCCAACTCTCTGCTGAACTTACTCCTCTCAAGCAGTGGCGCCGCCTCTGGCGACCAGGGGCCTTGCTGGTGCTTGGCTTCTTTGCTAGCTTCTTCCTAACTGCTACGCCCGCTCAAGCCGCCAAAATCCCCGTTTTGACGGTCAATGGCGACGCCAAGCTCTTACTCGAACCAGGCACCGCTTATCAGGGCTCTTTCATCTCGCCAGTCGCCGAGTTTGGCGCTCTGGACTTGCGCTTCGACACTAGCCGCAGTCGCGAAGACAAAAACATCGCCTTGCGCCTCAAGCGCAGTGGGGCAGAGACCTGGCTCTACGAAGCCACTTACAACGCCGCCGATTTTTATAATCAGGCCTTCTATCCTTTTGGTTTTCCCCTTGTTAGCGACGCCCTCGACCAAGAATTTGTCTACGAAGTGCAGTTGCTAGATGCCGGTCAAGACGCGCTCTGGCTCTACGCCGACAGCTATGTCATTTCTCGTGAAGGCCCGCTGCGCGACCTTCTGCCGCTACTGCGTCAGGAATTGCAGGTCAAATGGCAGGCCCAGCAAGGCTTTTGGCTACTTTGGCTAGGACTTTTGGGAGGCAATTTGCTGGCGATTTTGTGGGTGTTACTGCGGCGGTTTAAAAACAAAAAAGCCAACTTGTAAAAGTTGACTTTTTTGCTTTGTCTCCCCGGTTGCCCGAGGACGAATCTACGTTGCACATTTTATACCAAATTTGCTAGTTTTTTGCAAGCGCAAAAGCTCGTTTTAACGAGCGTGGACTCGAGGGGAATCCACCCTTCGGGTATTACCCAGGAGCTAGGCTCTTGGCGGCAGAACCCCCGAGACAAATTTCGTAGATTCGTCCGCACACCAGTACACGAGCCCATCTACTCATTATTTCAGCCCAGGATTACCAAAAGCGTGACAATTGCACAGCTCCACCAAAAGTTCTATCATGAACTCATGTTTGCTCTCGTCGCCAAATTGCGCCAATCGCAAGGCTTGCGCCACAGCGCGCTGACTGTCAGTTCTTATGCTTTGGCCTCTGGTTTTTCAGCGCTAGCGGTGATTCTTATTTCGCGTTTGCTTGGGCCAACTAGTTTCGCTGATTTCTCGGTGGCTTTTTCGCTTTCGCTCATCCTCAACCGCCTCAACGATTTCGGCTTATCAACCGTCATCCAAAAATATGTCGGGGGAGAATGGCGCCAGCACAAAATTGCCGCTTACCTTTCGCTCATTCTCAAATACCGCCTGGTCCTCTCAATCAGCATCGTCACTTTGGGCCTGATTTTCTCCGATGCACTGGCGACTTTGCTGCACCTTGATTCACCGTTGCTCATTCCTTTGACCTTTATCTTTAGCACTTCCGTGACCTATTTTGAGTCTTCCCAGATCACCCTCCAGAGTCTGGCCAAATTCAAGCTCGCCGCTTACAACTACCTACTGCCTTCGCTGCTCAAATTTAGTCTCGCCCTAGTTGTTTTCATCTGGCAAATTAGGGACACGGAGCTGATCTTGGCTCTTTACTTACTCAGCACTTTGCCCAGCTTGATAATCGCTGAATTTCTCAAGCCCAGTTGGATTCGCTACCAACTCGAGCAAAGTTTCCACAAAGAAAAACCTAAAGTCCTCGGCCTACTGCGCCACTCGGCTTTTGCGGTCGTCTCGGCTGGGATCATCGAAAACATGGACATTCTTTTTGCCAAACATTATTTAAGCGCCTACGAAACTGGCCTCCTGGCTGGAGTCAGTCGCATCGCTATGCTGCTTTATGTCGTTGCCTACGCCCTGGCCAACGTCCTCAATCCTCGCGTCGCCGCCTACAAAAAAAAGGTCAACTTCGACGCCTTTCTCAAAAAAGCTTGGGCGATTGCTGGCGTAGCGCTCCTTGGTTTCATGCTAACTTTGCCTCTAGCGCCTCTACTCATCGAGTTGACGATCGGCCCTGCCTACCTTGCCGGCCAAGAAATTTTAGTCGTCCTCTTGGCTGCAGGTTTTCTAAGCATCGCCGTCATTCCCTTTATTGCCACTTTTTACGCTTTTGCTGACAACAGTTTTTTTTCGCTAAGTGCTCTTTTGCAGCTCGTGATTGTGCTGATCGGCAACCTCTGCTTTGTTCCTGTACTTGGTCTGACCGCCAGCGTCTACACCCGTTTGATCGCTCGCAGCGCCTTGCTGCTTTTCACTTGGTTGATGTTGTGGCGGAGTTATAGGAGGGAGTTTGCTAAGTAGTGTAAAAAACAAAAAAGCCACTTTTTAAGGCGGCTTTCTTGCTTATCTTCCCGGTTGCCCGGGGACGAATCTGTGATGCTTTCTTTATACCAAAATTATTGGTTTTTTGCAAGCTCAAATCAATTATTTAAAATCTGTGGACTCGAGGGGAATCGAACCCCCAAAGACAAATTTCACAGATTCGTCTGTGCACCAGCACACGAGCCCATTCATCTATTATTTCAGCTCTGCATTACCACAAGCGCTACGACTCCCAATCCGCACCTACTGCTTCGTCGGTCTTTTTGCTAGAATTGAGCGCATGCAAGCATATTTCACCAACAAAACCGTCCTCCTAACCGGCGCTGCCGGCTTCATCGGCTCGCACTTGGTCGACCAGCTTTTAGCTTTTGGCGCTCGAGTCATCGGCGTCGACAACTTCATCACTGGTCGTCGCGTCAATTTAGCCCATCTCTTAGAACAAGAAAATTTTCGCTTCCTCGAGGCCGATGTCAGTCAACCCACCGCCAGCTATCTGGAGGCTTTTTTAAGTGACCCCGCCAACCACGCCTTCTCTCAAATCGACTTGGTTCTGCACTTCGCTTCACCGGCTTCGCCGCCAGCTTACCAAAACAAGCCCATCGAAACTTACCTGGTCAATTCCTCTGGCACTCACAACCTCCTGACTTACTTACATGCCCAGAGCCCCAAAACCAGATTTCTCTTTGCCAGCACCTCTGAAGTTTACGGTGACCCAGAGGTCCACCCACAAGCGGAAGATTACTTCGGCAACGTCAATCCTAATGGCGAGCGTTCCTGTTACGACGAAGCTAAGCGTCTGGGCGAAACTATCTGCGGTGTTTTCAGTCGTAATTACCAGATGGATGTGCGCATCGTTCGCATCTTCAACACCTACGGGCCACGGATGCGTTTCGACGATGGCCGAATTTTACCCAACTTCATCAATCAAGCTCTGGCCAAAAAACCCTTGACTGTCTACGGCGACGGCCAACAAACTCGTTCTTACTGCTACGTTAACGATCTGGTGCGCGGTATTCTGCTGATGGCTAGCGGTGAAAACTTAGGAGGAGAGACAGTTAACCTGGGCAACCCTGAAGAATTCACTGTCCTAGAAACCGCGGCTTTGACCCAGAAAATTATTAACGCTAGCGTGACTAAAGACGACATTGTTTTTGCTACCTTGCCCAAGGACGACCCAACTCGCCGCAAACCTGACATCAGTAAAGCCAGCGAACTACTCAACTTCCAGCCAGAAATTTCTTTTCGTGATGGCCTCGAGCAGACCATTGCCTATTTTCAGACAGAGGAGAGTAGAAACCTAGAATAACCATGATTTATTTGATATTGATCTTAGCCCTTGCCTTGCGCTTGCCTTTGCTTAATGCTTCGTTTTGGCTTGATGAGGCCGCCCAATTTATCGAAAGCGTTCGACCACTAGCCCAACAATTTGATATTCGTGAGGATTTTCAACCACCACTAATGCATTTAATTACTTTCCTAGGCATCCGCCTTGGTGAGTTACTTGGACTAGGCACGAGCGAATGGTGGGTGCGCTTCTTACCTAGCTTGCTGCCTGGATTAATCACCATTTGGGCGACTTACCGCCTCAGCTTAAGTCTCAAATTCAGCCAAAAAACCGCTTTGCTAGCCAGCCTGCTGCTCGCCACATCTTCACTGCACATTTTTTATTCTCAAGAATTGCGCCCTTACAGCCTACCAGCGATGTGGGGTTTGCTGGCGACCTGGCAGATGATGGAGTTGCTAGCGCGACGCCGCTTGGCAGCGCCCCTGTTCACGATTTTTTCCATTTTGGGTCTGTATTCTTCATACTTGTATCCTTTTTTGCTACTTGGCCAGTTGGCTTATTTGCTGGCTCGCAAACTACCTCTCGCTAAGGTCGCCGCTTTAGCTGGAGCGACCACTCTTGGCTTCTTGCCTTGGCTGCCCAAATTCATCGATCAGCTACAAACCGGCCAAGCCCTGCGCCAAAGCATGCCTGGCTGGGAAGAGGTCGTCTCCCTGCCGCAGTTCAAAACCGCCTTGCTCTTACCCCTTAAATTCATCTTCGGCGTCGCCGACCTCGAGCTCAATGCCGGCTATCTATTTCTAAGCGCTGCGGTCTTGCTCCCGCTTATCTATTTCAGCTACCTAGCCTGGCGCCAGCACCGAACACAAGCCCATTTTTTCCTTTATCTCTTGCTTGTTCCTTTGCTCAGCAGCTGGTTGTTTTCCTTTTTCATCCCCGTCCTGCAAGCGAAAAGAGCTCTCTTCGCTTTGCCTCTCTTTTTCTTGCTTGAGGCCTTCCTGATCATCAGTTACCAGAAAACCAAGCCACATTTGGCCAAAGTTCTACTCAGTGCTGCCCTGATTATTAATTTATTCTCTACCTACGCCTACTGGACTCAGCCAACTCTGCAGCGAGAGGACTGGCGCGGCTTGAGCCAAGAAATCGCTGCCAAGTTCCCGGTTGACTCGACGGTGCTAGTTTTTGGCTTCGACCAGCCTTTTGCGCCTTGGCGCCATTATGATCAGGCAGGTTTTAAGACCATAAGTAGCGGCGTTTTTTATGCCAATGACTTGGAGAATCCAGCAGAGCAGTTCAAAGAATTGAGCGAATATCGCTACGTCTTACTCTTTGACTATCTGCGCGACCTAACTGATCCAGACGACATTCTTGTCCAAGTCATCCTAGATCTAGGCTTCCGCCAGACTGGCATGCTAGACTATCCTTTGATTGGCTTTGTCAGAATTTACAGTCAAGAAAACTTGGCTTTAAGCAACTTATGAAAATTGGGATTGATGTTTCAAGCTTAGTGTACCAGCGCGGCGTCTCTCGCTACACTAGTGATCTCGTCAGGGCCTTGGCGATGGAAAAAGATACGCAGCTCTACCTCTACGGCAGTTCGCTGCGCCAGCAAAAATTATTGCGCCAAGAACTGCGCCATACTCTGCGCAATGTCGTCTCTGATCGCTACCAACTTAAATTGCAGTCTTGGCCGCCAAGCCTGTTAGCTGCACTTTGGCGCCTCGGTCTCAACCCAATTCGCCAACAACTGCCCGGCATCGAGGTTTTTCACAGTTGGGACTGGCTACAACCGCCCGATCGCAATTTACCTCTGGTTTCGACCATTCACGACCTAGCCATCATTCGCTACCCACAAGTTGCTCACCCTCTGGTGCTGAAGAGACACCAGGCTTCCTGGAAATCCTTGCGTGAACGCAAAGCTCAAATCATCGCTGTTTCTGAGGCCACCAAAAGAGACATTTTACGCTACTTAGAAATTCCTGAGAAGCATGTCACTGTCGTCCACGAAGCCTTGCCCACCAGAGTGGCTGAAATTAGTCGCGAGTTGGGTAATCGCGGCGAGCTTGTGCAAAGCATCAGACAACGCCTCAAGCTCGATCGTCCCTACCTCTTCTTCGTCGGCACCCGCGAGCCGCGCAAAAACCTCGAACGCCTGATTCGGGCCTGGTTGCCTTTGGCCAAAGACTACCAGCTGATCATCGCTGGTGAGGAATCTTGGGACGCTAGCGCCAAAATAAGCTCTGACCCTAATTTGCGCTTCATGGGTCGGGTCAGCGATCTGGAATTGGCTGTGCTTTATCACCACTCTGAACTCTTTGTTTACCCCAGTTTGTACGAGGGTTTTGGTTTGCCGATTTTGGAAGCTTTCGCTCACGGCGTGCCCGTGGTCGCAGCCGACATCCCTGCCATTCGCGAAGTGGCTGGCAACGCTGCAGAGCTCGTCAACCCAGAGGACGAAACAACCATCCGCCAAGGCATCGAAAAAGTCCTCACCGAAAAAAAAGCCGACGGCGACGCGCGCCTACAAAAAATGATTATTCGCTTACAACTTTTCAACTGGCAAAAAACCGCCCGTCAAACCTTAGATGTTTACAGACGAGCTATTGAGGACTTTGGGGCCTAACTATGATCAAAATAGCCATCGATGGCAACGAAGCCAATGTCAAAAACCGCGTCGGCAGCAACACCTACGCTTTTGCCATTTTGACTGAGCTCTACAAATTGACCGCCACTCGCAAAAACCTGGACGTGACCGTCCTACTCTCTAGTAAAAAACTAGCCGATCTGCCCACCGCTCGCCCTAATTGGCGCTACATGATCGTCGGTCCGCAGAAGCTTTGGACGCAGTGGGCATTGCCAATTCATCTGTTCCTACACCAGAATGACTACCAGATCTTTTTCACCCCTTCTCACTATGCTCCGAGAATTTCTAGCGTCCCATATGTCAGCAGCGTCATGGATCTGGCTTACCTGCACTATCCCAAGCAATTTCGCCGCCACGACCTACTGCAACTCAAAAATTGGACCAAGTACAGTGTCAAAAACGCTCAAAAAATCATCACCATCTCAAAATTCTCCAAGCAAGAAATCCTCAAGCATTATGGGCGAGAAGACAAAGATGTGATCGTCGCTTATCCCTCTTTTCAATTTACAACCAGCGCACCCATCGAGCAAACACGGCAATTCTTCAAAAATCACAGCATCCACAACAAATATTTTCTCTACCTGGGCACCATTCAGCCGCGCAAAAACATTACCGGCATCATCGACGCTTATGAGGTTTTTTTACGTAAACTCGCCGCGGCTAATTTGCGCACCAAAAAAGCAAATAAGCGCCAACCCAAAGAGCCAGATCTGCTCATCGCTGGCAAAGTTGGCTGGTTAGCCGACGATATTTTAGCTCGCATCAAAAACTCACCTTTTAGCAAAAAAATTATCCTAACTGGCTTCGTCGACGATCGCTTCAAGCGTGCCCTCTACCAGAATGCGATCGCTAGCTTGCTAGTTTCTCGCTATGAAGGCTTCGGTATCCCTGCCCTCGAATCGATGCAGGCTGGCACTATCCCCATCGTTGCCAATAACTCAAGTTTGCCAGAAGTTGTCGGCCAAGCCGGTCTACTAGTCAAAGACAACAATCCACAGGCCATCAGCGATGCCATGCTCAAGGCTTACCAAATGACTCACAAAGAACAGCTCAAAGCCAAAACTGCCATGCAGCGCCAAATCAGGAAATTTTCTTGGCGTGAAGCAGCGAAAATTATTTTCAAAGTCCTCGAAGAAAAGAGTAAAAATGTCAGCTAACCCCATCATCATCGGCATCGACCCCGGCTATGACCGGGTCGGACTGGCCATTGGTCAAAAAAATGCCTCAGCCTGGCAACTCCTTGCTTATCAGTGCATCCAAACTGACAAAAAAGCCTCTCTTTTCACTCGCTATCTGCAAATTGCCACTGAGCTCGAAGCTTTAATTCTCAAATATCAAATAAGCGAGGCAGGTATCGAATCACTTTTTTGGTTCAAAAACCAAAGCACCGCTTTGCCCGTCAGCGAAGCACGTGGCGTGATCATCGCCACTTTGCTCCGCCATGGCGTCAAAATCTCTGAATATACTCCTTTGCAGATCAAACAGAGTCTAACTGGCTATGGACGGGCCGACAAAAAAGCGGTAGAAAAGATGGTGCGCCTTGAATTAGCTCTGGAGGGTAAAATTATGGACGATACCATCGATGCTTTGGCCACGATGATTTGTCACCAGGCTTCCAGAAAAATAGAAAAAAACTAAAATTATGATCGCTTATCTCCAAGGTCAAGCTCTGGTCAAAAAAGATCACCTCATCGTCCTCACCGCCGGGGTCGGCTATTTAGTGACTGTGGGCCACAAGCTTCTCAGCTCTTTAACTGGCGATGGCCAAGAAATCGCCCTCTATATCTACAGCCATATCAAGGAAGATCGCTTCGAGCTCTACGGCTTCGAGCGGGAAGAGGACTTGGCTATTTTTAAGCTGCTAATCGCCATCTCTGGCGTTGGACCCAAGACCGCCGTCGCTCTGGCAGACGCTGGCACTGATAAATTAATTGATGCTGTCCAGCAAGCCCAAACTAGTTTTTTTACTAGTGTGCCGCGCGTCGGCAAGAAACTGGCTCAAAAAATCATCATCGAACTCAAGAGTAAGCTCGGCAGCCTCAAGGAACTCAACTTAAGCACCCTGACGCCAAAGGCTCAGGATGTCATGGATGCCCTACTCAGTCTCGGTTTCGAGGAAAACACCGTCCAAACTACGCTAGCCACGCTAGATCTGGAAAATATGGATTTACAGGTAGCGATTAAAACCGTTATCAAAATGCACTCTACTAAATAAATGCCACAAGCCAAACCCAAAATAATCACCGCGCCCAACCTCTCCAGCACCGACGAAGAAATGCTTTTCACTTCACTTCGCGCTCAAAGCTGGCAAGAGTTCACTGGCCAAGCCAACATCAAGAAATCTCTGCAGATTGCCATTAAAGCCGCTCGTCAACGTCACGAGGCGGTCGACCATGTGCTTTTCTACGGCCCACCCGGCCTTGGCAAAACCACCCTTTCTCAGCTAATCGCCAAAGAAATGGGTAGCAATTTCAAAGTCACCTCCGGGACCGCACTTTCCAAAGCTGGTGATTTGGCCGCCATTCTGACCAATTTGGAAGATGGCGACGTACTCTTCATCGACGAAATTCACCGCCTTCCCAAAGCCGTCGAGGAAACCCTCTATCCAGCCATGGAAGATTTTGCTTTGGACATCGTCATCGGCAAAGGTCCTTCGGCTCGCACCGTTCGCCTGGACTTAGCTAAATTTACTCTAGTGGGCGCCACTACTCGTTTTGGCCTTCTAACTGGGCCCTTTCGTGACCGTTTTGGCTTGATTCACCGCGTCGAATTTTACCAGCCCACAGATCTGACAGACATCCTGCAGTTCGCTAGTGTCAAACTAGGCGCTACTCTGGAAAAAACAGCAGCTCTGGCCATCGCTGAGCGTTCCCGCGGCACTCCGCGCATCGCCCTCAAGCTTTTCAAGCGAGTGCGCGATTTTGCTCAAGTACTAGAGAAAAAAAGCATCACTCTCGATCTGGTCCAGCAAGCCCTGAGCATCTTCGAGATCGACCGTGTAGGACTAGACGAAAACGACCGCCGTCTAATTATGGCAATGATCGACAAACACCAAGGTGGCCCCGTCGGCCTCAAAACTCTCTCAGCCTCAATCAACGAAGACCCAGGGACCATCGAAGAGGTCTTGGAACCCTTCCTGATTCAAATCGGCTTCATCAAACGAACCTCGACTGGGAGAGTGCTGAGTGAGCAGGCTTATAAGCACTTTGGAGTCAAATTTCCAGAAAAAGCCTAGCTGTTGTATACTAATTTCATGCTAATTACAGACAAAGACGGTCGAGCCCTTACTCCTGCAGAAGTTATCGAAAAAATCATCAACCGCTGCCGCACAGTTCACCTCGAGTTCGTAACCGGCTTGCTTTGGTGGGTTGTCGGCTATGTGCCATCTCACACTTTTCGCCGCTTTTGCTACAAACTGGCAGGCATAAAAATTGGCCGCAAGTCCACCATCCATATGGGCGGACGTGTCTACTATCCTAGAGGTATCGAAATCGGGGAGGGTACACTAATTGGTGAAAAAGCCACTCTTGATGGCCGCCGCCAACTCAAAAATTCTCGCGGCGGCCTGCTAATTGGAAGTCATGTCGACATCGCCTCCGAAGTAATGCTTTGGACCAGTCAGCACGATATCCACTCCGACAACATGGCCACCATCGAAGAAAAAGTCACCGTCGGCGATTATGTTTTCATCGGTCCGCGTTCAATCATTTTACCAGGAGTCAGCATTGGTAAAGGCGCCATCGTCGCCGCTGGCTCAGTGGTCACCAAAGATGTCGCACCCATGAAAATTGTCGCTGGCGTTCCAGCTAAAGAAATTGGTGAGAGAGCAACTAAAAACCTCAATTACAAACTGGGCCGACCCAGACTTTTCCAATAATTATGACTAGAGACAAATTATTTGGTTTGTTTGCTTTGCTTGCTGCGGCTTTTGTTGGTGGAGCAATTTTACCTTCAGTAATTCGTTATGGCGCCACCCTAGTCCATCCTTTTTTACTTAATTGGTTTAGAATTTCTTTAGGGTTACTTTTGCTCTTGGGCTTTTTTAGAGGTCGATTCCGTTATCATTTAATTTTTCAAAAAAAATATTTTCTGCTTGCCTTAATGCTCGGTCTAGGCTTGGGTCTCAACATAACCATGTTTTCTTTTGGTGTTTCTCACACCACACTAATTGCTTCGCAGCTTATTTATGTTTTCACCCCAATCGCCACCAGCCTGCTGGCTTACTTTTTATTAGGTGAGCGCATCAATCCTAAAAAAGCGCTTGGCATGTCTTTGGCATTTGCTGGCGTTTTGCTACTGCTTTTTTTCTCCAAATCGCCAGAAGAGAGGTTGTCTCTGGGGACTTTTTACGGAAATTTCTTGATTTTTATCGGTATGTTTGGCTATTCTGCTTATTTGGTTTTTTCCAAAAAACTCAGTGGTGCTTTTTCTATTCTGGAAATGGTCTTGATCATCAATTTGGCTCTGACCATCTTACTTTTTCCATTAGCAATTTATAGTCTTCACCTGCAGGGCTTAGAGCAAATTAACCCCCAATCGCTCTTGGCTATGTTAGTGATCGCTCTAAGTGCCTTGCTTTTCATGGGTTTTAGTCAAATGTCTATCAAGTATCTTTCCGCCAATACCGCTTCGCTTGGTAGTTTATTATCACCAGAATTTGCCGCTCTCGCTGGCATCATGCTTTATGGTGAAAAGCTCTCCCTCGTCCTACTTCTCAGCATGCTTCTCTCAATTGGCGGCACGCTGCTTAGTGTCGGAGCTGAAAAAGTTTCATTTCTTGATAGAATAAAGCTAACTACTGTCAAACTGAAAAATTTTGTCAAAAGGCGTTTATGAAACTCTCCATCATCGTTGTCTCTTACAACACCAAAGACTTAACCATACAAACTCTGGAGAGCGCCATCCAGGAAATTAATTCTACCAAGTTGCTTAAAGACCAAACTGAAATTTTCGTCGTCGACAATAATTCCAACGATGATTCAGTGAAGGCCTGCAAAAACTTACTTCAAAAACTCAAGTTTCCTCATTACCAAGTTCTAGTCAACAAAAAAAACCTAGGTTTCGCTCGTGCCAATAACCACGCTTCCAAACTGGCCAAAGGCAAATATCTTTTGCTACTCAATTCCGATACTATCACTCAACCAGGTAGCCTACGCCTACTGGTCGAAACCATGGAAAAAACCGCCGTTCAAGAAAAAACTGCCAGCCTGCAAAGTAGTGGGCCATTTGATAAACTTGGCATCTTGGCGCCAACTTTACTCAACGAAGATGGCAGCATCCAAAACCAAGGTGGCTCGTTGCCCAGCCTGCTAACTGTTACTTCTCAGATGCTTTTCCTCGATGACGTTCCTTTTTTTGGCAAATTTTTCCCCTCTACCCAGCATACTGGCTTGAGTGATTTTGCTTTTCAAAGTTATGACGAAAACACTCCCAAACTTATCTCCAAAGGTTGGGTGGCTGGCACCGCCATGCTGATTCGTCGTGAACTCATCGATGAAATTGGCATGCTGGACGAAAATATTTTCATGTATGGCGAAGACCAGGAATATTGCCTGCGTGCTCATCATCACCATTTCGACGTCGCCATTCACCCCAAAGCGAAGATTGTTCATTTCGGTCAAGCCAGCTCTTCCTCACGCAATGCTATTCTCGGAGAAATCAAAGGCTATCTCTACATTTGGCGCAAACACAAGCCAAGCTGGCAACTACCGCTGCTCAAACTCATTCTTTTCAAGGGCTGTCTGCTTCGTCAAATCTACTATTCACTACGTGGTCGAAGTGTCCCTGCACAAATTTACAAAGAGGCGAGAGCTTTGCTTAAGTGAAGTTAAAGATATAAAATAGATTGTTAACCGATGTCAAAAAACTTCTTGCTCATCATCGCCAGTTTTCTACTTGCTTTCATCCCGCTTTACCCAAAAATTCCTCTTTTTGATGTCCTGCCTGGCTACATTGTCAGAGTGAGGGTGGAAGACGTGTTTGTGCTGGCAGCTTTCCTTTACTATCTTGTTCAACTTTGGCGGCGCAAGCTTGATTTCAAAAATCAGCTTACACCCTGGATTTTTGCCTATCTTGGCTTTGCCAGTCTTTCTATCCTCTCAGCAATGTTTCTCATCAAAACTATCCCTCTAGAATTAATTCACGTTGGTAAATCTGTCCTACACTTATTTAGATACACTGAATATTTTGTCTTATTTTTTATTATGTTCTCTGCCATCAAGAAACCCAAAGATCTCAAGGTCATTTTTTATGCTCTGGCTTTCACCGTCTTGGCTGTGGTGGTTTACGGCTACGGCCAACGCTATTGGTATTGGCCAGTTTTTTCGACCATGAACCGCGAATTTAGCAAAGGTATGGTGCTTTATTTAACTGAACATGCCCGCATCCAATCCACTTTTGGTGGACATTATGATCTGGCAGCCTACCTAGTCATAGTTCTACCAATTTTCTACCTTTTCGCTATTCACAACCAGCAAAAATGGCAAAAAACCACTCTACACGGTGTGCACCTGCTTGGCCTTTGGTTGCTAGTCATGAGTGCCTCACGCACTTCTTTTATTGCTTATATTGGTGCTGTTTTGTCTGGCCTGTTGATTTTTACCCTCAGTAAGCCAGGATTTCTAGCGAAAGTTGGTTATTTTTTCAAAAAATCTAGCGCTTACTTGCTTTTAGTGGCTTTGATGATGCTGGTTTTTGGCGCCGACATGCGCGAGCGACTTGAACACACCCTACAGGCTTATCCAGCCATTTTCGAACCTTACCAAAAATCTAAAGAGTTCCTGGTTAAACAAGGAGAATTCCTGGAAAATCCAATTGCCAAAATCAAAGAACTACGAGAAAGAAACAAACCTCAAAACGGCATTGCTTTTGACAACACTGATCTCGATAGCGTTTTGACACGCACTGACACTCAACCCGTAACTACCAGACCAGCTGATGTCTATGCAGACATTCCTGATCGAGTAGCAGTTAGCACCGAGTCTAGTCAGGGCGCCATAACTATCACTTATGTGGAAAAACCTCGAGTTTGGTCAGATAACGCTCTTAAATATGGCTTGTCTTTTGCCATTCGTCTCGATGAGCTCTGGCCTAATGCTATCAAAGGATTCGTCAGAAATCCCCTGCTTGGTTCTGGCTACGCCACCCTCAACAAAAAAGAGTTTCAGCAGTTTACTGAAGCCGAGAGCACTGACAATAATTTCTTGCGCACCTTGGGGGAGACTGGCTTACTCGGTTTCCTAAGCTTTTATGGTGGCATCTTCACTCTGCTAGCTGTCTTGTATCGTCAACAGAAACAAAGCCAAGACAAACAGCTACAAATCGCCAATATCGCCTTTATTGCTGCTAGCGTGGGCTTGTTACTAAACGCCACTTACATCGATGTCTTTGCTTCTTCCAAGGTAGCCTTTACTTACTGGGCTTTGGCAGGAGCAATTCTGGCCTACAATAAACTAGCTATTAAAAATAATGTTAAAAAAGCTAAAAAAAGCTCTTGAGCAACCCCGCACCAAACTACTATTGGTTTTGTTCTTGGCCTTAGTTTTGCGACTTTACCGCATTGATAATCCCATTGCTGATTGGCACGCTTTTCGTCAAGCTGACACCGCCTCAGTCACCAGGGAATATGTAAAGGCCGAAAAAATTGATCTGCTGCGCCCACAATACCATGATCTATCTAATATTCAGTCCGGCTTAGATAATCTAGAGGGTTATCGCATGGTCGAATTTCCCTTTATCAATGCTTTGCTTGCCTCTATTTTACGCAACTTTCCTAGCTTAGACCTGGTGCTTTTGAGTCGCTTGTCGTCCGTTTTTGTATCTCTATTGACGATTTATGTCCTTTACCAGCTGGTCAGAGAAGTTTCTGATTCTAAATTGGCTATACTCAGTGCTTTGGTTTATGCGATTTTGCCTTACAGCGTTTACTACTCTCGCGTAATTTTGCCAGAACCTTATTTTTTGTTTTTTTCGACTTTGGGTTTGTGGCAATTCTACCTTTTCGCCAAAACTAAAAAATGGTCCAGCTACTTTCTATCTATCGCTGGTCTCGCTCTAGCCGCGCTACTTAAACCTTTCGTGGTTTTTTTAGCCCCTGTTTACTTGATAATTTTATGGCAATTCCGCCAAAATAAAATTTTACTTGACCCAAGAATATATTTGCTGCCAGTTTTAGCTTTCGCTCCTATGTTCTGGTGGCGAGAATGGATAAAAAGCTTCCCAAGCGGCGTCCCTGTTTCCGACTGGTTATTTAATAGCGTTACTGTTGTCGACACTGCTCCTATTCGTTTTCGACCTGCCTGGTTTCGCTGGCTTTTTTACGAGAGAATTACTAAATTATTCTTGGGATATTTCGGGGTGATTTTTCTATTTAGCAATTTACTGAAAAAAAATAAAGACTTTTACTTTTACGGAGCCTGGTGGCTATCTGTGTTGCTTTATTTTTCAGTCATCGCAACTGGCAACGTCATGCATGATTACTACCAAAACCTCATCCTACCCATCGTGGCAATTTCTGTTGCTCGTGGAGTGATGATTTTACACCAACTATTAAATCGAAAAATTGCTACCCTTACTGTTGGTTTTATTTTTATTTTTGGAATCTTTTTCTCTGCCAAGCAAGTTTTAGGCTACTTTAACATTAACCATTGGGAATACATTCAGGCTGGAGCAGTCGTCGATCAACTGGTGGCCAAAGACGCCATCGTCATCGCTCCTGCCATGGGGGACACCCAGTTCCTATTTCAAGCTAATCGCCGTGGCTGGCCCATTGGCTTAGAAATTGAAGACAAAATTAACAAAGGAGCTAGCATCTATGTTTCTACTAGTTATGATGACGAAGCTAGAGAACTGGAGGCAAAATATCAAGCGCTTGCTAAAACTGCCGACTACATTATCATTGACTTGCGGACAGAGAAACCATGAAAATTTTGATGCTCACTCCCTACCTGCCATATCCTCTGCTTTCTGGTGGGCAAATTAGAACCTATAATTTACTAAAGAAACTGAGCCAAAAACACCAAATCACTCTTTTTTCGCTTATTAAAAGTGAAGATGAGAAAAAACACGTCAAAGAATTAGAAAAATATTGCCACAAAGTCAGAGTTTTCAAGCGAAGTGAAAAGCCTTTCACTCTTAAAAATATTTTCAAAACTATTTTTTCTAGCTTTCCTTTTCTAGTCATTCGCAACCAAGCACAGGGGAGTCTCGAAGCAGTGCGCCGTGAAATCGCTCAAAATGATTATGATCTCATCCATGCTGAAACTTTTTACATGATGCCCCACATTCCAGACTGTCAGATTCCCATCATTTTGGTTGAACAAACCATTGAATACTTAGGTTACGAGAGTTACGTCAAAAAGCTTCCTTTTTATTTACATGTCTTGCTTAGTATAGATGTTCAGAAAATCCACCGCTGGGAGAAATACTACTGGCAAAAAGCCGAGCGCTTGATCGTGATGAGTGAAGAGGATCGTCATTTCATTGGCAAAGAAATCAATAAAGAAAAAATTGATGTAGTTGCCAACGGTGTAGATACAGCCTGGTTTGCCGCTATCAAACGCCAACAGACCAAGCAGCCTACAATCTTGTCAGTTGGGACATTTAAATGGCTACCAAACATCGAAGCAGTAGATTTTTTGGTCACGAAGGTTTGGCCATCAATCAAGATGCAAATTCCAAACGCACGACTTTTGATAGTTGGTAATGCTCCAACTAAGCGAGTAATTTCTTATGGCCAGAATGATCCACAGATTAGCGTCACTGGCAGAGTGGAGGACATTCGCGACGCCTTTAACAGCGCCGATGTTTTGTTGGCACCAGTTTTTAGTGGCAAAGGCACACGCTATAAAATTCTAGAAGCCATGGCCAGTGGTACTCCAGTTGTAGCTAGCCAAATTGCTGTCGAAGGTCTAAAAATCAAAAATGGCGAACAGGTTCTAACCAGCAATCTACCCAAAGAAATGGCAGATTTGACAGTCAAGGTTCTAAGTGATAAAAAGCTTTGGCAGAAACTGTCTAGAAACGGCAAAGATTTTGTCAGTCAAAACTATGATTGGAATTTAATCTCGAATAAATTAGATAAAATTTATCGAGAAATAGGAAATTATGCGAAACTATAAACAAACAGCAGATTTAAACATCATCATACTCAATTACAACGGTCAATTTTGGCTCAAAAAATTATTGCCTAGCTTGAAAAAAAATTATTTGAGTAAGAGCAAATATAAGGTTGAAGTGACAATTGTTGATAATGCTAGCACCGACGATTCTATTAAAGTACTACAAAGGAATTTTAAGTGGGTTACTATTCTTGAATCAGGACGAAATGGCGGCTTTGCTTTTGGCAATAATGTCGCTATTAAAAAAAACGAGGCTCGTTATCTCATGCTGCTCAACTCCGACACTGAATTTCTAGATGCTTCGCAGTCCAACCTAGATGAAATTATTGACTATTTAGATCAACACAAAGAAGTAGCAGTTGCTTCACCAAGAATTGAACTAGGCGATGGAGATTTAGATCCAGCCTGCCATCGTGGAGAACCCACCCCTTTTGCGAGTTTCTCTTATATTATCGGCTTAGAGAAAATATTTCCCAAAACTAAACTTTTTGGCAGCTATCACCAAAGCTACAAAAACCTCCAGGAAATTCACCAGATTGATGCTTGTAGTGGCGCCGCTATGATCGTCAGAAATAACGCAGTCAAAAAAGTCGGCCTACTTGATGAAAACTTCTTCATGTATGCTGAAGATCTAGACTGGTGCAAACGTTTTCGCGATAGCGGCTACCAAATTGTTTTTTATCCAAAAATCAAAATCATCCACTACAAAAATAAGTCTGGTATCAAAAGTAGCAACAAAAAAACTGCTATGATGACTAGGCAGCACTTCTACAAGACCATGCTGCAGTATTATGATAAACATTATTTAGATAAATATCCAAAATTTTTTCGTAATTTAGTTAAGTATTTTGTCCTAATCAAAACAGATGGTCGCTAATAAACAATTTCGCATCGGCATTGACGCACGACTAGCTGGCCAAGCCCACGCTGGAATTGGTCGCTATAGTGAAAACCTGATTAGAGAACTCTTGCCTTTAGCAGACCAAGCCAAAAACCTAGAAACCACCTTCGTGATTTTTTTCTTTGACCGCCGCCAAGCCAAGCAGGTTCTCGGAAATTCTTTGAATCATCCGCGAATCGAACTCGTCTTCACCGGCATTAAACACTACGGTTTACGTGAACAATTGCTCCTACCCATGATTTACCGACGAGCTCACTTAAATCTTTTGTATGTTCCGCACTGGAATGTACCTTTGGCTTACTCTGGCAAACTGATCATTACAATTCATGATTTACTATGGCACGAACAAAAAGGTCTGCAAGCCACCACCCTCAAGGCTTGGCAATACCCCATCAAGTATTTGGCTTACCGCCTCATCAGCTCTAGAGCAATCAAAAGAGCTCAGGCTATTTTTGTTCCCAGTCGCACCATTTACAAAACCATTGTTCACTACTATCCAAGCTCTAAGAACAAAGTCTTAATCAGCAAAGAAGGTATCGCTCCAGCTTACCAAAAAGCTTTACATGCACCAAAGCTTAAACAAAAAATTCATAAACAATTAATTTACACTGGCTCACTTTATCCTCACAAAAACTTAAAATTAATTATCAAGAGTCTTAAAAAGTTGCCCAAATACAAACTTTTGATCGCCAGCTCTCGGAACCTATTTCAAGACCAAATCAAAGCATTAATTTCCAATTATAAGGTCAAAAAACAAGTTATTTTTCTGGGTTATGTCAAAGATGAAAAGCTTATTGAGCTTTACCAGAAATCTTTGGCTCTGGTACAACCCTCTTTTTCTGAGGGCTTTGGCCTGACTGGCGTTGAAGCCATGGCTAGCCAAACTGCTGTCTTGGCTTCCGACATTCCAATTTTTCGAGAAACTTATGGGAAGGCAGCTTTTTTCTTTGATCCTCATTCTCCAGAAGACTTTTTGCGCGCCGTCAAAAACTTAGAACTGAGCGAGCGTAAACAAGTTTTGCGCCGAGGCTCAGAACTGGCTGCTAGCTACAGCTTCGCTTGGATGGCTCGGGACATTTGGCAAGAATTTCAAAAACATTTGTCGGAAGAAGTTTAATCATGAGCGCCAAAATCGCCATCATCTATGACCGCGCCACTGTAACTCATGGTGGGGCTGAACAAGTCCTTCTGGCATTGCACAAACTCTATCCACAAGCTGCCCTATTTACCTCGGTTTATGACCCAAAAAAAGCCTCTTGGGCTAAGGCTTTTGTCGTGAAAGCTTCTTTTTTACAAAAAATTCCTCTGGCACGGAAGTTGCATCGCTATCTGGCAATTTTAATGCCACTAGCTTTTGAATTCTTGGATTTATCTGGCTACGAAATCATCATTTCTGTCACCAGTGCTGAGGCCAAGGGGGTAATAACCCGTCGTGACCAACTGCACTTCTGCTATTTGCTAAGTCCAACACGCTATCTATACCACTACAGGGAAGAGTATTTGCAAAAAAATCACTTGCTGAACTTCTTTCCAATTCGCTGGCTAGCTCAAACCGCTCTTAATTATCTGAAGAAATGGGATCAGGTCGCTATTTTTCGACCAGATCTAGTTACACCAATTGCTAAGGTGGTAGCCCAGCGAGCACACAAATATTATCCTCGTCTGCAAACTGCCCACATCATTTACCCACCAGTTGATCGCGGTCTTTTGGAGGAAAAACCAACTAATGAAGATCCAAGCAACCCTGTCAAAGATTACTTTCTGCTGGTTGCTCGCTTGGTACCTTACAAAAACGTTGACGCTGCTATTTTGGCCTGCCAGCGCTTAGGCTATCACCTAATTATCGTCGGTGAAGGTCCAGAAAAAGATCGGCTAAAAAGTTTGATTAGAACAAAACTCATTACTTTTCGAAGTTATCTCAGCCAAGCAGAACTGGCTGAATTATATCGCCATTGCCTGGCCGTCTTGAGTCCTGGTCTCGATGACTTTAGCATCACCGCTCTAGAAGGGAATCTTTTTGGCAAACCTGTCGTCATCAATCAGTTAGCCGGTGCTAGCGAGCTCATCACCCACCGTAAACATGGCCTCCACTTTCCCTACAAAGAGGGGGATCGTTTGATGAAAATTGCCAACAACTTGCAAAATACTCTGCAAGACTTGACCAAAATGGAGTTTGACTCCCGACAATTGCAGAAAAATGCTCTAAAATATGATACAAATAGTTTCGCTCGTAATTTTGGAAAGGCACTAAGCCAAGCTTACCAAGCTAAAAAAGAAGGAAAACTATGACCGACAATAAACACCTCTACGCCGTCCTCCTAGCAGGCGGCGGCGGCACTAGACTTTGGCCTAAGTCGCGCCAAAAAACCCCTAAGCAATTCCTTAAATTAACTGGTAACCAAACCATGATGCAGGTGGCCGCCGCCCGCATCAACAAACTAGTAAACTGGGAAAACATCATTGTCGTCACCAACCGAATGTATTTGGCAGAAGTCAAAAAACAACTCCCCGAAATCAAAGTAGAAAACATCATTGCCGAACCAGCCAAGCGCGACACTGCTGCTGCCATGTTGATTGGCGCTCTCTATGCCAAGAGTAAAGATGAAAATGCAATTGTCATCAACGCTGCTTCAGATCACGTTGTCGAAGATTTGCCCGAATTCGTCAAAGTGATGAAGGCTGCAGTTGAGACTGCCACTGCGAATCCATATCTGGTGACTGTTGGTATCACTCCAGCTTACCCGACAAGTGCTTTTGGCTACATCAAGGTAGGCAAAGATATTAAAAATATCCAACGCGGCCTGACTTTGTTCAAAGTAGACAGCTTCACTGAGAAGCCCAATCTACCGACAGCCATTGCCTTCATCTCAACAGGCGCCTATTTCTGGAACGCCAACATGTATGTCTGGGCAGCTACGCAGCTTAAAGCTGCTTTTGCCAAATTTATGCCAGAAATGCTCAAGGTTTGCGCCAAGCTTGACCAACTAAGCAGTCAAGATTTTCACAAAGCCTTGCCAACTGTCTACAAAAACATCGAAAGCATCTCTATCGACTATGCCATAAGCGAAAAAGCTGATAATTTAGTTCTCATCCCTGGTGATTTCGGCTGGAACGATGTTGGTGACTGGAAAGTAGTCTATGAACTAGGCAAAAAAGACCTCTCCGGCAACGTCACCATCGGCGACGAGAAAGAAGCTCGCACGCTGTCCGTCAATGCCCACCGCAACTTGATTCACACTGACGGTCGCCTGGTGGCGATTTCTGGCATTGAGGATATGATCGTCATCGATACTGACGAAATCCTGATGATTTGCCCCAAAAACAAGAGTCAAGATGTCAAGAAACTAGTCGAACGTCTCAAAGAAGAAAATAAGAAGGAATACCTCTAAATGACTTACGAGCAACAAAAAAGAATTCTAGATCTGGTGGTAGCTACTAGTCTAATCATTGCCTTTTTGCCTTTTTGGCTGATTATTCCACTCCTAATTTTCTTGGATTCTGGTTGGCCAGTAATCTTCGTCCACAAGCGAGTAGGTAAAAACGGTAAGGACTTTGAACTTTACAAGTTTCGCTCGATGGTTCTCAACGCTGATGAACTCCTACACAACGGCAATCACCGCTTGCTGCGTAAATTCAAGCGTGGAGATTGGAAAATTGCCGCCAAAGACGACCCACGAATTACGCCGCTAGGACGCTTCCTGCGTTCTTTCACCATCGATGAATTCCCTCAGCTCTTCAATGTTCTCAAAGGTCAGATGAGCATGATCGGTCCTCGCGCTTACGTGCGCAAAGAATTAGAGGAACAAAGCAAAAAATATCCAGAAACCAAAAAATACATTCCCCACATCTTGTCAGTCAAACCAGGCATCACTGGTCCTTGGCAAACTAGTGGTCGCAACGAAATTCCTTTTGCCAAACGAGCGGAAATGGACGCTGCCTACGCTAAAAAGAAGGACATCCGCGAAGATTTACTTATACTCTGGCGCACTCCAGCAGCCATGCTTTCCAAGTGGTAGACTTATAGTGAGTTCTGCTATACTAAGCTTCTATGGACTTAAACTCTGCTAATTCTCCTCAAGTTGTACCTCCTACCGAAGAGATAGAAATCAAAGATTCAGCACCCATGAAAAAAGGCTTCAAACTTAGCCTCAAACAAAAAATTGCTGTGGCCACGAGCTTGATTATCTTAATTTTACTAAGCAGCTTACTCAGTTACACTTACCTCGTTATCAGAGCAATCAAGCAAGAAGCCAACGCTATCGCTCCAACTGTTTTCGAAGCCAAACAACTCTTGGCTAGCCAAAATTTAATGGCTCTGCCAGAAAAAATTTCCCAAATTGAAGAAGCAAAAGTAAAAATCGAAAATAATTATCAAAAATTGGCTTTTTATGGCAAAATCCCCATTATTAAAAACTATTACACCGATGGTCAAAAACTATTTGCCATCGCCGACCATGGTTTTAGCATTGCTGACCAGGGCATTGCTGCTCTCTTACCCTACACTGACCTACTTGGATTCCAAGGCGAAGGCACCTTCGAGGGCGGCACTACCCAGGATCGCATTGTCTTGATTTTGGAAACTCTGGGAGAAATTCAGCCTACTATCGACGCTATCGATCAAGAAATTCAAAGTATCGTTGAGATTTTAAACAGCATTGATGCTAATCGTTACCCAGAGAAATTAGCCAAACGAGAAGTTCGCGCTCAAATCAAAACCGCTCAAGAATTGGCTGCCACCTACAGTCAGACTTTTTCTGACTACAAACCAGTCCTGGCTTCGCTAGCCAAAATGGCTGGAGCAGATGAGGCTCAAAAATACCTCGTCCTCTTCCAAAACGACAATGAACTACGCCCCACAGGTGGCTTTTTGACCGCCTACGCTATCATCACTATTGACAAGGGGGTCGTCAATTCTGAAAAATCTGATGACATTTATGAGTTAGACCAAAAATTCACCAAGCGAGTAGCTATTCCGCCAGAACTTGGTCGCTACCTAACTACCGAGAAGTATTATCATTTGCGCGATATGAATATTTCACCAGACTTCAAAACTTCTATGGAAGAATTCTACGCCAACTACCAAACTGTCCGTGGCGAACCTCAGGACCTCGACGGGATCATCGCTGTCGACACCTTTGTTTTAAGCGAACTACTGCGTGTTATTGGCCCGATTGAAGTACCTGGCTACGGCGTTTTCTCCGCCGAAAATCATCCTCGTTGTGACTGTCCGCAGGTAGTTTACGCCTTGTCAGAAATTATCACTCGTCCCACCCCTTACCTGCGTGATGATCGCAAAGGCGTCCTCGGGCCATTAATGAAATCTATCCTAGCCAAAACCTACGATTTGGACAAAGCTCGCTTTCCCGAACTCTTCACCGTTGCTATCGATAGTATCGAAGGTCGACACTTACAGATGTACTTCATGGATGAAACTAGCCAGCAAGCTGCCGAGCAAATCAACGCCGCCGGCCGACTCTATGAGCTCAAAAACGATTTAAAAAACTGGCAAATGGGTGAAAATATGGATTTCTTAGCCATCGTCGATGCCAACTTGGGAGGCGCCAAGTCTAACCTCTTCACCAATTACGAAGTCAAGCAGATAGTGAGCGCCCCAATCGAAGGAAGGCTCGAGAAAACTGTCGAAATCACCTACAAAAACAGCCGTCAAGCTGACAACTGCAACTTGGAGGCCGGACAACTCTGTCTTAACTCCACCCTCAATGACTGGATGCGTGTTTATCTACCACTTGACTCTGAACTTATAGAGATCCAAGGAATCAGCAATGAAGCTAACGTCTACGATGAAGGGGGACTGACAGTCATCGACGGCTATTTCAACCTCGAACCCTTGGGCTTAGCCAAAATCATCTTGCGCTACAACGTGCCCTACACTGACACGGTCAACTACAACCTGCGAATGTGGAAACAGGGTGGTATCGATGCCGTGCCGATTCTTATCGACGTCACTGGAGGCGAAGAAGAACTTTTACTGAACAAAGATCTGAGCTACAGCACCATCTTCTAGAAAGAAGAAGTCTGATATGATTCACTCTTTCAAAACAGTTGCCATCATCCTCAAACGAGTCAATGTCGGGGAGACTGATCGCGTCATCACTCTACTTAGTAAAGACCAAGGCAAATTAGTCTGTGTTGCCAAAGGCATTCGTAAGCTTAAATCTAGCAACCGTGCCAATCTTGAACCAGGCAATTTAGCAGAAGTTTTACTCGTCAAAACTAAAGGTTTACCAATCTTAAGTCAAAGTAAGTTGCTGCAGGACAGCACTTCTGTCCGCCATTCCCTGACTAGCATTTCCCAGCTCTCTCAAATTTTGGAAATTTTTGACCGCTTGCTGGTCGAGGACTATATTGAAGAAGAAACGAGCAACTTGGCTTTTGCCATCCATCAAGAACTACTTAGTCCCACCAAGCGCAATGGAAAAATAAAAACCTTGCTTAGCAGCCTCATGCAAAACCTCGGCTACCAAGACCCACGCGACACCAATCATCTAAACATTCTGGATTATGTAGCAGAAATTACGGAGAAGAAGATGAAAAGTTTTGAGTTTCTGAAAGTGTAAATTTTACACATCCAATAAATTTCTAAGCATCTGTTTGGCGGTATATTTCCCAAATTCAAGGTGGTTTTGACTCAACCAATGTTTAGTACCTACTATCCGTACGACACTCACCCTACAATTTGGCGAGCTAGCAATAACTTTATAGTTCAATGGCAAAGAAGCTGAATCGAGGCGCTGCCTGTGATCAGCGTGAATGAGAAATCTGGCAGGCATGCCTCGCATCAATTCGTCATCTCCGTCAACCACTACAGTCGAAGTGGGGCTGCGTTCTGGAATTTCCAGATTATCAAATTTTGCCCCTTGCTGTAGTGCCTGTGCTTGCGCCCAACGACAAACGCCTAGCATGATTTTATCGACTGGAAAATCAACAATAAAAGCCATCCGCCGCTCAAACTCAGGCTCTTCCAAAAAACTTGGGCCATAACCATCATTACCAGAAACCACCAGCCCAGCAAATTGAGTTAAAATCCTATCTCTAGTTCGTGGATCAGCTAAATCTTTGTAAGAAAAAGGGTGTACTTACACGCCCATGTTCTCCAAGGCTTGCTGCATCGCTTCAAAATAGCGATTGGGCAGTGGCGAGCCCTCACCATCATCAATCGTCGTATTGAGCAGGGCAATTCCGCGTTCTTCAGGCATCGCTTTCTTTTATATTACAAAGATTTATTCTCTTAAGGTATAATCATTAATCATCCTATAAATATGTCAAATTTACAATCAGCTCCCACCCTAGAAGAAATTGTCGCCCTCGCTAAACGCCGCGGCTTCGTCTACCAGACCTCAGAAATTTATGGTGGCCTGGCGAATTCTTATGAATACGGTCCAGCTGGGGTAGAAGTGCTGCGCAAGATCAAAAACTTGTGGTGGGACTTTTTCATCAGCCGCCGCGACGACATGCTTGGTCTCGATAGTCAGATTATCCTACACCCACGCACTTGGGAAGCTTCTGGCCACGTCGGCTCTTTTGCTGATCCGATGATGGAGGACAAAGTCACCCGCAAGCGCTATCGAGCTGATCACCTGATCGAAGCTTGGACTAGCAAAAACCATCCAGAGAGCAAACTCAACGTCGAAGCCATGTCACTGGCAGAAATAAACGACTTCTGCAAACAAAACAATATTAAATCTCCAGATGGCAACGAGCTTAGTGAAGCTCGCAATTTCAATTTACTCTTTGAAACCTCCATTGGCGTAGTCGACAGCGCCAGTCAAAAAGCCTACTTGAGAGGCGAAACTGCTCAGGGCATTTTCTCCAACTTCAAGCAGGTTTTAGACAGCACACGGGTCAAATTACCTTTTGGTCTCGGCCAGATCGGCAAAAGCTTCCGCAACGAAATTACCACCGGTCAATTTGTCTTTCGAACCCTTGAGTTCGAGCAAGCTGAGATCGAATACTTCTTCGATCCAGAAAACACTGATTGGCAGAGACTATTCAAAGATTGGCAAGACCAAATGTGGCACTTCGTCACTCAAGTTCTAGGCGTTGACGAGAGCCGCCTGCGCTGGCGCCGCCACGAAGACAGCGAGCGCAGCTTCTACAGCAAGGACACCTACGACCTAGAGTACCTCTATCCGTTTGGCTGGAAAGAAGTTTGGGGCATCGCTTACCGCACTGATTACGACCTCAAGCAGCACATGGAGTTCTCGGGCAAGAGCCTCGAATATACTGATCCAGCAACTGGAAAGAAATTCGTCCCTCACGTCATCGAGCCAGCGGTGGGCATTAACCGCCTTTTCCTGATGATTCTCTGCGACGCTTACCACCAAGATGAGGACAAAAATCGTCTGGTACTACAGCTTGACCAAAAACTGAGTCCCTACCAGCTGGCAGTTTTTCCCTTGCTCAAAAACAAACCAGAACTGATAGACAAGGCTAGAGTTCTCTATGAGCACTTGCGTCAAAGCTACCGCGTTGCCTGGGACGAGCGCGGCAACATCGGCAAACGCTATCTCTCCCAGGATGAAATCGGCACGCCCTATTGCTTGACAGTAGATTTTGACAGTTTGGAAAAGGACACTATCACCATTCGTGAACGCAACGGCGCTACTCAAGAAACCATCGCTATTAGAGAACTTGATTCTCACTTACGAAATGTGTTAGCCTAAAACTCTATGTCCAAATTCAGCTTCAAAAACTTGACTGCAACAAATAAGAAAAAATTGGCTATCGGCCTGGCCGTTTTGGTCGTAGCAGTTGGCGGGGTTGTTTTTGCGGTCTATAAAAACAAGCCAGCCGAGGCCGAGCCACCCGCTGTCGTCAAGAAAAAAATCCAGAGTCCAGTCAACGTCATCCCTGTTAGCGAGCGGCCTTACATGGCGCTCGAGCCAAGCGCTGACGGTCGCTACATCACCATCGTAGTCAAGGAAGTCAAAAAACCAGCCAGCGAGCTTGAATACGAGATGGAGTACCAAACTGGTTCAATGCTTCAGGGCTTCGGCGGCCTGATTAGTCTCAGCAAACTGCCCGTCTCCGAGCGCAAGCTTTTTGGCTCCCAGTCTGCGGGCGGCGCCATCACCTACCACGAGGACATCAAAGGCGGCAACCTCCTGGCCCAGTTTGGCGGCAATGAAGCCTATGCTGTTAAATCGGCTTGGCGCTACTTCGAAAATGGCAAAGAAAAAGCAAGCAAATTCACTTCCCAGGATAATAAATTTAGCCTCAGCAACACCGAGCTCAGCAAATACTCTTATCTTGTCATCTACAACTCCCCAGGCTACCCTGGCGAAGTGACAGGAGAACTACTCTCTGACCCTTACGTAGTCAGCGCCGAGCGCTCTCTGCAGACCAGCAGCAGCAACTTCACTGTCTCCTTTCGCTCCAGTGATGAAGCGGCCAAAATCATGGGCTACGACGGCAGCAAATGGCTAGAAATGGACGCCAGTACAGCCGACGGCCTAGTTACTGCCAGCGGTCCGATCATGGAAGTTTACTTGCTGGTGAAGTAACCTGCGCCTTTTTAGCAGTCAAGGCCTGACTCTGCTAATTTAGCACCCCAAAAACTTCGATTGATGTATCAAGCCTGGTTTTGATGTTGTTTGATATGCTTAGATATATTTAACTAGTATTATTTCATCACCCGAAAAACTCATCTTTTATTCATTTTGGTCTGTTATACTGCTAGAAAGAGTAGTCTTATGACAAAAAATTCCTCTATCATTCTCTTCAAGCAAAAGGAGATTCGCCGCCTTTGGTACGAAGGCGAGTGGTATTTCTCGGTGGTCGACGTGGTGGGAGTGCTGACAGACAGCGTCAATGCTCGTGATTATTGGTTTAAGATGAAAATTAGAGTGAAGGATGAGTCTAATTTTCAGTTGTCGACAATTTGTCGACAACTGAAAATAGAGTCGAGTGATGGTAAAAAATATCTCACTGACTGCGCCAACACAAAAAGTCTTTTACGCATTATCCAGTCCATTCCTTCCCCCAAAGCCGAACCCTTCAAGATGTGGCTGGCACAAGTTGGCAAAGACCGTTTGGACGAGATCGAAAACCCAGAACTGGCCCAAGAACGTATGAAGCAGCTCTATGAGCAAAAAGGCTATCCATCAGACTGGATCGACAAGCGCTTGCGTGGCATTGCCATTCGCCAAAATTTGACTGACGAGTGGAAAGAGCGTGGTCTCGAACGCCAGGTAGACTATGCCATCCTCACCTCAGAAATCAGCAAGGCGACTTTTGGCATGACGCCAAGTGAGTACAGAGATTATAAAAACCTTCCAGAGCGCTCCGGCGCCAACCTCCGTGACCACATGACTGATTTGGAGTTAATTTTCACCATGCTCGGTGAAAAAGTTACTACTGAGATTTCTAAAAAAGAACAGCCTTCGGCCATGCCCGCACATAAAAAAGTCGCCCGCCGCGGCGGAGCCGTGGCTGGTAATGCCAGGAAAGCAACGGAAAAAGAACTGGGTGAAAGTGTAGTGAACAAGAAAAACTTTTTGCCAGACAAGTCTCCAGAAAAAATTAGGTAAACATAATTTCTTATTCAGCTAAAATTTTCCCAACAATTTTATTTTTTTCTAACCACGTAAATTAAATGAGTTTTTCCTTCCGACAACGTTGGAGAATATTCATTCGGAAAGTCTTTATTTGGCTTAATTACCTCCATAATTACTTCTAAATCTCTACGATTTAACTCTGCCTTAAAATATTCAGGAGTAAAACCAATTAATTCTTTCTCACCAATAATACTAAGTGGGTGACTCTTTTTGACAGCGAAGCCTCTTCCAGATTTTAATTGCAATCTGATGTTGTTATCATTTCTTACAGTCCATACGGGTGAACCTAAACGCTGTTTCCCCAACACTTGAGCGTCGGGGTATATTCTATGTAGTTCTTTTTTACTTATTTTATTTCTTTCAAAAACGTGATTAGAAATTAAGCCATCGTATGGTGTAAGAGTAGAAATGATAGCATCACGCCCAGGCTTAAGTACTCTTGCAACATTATCTAGTGCATTTTGCGCTCCTTGTACACCAAACCAGTGCAGCGCCCAAGAAAAAATAATGCCATCAAAAGAATTGTCTGGATATGGCCAACGTTCACTCAAATTCACAAGTTCAAATTTTCTAGATACATTTTCAGGCAAAATTCCAAAAGATGAGGGCGTTTCTATGTCAGCGGCGGTCAAATCAATTGGCTTACCAAATTCAGCCATACCTGCAAGCACGCGATTTTCATTGCCAGAGGCAACATCCAGTAGGCGGACAACATCTTGATCCTTAGGCAAACTTTGAAAAAAGTACTTAAATGCTGAATGATAATCTCTAAACGGCAGATTCTCAGTAAAATGCGTGCCATACATGCCTGGAGCATCTTTTTGAACTTTTTGTGTAGATGTTGGAAAAGACTCTTTTGCCGCCATATCTTATATTATAGGCCTCATATATTAGATGGTCAAGTTTTCTAAGCCACCCTCTCTTACTAATTAAATCTATATCCAAAAACCCGAAGCAAACTTCGCGTTGACCAGCCATTTTTTTCTATATAAACTTGATCGTGGTAGTAAATGGTAAATAGGCTCATAAAATTAACAAAATGCTAATCGGCAAATATTATCACCACTTGGAAGCCAAGGGGCGACTGTCTTTGCCAGCGAAATTTCGCTCTGTTAGCAAGAATTGGATCGTCACGAGAGGACTAGACGGCTGCCTATTTTTACTCCAAGAAAGCAATTTTAAGAAAGAGTTGGAGAAAATTGCTGAGAGCTCTTTGACAAAAAAAGCCAACCGCGACTTGCTTCGCTTGATGACCAATGAGGCCCAAGAGCTAAGCAGCGATGACAACGGTCGAGTAAATCTGCCCGATTACTTGATTGATTTCGCCCACTTAGTCAAAAACGTTGTTGTAGTCGGCAGCCTCAACCATATAGAGGTCTGGGATCAGGAGCGCTACCACAACTACATCGACCAGATAGAAGGCCGAGCCGAAGAAATTGCAGAAAGCATCAGTCTAGAAAAATAAAATGAACCAAGCTAACACAAGTCATCAAGCAGTTCTGGTCAAGGAAGTTCTGGAAGCCCTTGACCCGCAAAAAGGCTGCTATTACATCGATGCCACTTTTGGTCGCGGCGGCCACAGTCGAGAAATACTCAAGCGCGGCGCAAAAGTGATCGCTTTTGACTTCGACAAGCAAAGCATTGAGACCGCCAAAGAGCTTTTTAAAAAAGAAATTGCGAATGATCAGCTCATCTTGCTGCGTGAAAACTTCAGCAAAATGCAGGATAGCATCAAGAACCTTAAAAAAAGTTTAGACCTAGAAATCAGTGGTGTTTTGTTCGATTTCGGCACTTCGACTGAACAACTCATGTCCAAGGAGCGCGGCTTCAGTTTCGAAGCGCAGGAAGAAACCCTTGATATGCGCATGGATGATCGCCTAGGCGTGCGCGCTTGTGATCTGCTCAAGTTGCTAGATGAAAAGCAACTAGCCAAAATGCTGTTCGAATATGGTGGCGAAACTGATGCGCGAGCCATCGCTCGCAAAATCGTCGAACAGCGCAAAAAAGATCCAAGCAGTTTAGATCTGGTCAGCACTTTGGTTGAAATTGTCGAACAAGCCAAAGGCCGGCACTATGGCCAAAAAATCCACGCCGCCACTAAAACATTTCAGGCTTTGCGCATCATCGTCAACGATGAGCTTGGCAACATCGAAACTGCCTTGCCACAAGCGCTGCAAATTCTGCGCACTAGCAAAGCTGCCAACAAGAGACTGGTCGCCATCGCTTTTCATGAAGGGGAAGATCGCTTAGTCAAAACTTTTTTTAAACAAATTGAAGCTGATAACTTGGGCAAACTTATTAACAAAAAGGCAATCACTGCTAGTGAGGAAGAGTTGCATCACAACCCTCGAGCTCGCAGCGCCAAATTGAGAGCCGTGGCTCTCTAGAAATCTAGAAAACAAATGAAAAAAAAGACCACCATCTACTACGCAATTTTAAGTTTTGCTCTGTGCCTACAATTACTCAGCACGGTTTTTACTCTCAGTCAAAACATTGGTTACGGTCAGCGAATTAGCTTACTAGAAAATAAGAAAGCTGCACTAGAGGCAGAACAAATCCTACGAAGCAAACAATTAGCCGAGAAAACAGCTTTGCAATCACTTAGTAAGACAGAAGAGGACGGCTATATCAGCATTTCTAAGGTAGTGGTAGTGCAAAGAGCATCTTCCAGCTTAGCCTTAGACCTCACACCTTAATAACATGAGAGAAGCAGAAGAACAATTTGATCGCCGTCGCAGCAGATTATTTATCTTGTTTTTTTATTTAGGCTTGATTGTCATCTTGGGCAGACTTTTTTATTGGCAAGTGATCATGGGACAAAATCTCAAGGAAGCTTCGGAATCCCAAACTTTGCGTAAACTCGACCATCAAGGTCTACGAGGTCAAATTTTCACCAGCGACGGATCACTTCTGGTCGGCAACCAAAAAGTTTATGAGCTCAAATTAGATAAAAAAAATTTTCAAGGCGACACCCTCTCTCTGGCAGGACGCCTGGCTGAACTGGTTAGCCCTCAACGTTTTCAGGAGCTAAATTTATTTGGCAAAGAAGAACAATTGCTGTTCAGAGAAACCCTGCGAGAAGAAATTCTCGCTAAATTTAATAGTCGTGGCAACTGGCCTAAATTACTCGATAAACTAAGCCTCGAGCAAAAACTTGCTATAGAAACTCTGGCTAATCCTTACCTTTACTTCGACGAGGCTTACCAACGCTTCTATCCAGAAGCTTCCATGGCTGCTCACCTGACTGGCTTCGTCGGCCGAGACGAAAACGCCAACGAAATTGGTCGTTATGGTATCGAAGGTGCTCTGGAAGATGAACTAAAAGCTCGCCAAGAAAGCAAGTGGTTGCGTATGGATGCGCTGGGTTTTCTCTTGGCTGGACAGAAATATGAAAGCAAGAACCTTAATGGTCGCGACGTCACTCTAACCATTCGCCGTGACGTCCAACACCTAGCCGAACAAAATCTGAAGTGGGGGATAGAACGCTATCAGGCAGATCGCGGTGAAATTATTATTCTAGATAGTCAAACTGGTAAAATTTTAGCTTTGGCAGCCTGGCCCAATTACCAACAGTGGCAATATTTCAAATATTCTGGCGAAATTCTCAAAAACCCTAGCCTAACTAGATTGTATGAACCAGGCTCGACTTTTAAGACTTTGACTGTGGCTGCTGGTATCGATAGTCAAGTTATTAGCCCAAATACAGTTTGTACGCGCTGCAGTGGACCACGACAGATCGGCAAATACTCAATCAAAACTTGGAATGACGTCTATCACCCCAACATTTCGATGACTGACGCCCTAGCCAAGTCTGATAATACCGCCATGATTTTCATCAGCGATCTCCTCGGCACTGAGCGCTTCGTCAGTTATCTCAAGAAATTTGGTATCGGTCAACAAATTGATCTCGACCTGCAAGACGACGCACGCACGCCTTTCCCAAGCAAAATTGGTCCTGTGGAAACCGCCACCATATCTTTTGGCCAAGGCATCAGCACCAACAGCTTGGAGCTGCTGCGTGCTGTCAACGTCATCGCTCATGGCGGACAAATGCTTGAACCACTGATTATCGAAAAAGTCCTCGACCAGCAGACTGGCCAAGAAATAGTCAGCCAAGTCAAGGCTGGTGAGCAAATCATTTCTAGAGAGGCGGCGGCCACCGTCACTGAAATGATGGTAGAGGCCGCCGCCCACGGCGAAGCCCAGTGGATTGCTTCCGATAAGTACACAGTCGCCGCCAAAACCGGCACTTCGCAGGTGCCAGACCCAAATGGTGGTTATAAACAAGACGAGACCATTGCTAGCTTCATAGGTTTTGCCCCAGCTAGCAATCCGCGCTTCACCATGTTGGTCAAACTAGAAAACACTAAATCCAGCCCTTGGGCCGCCGAAACTGCCGCACCGCTCTGGTATCGCGTCGCTGACAAATTAATGATTCTCTTGAATATTACGCCGGATAAATAAGTTTGGAAAAGACCTCAGTTTAGCTTTTGGCAATTTTCATCAGCTTTTCTAAATCCTCCTGAGTTTTGTCTGGTGAGCCGGTTAAAGTAATGGTGATCTTAGTTTGTTTGCGCGAGCGAATGACTTTGAGGCTGGCTTGGTTTTTGAAGTATTCCTTGAGCTTATTTTCCCAGACCGCTACCTGCTGCTCATCTTGATTGAGTGGGCGACCACGACCCTCGTCTTTTTTGCTAGTGGTGAGCTCGTTGTTCTTGAATCGCCTAACCAATTCTTCCGTGCGCCGCACCGAGGCATTTTCCTTGAGCACCATTTTGTAACAAGCAATCATCGCCTCTGGTGAACCAATACTAGCCAGGGCTCTGGCGTGACCTTCACTAATTTGTTCACTGAGCAGACCATCGCTGATGGCATCTGGCAAGGTCAAGAGCTTAAAACTGTTGCTAATGTAAGCAGGTGATTTGCCAATGCGCTTGGCAACGTCAGTGGTAGACAAGCCAAATTCTCGCTGCAAACGCTGAAAAGATTGGGCACGCTCGATTGGATTGAGGTCGTGGCGCTGGACATTTTCAACGATGGCCATCTCCAACATTCCCTGGGGACTGGTTTTCTTGATGTAAACTGGCACTTCTGGCAAGCCTAAAATCTTGGCTGCTCGCCAGCGTCTCTCGCCAGCAATAATCTGAAAACCAGCCGGAGTTTCTGCGATAACCAGCGGCTCGAGAATACCGTGGATACGAATCGACTCGACTAGTTCGGCAATGTCTTCCTTTTTGACTTTATCTCTTGGCTGGAAAGGGTTGGGTTGTAGATAATTGATAGCGAGTTTTTGGACGTTGAGCGACATATACTTTATGTATAACACAATGGATCAAATTTTTCACGGGAAAAAACAAAAAATCCTCAGTTTTTAACTGAGGATTTCTAATTTAATCTGAAATGCTGCTATTTTACCCCTTCACCACATTCACCACAGTCTTGCCAAATTTCTTGCTGAATTTGACGACACCATCAATCATGGAGAATACGGTCCAATCGTGACCAAATTTAACACCGTGACCGGCTTTGTACTTGGCGCCTTTTTGGCGAACGATGATTTGACCGACAGCGATTTTTTCACCAGCGTATTTTTTGACGCCGAAACGCTTACCGTGTCTTTTACCTTGGGCGTGTTGATTAACGCTACCTGAACCTTTGACGTGTGCCATATGTATTTCCTAAATTTTACTTGATTGACGAATGGAAACTAAACAAACAAATTTGTCTAGCAACTCGCGCTCCTTCTCGAGCGTAGAGGACCGGATCGACCACAAGATTGTATCCTTTTGTCTTTAATTTGTCAATTAAACTGTCGAGTGAATAAGTTCTTTTGGCGGTGCTGACTCTTGGGAAAACAATGGCCACTACCGCACCGTCACTTAGAACTTTGGTGAAGGACTTGAAAGAGCCCAAGTACATTTTCTCTAAACCTTTGAAAACATTGGCTAGCTCGCTGTCACGCGGGGTTTGCTTGCCGAGAAAAGGCTCAGTGACCAAGAGGTCAACCTTGCTGGTAAAAGTTGCTAGGTCGAGGTGACCAGCATCCATGTAAAAAACTTTGCTCTCAATTTGCTTGCCATATTCCTGCTTAAACCACTCGAGGTTGTCGCGACTACCAAAAACTGCATTTTGGTCAATGTCGGAACCGTAGACATCCAGGTCGCGCATGCCTGCTTCGAGTAAGACCGTGCCAGTGCCGCAGAAGGGATCATAAAGAAGAGGTTTGGCTTCATTTTTTTGCTGCCATAAACCAGAAGCGATATTAACCATCATTCTCGCCACTTTTGGCGGCAACATACCTTTTTTACGGTCAGCGTAGGGCTTATTGCGATCACGCTTGGTCCAATCATCGATGTCTTGAACGACGCGCAGTTGGGCCAAAATCAATTTGCCACTGACTTTATCGTTGAAGCTGAGCAGCTCCGTGGCTTTACTCTTGTGCGAGAGTAAAGCGCTTTCGCTGAGCTCGCCAGAGAAATAGCGAGCTTTTTTGCCATTTTCTTTGATTAAATCCTTGATATCAGCGTTGCTAATTTCGCGCTGTCCTTTGCCAGTTTGACTGAAAGTAAAATAAGGCTCATCAGTCTGACTCAAAAGCAAGGCGACAATTTCTTCGATCAAAGTCTCATCGGCGATATTTGATTCAAATTCCTTGACCACCCCAAAAATTTTGACTGTGCCACCAAGAACCTCCATCATCTCAGTTGACAAATCAGTTTCACTCTCGAAAGAGTAGAGATGTTCGTCGAGTTTAGTCAATGACAAAGTAGGGTACAGAGACTCAAACTCTAGTTTGGACAAGAGGGTGGTGTTACCAAACAAAACGAGAAATTTAGACAGTGAGTTCATGGCGGACTTAGCTCGGCTAGAATTCTTAAGCGATGCTTAAGACCTTGACCGTGCTCTGATACTGGCGATGCCCATGCACCTTGCGATATCGAGATTTAGACTTGTATTTGGCGACGCGAATCTTCTCGCCTTTTTGGTTGGAAATTAATTCACAGGAAACCTTAGAACCAGCGACTAGAGGCTGGCCAATTTTTTTCTTTTCACCATCGACCAAGAGCAAAACATCAGTGACGTCGAACTTACTGCCAGCATCTTGACCCAGCTGATCGACCAAAAACTCATCGCCCTCCTGGACTTGATATTGTTTACCTTGTAATTGGATAACGGCGTACTTTGACATAACGAAAGAGGATTATATCAGAACTCTAGAGTTAATAAAAGCTCCAAGTCGCTTTCTTGGGCAAGGTCGCCACGATGGCTTGCACCACCCCCAATGCGTAAAAAAGTGCCAAGACGCTGCTTCCACCATAGGAGAGGAAAGGTAGCGTGATGCCGGTGATCGGTAAAATCGCCAGGTTCATCCCCACGTTGATAAAAATTTGCACCAGAAACATCACCAGCGTCGCCAAAATGTACAGTTGTTCACGAAAAGCTTGCGCCAACCAAGCAAAATGCCAGAGGAAAAGGATCAGTGCAAAGTACAAACCAAGTAAGAAGGCCGCGCCGACAAAACCCCATTCCTCGACAAAAGAAGCAAAAATAAAGTCCGTCTGGCGCTCCGGCAAGAAACGCAAGTGCGATTGCACTCCCTGACCAATTCCACGCCCCCAAAACTGACCGCTGCCAACCGCAATCAAGGCCTGGCGAGCATTGTAGGCACTACTGCTTTCTGTCTGGGCGCTCTGCTGCGTCACTTGTCCTTGTTGTAAGTGTAAAAAGCCCATAATTCGGCTACGCTGATAGTCTTTGAAAATCACTGTCCACAAGAACATCAAGGACAGAAGCGCCGCTAAAACAAGCAATAAAAACTGCCTGAAGCTCAAGTGGTTAAAAAGTATGAAGACCGCTAGCGCCGCCAAATACACTATGGCTGTGCCAAAATCAGGTTGCACTAAAATTAGCAAAAAGGGCAAAACAATGATCGCTAAAGTTTGCCCTAATGAAAACCAGCTGAAGCGCTTGGCCTTACCAAAAAAATTCGCCAAGTATAAAGCGACAATTGGAATCGCGAACTGTGAAGGCTGAAACTTAAAACCAAAAGGCAGAGTAATCCAAGCAGAAATTCCTCTGGTCACTGAACCGTAGATTAAAAGTCCAAGCAAAATTAAATTCAGACCCAAATAAAGCCATTTGCTCATCTGCAGGTGCAATTTAAAAGGCAATTGGCAGGTCAAGAAAAACAAAATAAAGGCCAAGCCAAAAGCAATTGCCTGCTTGTATAGCAGATCTGGCACTATGCTGCGCAAAGTAGTCAAAGACAACAAAGCAAAAAGAAACAAAGTTGCTGGCAAAAAGTATTTGCGCATGGTTTTCGATGACCTATTAAAACAGTTTACCACCCACCACTGCCTGCTGTTTATCTGGAGTAATCAGCACACACTCACCATCGGCATCGGGCACGCCCAGGGTCAACACCTCCGAAACAAAAGGTCCAATCTGGCGCGGTGGAAAATTGACTACCCCCAGCACCAGTTTGCCTTGTAGCTGTTCTTTACTGTAATGCTTGACCAACTGCGCGCTCGATCTCTTCTGGCCAATTTCCCGACCAAAATCGATGGTCAATTTGTAAGCTGGCTTACGGGCCTCTGGAAAATCCTCAACCGCCACAATTTGTCCAACTCTGATATCTAATTTCACAAAATCTTCGTAAGTTGCCATCTTTACCTTTCTTAGCTTAAGTTAACAGCATCACTTCTTCACCCTTGACCAAATTCGTGTTGGTCTTGCTCTCAATCTCTTCTTGCCACGCCTCTGGCCAAGCCGGTAATTGCATCTGCACCAGCTCATCTAATGCCAACTTAGCCTCCTTGCGCAAGTCCTGAATCTGGCGAATCAAATCGCGAGCTTTACCCTCCGCCTCTAAAGCCGGCGTCAGAGCGAAGTCGAAAATAACCTCCAGATTACCCTCAGCTTCTTGCCACAGGACCTCTTTGACATTAAGCTCCATTTCAAGCAACGCAGTCAACTCTGCCCGATAAACCGAGCGCGCCACACCCTGAACAGTCAGGCTGGCGAGTGGCTGGCGGGCCTTGACTCCTGCAGTTTTACGCTTGGCGTGGGCTAGTTCGACGATCTGGCGCATGGTTTGCATGGCCTGCTCTAGCTCTAAATCTTGCAGGTTGCCGCGGTACTCTGGGAAGCTCTCCAGGTGAATCGAGCTGTGCTCGTCGACCATGTTGTGATGGATGACTTCAGTAAAAAATGGCACCACTGGTGCAAAAGCCTTGGCCAACTCATAGATCAGGGTAGCAAAAACTTGACTAACTTCTTTATTGTCGCTCGCTTTGAGGCGCTCGCGACTCAGGCGCAAATACCAGGTCGACAATTCATCAATAAATGGTGCCAGCAAGCGACTTGCCTTCATCACATCGTAAGCATCGAGATGCTGGCGCAATTCTTTGACCAAGCCTTGCAAGCGACTCAGCATGAAGCGATCAAGCAAGTTGCTGGGCAGCTTGCCGCTTTCAAGATCAAAAAAGCCTGCTTCTTGATCAGCAAAAGACTTATAAAAAGCCAGCACATTCCACCAGATCACAAAAACTCGGCGGCGCAAATTGGCCACGTCCGTTTCGGCAAAATTAAGGGTTTCCGCTTTGACTGCTGGCGAAGACATCATGTAGAGGCGCAAGGCATCCGCCCCGTAAGCTTCCAAAATCGCTCCTGGCTCTGGATAGTTCTTGAGGCGCTTGCTCATCTTTTTGCCATCCGAAGCCATGATTAAACCAGTACACATGACGTTTTTGAAGGAACTAGTTTCTTTTTCCTCGCCCAAGGTCAAAGCCGTCGCTAAGACGTGCAAAGTGTAAAACCAGCCGCGCGTCTGATCCTGACCCTCCGAAATGAAGTCTGCAGGGAAAGAGCGCTTGAAAAAGTCCTGATTGGCAAAGGGATAATGCAGTTCGCCATATGGCATCGACCCCGACTCAAACCAACAATCCAAAACTTCTGGAATGTGGCGATAGGTCTGACCATCTTTGACGAAGGAAATCTCATCGACAATGTGCTTGTGCAAATCAGTGACTTTTTGACCAGAGAGTTGCTCTAGTTCTTCGACTGAACCAACACAAATGAAGTCGCCACGCTCACTTTCCCAGATGGGCAGAGGCGTGCCCCAGTAGCGATTGCGCGAAATAGCCCAGTCGCGCGCGCCCTCCAGCCATTTGCCGAAGCGGCCGTGTTTAATATGGTCGGGCTGCCAATTGATTTTTTCGTTGTTGGCGAGCAACTGTTTCTTGAAGGAGCTAACCTTGACGTACCAACTGTCTGTGGCGTAGTTAAGTAGGGGTGTATCACAACGCCAGCAATGTGGATAACTGTGTTCAATTTTCTTTTTGGCGAAAAGGCTGCCATGAGCCGCTAAGTATTTAATAATTTCGATATCAGTCGTCTGTGGGGTATCTTTGGGTTTGACTTCTAAGCCGGCAAAATCTGTGACTGCCTCAGTAAAGCGGCCATCCATACCGACGTGCTGGAGCAGTTCGATACCCTCGGCTTTGCCGAGATTATAATCGTCCTCGCCAAAAGCTGGCGCGATGTGCACAATGCCAGCGCCATCTTCTAGAGTAACAAAGTCACCCGTCACTACCCGAAAAGCCTTCTGCCACGAGGCAAAATATGGAAAAACTGGCGTGTAAGTCAAACCAGCCAGCTTGGCACCGAGAAAATCTTCACTGACTAACTCAAAATCTCGATCAGCAATTACCTCAGCGAGGCGATTTTTGGCCACCACCACTAGACCTTCTTCATCCGCAATTTTGACTAAGACATACTCGAGCGCTGGGCCAACAGCCAGCAAAACGTTTCCTGGCAAAGTCCAAGGCGTGGTCGTCCAGGCGACAGCATAAATTTTCTCATTGGTTTCCACGCCAAGCTGCTTAGCCGCGCCCTGTAGTTCAAATTTGGCAAAAACGGAGATGTCTTTGACATCTTTATAACCCTGAGTAACCTCGAAGTTGGACAGAGGTGTGCCGCAACGCGGGCAAATGTGCATCGATTTGTGGCTTTTGTAGATCAGACCCTTGTCCCAAAGCTGGCGGAAAACCCACCAAACGGTCTCCATGAAGTCTTTGTCCATGGTTTTGTAAGCGTGATCCATGTCGATCCAGCGACCGATGCGGCGAATGGTCGTTTTCCACTCCTCTGCGTAAGTCAAAACAGTTTGGCGGCAAGCTTCGTTGAATTTGCCCACCCCATATCCTTCAATGTCTTTTTTGCTATCCAACTTGAGTTCTTTTTCGATAATGTTTTCGACTGGTAAGCCGTGACAGTCCCAACCCCAAACTCGGCGAACTCTTTTACCGAGCATAGTTTGGTAACGAGGAATCAAATCCTTGATAATCGATTGCATCAGGTGACCATAGTGAGGCAGACCAGTGGCAAAAGGCGGCCCATCATAAAAAGAAAAAGCCTGGTCTTCGCTGCGGCTCTGCACCGATTTCTCGAAGGTTTGGTCCTTGTCCCAAAAGTCGAGCACCGCTTGCTCTAACTCTGGGAAATTGGGGGTCTGCCTGAAGTCTTTGATTTTCATGGTTTCCTTATACTATACTTTTTTGCTACTAAAAAAGCCTGCCTAAAAACGAACTTTATGTCGTTTCTAAGCAGGCTCATCTTGATAGACGAAGGTACCAGCCTGACTAATACTTGATTAAGAGCGATTACGGACTCTGCCGGCCTGGTTTACTTGCTCTTTAAGTTTCAAAAAGCTTTCTGCAGACACCTCGCCGTGGATAGCGGCTCGAAAGGTTTTAAGGTTATTGTTAGAATTATATTTCCTCCCTCTGCTTTTTGCAAAAGTAAAAGTAATAAATAAGAAAAACTCAAGCGAACACAAAGCTTAAGATAGAATTCGCATTATTGAGTATAAAGCAGCAATGACTGATAAAGCCATAGTCATCAATTTAAAATGATGTTGCTTGCTGTTATCAAAAGCAATATTTCCCAACCAGGCTCCCAAGCAAATAAAAGGTAAGGCGAGCAAACTCAGACTAATTACTTTTTGATTAACAATGTTACTTAAAATAAAAAGCGGAATACTAAACGAACTTAGAGCCAAAAAAAGAATTGCCAGAGTTTTTCTAATTTTAATTGGTTCTAAATCATAGCTGTTTAAGGTCAAGGCTAGAATTGGTCCATTCAAACCAATTCCAGACTGTAATAAGCCACTGAGAAAGCCAACGTTTACAGTTATCCAATCATTTTTCTTAAAACTTAACTTTGGAAACAAACTAAGCAAAGCAAACGTTAAAACTAATAAAGAAGTGGAAATTTTCAAAAATTCAGGGTTAAACATCAATAAAACAGCTACCCCAACAGGCAATCCCATTATCCCTGCAAGAAGCAGTTGCCTTAGGATTTGAAAATCAGGGCTGGCTTTAATTTTGAGAACCAAATAAAGGTTCAATAATAAGCTCACTGCAGATAAAACAATTACTACTTCTTGTTGCTCAAAAAAAAGAAGGCAAAGAGGTGCGGCTAAAATAGCAAAACCAAAACCAGTCAATCCTTGTAAAAAGGATGCTGCTAAAACAATTATTGAAAAATAAAAATACTCCACGACAATATTCTACCTATCCCTCAAAAACGCTGGCACATCGAACTCGGCAAACTCATCGTCACTATCAATGTCTTCTTTTTTGTCGCTCTGGTCATCACGCTTCTGCTCGTCTTTTTTCTTCAGGTTGAAGAGGGCAGAGCGCACAAAAGGATTGCGGCTAACTGGCTCTTCTTCCTTAACTGGCTTGGCTGGCGCAGCCTGAGGCTGAGTAAATGCGCTGGGCGCACGATCAATTTTCTCTTCTTGCTGCTCTGGCTTCTCATCGTTCTTGTAAGCGGCCGTCGGGCCACTCATCTTGCGCCTGGATTCACGAGAGTAAGCGCCAAACATCGCTCGTGGGCCAGTACCAGAATAAGTGTCACCAAAGCCAGTGGCAATAACGCTAATCTTAATCTTAGAACCCATGTTTTCGTCGATGGTAGCCCCAAAAATAATGTTAGCGTCCGGATCGGCACTGTCGGCAATCACTGCTGAAGCGTCAGAAATTTCGCTCATCGCCATATCTGGACCACCAGTGATGTTGTAGAGAATGCCCTTGGCACCATCGATCGAGACTTCGAGCAGAGGCGAAGAAACAGCCATGCGTGCCGCCACCACCGCCCTATCTTCTCCAGAAGCTTCACCAATGCCCATCAGGGCCGAACCAGAATCAATCATGATCGTTTTGACGTCAGCGAAGTCGACATTGATCATGCCAGCGATGGTAATCAGATCCGAAATACCTTTGACTCCCTGACCAAGCACGTTATCGGCTAGGCGAAAGGCGTCGATGAAAGTCATTTTTTTATCAATTACCTCTAGTAAACGCTGGTTGGGAATAACGATCAAAGTGTCTACACTATCACCCAAAGCTTCGATACCCTCGTCAGCAGTCTGCATACGCCTGATACCTTCAAAGGCAAAAGGCTTGGTGACCACCGCCACTGTCAGGGCTCCAGCTTCTTTGGCAATTTCAGCAATGATGGGTGCCGCTCCTGTGCCCGTACCACCACCCATGCCAGCAGTGATAAAAACCATATCGGTGTCAAATAATAAATCCTTGAGTTTCTCGCGGCTTTCTTCTGCCGCCGTGCGCCCAACCTCTGGATCAGCGCCAGCACCCAAGCCACGGGTAAAGTTGGTGCCGATCTGCATCTTGGTTTCAGCTTTGGAGGTGAGCAGGGCCTGCGCATCGGTGTTGACAGTAATGAATTCCACACCGTTAATTTGACGAGACAAAACCATCGAGTTGACCGCATTGCTGCCGCCACCACCGACACCGATGACTTTGATCTTGGCAAAAGTAGTATTGGAAGGTTTTACGAGTCCCATATTTTTAAGGCTTTCTGTATGTGCAAATACACTATCAAACTATAACATAAAAATCAAGGTAAAATTGACTTGGCTAATTTTTTCAAGCCACCAAGTAGCTTGCCTCCCAGTCCACCTGGGATCAAGGAGTGCCAATTAAATTCTTCGGCGACTACTGCTGTCTTGCCTTGTGTAAGCGCATATTCAAGCAAACCCACCGAGACGGCAAAATTTGGCTTCTTGATGTCCTCAGTCAGACCTTCAATCTCCTCTGGAGCTGCCAAGCGCACGGGCAAGCTACTGACTTTCTTGGCCACCTCAACCACTGAAGCAGTCATCGCCCCACCGCCAGTCAAAACGAGCCCTGCGGGGACTTTGTTGCCAGAAAGCAGATCAGCCTTATCTAATTCCTGCATAACTAATTTGAAAATTTCGCGCAGACGAGGCTCCATAATCCCACCAACCAAGGTTTTCTTGGACAGAAAATCGTTATGAGCGATGCCAACCTTCTCTGGGTCGATCAAATCAAGCTTCTTCTTGCGCTTGGTAAAATCAACCTTAGATTCCCCGGGAATCGGCCGCAGGTCTTCGAGGTTATTGTCGGTCAAATAAAGCTTGAGTTTCTCGGCGTCATCCATCGGAATGCGACACCCCAGAGCAATGTCCTGGGTGATGTGCTTGGCACCAATCGGCAACACCGCTGAGAATTCTAGAGCTCCTTCCACGTATGCAATGATACTGGTAGTGCCGGCCCCGATGTCGACCAAGACCACACCCAGTTCTTTCTCGGTTTCACTGAGAGCTACGCTGGCCGCAGCCAAGGCAGAAAAGACAAAAGCATCGACTTTGATGCCCAGATCACTAATGCATTTCTCGATATTGCGCAAAGACGTGTTGAGGGCAGTGATGATGTGGGCTTCAGCTTCTAGGCGCACTCCAGTCATGCCGGCTGGATCTTTGACGCCTTCCTGGGAATCAACTTTAAAATCCTTGGGAATAACATGAATAATTTCGCGGTCAGAAGGCATAGACACTGCGCGAGCCGCTTCGATAACTCGATCGATATCGCTTCTAACAATTTCTTGATCAGCTGAAGCCACGGCTACTACGCCGCGAGAATTTTTGTACTTGATGTGAACTCCAGAAATAGAAACGACGGCATTCTTGACGCTAAAGCCAGCCATCCGTTCGGCCGCATCCAATCCCTGACTAACAGTATTGAGCACCTGCTCTAGATCGATGATCATGCTGCGCTTCATCCCGCGCGAAGGAATCACTGCAAAACCAAGCACCTGTAGCGTGCTGGCCTCATTGACTCGAGCAATCAAGGTGGTGCATTTCTCACTACCCAAATCAATTGCAGTAATTACTTGTTCTTTGCTCATGGCTACTTTGATAATACAAAAATTTCAGCCTGCTGTCTATGTTTTGCTCTAATATTTTTTCAAAACCGGTAAATTGAAACGTAAATCTAAAACTTGGCCAGCTGCTAAAGTTGCAGCCAGCTCACGATCACTCAGGATCGCATGCAAGCGCTCAATTTGGTATTCATAATCTTTACTGCTATCAAGTAGAACTAGCAGGTTGGCTGTGCGCAACTGAATTTCCTGTTCGCTCAACCATTTGACTTGGCTATCGTCAAAACCATATAAGTGCAGCGCCTTGGACAAGGCAAAAAAATGCTCGTGTAAATCTTCTCCCAAATAACCATTTGCTAAAATTACAGGCTCAAGCTCCGCTTCAATTGTTGGCAGAGACAAATCCGCTCGATCGTTGCGCAACTTATTACTGTGGTTAAGCAAAAAACTACCCTGACTACTTTGCAGACGATAGTCTGGTAGTTTGGCCACTAAGGTCAACTCAATCTGACCGCCCAAAGATTTATTAACTGTTTGGTATTGATAAGCTTGACTATATCGTTCACTGCCAAGCAACTCATTCCAAATCGAAGCGTTTTCAAAATCAGTTAAAAAAAGCGATTTTCCAAGAAAATGTTTGTTTATTTGTTGACAGACACCTTCTTCCAAGCTAACACCTTGAAGCAAACAATCGACCTGACGCACCACAAAAACAAATTTTAGCGACAAAACAAACAAAAGCAACAAAATAAAAAAAGGGATGATTTTCACAACCTCTTAGCCTGATAAGCCTCCACCAATAATTGATAAAGTTTGGCGCTAGCTCCAAGGTAATTGCTGCTTCTGGCCAAATCACGCCGCATTTCTCGGTAGTTTTGCTCCAGATGCGCAACGCTATCCAATAGCGTGGTGGCATTCAGCAAGCTTTGCTGCAAAATCAGGGCTCCATTGGCTTTTTGCATCATTGAAGCGTTGGCTAACTGCTCATCTTGGTAAGTATTGGGCAGGGGAATGAGAATGGCGGGCAGAGGCGCCAGTGACAACTCCAAAACAGCGTTCGCGCCTGATCTGGAAATAGCAAATTTTGCGTGTTGATAAATCCAAAACAAATCTTCGTCTTCGATCCACTCCTTAATGAAATATTTTTGTCGCAACTCTTTGGCTAGACTTTTTTTGTATTTTTCCAGATGCTGTGATGGGTTTTTGAGCTTATTGGATCTTCCACACTGATGGATGACACTGTATTTCGTCAATAGTTGTGGCAGTGCTGCTTCGACTGCATCGTTGAGCACAAAAGAACCTTGGTTGCCGCCCATCACCAGAATGATATTTTTGATTTCTGCCGGCAACCAACTAGGTCGCTTGAGATCTTTAGCAAAAAGCTTAGCGCGCACCGGATTGCCGGTTAGCACCGCCTCAGTGTTTCCCAAGTAGCGCTTGGTTTCCAGGTGCGAAATAGCCACACGATCAGCCAAGGTTGAGATGAAACGATTGGCTTTACCCATTACCACGGTTTGTTCGTGTGTAACGATAGGAATTTGTAAACTTTTGGCAGCCAGGGCAAAGGGCACTGCTAAATAGGAACCAAAAGATAGGAAAAGATCAATTTTTTCTTCGCGCAAAATTTCCCTAGCCTGACGAACAACTTTGGGGAAAGTTAATAAGTTGTTGAGCTTGGTTAAAAAAGAATGATTGACGAATTTAGGCGCCGTAAAAGGAATAAATTTGACCTGGCGCTTGTTGACTTCTGCCTCTTCGACTGCTTTCTGACCCAGCTTCTCTTGACTGTAAAGACGCCCCACGAAAAAAAGCTCGTGTTCGGGATGATTAGCCTTGATGAAATCAATCATCGCCAAAGCTGGAGTTAGGTGGGCACCACTAAGTAGAATTCTCACTTTTTTATCTTAGCATGCTTGGCGATAGAGAGTAAAACAGCACTCGCCACAAAAGACATTAGTAGCGCCGAGCCACCTTGAGAAAAGAAGGGTAGAGGCATGCCGCTTAGTGGTAAAAGTACAACAACTGCTGCTAAATTGAAAAAGATTTGAGTAGCCAGCCAACCCAAAATGCCGTAAAACAATAAATATTCATATTTAGTTAAATTCTTATCGCGCACCATCGCTTGAGCAAAGATAAAATATCCTGCAAAAAGCAAGATGATCATCGTCGAACCAACAAAACCAACTTCTTCTGCAATGATGGCAAAGATCGAATCACTGCTGGCCTCTGGCACGTAAGAATATTTTTGCAGTGAATTACCGATGCCGCGTCCAAACCAAGCTCCACCTCCCAAGGCCAAAGTGATCTGACGAACATGATAAGACTGGTCTTGCAGATTGGATTCAGGATTTAGAAAAGTCATCAAACGATCGCGACGATAAGGACTAAGTAACACTACTAGCAAGGCCAAAAAAGCCCCACCTGCAGCCAATAACAACAGTTTTTTAAACGGTGCTCCTGATAAAAAATAAATGATGAGGCTAGTTGCCACCAGAATCATCACTGAACCAAAATCTGGCTGCAACATGACTAGAAATACTGGCCAAAATAGAAAAAATAAAAAACTCCTCAAGTTCAACTTTTTGGATAAGAGAAAAGCCATGAAATTGATCAGGACCAGCTTAACCACTTCTACAGTCTGGAGCGTAACAAAAGGTAGAGCAATCCATCGCCTAGCGCCGTTGAGCTTGAGACCAATCCCTGGAATCAGGGTTAAGATTAGTAGAAACATCGCTAGAAGATAAAACTGCAGAGCATATTTCTTAGCGAAATCCAATTTAAAACGAGCAATGATGAAAAAGAACACACCAGACAACAAGAGCCAAATAGCCTGCTGTTTAAAAAAGTAGTATTGATGGCCAAATAACTTGAAACTCTCCACCGTCGAAGCTTCAAACACAAAAAATAAACCTACGAAAGCAAGCAAAAATAAATTGATGAAAAATAGTCTGGCAGCTGACATTTTTATTTAACAACAAGCTCGATTTAAATCTATTCTAAATAACCGCTAACCATACCCCAAAGATAGTTAGCATGATTTGCAGCAGCCAAGCACGCTGGACAATTTTTGGCTCGGCCCAACCTTTTTCCTGAAAGCTTAAATGAAGCGGAGCAGCAGTGAAAATTTTCTTCTTGAAATACTTTTTGGCAGAAAGCTGCAATAGTGAACTAGCAATTTCCACCACGAAGATAAAGCCAATCACTAGAAGCGCCAAAATTTTGCCAAGCAATAAACCAATCACCGCCAAAGTCGCCCCAAAAGCCAGCGAGCCAACATCGCCCATAAAAATTCTGGCCGGGTAAACATTGAAGTACAAAAAAGAAATCAAGGCGCCCAACCACAAAGCAATAAAAACTGATAAAGGAACATCGAGGATCGTCGAGGATAAAATCCACAAGCCAAAAAGCGAAAATAACAGTACTCCTGCCGCTAAGCCATCCAAACCGTCAGTAATGTTGACCGCATTAGCAAAAGCGACAATTACAAAAGCCGCAAAAGGAATGTAAAAATACCCAAGTTGCAGCGTACCCATAAAAGGCACGTGCAAAATCGAAATCCCTAACTGGAAATAAATCATGCAGGCAATAATCGCGGCTAACAAAACCTGCAGTAATAACTTAGCCCGCATGCGTAAACCAAAAAACTTCTTATCATCGAAGTGAAAAAATTTCTTAATATCGTCATAAAGCCCTAAAATCGCAAAAGAAAGGAAAGTAAAAAAAAGCACATTAACCTCAGCTTGGCTATCATTGTGTAAGCTAGTTACCTCGATTCCAAAATAATTAAGAGCTGGAATCATCAAGGCAAAAAACAAAGACACCGCCATCACTACCAACAAACCGCCGCCCACTGGCACACCTGCTTTACCAGCGTGAAATTTGTCGAAAATGGGTGTCCGCTCGCCGAAGGCATCAGTCGTCTCCTGATCTTGGCGACGAAAACGCAAGCGATATAGCAAATTAATAAACGGCACCACCGCCGTACTTGTCAACGCAAAAGAAAAAATCAACAAACCCAAAAATAATGCTAGTGACCCCATAGTTTTGTTCCGTTTTTACTGCGTGATAACTCTCTCTATCTTAGCACCCATCAAAATTAATTTCTCATCGATCTTTTGATAACCACGCTCAACTTGCTCGATGTTGTGCAAAGTAGTCTGGCCGTGAGCACTGATAGCTGCTAGCAAAATTGTCGCTCCTGCTCGCAAGTCATGAATTTTGAACTCGCCGCCTTGAAAATTGGTAGGGCCAATGATGCGAATAGCGTGGCGGTCTTTGTCACTACGATCTTGCCAGTTGAAATTGTAAAAAGTCTCGGGATTTTTGACCTCTGGATTGAAATATTCAATTTTGGCCCCCATTGCCTGCAAATCAGCCACATACTGAAAGCGGTTTTGCATCACCGTCTCATGAATAATGCTCTCTCCATGACACTGACAGAGAAGGGTAGCAAATAAAGGTTGCCAATCAGTCATGAAGCCAGGGTGAATTTCCGTCTCTACATCGGTAGCGCGCAGCTCACCTTTGTAATAGAAGCGAATGCCATAATCACCAATCTCGTAGCCGGCGCCAATTTCATCCAACTTATCAAGAAAAGCTTTGAGATCTTTGTGGCGCGCATTTTCGACCACGATATCACCTCGACTGGCAATGGCTGCACAAGCATAACTAACTGCTTCATTGCGGTCTGGCATGATCTTGTGAATAGCTCCACTAAGCTTCTCAACTCCCTCGATCTCGATAGTCCGAAAAGGGCGGCGGCGGATTTTGGCTCCCATGTGATTAAGAAAAGCAATTAAGTCGTCAATTTCTGGTTCTTCGGCAGCATTTTCTAGCACGGTTTTACCTTTGGCCAAAACCGCCGCCATGATCAAAGTTTCTGTGCCAGTGTGAGTGTTTTTCTCGAAGCGATAGCTACAACCACGCAACTCCTTGCAGGTTGCTCTCAACACTCCATCTTCCTGTGTAAATTTGACACCCATCAACTCCAAGCCTGCCATATGGCGCTCGAGTGGTCGCTTGCCGATCTGGTCACCGCCGGGAAGTGGCACCGAAGCTTCGCCAAATTTAGCCAAAAGTACCGGAATAAACAACGTCGAAGCCCGTGAAGCGGCTCCGTGCTTTGCCTGCACAGCGCTGAAGCGTAGATTACCAGCATCGATAAAAAAAGTACGCTCACCGACGCGGTAAGCTTTGGCACCAAGCTCATTGATAATCGAGGCAACCAAGTCTACGTCGGAAATATCGGGTAAATTGAGAAGGCGACTTTGCTTGCTGCCAAGAAGAGCAGCGATCATCAGCTTATAAGAAGCATTCTTGGCACCACCCACCCTGACTGAGCCATAGAGTGGCGTACCACCAGTGACGACGAAGCTTGCTTTGGACATAATGATTTTCTTTCCGTATATATTTTTAGAATTTTTGTACTTTGAATGCAATCCATTGAAAGAGCTGACTACAAATCATAAACGAAGTCTTTGTTTTTTGACAGCGATTTCACTGAGCGAGACAAAGATTGCAGGTACAAACGAAGCTGACAATTTTAGTCGAGCGTGATTGAATTTAAAGTACAAAAATTCTACGACAGATAAAAAACTTCTTCTTCTAGAATAACATTAAATTTTGCCAAAACACTTGCTTTGACTTTGGCAATCAAGGTTTTGACTTGACTGGCTTGGCCCTGACCCAGATTGATAAAAAAGGCAGCGTGCTTCTCGCTAACCTGAATGTCACCTTCGCGCAAGCCTTTCAAGCCGGCTTGGTCAATCAAAAAACCAGCTGGAATGAAGTCGCGCTCCTTAAATTGAGGAAAGAGCTCACGCAAGGCTTCAGTGTTGGGCGGGTTTTGGAAGACACAACCACAACTTGGCTGAGCCAAAGGCTGAGTGCGCTCGCGTTCACTGATGGCTGATTGTAAATTGCTTTTGATCAAATCTGGATAAGCTTTTTTTAGCTCGAAATATGCAGAAAATATAATTAAATCTTTTTCACTTTGAAAAATCGATTTTTCGTATGCAAACTGACATTTTTCACGTGTAAAAACAACTGTCTCTTCCTTTTTCACGTCAAAAACTTCAACCTGAGTGATATAGTCGCCAATCAAGAAACCCAAATAGTGAGCATTGTTGTAAATAGCTCCTCCAAGCACACCAGGCACTCCGATAAATCCTTCCAGGCCAGTAGCGTTCTTGGCTGCTGCTCTGGCCACCAGCGCAGAAGTTTTGATGCCTGCATCGGCTTGCAGAGTTAGGCTCTGCTCGTTTTCGCTGATGAAAGTCAGTTCCCGAAATGCTAATTGTAGAACTAAGCCAGACAAGCCCTCGTCAGCGATGATGACGTTACTGCCGCCGCCAAGAATAGTCAGCTTGATACCTTGCTGTTTACAAAAAATAGCTAGAGAAATCGCTTCCTGCTTCGAGCGAGCACTATAAAAAACTTCCGCCCTGCCTCCCAATTTGAAATAATTCTTGTCTGTCAAAGGATAATTAAAAGACAGCTCCAAATCTGGAAAGTTCTGGCGAAAAAGTCCTACGGTGTCCATAGATTTTCATTCTACCATGAGTAGGAGGGGGTTATAATAGGCTAATGCCGAACACAACCACAACCCCTATCACACCTGGTGTATACTTGGTTGATAAGCCAGAAGGACCCAGCAGTCACACCTTGGTCAATTATTTTCGCCGTTTAAGCGGCATTAAACGGGTCGGTCACACCGGCACCCTTGATCCCTTGGCTTCTGGTTTGCTGATAATTCTAGTAGGGCGCGAATTTACCAAGCTTCAGAGTCAGTACCTAAAAAAAGACAAAACCTACCTGGTCACTGCCAAACTCGGATTCACTACCGACAGCTACGATCGAACCGGACAAGTCACCAGTAGAACCGACTGGAAGAGTGTCAGCGCAATCGAGAAAGCAACTGTAGAAAAAGCCCTTAAAGAATTTCGCGGCTGTATAAATCAAACTGTCCCAATTTTTTCGGCAGTCAAAATCGCTGGTCAGAAACTTTATGATAAAGCTCGCCGCGGCGAGAGTGTCACATTACCTAGTCGCCAAGTGACAATTCACCAACTCAAGCTTATTTCCTTCAAAAAAGACGTGAAAAACAAAAACCTCCACTGCACTCTGGAGGTTGCCTGCTCAAGTGGCACTTACATTCGCTCTCTAGTTCATGATCTGGGACGGAAACTGGGAGTGGGAGCTCACGTCACCAGTTTGCGCCGCACCAAAATCGACAAATTTCACGTGAAAAAAGCTATGGTCATCGATTTAGCGAAAATTAAGATTAAAAAGGATCCGGATATTCTGACTTAACTATTGGACTAACAGCTGAAACTGGCCAATACCTGAAAAATACTCGACCAATAATATCCGACTTGTGAATTGCTCCCCAAGCTCGTGAATCGCTGGAGTAGGGGCGATTGTCACCGGAGACGAAATACTCATCCAAACCCAAGTAAACGCTTTTATCTTTGGTGGCGTTGCCAGGCAAAATTGGATAGTCTGCAGGAATGTAGGGCTCTGGTAATTTGTTACCATTGACCCAAATCGCGTTTTCTTTGACCTCTACTGTGTCTCCAGGAACTGCTAAAATGCGTTTAATGAAATCACAGCCTGTGCCTTCTGGACAATTAGCGTCTGGCGGAGCGTGAAAGACCACAATTTCCCCTCGAGCTGGTTCACGAATTTTATAAGTTACTTTATCAGTCAAAACATGCTCACCACTTTGAAAGTTAGGCACCATGGATTGACCATTAACTTGATGAGGTTGGAGGAAAAACAGATAAACCACCAAAAAAATTGAAAAAGAGATTGCCAGCGTTTCGATTAGATCAAGGAAAGTGGCGCCAATTTTACTAAAAATGTTATTCATATAAGGTCAAATTATAGATTCGTGACGAAATAAAAACTGGATTTAAGTTTACTACTTGGACAAGCTGGCTTGCAAGCGGTATTGTAACTAGCATTATAACTAGATTAGAATATGAAACTAACCATGGGTTACCAAAAACACGCTATCGCTGGTTTTAGCTGGCAAACTGCCCAAAAAATTTTGACCGCTGGACTTAGCTTAGTCAAGATTTTCGTCTTGGCGCGTTTGTTGACTCCTGAGCAATTTGGTTTATTTTCGCTGGTCATGATCGCTCTAGGAACGACCGAAAGCTTCACTCAAACTGGAGTCAACATTACCATCTTGCAATCTAAACAGCCGGTTCGATATTTTCTCGATACTGCTTTTGTGATTTCCATTATTCGCGGTTTTATCATCGGAACACTCATGATCATCATGGGCTATCTAATAGCCAATTATTATGGTGAAGCCACACTTATACCCATGATCGCTGTGGCTTCCTTGGTACCAATCATCAAGGGCTTTATCAATCCTGCCATCATCAGCTGGCAAAAAAACCTCCAATTTGCTCGGGATAGCTTATTTGCCTCACTACGCTTGCTCATCGAAGCTTCAACTCAAATTGCCTTAGCCTTCTGGCTCCAATCTGTCTGGGCACTAATTTTTGGAGTGATCGTGGCCGCAGCTTTTGAAGTGATTTTGTCTTTCCTGATGTTGAACGAGCGACCTGTTTTCCACTACATCAAGAGTCGTGGATTAATGATTTTTCAAAATGCGCGTTGGCTCAGCCTGAGCAGTTTGCTTAACTACCTCAACGACAATGCAGATGATTTTCTACTTGGTAAAATTGTCGGCACTCACCGCTTGGGTATTTATCACAATGCCTATGCTCTGAGCCATAAGGTCAACTATGAGCTCTCGAAGTCCGCCTATCACGGCATCATGCCTATTTTTAGCAAACTGATTCAAGATAGAGAGCAAGCTCGGCTAAGACGAGCTTTTTATAAATCAGTTTTTTCAACCTTAGCCTTAGCTGGATTTCTATCGCTGCCGTTACTTTTTTTTCCTGATTTACTGGTGAGACTACTGCTTGGTGACAAATGGCTAGAAGCGACGAAAATCGTTCCCTGGCTAGCTCTGGCTGGGTTAATTCACACTGTGGCTAATTTGACCTACTCCCTGCTAGTAGCCAAAAAACAATATCTCTATCTCAATCTTCACATGATTAGCTCTCTATTATTAATGGTTGCTCTAATTATGCTGCTTGGTCGCAGCCATGGCTTGCTAGGAGCAGTAATCGGTGTAGTGTTGGCTAGAGGTTTGACTCTACCGATTGCCCTCTACGGAGCCAAGAAAAGTCTAGAGTGAAATTCTTTTTAGTTGCCTTTATTTTTTTATTGTCGCTTGGTCAGTTACAGCGCTTGCAGTTAAACACTAATCTCGCATTTTACTTGCACGATTTATTGGTCTTTGGTTTTTTGTCATGGCAGCTTTTTGCGGCAATTGTGCAGCGAAAAAAAATTATTGAAAAGTGGAAAAAAATTCCAAAAAATTCAAAAAAAATCTTTTACCTATTGGTGCTGAGTTGTTTTTCTGCCTGGTTGTTAGCTTTTTCGCAAAATCGCTTCGATTGGCGAGCATTACTGTACGTGGGGCGACTGCTCGCCTACCTCGCTTTCGTTTTTTTGCTACAAAAAAAGCTTGCATGGGCCAATTGGCCGTGGCGACTGATATCCTTTAACCTCTTAGTGCTCGGTTTTCTCCAATATTTTTTCTTGCCGGATTTACGATTTTTGGTTCATGCAGGCTTTGACGATCATTTCTACCGCATGAGCAGCACGATCTTGGACCCTTCATTTCTGGGGCTAATTTTCGTCTTCAACCTCAACTTCTATCTCTGGCAAAAACAGAAAAATTGGCTAATGATTAGTCTATTTGCCCTTGGTTTGCTGCTTACTTATGCGCGAGCGGCTTACCTGGCTTTATTGTTTAGTACACTTTTTTATTTATTCACCGACCAAGATGCCAACAAAAAAGCTTTACTAGTGTTCTTGGCTGTTTTTATAGCAAGCTGGCCATTTTTGCCTCGCCATAGTGGGGGAGATGGCGTTGATCTGCTGCGCAGACAATCAGTTCAACTGCGGCTCTCAGGCGACGCGCAAATTTTACAGAGCATGCGAGGGGCAGACTGGCTCATTGGGCGAGGCCTGTACATTCCTTCGCGCAATTTGGAGCTCGAAAGAGGCAGAACTCCAATTCACGCTCACTTCGCTGACAATTTAGTAGTTTTTTTGCTTACCAATTTAGGCTTGCTAGGCAGTGGCTTACTTTTGATTTTACTCTGGCAAACTCTAGCTCTAGCAAACCGAGAACAGTGGGTGCTTCTCAGCAGCCTGCTGGTACACGCCATGTTTAACCATAATCTCAGTCAGAGCTTCGTTTGGTTAATTTTCCTCGGTTTCTGGTGGAGTAGAAAAACAATCAAAAGCTAGAGGCGAAATTCCACTTCGATAGTGCGCTCGGTACGATTGCCAGCTTTGTCGGTGATGACAAACTTGAGTTCGTTTTTACCTTCTGCCAAGTAGTAATTGCTACTAAAATTGCCCTCCAAATCAGCCATAACCAGGCGATCGTTGATTAGCAAGCGCGCTTCTGGCTCAGTCATCCCCTTGATAGCAAGGGTGCGGTTTTTCTTGAGCTCGATGACACTACCATCCTTAGGCTCTTCGAGTTCCAAAAAAGGCGCTTCGTTATCGTAGACAATCTGATAAGTACGCGTCTTGAGTGACTCGTTGCCAACCTCATCAACTCCAAAAATCGACAGTTCGTTTTGGCCCTCTGCCAAGGCTAGCTCATGGGTAAAAGAGCCTTCGCCGTCTACTTTGACCTCGGCGCTCTTACCTCCGTTGAGCAAAAAGACCACTGTGCTGTCGGCTTCGGCAAAGCCAACTAGATCAAGCGTAGCCGAAAAAGTGGCTTCAACTGGCGTGCTTGACAAAACCGGCACTTGTGGGGGCACAGTATCGCTTTCGACAAAAGGCGAATCTTTGTCAATAATCGCAAAAAAGAGGCGAATTAGATTGGGCACAATCAAGAAAATGAAGAGCAAGAGAATTGCTATACCGAAAAATAGATAAGCAAAAGTTTGCTTTTGAATTTTATTTTTTTCTTTTTTGACCAGACGCGAAGAAGCCATGTGACGACGGTCGTGTTTATGCTGGTAAATGGAAGAATAGCGGCTGGAGTTGGACATAATTATTTTGCCTTATACTATATTACTATATTTGAGCCAAAGGTGGGAGTCGAACCCACGACCCACGGTTTACGATACCGTTGCTCTACCAACTGAGCTACTTTGGCGCTGCGTGAATTTAAATAAAACTGATCGCGCTTGACGAAAAATTCTGATAACTCGAACAAACAATCTTTTTTTCGCTCAAATGAAGTCGCAGTTAAAAGCCTAATTTCCCAATTAAAGTTTAATTCTGCGACTTCAATGGATCATTTTTATTTAAATTCACTTCGCTAAAAAGCTAAAGTAATTTTACTACACTTTAAGAAAAGTGGGGGATACCGCAGACTCAGATTACCTAACCAAAAACCAACTTCAAAGCCAAGTATTTTTCTCGTGCTTCATTCTTAATTTCCTCAAAAAAAATCTTGTCGTTGTAATCGCGCTCTAATTTTTCATTCACCCAAACTAAAAACTCTTGATAAGACTTGCCGTCTGGCAAGTTTTTCCAAGCAAATTGAATGTAAAAATCAGTGGTTAGGTGGGCGAACGCGTCGGCAGTTGCCAGAATTTTACCTTCCAGAGTTTGTGGCATTAAATCTGGATAGCAAGAGTGAGGAGCGATAATTTCTTCTAGGATTATTTGAATTTCCTGAGGAGAAAAACCAGTTGCCTGCAAAACTTTGCTTGCTTCTGTCTTGGATATTTCTTCGTGATCTTTTGAGTGTCTGCTGACATAAGCATCGCCAAAATCATGCAAAAGGGCTCCTGCAACAGCTAAATCCACATCAGCATTAAATTTGATGGCGAGCTCTTCAGTTTTCCAAGCAACGAACTGCAGATGGTTTTGCCACATCCAAAGAGCAATATTTTGCTTGGAAGCAAGATAAGCTTGCTCAACTAGTTTAGCGACTTGGTGGTGTTTCACTTTTTTTCTTTCTTATTAAATCCTTCATGCAGCACTATTATCGTTGTGCCAAGCACTCCCCAAAAAAACGGTATCCAGATAGGAATACCAAAAAAATGTTCTGTCAAATATTGCCAAGTGCTTCCAGAATTTACCAAAATAATTTCAGCAAATGCCCCTCCGAAACCAACAAGCAAATACCATAATAATTCTTTTTTTATTGGATAAATTTTATGCTTAATAATTGCCAATAGTATAAGAGCTGAGCAAAGCATTAGGGCTTGTGATGAAAATAATATCAAGAATAAACACGACAAGATAATTATCAGTAGTGGAATAATTATTTTTTGATTCATTGTTGAGCGACCGAAGGGAGTCGAACCCTCACCTCAAGCTTGGGAAGCTGGCATTCTACCGCTGAACTACGGTCGCAGTTGATAGTTTAATGGAGATTATAGCAAACTTTAGCTCACTTTTTATTTTTTTGAATTTTCAAAGGAACTAGCTGCTAGCGTCCTTAAAAAGGATGTTACAGTCGCCGGCCCAACAACTTCTTGAATAAATTTAGCTAAATCATTTATAAAATTTTCGTCTAAAACGAAACCCAATTCTGCAGCAATTTCGCTAGCATTTTCTTTTGAGGTTATCGAGAACAAAAACCTTTATAAACGAAAAATGACCGCCATTTGCAGGCAGTCATTTTTTTTGAACTTTAGAGAGCGATGTAGGTGACTTTCCTGATAAAAATCAGGTAAAAGCCATCTCCGAGAGACACTACTCTGATTGTTATTCGCGTAGTAAGCATCTCAATTAGCCCTCCTTTCTTTAGATTTGCCACAAGCCGAAGCAAGTGGCATTTTATTTAAATATCAGATTTGTAATACCTAAATAAAATGCCCCTCGCAACGAAATGCTAAAAATCACAAAGAAAGTTATTAAAGAACAAGTTTTTTGTTAATTCTAAAAAACGTAAGTGCGCAATGCCCTAGGTTTCTATATAAATTAACCAATCAATTATACAACAATACGACTAATTTGTCAAAATTATAGGACTAAGTTTGGAGATTGAGATAATAAATATATCTTTATATGCCAGTCTAATTCATCAAATGGCGACCCCGATCGGATTCGAACCGACGATCTCTTCCGTGACAGGGAAGCATGTTAACCGCTACACCACGGGGCCGAGTACTGCAAAGATTTTAAGAACTAGATTATAAACAAAGGGAGGACTTTTGTCAGCAGTTACTTTCTACAAGCAAAAATGCTATACTTAGATTTCTAATAAGCACATTAGTTAGAAAAGGAACACCACTATGTTGTATCTAATTATCGCTCTCGCCCTGATCGCCGTCTACGTGGTCGGCATTTATAACTCCCTGCAAACCCTCAAGACGCAGATCAAGGCCAGCATTCAAGAAATTGGTAATCAATTGAAGCGTCAGGCTGGCTTGATTCCCAACCTAGAAGTCGCCGTCAAAGGCCAACTTAAACACGAACAAGGCATTTACAAATTGTTAACCGAAGCTCGCCAATCAGTCGCCAAAGCCGACAGTTCTGGCTCGCCCAAAGACATCGATCAGGCCATCCAAAAAGTTCAGGGCTTACTACCCCAAATTCAAGTGGTGGTCGAGAGCAACCCCGAGCTCAAAGCCAACGAAGCCATCACCAAGTTCATGGACGAGCTAACTGACACAGCTGACAAGCTGACCTACGCGCGCCGCAGCGTCATCGACCTCTCCCAGAACTTCAACGAGAAACTGGTCGTCTTTCCTTCCAACTTAGTCGCCAACATGTTTGGCTTCCAGGAAGAGAAAGGCATCACCACTTCGATGACCGGCGCTCACATGGAAGTCAGTAGTGATGAGGAAAAAAGCCCCAAGGTCAGCCTCTAGACTAGCCTATGACGCATTACCAGTTAGTTGCCAAAAATAAGCAGCGCTCTTTCTTGATCGTCAGCTTGTTTATCGCCTTCATCGCTGGCGCAGCTTACGCCATGGCGCGCGGTTTTGGCTATCCTTTGAGTATGGTGGGTTGGGCACTCATTATCTCTGGCGGACTTTCTTTTTTCTCCTATTACTATTCTGACAAAATTATTCTCGGCATTTCTGGAGCTAGGGAAGCCAAGCGCCAGGAATTTTTTGACTTCTACACTGTCACCGAAAATCTCTGTCTGGGTCAAAAAATGCCTTTGCCTAAACTTTACGTCATCGAAGACACTGCTATGAACGCTTTCGCCACTGGCCGCAATCCCGAGCACGCCGTCGTCTGTGCTACTACCGGTCTACTGCGCAATCTCAACCGCAGCGAAGTTGAAGCCGTCGTTGCCCACGAACTTAGTCACGTCAAAAATTACGATATTCTCCTTATGTCGATCGTTTCTGTCCTAGTTGGCCTAGTAGCCCTCTTGGCCGACTGGTTCATGCGCATGTCTTTTTGGGGCGGAGGTAGGAAGAGGGACAACGATAATAGTCAACTGGCCGCCATCATGGCGGTGATTGCCATCTTTTTGGCGATTTTATCACCCATCATCGCCCAACTTATCCAACTGGCTATTTCCAGACGCCGCGAATTCCTGGCTGATGCCAGTGCCGCCGCCATGACCAAAAACCCTCAGGGCATGATTCGTGCCTTACAAAAAATCGCTGATGATCGCGAACCGCTCGAAGCTGCCAACAAAGCCACCGCTCACCTCTACATCAGCGATCCTCTCAAAAATACCCATGGCGCTGTCCACGCTTTTGCCAAAATGTTTAATACCCATCCGCCAGTCACCGAGCGCATCAAAGCTTTGCAGCAAATGAGCCTCCGCTAGAGCGCTCATTTTGTGCTAGAATAGCGAACATGTCAGTCAACGATTCTCAAGTCAAACACATTGCTTCACTGGCCAACATTCCCGTCACCCAAGAAGAAAGTGAGAAGATCGCCAAAGCCTTTACCGATACTTTAGTCGTCGTCGATCAGCTCAAAAAAGCTGGCGCCGCCGACACACCCACCACCCACCAAGTCACTGGTCTAAAAAATGTCTGGCGCGAAGACGTCGTCAAGGAAGAATACAGCTTCAGCCAAAAAGAAGCCCTCGCCAACGCTAAAGTCACTCACCAGGGTTATTTCGTCGTCCCTTACGTTTTACAAAACAAGGATAATTAAGATGAAACTAAATGAACTCACGCTCAAAGAGAGTTTGGATAAATTGGCTAAAAAAGAGATTAAGATCGAGGAAATTTATCAAGATCTAGACAGCGCTTATCAGGCAAAAAATTCTAAGCTCAACATCTACCTGAGTCACAATGACGTGGCACTTGAACAAGCGAAAAAAGCCAGCCACAAGCCTTTACGCGGTTTGCCGATTGCGGTCAAAGATAATTTCTGCACCAGAGATCTGCTGACTACCGCCTCCACTAAAATTTTGGAAGAGTTTCAGCCACAATACGAGTCCACCGTCACCAAACGCCTCTTAGAAAGTGGTGGCATTCTCTACGGCAAAACCAACATGGATGCCTGGGCTCATGGCTCTTCGACTGAGACCAGCGACTTCGGTCCCACCCTCAATCCTTGCAATCCTGCTCATCTTCCAGGCGGATCTTCTGGCGGCAGCGCTGCTGCGGTAGCAGCAGATCTTGCCGCTGCCGCCATCGGCAGTGAAACTGCCGGCTCGATTCGCCAACCAGCCGCTTGGTGCGGTGTAGTCGGACTCAAACCCACCTATGGCCGTGTCAGTCGCTTCGGAGTGGCCGCTATGGCTTCCTCAACAGATAGTCCCGGCCCGTTAGCCAAAACTGTCGAGGATGCAGCGATTCTGCTTAACAGTTTTGCTGGTCCAGACGAGCGCGACGGCACCTGCAGCCGAAACAAGGCTCCAGATTTCAGCCAAGCCATTGGCCAGAGCATCAAGGGCCTGAAAATTGGCGTCATTTACCAAGACATCAAGGAATTAGCATCCACTAACCAAATATTAGTCGAGCAGCTGCAAATTTTGCGCGAACTCGGCGCGGCTGTCGAAACCGTCCAAGCCATGGACCCACACTTCGCCATCGGCGTCTACACAGTCGTCCAACGGGCTGAAGTCAGCAGCAACCTAGCTCGCTACGACGGCATTCGCTATGGTTTGGATCGCAGTCACTTTGGCGCTGAAGCCAAGAAACGAATTATGCTTGGAACCTACACTCTCACCAAAGGACGAGCTGACCAATACTATAATTTAGCCCAAAAAGTTCGTACTCTTTATCTGCAAGACTATCAGCGACTTTTTCAGAAATATGATGTGCTGGTATCGGCGACCTCGCCTTCCTATGCTAAAGAGCTTGGAGCTTCGCTTGATGCCGCTATGTTTGGCGAATTAGAAGATATGCTGCTTGAAGCTAGCTCAGTGTCTGGTTTGCCAGGTGTCAACGTGCCTTTTTATCGCGATGAAAAAACGAACCTTTATCTGGGAGCGAGCTTCATCGCCCCCATGTGGCAAGAGGAGAAAGTCATCAAAGTTGCCGATGCTTTCGAAAAAAACACTAAGTGGAATTCCTGGAGAAACAAATAATGCCATATAAACTCGTCTGCGGCCTCGAAATTCATGCCGAACTCAAAACCAAATCCAAGATGTTTTGCGCCTGCAAAAATGATCCCTTTGGCGCACCTGCACCCAACACCCACACTTGTCCAGTTTGTCTTGGCATGCCTGGAGCTTTACCTGTTGCTAATCGTCAAGCCATCGAGCGGACGATTAAGCTTGGCTTGGCACTGAATTGTCAAGTCAATCTCTTTTCCAAATTTGACCGTAAAAATTACTTTTACCCAGATCTGCCCAAGGGTTATCAGATCAGCCAGTACGATATTCCCTTTTGCTACGATGGTTATGTCGAGACCAGCGAGGGAAAAGTGCGAATTCACCGTATTCACCTAGAGGAAGATACCGCTAAATTATCCCATCAAGACATCGACCTAGATGGAGATGGTGTGCTGGATAAAGCCACTCTCGTCGACTTCAACCGCAGCAGTGTGCCATTAGTCGAAATAGTTACCGAAGCTGACATTATCTCGCCCACTCAGGCTAAAGAATATGGTCAGAAACTACGTCAAATCATGCGTTACCTCGACATCGCTGACTGCGACATGGAAAAGGGCGGTATGCGCTTGGAGGCCAATATCTCCCTGCGTCGCGAAGGCAAAAATGAACTGCCCGACTACAAAGTTGAGTGCAAAAACATCAACTCCTTCAAATTCCTCGAGGCAGCGATCAACTACGAAATCACTCGCCAGACTGAAATCTTGCAAAACGGCGGCGTCCCCACCCAGGAAACCCGCGGTTACAACCCCACCACCGGTAAAACCTTCGCTCAACGCAGCAAAGAAGACGCCGCTGACTATCGCTATTTCCCTGATCCTGATTTACCACCTCTCGAATTTACTGCCGAACAAATCGAGGCCTGGCGCCAAGAATTACCAGAACTACCAGAGGCCAGAGCCCTGCGTCTCGCGACCACTTACAGCCTTAATATTCAAAGCGCCCAGAGTTTGACTCGCCAGCGTTTGGAAGCTGATTTCTTCGAAAGCGTCCTAACATTAGCCAAGCAGGAAAATTTGGATTGCCAAAAACTCGTCAACGCCCTACTCAATAAAAAAATTACCTTCAGCTTACAAGACCTGCCCTCAAAGGTCCTCGCTTCGTTCCAAACTGCCTTCGCTAGCCAAACTGTCGATGAGAACAAGCTCACTGCAGTCCTCCAGCAAGTCCTCTCAAACAATCCAGATGCGGTAGAAAAATACCGTGCTGGTAAAACCGCCGTCTTAGGTTTCTTGGTTGGTCAAACAATGAGAGAGCTTGGCAAGCAAACTGACGTCAACCAAGTCAGAGAGCAACTAGTCAAAATGCTTGACTAGAGATGAGCTAAGGATTACAATCTGGTAACTTATTTGTAAGCCTGCTTAGAAAAAAATATGACTCAAGAAACTGATAATCTTCCAAAAGAGCTTCACCAAACTGTTATTGCTCAACTTAAAGAAGCAATAGACAAATCTGGTGGAAAACCTGCTGATGTAACTGCTATTTTAAACTCTTCAATTCAAATGTTTGGTTATGGTTTTGTTAATAATCTCGTTAGAGGGGCTTTGCCGGGACATCATATATCTTCAAATGGCGGATCTTTCATGATTCTAAAAGACTAACCACTCAGATTTTACAAACCCCTCCTTTAATGCTAGACTTTTCCAGAGGTTAGTCCCTCTCATTATGTCTAGCAACCAAGCGGCCAATTTTGTTCACCTCCATGTCCACAGCGAGTATTCGATGTTGGATGGCCTGGCCAAAATTCCTGACCTCGTCAAGCAAGTCAAAAGCTTGGGCCAAACTGCCATCGCCCTGACTGACCATGGCAATTTGCACGGCAACATTTCCTTCTATAACGAGTGTCGCAAGGAAGGCATCAAGCCGATCATTGGCTGTGAAATTTATCTAGCCAAGGGCTCGCGCTTCGACAAGCAGCTGCGCATGGGCTCTGACCAGAGTCACTTGACGCTTTTGGCACAAAATTTCCAAGGCTACCAAAATCTAATGAAGCTGGTGACCATCGCTAACTTCGAAGGTTTCTCCTACAAACCGCGTATCGATGAAGAAACCCTCTTCAAATACAGCGAAGGCCTGATCGTCCTCAGCGGTTGCATGAGTAGTCGCACCAGTCGTCTCCTTTTGGATGGCAAAGATGAGCAAGCGATTGAAATTTTTAAGAAATATAAAAAACAGTTCAAAGGCCGCTTCTACGTCGAACTACAAAACCACCCTCACGTCGACAAAGAAGCAGAACTGCGAGACAAATTGATCAAAATCGCCCGCCAGCTCGACTTGCCACTAGTCGCCACCAACGACGTTCACTACATGGAGCAGGCTGACGCTGAAGCTCAAGATGCCTTACTCTGTGTCCAGACTCGCAAACTCATCTCCGACGAAAAACGGATGAAAATGATTGATAAACCGGACTTTTATCTCAAGTCTACAGAGGAGATGATTGAGCTTTTCGCTGATTTACCCGAAGCCATCGCCAACACAGTCAAGATTGCCGAGAGCTGTGACCTGGAAATCCCCACCGGTAAACTAATTTTTCCAAGCTACGAGCTGCCTGAGGGCGAGACTTACGAATCATATCTCCATAAACTAAGCTTCGAAGGTGCAAAGAAAAAATATGGCCAAATCACTCCCGAAGTCAAAAAACGCCTCGAATACGAAATCAACATTATTAACGATAAGGGTTACGCGGCTTACTTTTTGATTACTCAGGATTTTGTCAACTGGGCCAAAAACCAAGGCATCGCCGTCGGTCCTGGCAGAGGCAGTGCCGCTGGCTCGATCGTTTCTTATTCGCTCAACATCACCGCTCTAGACCCCTTACTGCACGGCTTACCTTTCGAGCGCTTTCTCAATCCAGAACGTCCCACACCGCCTGATGTCGACATCGACTTCGCTGATATCAAGCGCGATGAGGTCATTAACTACGTGGCTAAAAAGTACGGTGAAGATCACGTCGCCGCCGTTATCACTTTTGGACGCATGGAGGCTCGCGTCGCCATCCGCGACATTGGCCGTGTCTTGGGCTTACCTTATGAAGACCCTGATCGAGTCGCCAAACTAATCCCCAACGACCCAGGTAAAAAAACTTCCATCAAATCTGCCATAGAGACTGTCCCTGAACTAGCCAGCCTCTACAAACAAGACAAGTTTAAACGTTTGATGGATTTGGCTTCCAAAGTCGAAGGCACCATTCGCCACTCTGGCATGCACGCTTGTGCCATCATTATCGCTGACAAGGGCCTGGACAACTACACCGCCATCCAAAAAGACTCTCGTTCTGGCAAAACTCTCACTCAACTCGACATGTATTCGATGGACTGTAATATCGATGATAATGCAGTTGGCTTGCTGAAGTTTGACTTCCTAGGATTACGCAACCTCTCCATCATCCAAGAAACGCTCAAGCTAATTAAAAAGTACAAAAAAGAAAACATCGACATCGAAACTATTCCTATAGATGACATTAAAACCTTCGAGCTCTTATCTTCTGGTGATACTACCGGCGTCTTCCAGCTTGAGTCGCCTGGCATGCGCCGGGTAGCAAAGTCGCTCAAACCGAGCGCTTTTTCTGACATTACTGCTATGGTTGCCCTTTACCGCCCAGGACCTATGGATCTGATTCCGCGCTTCATCGAGGGCAAACATAATCCAAATTCCATTGAATACCCTCACAAAGCGCTTAAGCCCTTTTTACAAGAGACTTATGGCATCATGGTTTACCAGGAGCAGATTTTGGAAATCGTCCACTTCATGGCTGGTTACACTATGGGCGAAGCGGACATGTTGCGTCGCGCGATTGGCAAAAAGAAAAAGAAAATCCTTGATGCCAACAAAAAACGCTTCATCGAGGAGTCTGTTAAAAACGACTATAAAAAAGAAACCGCCGAAAAAATCTGGGGCTTCATCGAGGCTTTTGCCAACTACGGTTTCAACAAAGCTCACGCTGCTTCTTACGCGATGATCGCTTACCAGACCGCCTGGCTCAAGGCTAACTATCCTGTCGAGTACATGACTGCTTTGATGAGCGTGGAGTCCAACTCTCACGGCATGAACCGCGACGAAAAAATTGCCGTCGCCATCGAAAACTGTCGCAAGATGGGTATTAAAATTCTTGCACCTGACATCAATCTCTCTGGTCAAGATTTTACCATCGAGAGCGATAAGCAATCCAAGGAAGGTATGGCTGTGCGCTTTGGCCTAGCAGCAATTAAACACGTCGGCACAGCAGCCATCGAAAATATCCTGGAAACTCGCCGCAACGAGAAGACTTTTTCTTCTTTCACTCATTTTATCCAGGCTACCGACAGTCGCAAAGTTAACAAAACTACCCTGGAATGTTTGATCAAAGTTGGCGCTATGGATCGCTTCGCGACAAGAGCCTCTATGCTAGAAAATCTAGAAAGCATCCGCCAAACTGCCGCCCAGTTTCAATCCGAAATTGATGGACAAGATCATTTGTTCATGGAAGTGAGCACCAAAAGCAGTGAAATCAAAGACAGTTTTCCCAAGGTCAAGGAATATCCGGAAGCAGAGCTGCTTTCTTTCGAAAAAGAGTTGCTTGGCCTCTATCTAACCGACCACCCACTGGCTGACGCTCTTAGTCTGGTCAACAAACGTGCCAACATGCGTATCGCCGAGCTTGACCCAGAATTTAGTCAAGACCAAGTCTTTTTATTTGGCGGTTTACTTAGTCGCTTCAAGGAAATATTGACCAAGAAGGGTCAAAAAATGGCTTTTGCTACCCTGGAGGATCAATCTGGCAAAGCCGAACTGATCATTTTTCCTCGCACTTATGAGGAATTAGGTTTCCAGCTCGAACAAGATCAAGTGGTTCTAGTGCGCGGCAAAGTCCAACACGAAGAAGAAGAATTTAAAATTATCGCCGAAAAAATCATCATCCCTAAAGATGAGGACGTAGAGTTTTCCAAAGGCCAGGATTTCCAAGAAATTTTCGTCCCTCGTAAAACTAGCCCCGAGACCCTCAAAAAACTCGGTGCCTTGCTTAAAGCCAATTTAGGCAGCGAGAAAATCGTCATCGTCATCCCCAATGGCGCCAAAGCCGAACGCATAGTTTTGCCCTATAAAGTCAATTATAATGAAGAGTTGATCAAGCAAATTGATGAGCTTTTAAATTAGTTAGCGAGAAATTTATGCCTGCCCCAGATTTTAAAAAACTACACAAAATTGCCTACCAAGTCAGACAAGACGTTTTACGAATGACCGTTTTATCAGAAAGCGGACATTTAGCCGGATCTTTTAGTGGTTCTGAAACTATGGTTGCTTTATATTTTGCTGATATTTTACGGCACGACCCCAAAAGGCCAAATTGGGAAAAAAGAGATTTTTTTATACTGTCAAAAGGACATGTTTGTCCAACCTTATATTCAGTACTAGCTCGCAAAGGATTTTTCGAAGTACAAGAACTCGACGAATATGCCAAGCTTGGATCTAGGCTCCAAGGTCATCCTCACTTTGCTTTTGGCAGCAAACATAATTTACCTGGAATAGAAAATACTTCTGGCTCTCTTGGTCAGGGTATTTCTCAAGCAGCTGGCATCGCCATTGGGCTCAAAATGGATGGCAAGAAAAATCATGTTTTTTGTTTGATGAGTGATGGCGAACAACAAGAGGGTCAGGTCTGGGAAGCTTATACTTTCATCAATCATCATAATTTAGATAATTTTGTTGGCTTAATTGATTGCAACAAAATTCAAATTTCTGGAAAAATTAAAAATGTGTTGCCAATTAGAGATTTAAAATTGAAGCTACTCGCCTTCGGATTTAGAGTGTTTGAGGCCGACGGTCATGACTTTGCCGATCTTATCAAAAAACTAAAGCTTGCAAAAAGTCACGAAAGAAAAGCTACCGTTGTCTTGCTAAACACTATTGCTGGCAAAGGAGTTTCCTTCATGGAAAACGATAGCAAATGGCATTCTCATGTACCAAACGAAAGCGAATACTCTCAAGCAATGAAAGAGCTAGAAATTAAAGGAAAAAACAACTAATGTCATCTACTTCTCAAATCAAGGGCAATAGAGATGGTTTTGGCAAAGCTATGGTTGAAATAGCTAAAAAAGATCCTCAAATGGTTGTTCTGTGTGGCGACTTGTCAGATTCACTCAAGCTAACTGAATTTAAGAAACTTTTTCCAGATAGATATGTAGAATGTGGCGTTGCCGAACAAAATATGATGGGAGTGGCTAGTGGCTTAGCATTGCAAGGCAAAAATCCATGGGTGGTTAGCTATGCTGTTTTTAATCCAGAAAGAAACCTCGACCAATTACGAACTGCTGTATATAGCGAGCTGAACATCAAAGTAGTTGGTGGGCATGCTGGTCTAGCTACTGGTCGCTACGGCTCAACTCATCAAGCCCTGGAGGATTTGGCCATTATTTGTTCTTTACCTTACATGACAGCCATTGTTCCATCTGATTACCAAGAAGCTCTCACCCTTAGTCAACAACTTCATAAGATCAAGGGTCCTGGATATCTACGCCTATCTAGACTTGCTAAACCCAATGTCTACGAAATAGCAATAAACAATAATATAAAAATTTATGAAAAAGAACTTAAAATCGGTCATGCTCAAATATTAAATCAAGGAAATGATCTAACAATTATTGCCAATGGCTTAATGTTGCAAACCGCCATCGAAGCAACTGCGCTTCTAAAAAACATGGGATTATCAGTAGAATTACTTAACTTGCACACTGTTAAACCTCTTGATGAAACAGTTATCATCAACAGTGTAAAGAAAACCAAAGCTTTGTTGGTGGCTCAAGAACATCAGCTCAACTCAGGTTTAAACAGTTCTATAGCTCAACTGATAGTCAATAACTTCGGCACCAAGCTAAACCAAGCGATCGCTTGTGAATTCATGGGGGTTGATGAGACTTTTGGCGAGTCTGGATCAGAAGAAGAACTTTACCAAAAACACAGCCTGGATAAACTCGCGTTTTTACGCAAGGCAAAATTAGTTTTAGCAAAGAAAAAGTCCCTCGCATGATTAAAAAAATTGCTCTGACAGTCTTTTTTTTCTTTGCCTCACTACAGTTATTTGCTGGCAGCGCAGTAGCACAAGAAATTCCAAGCAGTCAAAACTACCAAGGAGTGGTGACCGAAATCTTGGAGCAAAAAATCACCGGCGACAAAGAAATGGGAGAGATGTGGCAAAAACTGGAACTACTAATTACCAGCCAAAGTGATTTTCACGGCCAGACAGTGATCGCCGAAAATTTAGACCCTCGTCAGGAGTATCAACTCGGCGATAAACTAATGATTTACCAGGCAAACTCAGAAGTTTTCCTGATTGCTGATCAGGTCCGCACTGATGCGTTGCTAATTTTGTTTATCATTTTTATCGCCATGGTGCTGCTCATTTCCAGATGGCGGGGAGTTGGCTCGCTGCTTGGGATGGCGGTTTCTTTTGCAGTGATTATCTATTTCATTTTGCCACGCATCGCTGCGGGCGCTAACCCCATTCTGATCGCCATTCTTGGCTCGCTGATCATCATTCCCGCCACTTTTTACCCTAGTCACGGCCTCAATCGCAAAACCACCATCGCCGTCATCAGCACCGTCGTGGCTCTGGTTATCACTGGTCTACTGGCTAATTTCTTCGTCAGTTTGGCCAAACTAAGCGGCCTAGCCTCCGAAGAAGCCGGTTTCCTGCAAGCCATGTATCCTGACCTCATCAATATGCAGGGCCTGCTCCTGGCTGGAATTATCATCGGTGTCTTGGGCGTGCTTGACGACATCACCGTCTCTCAAGCTTCGATTGTCGAACAGCTCAAGGGGGTCAATAAAAACTTGAGAACCACAGAGGTTTTTCAAAGAGCCATGCAAGTTGGCCACGATCACATTTCTTCCATGGTCAACACTTTGGTTTTGGTTTACGCTGGTGCTTCGCTGCCTTTGCTACTGCTCTTCAACGATGCGGCCCGGCCTGTCGCCGAACTGATCAATTACGAAATGATCGCTGATGAAATTGTGCGCACTTTAGTTGGCAGCATAGGTTTAATTTTGGCCGTGCCCATCAGTACTTTCTTGGCAGCTTTGTTTGTGGAAGGTAAAGTGACGGATGGAGAACACAAGCACTAGGTTTTTTGGCAAACCGGGCAATAAAATGACCCACGCCCACCTTGTTTTATTTTGGCAATTGGCTTGCCACAGCGTAGACATGGCAAACCTTCGCGCCCATAGACTTGCAGTTCATTCTGAAAACCCCCGGCAAAACCATCAACACCGACATATTTACCATCAAAAGTCGTCCCACCAAGCTCCGTAGCACGAGCGATGATTTGTTGCATGGCTTGCAGCAGCGCGGTCATTTCTTTTTTGCTAATATCTTTGGCGCTTTTTTGAGGATTGATCTTGGTCATGAAGAGCGATTCGCTGGCGTAGATGTTGCCCACGCCGCAAACGACTTTGTTATCCATGATAAATTGCTTGACGGGGATACTGCGACGAGCAGCTTGGCGCAGCAGGTAGGTGACGCTCAAGTTGGGGTCATTGATATCTGGGCCATAGCTGACGAATTCCCGGTCGACTTCGGTTTTGAGGGGCGAGCGAATCCAACCGAAGACGCGCATGTCGTTGAAAAAGAGTCGCGAGCCACCCATAAAATAGAAGATCACTCGAGTGTGCTTGCCTGGCAAATCATCGACCCAATCAGCCGAGGGGTGACCGCCACCAGCTCTCTGACCATCTTGGTCGATGAAGATCAACTGACCGGTCATTTTCAAATGAATCAAGAGATCCCGCTGACCAGCTAGGACAATTTGCAAAATCTTAGCTCGGCGCTTCACTTCCAGGACGACATCATTTAAAATTTCTGCGCCAGTCATAGGGAAGGCCAGAAAGCTCTTGTCACGCAAAACTTCGATTTTCTCAATCTGGCGATCCTGCAAAATTTCGTGCAATTTGCGGCGAATGGACTCGACTTCGGGGAGTTCTGGCATTGATTTTTGGATCCTTTTTTGTTATAATTTCTTTATCACGATGACCAAGCTAAGCAACCTAAGGTTTCGACCGACCGTTGATCTTGGTCTTTTTTAATTCTAGAGCGTCCTTCAACAAATCAAGCCTGACAACATATCGGTAGTATTTTCTAAGCAAACTAGAGTATTTTTTATTGGGAGCCATAATTTTGTGCAGTTTGCCTTGTTGCTCTAAATATTCGATCAGTCAATGAAAGTCGCCATCGCCAGAAACTATCACCGCTGCTTTGTAGTTAGCATATTCAATCATGGTGTGTAAAACCAACTCAGCATCCACATTTCCTTTGACGAAAGCTTCCTTGCCTTGATCGACTTCTAAAGTTGGCTTAAAGACCAAAAGATAACCCGCTACCTGAAGATTTGTGTAAAGTTTTTCATTGCCATGCCTGTAGCCGATAAATAGAAATGCCTTCTCAACATTATATTTGTCTCGCAAATAGCGACGAAAAGTAGCAAAATCCAATTTCCAGCCCTGACTGCGAATGCCTAGGTTGAGATTTTGGCTATCGATGAAAGCGTAATTGCTCAGCTTGTTTGCTTTGGACACCTCCACTTTTTACCACTTTTGTCAGCAAAAAGTAAGCGGGAAAGACAAATTGAAAAGGGATTTTTTATTTTAATTTTAAGTTGAATTTCAAATTTTCTCTATTTTTTATCCGAACCATCAATCGAGCTGCGAGAGTATTTTAGTTCTAAGAGTTTTTCAAGCAGTGGAAAATTAGTGTAAGGCTGTTTAAAACTATCTGAACCCATGTGACCTTCGCCCTCACGAATGATTAGCGTGCCACCAAGATGAGCAAAAAGATTTAGTCCTTCCTTATCATTGCAGCCCCAAGGATCGTCGGCGGAATTAATGAAAATAATATCTTTAACATTTTGTTTAATTTTTTGCCAATCATAGGAATCTTGCAAAATTAGAGGATTATCATTTTCGTTTTTTAATTTCCCATAGCCAGCAACTAACACTGCCTTATGAATTTGCACACCAATGTTTTGTAGGATGCTCAAGACAAATGGTCCGCCAGCTGAGTGACCAATTAAAATTGTTTCTGCAGAAAATTTGCCCTGTTCCAGAACTACCGGTAACCATTTCTTTAAATCTGGCACATCTGTATCTGGTAAAAGTGGCACCCACACTTCATAGCCATTTCTTTCTAAAAAATTCTTAATGCTTGGCAACCAATAAGAATTTGGGGTGCACCCAGTACCGTGAAGAAGAATGGCGTTTTTCATAGGCTTATTCATATTTCTAAAGATATTTATTACTACTTAGTGTTCAAGCAACCCAAAGTGCCTAAAGGCTTCAATGATTCCGTTTTCGTCAACACTTGGTGCAACAAATGAGTTTTGTTTTTTTGAAGCGACCAATTCTTTTAACTCTTGATGAGCGTTACCCATTGCAACTCCGTAGCCACAAGGTTCAATGAACTGCCAGTCACTTACGCTGTCTCCCACACCCAAAACATTTTCCATTTTAATTTTCAGGTTTTTGGCAATTTCCAAAGTCGCCACACTCTTGCTTATTCCCGGAGCGGTCACTATGCCAAACTGAAGAGGAAGGATGACGGGGTGAACTCCCCAGCTAATAAGAATTTCTGCGCTAAATTTTTGTAAAATTTCATCCACAATTTTTTTATGCTCAATGTTTTTAGCAATCGGCATAATTTTGATAATTTCTAAACTGTCGATTTCCTCCACCAGGGAATCGACGGCTCTAGCCTGAGTCGCAAGCACCTGCTGATGATCTTTGGTGATGCTGCTTAGCTGTGATTTTTGGATAACGTATTCGCTCGGCGTGTAGACTTCGGTGTAAATGTTCTCACTAAGCAGCTTGCTCACGACCTTTTTAGCTACGGCCTTCGAAATGAGGTGCTTGCTGAGAATTTCTTTATTTAACGGGTTGATAACTAAGCCACCTCCATCAGCTATGTGAAAGTTTCTAAGACCTGCGTTCTCAATAATTTTCCCGATAGCAAAAGCTGGCTTGGCAGTGCACAGCACGATAGGAATTTCACTCTGACTAACTTCACGCATTGCTTGCAAAACTTCCGCGTGTGGATCTGGAGAATTAAAGCCAATTTTCTCTCCGATGATGACGCCATCGACATCTAAGATGATTGCTTGGATTTTTGATCTCATGTTTTTAATCCCCATGCTAAGCTATTTAATCACTTCTTCGATCGCCCTTAGATGATAACTTGTCAAAGCCTCTACTTCGTTTGCGGCCAATTTATTTCTAATCGCTAATTCACCAACTAATTCCTCAGCCACCGGCATAAAATATCTGTTAACAATTTTCATAATCAAATCAGCGTGCTTAGCGAAATCAAAACCATAAACCATGGCGAAGTGATTCCCCTGAATAGAATTGATATATCTAGCCAATAAAACCTCTATGCTGGCGCCATCAGCTGCAGCGTAAGAATAATCAAAAAAACATTGTCTTATGAATTTTTTAGTAGTCTCTGGCAAATCATTGGTAATTTTGTCTATTTCTAAACTTTCCATTTCTTTCTTCTGAGATGATCCTTCTTGCAGCTGCTTGACGAGTGGCATGTCTTCCGAGGCAACTTCTCCAAGATCATGAAATAATAGTAAATCATAAACCAATTCGCTGTTAACTGAAGAAGTCAAATTTGGCGTCACTGTTTTTAACAGTGACCACATCATTATGCATGATTGCTGATGAGCAAGAATAGATTCGCCTTGTTTAGAATTAGAGAGTTGATCTATAAATGGCACTAATTTCCACCTGTAAATCCAGTTGCCTCTGTAAGAATAAGCTAAAAAATCAAATATTTTTTGATAGTCGCTTGGCATGATTTAAATTACTCCAAATGCTCCTTCGCTCCCACTAACCCACACTTCTTATACTTCAATCCCGAACCGCAAGGACACAAGTCATTGCGCCCGACCTTGGCATATTTGTCAGTCGAACCACTACCAGTAGTGGTTTTGGCTGCGGCCAAACCACCCAGGCCGCTCGCTCCGTCCATTTTGCCTAGAGCTGCCGCCAAGTCGCCAGCGCTGCCTGGCTTACCAGGACTGCGCTGCGTCTGCTCCTGTCTTTGTTCCACCGCCACTGCCTGACCTAGGCTCGGCGTTGCTTCCGATGGCGCTTGTAGATTAATTTTCTCCGGCATGGTCGAACGCTGCATCATCGGTTGTACCCGGAAAATTCGCGCGGTGATGGTACTCTCGACACTAGCGATAAGACCCTCAAACATAGCGAAGGCTTCTTTCTTGTATTCGGCCAGAACGGTGTTTTTGTCACCGCGCAGCCAGATGCCCTCACGCAAATCTTCAATGCTGTCGAGGTGATCCATCCATTTCTCGTCGATAGTGGAGAGGACGACGTACTTCTCCAGTTCGCGCATCACTTTTTCACCCAGGGTGGTTTCGCGCGATTCGTAAGTTTTGTTGACCACCTCTAAGAGCTCGCTGCTAATTTCTTCAGTGGTGTTGAGTTTGGCAATTTTTCCACTCAAGCGCTTCTGGGAAGCCTCATCAAAAGGAATGATGCGAGCAAATTCTTTGACAATCGCCTCGAATTCTTCCTCAGTAAAATTTTCAGGTGCACGCAGGGAAACGAGTGAAGTCACTTCGTTGCTCAAGTAGTCCATGATTTGATCTTTGAGCGTCGTCTTTTTACCCTCTTCATCAGTCAAAACTGTGGCTAGCTTATCGTCTGACAGTTCACTAGGTTTAACCTTGACCGTGCCCGCTTCCAAGAGGCGGCGGCGGCGCCTGTAGATGATCTCGCGATGCTTGTTCATTACATCGTCAAATTCCACCAAACGCTTGCGCTGATCGAAGAAAAAGGTTTCGACTTTGACCTGAGCTGACTCGATCGCCTTACTAACCATGGTATTTTCGATGGCCTGATCTTCGTCAATTTTCAGAAAATCCATGACCTTGGCAATCTGCTCGCCACCAAAAATACGCATGATTTCGTCATCGAGTGCCACGAAAAACTGCGAAGTGCCAGGATCTCCCTGACGACCAGCCCTACCACGCAGCTGGTTATCGATGCGGCGCGACTCATGACGCTCAGTAGCCACAATTGCCAAACCACCCACTGCCACTACCTCATCGTGGTCGGCCTGCCATTTGGCCAGAGCAGCAGCGTAAGCATCCAGATCATAGTTAGCTGGATTGATCGATGTGGGTAAGCCCAGCTTCTCATATTTTTTAGCCAAGGAGACTTTCTTCTTACTGCGCTCCTTAAGGCGAAAATCCTTGAGTTCTGGCTTGGCTCCGCCCAGAACGATGTCGACACCGCGACCAGCGATGTTGGTCGCCACCGTGATCGCCCCCTTGCGGCCAGCGTCAGCGATGATGAAGGCTTCTTTTTCGTGATTCTTGGCGTTGAGTAACTGGTGGGGAATGTTTTTGCGCTTGAGAAAATTCGCCACGATCTGGTTATGTTCGATCGAGCGCGTACCAATCAAAACAGGTCGGCCAGCGGCGTGAATTTCTTCGACGTTGCGGACAATCGCCGAATACTTGGCAGCGGTATTTTTGTAGACCTGATCTGGCAAATCCTGTCTGACTAGCTCTGTATTGGTGGGAATCGCCAAAACATCGACCTTGTAAATCTGGTTAAATTCTTCTGCCTCCGTCACCGCCGTACCCGTCAAACCAGAAAGTTTCTGGTACATGCGGAAATAGTTCTGTAGCGAAACTGTCGCTAGCGTGCGCGATTCCTGCTGGATCGGCGCGCCTTCCTTGGCTTCGATCGCCTGGTGCAGGCCATCGCTGTAGCGGCGACCAAACATCAAACGGCCGGTGTGCTCGTCGACGATCACCACCTGGTTGTCTTTGACGATGTATTCTTTGTCACGGCGGTAGAGTGTCGCTGCCTTGAGAGCTGACTCGACGTGGTGAATGACGTCAAAACTTTCTTCATAAAGATTTTTGACCCCAAGTTTAGCTTCAATACGTTTGACGCCCAGATCAGTCAGGGTCGCGGTCTTGGACTTTTCGTCCAGCTTGTAGTCCTGACCAACTACCAGAGAGCGGACCATTTTGGCGTACTCGAAATATTTGTCCGTCGGCTCGCTGTCGGGAGCAGAGATGATCAGGGGCGTGCGTGCCTCATCAATCAGAATCGAGTCCGCCTCATCAACAATGGCGAAGTAGTGAGGTGTGTCTTGGCGCTGCACCATTTGTTCAAGGTTCTGAATCATGTTATCGCGCAAATAGTCGAAACCAAATTCATTATTGGTCCCATAAGTGATGTCAGCCATGTAAGCATCTTGACGAGCAATTTCCTCGAAATGTTCCAGGCGCTCATCGCCACGTTCTGCACTATCAATTTCGGGATTATAAAGTCGCGCGTGATCATGGACGATGACCGCCGCTCTCAGGCCCAAGAAATGATAAAGCGGACCCATCCAGCCCAAACCAATTTCTGACAGATAGTCGTTGACCGTAATCAGCTGCACACCCTTGCCCAACAAAGCGTTGAGGTAGAGCGGAGCAGTCACCGTCAAAGTCTTACCTTCACCAGTCTTTTGCTCAGTGATGTTGCTGTAATGCAGGGCTACACCAGCCAAAAGTTGGACATCAAAATGGCGCATCCCGAGGATACGGCGGGAAGCTTCGCGCACGGTGGCGTAGGCCTCAGGTAATAGCTCACCTAAGATGGCTTGCTCTTTGGCTTGGCGCTCGGCCTGATCAATTCCCTCAAGTTCGCTAACGATCTGAGCTTTGAATTTGCTGGTCTGAGCGGCCAGCTCAACATCGCTGAGCGCTTGCATTGCCGGCTCTAGGGCGTTAATCTGATCGACAATTACTTGATAGCTTTTGAGTTTTTTGGCTTCTTCATCGAAGAAAGATTTGAGGAATTTGAACATAAGAGGACTCTCTAGTTAGATTTTAATTCTAACACGAATTGAAGTATTTTTGATTTCTGTATATCATGTATCATAGCTTACAAATGAAAAACACAGAATTCTTAAGTAAAATTATAGATAGTCTAAACTTGCCAAATATCATGGCACAAATTAGAACTATTTTTAGTCCAGAAAAATCACACGACCCAATAGATATCGAACTCAAGAATACTTTAAAAACAATTTCTCAAAATAAAGATAGGCATAAATTTTATGACAAATGGAAATCTATATTACTAACAAATGACGAAAGCAAAGAAGCAAAGATGTTTGAAGACAACGAAGATTTATATGAAGACATAACTAGATTTTTATGGATTCTAAATGATTATGCTATGTATAATTTGAGAGAAGAGAGAGTTGATGCAAATGGCCAACCTTTCGTTCTTTGCATAGATGAGCATAGTGACTCTGAGGTGCTAGAAAATTCGACCGCAAGCGACAGAAAAAGAGCCGCTCTAGTTGCAATAGAAAGAATTCTACAACATAGTCACTACAGACCTTATTACTGGTTAAGTGATGAAAAAGAGGAAGAAGATATTTCAAAATTGGACAGTCTAATAGTGGCAGCCGTTTGTCATGGATTGCTTTTTGGAGAATTAAGCTTAGAAGAAGCGCAAGTTTTCATAAAAAACAAAATAAAAGAACATAGGGACCTTAGTTCTAAAAATTCTCTAAATTTAAAAAATATCGAGCTACAAATACTCAAAAATTACCAAACATTAATAGAAACAAATGAAATACCAGAAAAAGACTACTTTGAAGATTTGACGGAAGTTGTTGCAAATAAAGGACTAAATCTAACCATAGGTGATGAGGAGTTAGAAATTCCTAGTGGACACGGACCTTTTCTTGATGAAGAAAGCATTAAAATAATTGCACCATTACTGGCGGCAAATAAAATTAGTCGAAATGAAATGATAATCGCAGCTAAAAAATTTGCAATAAAATATTTGGGAGCAAGTGAAGATGAGCTTTCGGATTGCTCTCCTCCTGGATGGTTCACTGAGGGTCAAAGCGGAGATAGGGGAGTTATAAGTAGAGAAATGCTTGTTTATATTCCTAGAGAGATCAACTCTATACTTATTGGTCAAAAAATTGACTTAAATAGTATTTTAACAGCAAATCAAAAAGAGCCCAATATAATTTCATCCATAAAAGAACTTGCTGCTGATGAAGAATTTCACTCAACTGGATGGCACACAATAAGGTTGTCTGACAGCAGTGCGCCATGCATTATTGCGGTTAACAAATTAACTAGCTAATTGAATTTGTCTTCTGTCTGGATTTCTGTGGTCTAACACAAACACAGAGTTAAAAAATTTTAGTTAGGTAAAATGTCTTTCGCAACTTGGACTCTCAGAGAAAAACAAGGGTTTTTAGCATATTTATAAACGATGCTCCTGCCAGTTGAATCTTCTCCAGAACCGCGTGCGAAACAAGGATAAATTCTAACTTGAGTAGTTGGAACTTCTTTTATCATCTCAGCAAACTCATCCTCGGGAAATTCTCCTATATACTGAAGCATTGTGTGACCATCAACATCGTCATCTGTATCTTGAAGTCTGCCAACATCTAAACCAGCAATACTTAAAAAATGAAGCAGAGCTTCCTTTTCTGCCTCTCTATTTCTTTCTAATTGGGGGGGGTTGAATTTTGTTCCATATCCATAATATTAGTCCATTCGATAATTTATAACACAAAACACTACTTTTGTCTTTTCTTATTGGAAATTAACAATTTTTTATTTTCTTCCAAAAAATTCCTTCCCGTCACCACCTTCCTTCCCGTCTCCTTTTCCAATGCTTTCCTGGCTCCGCCAGCAATCTTACCACCGCGCTTGGCGTCTGACTGCAGCTTCGGTACGCCCTTGGAGTCTTCTACTCGATGAATTTCCGTGGTTGAACGTTCGCCCAGCATGGTGAAAATTAACTCAAAATCATCCATGTGATCACGCAAGTTTTCGCGCTTGAGACCCTTTTTCTCTTTGTATTCACTGGGCGTGAGACCAAAAGTGGCCTTGGAAATCTCAGCAGTCAAAATTTCGAAATCTTTTCGCATCTCTGCGCCTCTTTTTTGCCATTCATCGGTCAATTCTTCACGAATGATGATGCCGCGCATTCGTTTCTCAACCCAATCAGCTGAATAACCCTTGAGTTTGTAGAGTAAGCGAGTGCGTTTGCTAGCCAATTCAGGATCCTCGATTTCCTTGATGCGTTCGAAGCCAACCTTGGCTAGCCAGCGTTTGAAAGGTTCAGCTTTGGAAGAAGGGATGGATTGCACCAGGCGAAATATTCCCTCGGTGTGCCAGCAATACATTTTTTGCTTACCGCCCGATGTGTTTACTTCTAGGAAAAGGGGTGGTACAAATTGTACCCCTCCTTGGTCGAGTAATTTTTTCAACTCGACATCTCTTTGCTTTATGCGCTTAAAATACTGAGCTGGATCTTGGGAGTCAATAAGAATAGCAATCACATCATTAATTACAAACCACCACTCACTTTCATGGATGAGCTTGCGCACCTTCTTACCCTGAAAAATGGCGATTTTGTCGATTGCCTGGTTTGTTTTTTCCTCCATAGCCCAAGTATACCCCACCAAGGTTGCAGGAAGGTTGCAAAATCTACACCATCCACTTCTTCAACACCTCTGGAATTTCAACGCTGCCGTCGGCTTGTTGGTAGTTCTCGACTACCGCCGCCAAGAGACGGGGAGAGGCGGCGACGGTGTTATTGAGAGTGTAGACAAACTTGGTGCTGCCATCTTTGGCCTGATAGCGCATGTTGAGGCGGCGGGCTTGAAAGTCGTTGAAATAGCTGGCTGAGTGAGTTTCGCGGTACTTACCTTGGCCAGGGAACCAGGTTTCGATGTCATATTTTTTACGCTGACCAGCGCCCATGTCGCCCGTGCACATCAGGAGAACTTGGTAGGGCAAACCCAAACCCTGCAGCAACTCCTCAGAATAGCCAAGCATCCGTTCGTGCCACTCTCTGGTTACTTCTTCGTCAGCCACAGTCAAAACCACCTGCTCGACTTTGTTAAACTGGTGGACGCGAATCACACCTTTGGTATCTTTGCCGTAAGAGCCGACTTCACGACGAAAACAGGGTGAGACGCCACAAATTTTGATAGGTAGATCTTTTTCACGAAGCAATTCGCCACCATAATAGGCGGTAAGGGCCACTTCGGCCGTACCAGCCAAAATTTGACCATCCTGAGTGTAGTAGTGATCTTCCGCTCCCCATGGGAAATAGCCAGTGCCTTGCATGGCTTCGCGATTGACCAGAACCGGCGCTGACATAGGGGTGAAGCCGTGTTTTTTCATGATCGAAAGAGCGTAGAGGAGAAGTGCCTGCTCCAAAAGCAAAGCTTCGTTCTTGAGAAAATATCCTCTGAATCCAGCAATTTTGACTGCTCGCTCCGTGTCCAGCCAGTCTAGGTTTTTCATCACTTCATCATGCATTTTGGGAGCAAAAGCAAACTTACGTTTTTGTCCTTCTTGACGTACGACTTGATTGCTATTTTCGTCTTTACCCACCGGCACGTCGGCGGCTGGGACATTGGGCACGCCACTCATGAGTTCGGTAAATTTTTCACTGATTTCTTTGTCTTTAGGTTCCAAACCTTTGAGCTTGGCTTTGATGGTCTTGCCATTTTCGACCAAATCGGCGCTAGGGCGATCACCTGCCGCCACCATTTTTTTGATAGCATCGGCATTGGCGTTGGCTTGACTGCGCAATTCATCCATTTTTTGCTGCAAGCTGCGGCGCTCTTCATCGACTGACAACAACTGATCAATAATAGAGGAGTCGAGATTTTTATTGACGCAGGCAATTTTGACTTGATCTTGGTTTTGGCGGATGTAGTTGATGTCGAGCATAATTAATTTCCTTTACTAAAAACTTTTATCAAAAACTCAATGTGCTCCTCAGGCGTCTTGCCAATCAACTCGAAACCAAGAGCGATGTCTTCGCGGTTGACGTTGGCGGCAAAAGACTTATCTTTAATTTTTTTCTTGACTGATTTGACCTGCATATCAGCGAAACCATTAGGGCGCATCAATGATGCCGCGTGCATCAGCCCACTCAACTCATCACAGGCGAAAAGATACTTATCAAGCAAACTTGCTGCTCGCACACCAGTGCGATCAGGCGCGTGAGCTAAAATCGCCTGCTTCATTTCCTCGGGATAATCAGCAAAAAACTCTTTGACCGCTTTGCCAGGGTGTTCGTCGGGATATTTCTCCCAGTCCAGATCATGTAGAAGACCAGTGGCATACCACAGTTCCACATCTTCACCGAGCTCCAAAGCATAAGCTTCCATGGCTCGCGCTACCATCTGGCAGTGGTGCAACAGCGCCTCGCTGCGAATATATGTTTCAAGCAAAGTTTGACTGGCGTTGCGATTAGGTAGACTCATAATTTGGTAATTTCTTCAAATCTTCTACTTAATAGAGCTTCATCTGTCGCTTGCAGCAACCACCCCGCCCTAGGCCCAGCTTTTTTGCCAAGCAGCAGCAGATAGATGCTTTCAAAAGCTTTCTTTGGACCAATGCTTGATTTAGACAAATTGAAAATCTCCTGCTGCAAGTCAGCCGGAGCCAAACCCTTTCTCTCTGTCAATAAGTCTCTAAGTTCTAGCAAAAAAGCCCGCTGCTCTGCGCTGAGAGTCTTAGCTTCCTCTGGCATTTCGGCTCGCGGTCGCAGTTGGTACTCGCTGGGCGCGTAATTGGTCAACCAAATTTCGGCGTAATGCTTTCTTTCCTCAAGCAAAGCTTTTTCGACTTCAGTCAAAGCCTCGCCCTTAACCTTGGCAAATTCCTCCTCTAAATCTTTCTCCGGATACTGTATCCACAGGGCCAAATCTCTAAATCTGGGCAAGAAGGACTGAGTCTGCGCCCGACCTACCTGAGAGAGCGCGAAGGCGCGCGCCAAGCGCTGATCGCCTTCCTCAACACCCCAAGCGAGGCGCGCGCCTTGATCATATTCATCGAACAAATCAGGAATAGCCATGGTAGTTGGGTCGAAATCAATCACCTGCGCATAATTACGGCTGGCAAACAAAAATCTGCCCACCACTGGGGGAAACAGCTTAGTAAATTCTCGCGCCGATGTTCCAACCCCTTTGCTGGAACTCATTTTGGCTCCCCGAATCAAAATCCACTCGTAAGGAATGTTAAAGGGTACGGTGATGTCAAAAACTTGATCACATTGCGCGTTGGCCATATCGCGTGATCCACCAGCGCTTGAATGATCTTTGCCAGCTCCTTCGACATTGACGCCCATAGCAGCCCAGTGGGCTGGCCAGTCGACCTTCCACAAGAGCTTGCCGGTGCCACCAAAAGGGCTAATTTTGCCAGTGTAGCCACAACCTTTGGCCCAAGTGACTTTGTTTGCCTGACACTCAAAAGTCACCTGCTCACCGTCCCAGTCAGTCACTAGGGTCGTGCCAACTTTGCCACACTCTGGACAAATGACTTGGAAAGGATACCAGCGCTCTGGCAGGGTGTACTTGGCTACATCCTGATAAATCTTGCGCATCTTTGCCACACTATCTAGAGCAGTGCGAATGTGCTGATCCATCGCTCCCGACTCGTAGAGCTCGTGACTCCAGACAATTTCCTGGGTACAACCCAGAGCACGAAAGGCGTGAATAAAATCCATTGCATAAATTTCGGCAAAATTCTTGGCGTTTTGCAGATCGACTAACTCCTCCTTAGAGGCTTGGCGGAGGTCAATGCCGCAGTGATCCAACTCTGGCTTGGGAATCTGGTAGAGCGGCTTGCCCATGTGAGGCTCGAAAACCGCTGGGTCTAAATAGGCTGGCAAACCATCCATCGGGTCCATGTCGTTGAAAACGTAAGTGTTCTTGGGTTCAAAGCCTCGCTCGCGCAACACCTGAGCAACTAGGTCATGAAGCAACACTCCGCGCAAGGCGCCAGTGTGCACTCGCCCAGAGGGAGTCTTCATGTCATCGACGTGCAATTGCTTAATCTGATACTTTGCCTGCCATTTGTCGATGCCATCAATAACTTTGTCTAGCCAGTGTTTTCCTTGTGGTACTTGATTTTGCATGTTTTCTGACCTCATTTATTATACTTGACCAATTCATAATAAAAAACCCCGCGGTTTCTGGCGGGGCTTTTTTGGTTTTTTAATTTTTTACTTAATTTCTAAAATTTTGTAAGTGATTTTGCCCGCCGGAGTATTCACTTCCACACTGTCACCCTTCTTCTTAGACAAAAGGGCCTTGCCAACTGGAGATTCTATCGAAACCTTCCCTTCAGCTGGATTGGATTCATATTCACCACTCATCTGGTAAGTGATTTTTTTACTCTTGCCAACTACTTCGAGAGTGACTACAGAACCAAGGGAAACCACACCAGTGTTTTTGACTGCGGTGACCTTGGCTTTTTGCAAAATTTCTTCAATTTCGTTGATGCGAGCCTGCAAGATGTCGCGCTCGTCTCTAGCAGAGTGGTAATCAGCATTCTCGCTGAGGTCACCCTGTTCGCGAGCATTAGCGATGCGAGCAATGATTTTAGGCATGGCGACGGTTTGGAGCTCAGCAAGTTCTTGCTTGAGCTCTTCGAAGCCAGTTTGAGTAATGGTGATTGTATCTGACATAACAGTCGCTTAGTATAAATAAAATTTCGTCTTTGGCAATAGCCCTTTGTGAAACACTTTAGAGACCCAAAACAATCACTGCGTCATAGGAGCCAGTACTGTCTTCTTCCTCAATTTCGGTCAATAAACTTAGATTGAGACCAGTGGCTTTGGTTAATTCTTTAAGTAACGCTTGATTGGCAGGGCTGTCTTCTTTGACTAATAAATAATCTGCCTCCTCATAAATGCCTTTGGCATTTTTTGCTTCAACTTCAGGGAATTCAGCTGCACGAACTTTGGTCGCCACAGTCCCCGCATAACCTGCCTTAGTGGTGGCATTGACGACTAGAAGCTTATAATCAGCTTTGACAATTTCTGGCAGGGGTTCAGGCGTGGGCTCTTCCTCAGGAGTCACACTTGGTTCTAGTTCTACAACAGGCTTGGTATCTTCTTGATTGCTAGTTAGATGTAAGTAGGCCATGCCAATACCCACTCCCAAGGCGATGGTAATCACAAAACTCAGGAAACCGATAAAAATCATCTTGGCGACACTTCCTCCATCGTTTTGGTTCTTGATTAACACCTTGCCTGTAGAGCCAGTCTGCTTGATTTCACTAGCAACAACTTGATTGGCAGTGTAGTTGTTACTAGGCTTAGACTTGTCAAACACTGATGGATCAATGGCTAAATTAGCAAACTGGCTAAAGTCCACTTCCGGCTCTGAGGTCGTCGCTGGCGAAACAGTCTCAACAGTTTTTTCGTCAGACGAAGCAATAGTTTTAATAACTGGAGCGGGTTCAGCGTGAACTTCAGGCTTAGGAACGACTACTTCTTCTTTTTCAATTTTGGCAACCACTTTTTCTTTGGGCATAGATTCTATCTCCTCTTCATCTAGACTTTCTACTACAACACCGATGTTCGCACTGCTTGGCACGGTAACTGGTGTAGGCAAACTGCCAGCTCCAACCACCGCTGGCTTAACTAAGCTGTCGGCCTCTACACTCGATTCGGAAGCTTGAGTGCGATAATTCTCATCGAGAGAAAATTTGGGCAACAAGAATTCAGGAATCGAGAAAGTCTTGGCGCAGGCTTCAATAATCTGCTTGACATAAGAAGGCATGGCTTCGTTTTCGCTGGCTAGATCAGCAATTTGTTGGACTGGTAAAGTTTCCTTGAGTTTCTCCTTAATGGCATCATCCACTAAACTGTTGGTCAGCAAATAAACGGTTTGAAGGCTAGGCTCAGCACCCTTGAGGGTTTTGACTGTCTCAGCGAAATTTTCTGCCTCTGCCACTTCCACAGAGTAACACTGATCAACACCGATGTAGTGTTGGGCCAAGAAGAGATGCTGACCCATTTGCAAGATTGCTACCGAAGGCTCGAGGCTAATGATCGATTTGCTCGCCCAACTAAGGGGAGAGATGGATTCAATTTTGATTTCTTGGTATTTCTTGAGTGCTTCTGCCAGAGGAGCAGCTACAGATTTCTCCAAAGCAGTTAATTGCACTTTAAAGGAACCCTTATAGTTGCTGAGAACTGTAGTATCTAGATAATAATCAGTCTCGTTGATACCAAGTTCAGGCAATAATTTCTCTTTGAGGTGTGCTTTGACCGCGGCTTCGTCGTCTAATTCTAGATTAAGAATGGTACTAGTAAAAAGAAAATCAGGCAAAATGAGCTTGTAACTGCCAGCCTCTAACTTGGCTAGTAGCTTAGTCAAGTTGGCAGACAACAAAACGTTTTCATTTAGGAACTCACCATTGATCTGGCGAAAATCTGCTAGAGAAAATTCATGAGCCTTCTTTCCCGCGTTTAGTTTGGTCACGTAGGCTAGATCGGATAAAATGTAGAGTAAACGCATCTGTGTAGGCATCAAGAAAAAATTATAAAGTAAAACTGTGGGAAGTGCAAACCAACTTGGGCTATAATAAAGCCTGTGTTAAAAGAAAATGCAGACCAGACAGCTCCTAAAGAAGCAGCGTTTCGCTACGAGCCTTGCAAGTTGGAGCTGGAACTATATAAAAGATACTCCAACTTAGAGTTGTCGTCACAACTTGGCCAATTTCATCAGCCTGAGGCTGCCCAAGCTAGACTGGAGTTTTGGCAGAACGTCGAAAAATTACTTGGACAAATAGAAAAAACCGTTAATGTTTTAAAAAGAAAAAAAGTAGAACCAACTGCTTTTTTTTATCCTGCCGGTATCTTGCGTGAGATGGTAGAGACTATCAAACCAAAAGCAAATCAAGATGCTGGTCTCAACAATCACCTGAAAAGCGTTGCTAACTACGCAAGAAAAATTACTCGGCTGATTATTGCCGTTATTGAAAAAAATAGTCGTGAAAATATTCAAAATACTCCTCTGCTAACCAAACGCTATCTGCAGATTTTGAGCACCATGATCGCTCCACTACACGACATCATCAAACACTTGGGAAATTTCCAAAGCCAATTGTCAAGCGATCATCAAGTGGTTATCGAACACATTTTTACTAAATTTGGCAGCTTCTTTGGCCTTGATGAAGAAGAGCAGCGTTTTGCTGCTCAAGTTATCGGCAAGCACGATAACCCCAGTGATAGATCACTGTCAGTTCTACTGGCAGAAGTACAAGAAAGAAGCGCTGAGCCAGAAGAGTTGCGCATCATCCACGCCCAAATTTTGTTTTACTTAACTGACGCCTTCACTGAATTATTGGTGGTCGAACCTAACTCTGATTCTGTGCCGCGCCTCAAGTTAAATTTGAGTGCTCTCACAGAGCGCTACCAGAGCATTCTGACTCGTCACAACGACCCTCTTGTTAGTAGTCACATTGATCCTGGTTGGGCTGTGATCGCCTACAGAGATTTTGAAGTAGCTCTAAAATTATTAGAGAATGAATATCATATAGAAATTCCAGCCGGCGTCAAATTAGCAGTTTTGGAATCAGCCATTACTGCCTTACAAAATTTAGTAGCAAGCTTCAAAGCTAGAGCAGAAGGCAATGAAAAACTATCTCGCGTTGACAGTCCTAACTTCTCTGCATGGCCAGTTCCTGAAATCAAAAGGTTCGAAGAAGTTATCGATCAGCTTCAGCAAATTGCCGTAGGAGAGAGAGCGGCAGAGCAACAAACCTCAATCAACTTGCTCAACAGTCGTTTGGAGAACATCATACTTTCTCTGGCTGCCGACCCAAATAGCGTCGGCTTACGATTAGCTAGAATTGTTCAAACCACTTACCAGTCAACTTCTGTGAAACAAGAATCTCCACGGTTTCCTCAATCAAGAGCTTTAGAGATCTCAGTGACTGACTACCAAGCAGTTGAATCAGAATACCAGGCCTTTAATATCGTTGCGGTAAGCTCAGCAATCAACCTCATCCACTATCACCTTCAAGATGAAGTTTTTCAAAAAGAACTGCTAGGGTTTATCAAAACAACTAGTGAACAAAAAACTTTTAACCTAGCAGAGGTTCTGAATAGACCAACTCTTCGCATGATCGTCCTCCATTTAGCAGAACATCTGCATAACCAATATGCCCTGGTCGTCGGCGAACAGACTCCACCCTGGAAAAAACTAGGGCATGATGAAGACAGCAGACAAAAAAAAGTCAAAAGTACGGTGGTGGCAGCGCAGTTGGTTGCCAACATTTTGGACTATTTAATTGATACAAAATTACAAGAAGATCCTTTGTTATCCGCTGAAAGCTTGGAGGAAATTAGCCAGCTAAATTTTCACAGTCAAACAAGTAACGTTTCTCATTTGCTTGAGGAAGCTGTTTCGAACAGCCTGTCTGAAGAGGAAGCAAATGGCACCGATTTACTTGTAACTTCACTTGCTCAAGCGGCACATCAATTTTGGTTACAAGCCAAACTGTCTAGAAGAGACGGTGATCAGGCAATGGACACTACATCTATGGATAAAGAAGTCATGCCTGTCAAAATAACTCAAGCAGATGGCACAAGGTTCGATCCAGCACTTGATAATTTTTCAAAATTACATCCCATGTTGCAGCTCAAAAACCAACTAACCATTACTATGGCTCTAGAAAATTTAAGCGCTAGCCTTGCTACGGCAACCAATCTCAACCAACCTCTCAATCAGCTGGGAAATCTCGTTGGCTATTTATTTGACATGATGAGAACTACTGACAACTTAATTATTCAAAAACAATATGAGACTGAAAATCCAAATCTAGTCTCCTGGGCTAACCTGCTCACTACTAAGCAATACGAGATCTGGTTGACACATAAGTTAGCCAAGGAAAATGGCTTGGCAGATCTAGCTGATGGGAACAGCTGGCGCTATTTCAGCATTTGGAATACTAGAAATGAAACTGAGCTTTTTGCTACTGTCTCGACTCTTAATCCAGAAATAAATATTAACTTGTCTTTTAAGGACCTAGACCGTATTCCGCTGCTCATGGCAGCAATTGCTCTGTATCTACAATACTTCCGCCTGGTGACAAAGAAAGCGAGTTCAGGCGTAAATAGAAGTCAACACAAAAAACAACTAAGGCAAGTTTTAGAAATTGCCAAATTGATTAATTTTCCAAATCTTGCCAAATTACCTAAATTATTAGAGGATGAAGTTTAAATATGCAAAAAGATACCAAAAAAATCGGCATCATCGGCCTAGGTAAAGTCGGCATGACTACCGCTTACGCCTTATTACTCAAGGGCATTGGCGGTCAACTAGTTTTACTATCGAGTTCCACCGAAAAATTAGAAGGTGAAAAGCTTGATCTAGAACACGGTCTACCATTCCTAGAAAACCAAAACATCGTCACCACTACAGACTACTCTCAATTGCAGGGTGCCGACGTCATCATCGTCACCGCTGGTGAAAAACAAGCTCCTGGTCAATCTCGCTTGGAATTGGTGGAGGAAAATCGCCAGATGATTCGAGATATTGGCATCAAACTCGCTCCTTACGCAAGTGAGAGCGTCGTGGTAGTAGTCAGCAATCCAGTTGATGTTTTGACCTATGAATTGGCTCTGACTCTAAATTTACCCACTGGCCGAGTGTTGGGAACTGGCACGATGCTTGATACCGCACGTTTTCGCTTCCACTTGAGTGAAATACTGCACATCAACCCACGCAGCATCCACACCTACGTCATGGGGGAACATGGCGACAGCTCTTTTCCCGTCTTGGCTAATGCAACTGTTGGTGGACAGCTGCTGCGTTATTTCCCCAATTATAGTGAAGAAAAAATAGCCTTGGCTTTTGCGCAAACCAAAGAAGCCGCTGCGCGAATTATTCAGAGCAAAGGGGCGACTTACTACGCAATCGGAGTGGTGATCACTAAGCTGGTACAGACCATTTTGCAGGACAAGCGCTCGGTACTACCAGTGTCAGTGCCAATTACGGATTATTATGGCCAATCAGGCTTGGCGATTAGTGTGCCTTGCGTGGTAGGTAGAGGAGGAGTGAAGCAAGTTTTGAAAATTGAACTGTCGGAGGAGGAGCGGGAGGCTTTCGTCAGGTCTTGTGAGGTGGTGAAAGGGGTAGCAGAAAGCAAGTAAAGCAGATTAAGAGAGATTAAAACACTACGTCTAATATGATTAAAAAGCGTTTTCATTTTTTCGTCGCTGTCCACGCATTTTTCATTAAATCTGGCAAAGTTTTATTATTAAAAAGAGCAAATACTGGCTATATGGATGGATTTTATAGTGTTCCTGCCGGCCACGTAGACGGAGGAGAGTCAATTTCAACCGCCATGAATCGAGAAATTGATGAAGAAGTAGGCATAACGCTTGGCAAACCTTTAGAGCCATATCTAGCCATGCATAGATTAATTTCTGCAAACGAAGAAAGAATTGACTATTTTTTTAAAATCAGAAAATGGATTGGTAATCCGCAGAATTTAGAGAGCAATAAGTCTTCAAGTTTGGAGTGGCACGATTGCAATAATTTGCCTAAAAACACAATTCCTTATGTTGAGTTCGCACTGAACGCGGTATTGGAGAAAAGACACTTTGTCGAATTTAGCGAGGTATAGTGAGTCCGGTGGAAACCCACTGCGCACTACTTATAAATAACTAAGGAGCGCTGCTTATCAAGCATAATGCGCCTCACCTGCGTTTAAAGTATGTTAAAATTATTTTTACATACGACAAAATCAAACGCAATAAATAGCTTAGTATACGGAAAAATCATATTAAACGGCGAACCTATATTTCGCATACAAACAACAAATTCTCTTGAGTTATATCAAACTTCTCCTTTGGAATTTAGCCTAAACACAACTTGGGGACGCAAAGTCTTTGAGATAAAAAAGGTTGCTGATGGAATTCTGCTTCAACCAGATATATATGGTAGCTTACCAATTTATGCATACAATCATAGAGAATCACTTTATATAGCTAATAGCTTTGGCGACTTACTGACGCTCATACCTTCAAATGAATATCCAAAACTAAATAAACAAAACATAATACAATTTCTCATGAAAGAACCTCCAAATAATGGAGAAACAATTCTTGATAATGTTCAAGTATATGGTGGAGATAGCCAATTAATTTGGGACGGAGTTAAACAAAAAAGAATTTTTTATGAACATCAACACCAAAACATGTCTTCTTCTATGAATATAGACGACATTTTTCAAAAAAATCTAGAATGGGCAAAAAAATACAAAGAAAATGAAATAGGAGTAACGTTGAGCGGAGGGGTAGACAGCGCAGTAGTATGGGCAGGACTATGTCGCATGGGAATTAAGCCTATTGCACTTTCTATTATTTATCCTCATTCGATGGGAGTCAGACAGCATAATAAATTGAGACAGCTCATCAATATAGCTGATTCAAAACTAGTCACTATCAAACCAAAAAATTACTCATTTGATTATAATAAGATAGATCCATACAAATCCTTATATGCAAAACTCAATAAGAGGCTTGCAAACAAAGCAAAACGCCTTGGTATTAAAATTGTCCTTACTGGCTTAGGGGGTGACCAGCTTGCTAGTAATGCTGGTTATGATGGCCGTGGTTTTTCATTTAAAAAAGTATTGCCAAAATTTATCACTCAACTTGCTGTAAATGATTATCAATCTTTGCCAAAATATCCAAAGGCTAATCAAAAACGACTAATTCCAAAAACTGCTTTAAATGCAGCTGGGATAACTGGAGAACTGGGGTTTGAACATAAGTTGTGGAGTGAGAATCCGCTCTGTTATCCTGATTTTTGGCGCTGGACTTCATCGTTGCCTAGAGAGTGGGGCCACAATAAAAATGGCCTACGAGGCTACCTAAAAGAATTTGGAGCTACAGAAATTTCTGAGTCAACTTTAAATGAAGACTATAGAGATATTTATATAGATGGGATAAAACATTTATGCATAAGTGAATCTCTCACTAATTTAGTTTCGCACTCAATTCTAGAAAAATGGCTGCTGATAGACACAAAATATTTATTGGAATTTTTAAAACAAGAATTTAATGGCTATAGTCCAGATATGCAATATATAATTTCAGTATACGAATTGGAAAAATTTTTACAGTGGTATTATAATATAAAATTGAAAGGAGTTGATAATTTTTATGACTTCACAAGAATCTAAAAATAATATTCTCGGAAAGTTACTTTTTCGAGATAAAAGCGGTGCATCAAGCTCACAAAATAGAAATCAACCAGATGCAAAAAGTATGATTGATGTCGGCAGACATGACGGTAGAGAAAAAGTTTCTGCTAACGATTTAGATAACAGTCGCGAAGGAAAATGGGAATAACCACTGCTCCTTGCCAACAACTCTAAACCGATTTTTCAGGCACGGTGAACTTGGTGGAAACCCACTGCGCACTACTTATAAATAACTAAAGAGCGCAGCTTATCGAGCATAATGCGCCTCGCCATCATTATTTTTCAAATGCAGCTTCGTGTGCATTATTTGCTCGATAAGGCAAACCAAGGCTTCTCTATCGTTACCAGAAGCTCACTATGAAAAAAAACACGCTTATAGCGTGTTTTTTTATATAGTGTTTCAATGATACTGACCCAGAACTCCAAAATACTCTGTAATAGGCAGAAACAGAAACAGTATCCTCTAGTCTTTCGCTTTTTTGACTTAGATAAGAAGTTTATCAGATATGGACAAAACATTAAGTTTAAGCCCATCACTTTTGATACTCCCAACGCAGATATGAAGCATCTAGATGTGTTAGTTATTGGCATCAATACAAGCATTGAGCCTGCTTTGAAAATGAGTGAGCAAATAATTTGAATTCTAAGATTTCTAGTTCTATTCAAGCATGACAATAATCACTAATATTAACAGTGTATATGGGAGAATTATTTGGATTTTTATTTAGAAATAAAAGAGCTGGTCAACGAGCTGAGTGGAATAAAACAAAGTTTGTTGAAGAGCGAGTAAAAAAGACTGGCTTTTATGAGGAAAAAGGATTTTTTAGAAAAGAAAAAGTTTTTCAAGGTAGGCCAATTATTGGCAGAGACAGAAAAGTAGATGGTGGCGTATATCTAGGGGGAAGTGAGCGTGAGGCGGTGGTTGTGGATGGCAAGAAAGACCCAGCAATAGAGAGAGTATATCAAGAACTTATAAAACGAAGAAAACAGGCTGAGATACAGCGTGGAGAGTCATTCAAAGAAGGAGTGCTTAAGGAAGTTTGGAGATTAGTGAGTCAAGTAATGCCTTACAACGAGCAAAAAGTACAAGAGATTGAGGCATCACTACCTGAGCCTGACACCAAGATTTATTTATCTGCGTTCATTGGTGGTGGTGTATGCAGACATCAGGCACTTCTCACAGCATACTTATTGGAAAGATTATCCGAAGAAAAGTTAGTTGGTGGGAAGGTTTCAGTTGACAGAAACTATGTTCCTGGAGAGGGTGGTCATGCTTGGGTTCGTTATGAGAACTCTGGTGGTGATGTTTTTATTCTCGATTCAGCACAAAATTATATTGGAAGGCTTGACGAAATGAGTGAAGAAAGGGAGAGATGGTTTTATGAGAGACCAGAAGACACCAACCCTAAATTGAAAATTATTATTAGGCTAAGAAGAATGTTGTTGGGAGAGTAGTCGTGACAACCACAGGATGTTTTCAAAATTGCTTTATTGCCACCTACTACAGAAAATGTGGTAAGCCCGACTGTCGCTGTACTAAGGGAGAAAAACACCATTTTACTGGTTTAGGCTAGTGAGTCCGGTGGGACTCGAACCCACGACACAAAGCTTAAAAGGCTTCTGCTCTACCGACTGAGCTACGGACCCGATGTTAAAAACACTACATTATAGCAAAAACTCCAAACTTTTCTAAGGCAAAATTGGACGAATAAGCTAGTCGTTGACGCGCGAAACGTATGCAGCTGTCTCAGTGTCAATCAGCAACACGTCGCCAGTTTTGATAAAAAGTGGCGCCTGCACAATCAAACCACTCTCCATGGTGACAGGTTTTTTGCCAGCAGTCTGACGATCACCAGAGATGGCTTCGTGAGCCTCGGTGACTGTCATCCTCACTTTTGGCGGCAAGATGACGCCAATAACGCGCTCATCATAAATGGTCAAGTAAACTTTGATTTCTGAAGTCAACATTAGAGCCTGCTCATCTAGAATATGGCGAGGCACTGACAGTTGTTCGTAAGTGCGCGGATCCATAAAAATAATTTCGTTGCCATCGTGGTAGAGAAACTGCATTTCTTTGGTTTCGACGTCAAGCTCCTCGACGTTGTCATGAGATTTGAAGTTAAATTCGATATTGGCTCCAGAACGCATGTCGCGCATTTTGACCCTGGTAAAAGCCGAGCCCTTGCCAGGCGAGACAAACTGCGTCTTGAGGACATAGTGAGGCTGCTCTTTGTAGAGAATGTAGATGCCTTTTTTGATGTTGCCGGCTTTGATCGTGGACATAAGGGTCTATTTTACTCCAGGGGTGGTCGCTTCGTCAATGAAAATCTCGCTAGCTGGAAAGAAAAGCACCTGGTCGATCTCGGTCTCATCGGCAAACAACATCACTAAACGGTCAACCCCAACCGCCATACCGCTACACTCTGGCAAACCAGCTTCCAAGCTTTCGATGAAGTCATAATCGACCTCTTGGTCTTTTTTGCCAAGTTGGCGACGCAAGTCTAAGTCAGCCTCCAAGCGCTGACGCTGCTCCTTGGCATCAATTAATTCGCCAAAAGCATTGCCGAGCTCCATGCCTGCCAAATAAACTTCGAAGCGCTCAGCGAAGCGCGGGTCAGTCTGCTTCTTGCGCGCCAAGGCCGCCTGGGGCGCTGGATAATCATAGACGATGACTGGCTGGGTGAAATCGACCAAGCGCGATTCGATTTCATTCAAAAAGAGTTGGTTATATAGCTCTTCCCAAGCAAAATCAGTCGCTAAACTATCTAGGCCACTCAGGTCATAGCCTAGAGAAATGGCTTTGGCGCGCAAGGCTGCCAAATCCAGTAGCTCATCAGCGCTCAAATCTAGATATTTAGTAAACAACTCTGCCACGCTAAAACGTGGGTAGGGCTTGACCAAGTCGTAAGTCTTGCCCTGATAGATTAGCTGACCATTTTCAACTCCCGTAGCCTCAGCGATCGCCAAGATCATGACCTCAAAAACTCCCATCAACTCTTCATAATTCACTTCCACCTGGTAAAACTCCAGAATTGTAAATTCTGGGTTGTGCGTACCACCTAGACTTTCTTTGTTACGAAAACTTTTGCAGATCTGGAAAATACTGCCCAGTCCCGCTGCCAAGAGTTTCTTCATGGCATACTCTGGACTGGTCAGGAGATAACCTGGCTGACTACTACCATCTGGTAGCTCTAGAGTCGTCTCAAAAAGGTTTAGGTAGGGCTCTGCGCCAGGTCGTTTAACTAGCAGAGGCGTCTCCACCTCCAAAAAATTTCTACTCTTAAAAAAAGCGCGAATCGCATCGATCACGCGCTCACGCACTAGTAAACTCTGCTTGAGCTTTGGATTTCGTCTGATTTTCTGCCAATTTTTCATCATCTAAATTATTCTTAATAATATAAAACACAAATCACTCTCTGAAGCGGTCCGTTGAAGGCGTTGTGCTTGATTATACCCCCATCACTTTGAGGAAAATATAAACCAAATAGAGCGAGAAAAGTAGCGCCGACTCCTTGCGATCCAACTTATTACGAGTGGCGATAAACAAAATGACAATCACTGCACTAAAGAGCAAATAGGGGATGTCAAATTGCACTAAGCTGCGCTCAATTTCCCAACCGGCAATAGCTGCGCCAAGCCCCATGGCCACAGCGATATTGACCACTGTCCCACCAATCAAGTTACCAAAAGATAATGCTGTCGCCCCCTTGACTGCAGCACTGATTGCTACCACTAATTCAGGTAAGCTAGCACCAAAGCCAAGCAACAAGACACCGATCGTAGCTTCGCTAACGCCGAATTGACTAGCCAGTAGGACACCTTTTTCTAAAACAACTTCTGAAGACTTGGCTATCACCACCAAACCAAAGATTAATTGCAAAAAATCTATGAAGCGCATGCGACGCCTAACCAACTTGCGTTTAATTTTATTGGCAATACTTTCGAGTAAATTTTTGCGACTTAAAAAAGCCAAATACAAAATATAAGACATAACAAAAAAGACGCCTTCAGCCTGAGAGATCAAACCGTCGCGACTAGCCACATAAAAACCAAGCACCATGGCGATAGTGAAAGTAGCGTCAAAGAGAACCGTGTTTTTCTTGAAAGAAATGGTTTTGAGCAGACCAGAGACAGCGATAATCAAAATCAACTGATTCATCGAAGCGCCAATGGCATTGCCGACCACTATACTTGAGGTATCTTGGCCGGCCAATTTTTGCAGAGCACCCATCACTGAAATGGTAATCTCAGGAAAACTAGTCCCGAGAGCCAAAACTGTCATACCGATAAAACCCTCCGACATAGCCAGTGATCTGGCGATGCGCAGGGAGGCTTTGGTAATCAAATTCGCTCCCAACCAAAGTGCAGTAAGGGCGAGTAAAAAAACGACTAGGGTAGACATAAAACTATCCTCAATTAAAGCAGAATTATAGAGTAAAGCATAGCTCTTGACTTATTGCAACTGATTTGCAATAATATAGTCATGACCTCGATTCAAGCCAAGTTAGCTGCTCATGGCCATCGCTTAACCAAGCCACGTCAGGCAATTTTCACTGTTCTCAGCCATCAACCACAAAGCGTCTTAGAAATCAGCCAAAAGCTTAGTAAAAAGAAATTACAGATCGATAAAGTTACTATTTATAGAACTCTAGACTGCTTCGTTAATCTCGGTCTCGCCAACAAGACCCAGTTCAAAGATCAAACTTTCTTCTACGAGCTGGCCGACCACAAACACCATCACCACGTGGTGTGTGAAGGGTGCGGAAAAATTGCCGACATCGAATTAGATGAAGCAGAGCTACTTCAAAAAGTACGAAAAAATAGCCCTTTCCAAATTAAAAGTCACCACTTGGAATTTTTTGGCTTGTGCCAAAAATGTCACTAGAGAGAGCAGAATGAGCAAAAAAATCTTTGCCCTAATTTTATTTTTAGTTTTACTTGCGGCTTTGCTTTTTGTATCCAAGCAGCCAGAACGCAACTCCTCTACTGAGAAGTTGCAAATCAGCACTTCTTTTTACCCATTATATTTTTTCACTAGTCAAATCGTCGGAGAGCAAGCAGTGGTTCTTAATCTAAGTAGGGCAGGGGTTGATCCTCATGATTTCGAGCCTAGCATTAGCGATTTACGCAGTATCAGCAACAGCCAACTTTTAGTCATCAATGGCCTGGGTTTCGAAGCTTGGCTGGAAAAATTTGCCGATCAACTCGGAGAACAAGTGACAATACTCGCAACCGCTCCCGATTTGGCTTACTTAGATGGAAACAATCACTACCACGAAAAAGATGATCATGAGGAGGAGGAAGAGCACGAAGAAAAAGACCCTCACGTCTGGCTCGATCCTGTTTTGGCCCGTAAGCAAGTGGAGTTAATCAGCGCCAAATTAATTGAGTTAGACAGTGACAACGCCACTTACTACAGAAACAACACCGAAGAGCTACTAGGCAAACTTGACCAGCTCGACACCGAGTTCAAGCAAGGCTTAGTCAGCTGCCGCCAAAGAAATGTGGTCACTGCTCACGCAGCTTTTGCTTACTTGGCAGCGCGCTACAAGCTAACTCAAATCGCCATTCAAGGCCTCAGTCATGAAGAAGAACCAACACCTGCCAAGCTGGCTGAAGTCAGTCATCTCGCCAAAACGCAGGATATCAAATACATTTTTTTTGAAAATTTGCTCAGTCCCAAGCTCGCCGAGACCATAGCTACTGAGGTGGGAGCAGCGACCCTAATTTTCCACCCTCTCGAAAATCTAACCCTTGCTGAAGAGAAAAGTGGTGCTGACTATTTTAGCCTACAGCGCCAAAATTTAACTAACCTGCGCCTAGCGCTACAGTGCTCATGAAAATTATTGAAATCAAACATCTAAATTTTGCCTACCAAAGAGAAAAAGTCTTGACGGACATTTCCCTGACGGTCAGGAGTGGAGATTTTCTCGGCCTGATCGGCCAAAACGGCAGCGGCAAGAGCACGCTGCTCAAATTGTTGCTTGGCTTGCTTAAACCAAAGAGCGGTGAAGTTTTGCTTTTTGGCCAAAGGGTGGAAAGCTTCAAAGACTGGTCGCAAATTGGCTACGTCGCCCAAAAAAGTAATTTTTCTAGCAACGGCTTTCCCGTGACTGTTTACGAGGTTTTACGAATGACCGGAGTCGCCACTGAAGAAATTGAGCGAGTTCTGGCACTCAGCAGTTTACAAAGCAAAAAAGACCGCCTACTTACAGAACTCTCTGGTGGTCAACAACAACGCGTCTTTATCGCCCGGGCGCTTCTGAACCGGCCCAAGCTACTCATCCTGGACGAACCCACCGTCGGGGTAGACGGCAATTCACAAATCAAATTCTATGAGCTGCTGCGCAAACTCAATCAAGAAGAACAGCTGACTATCATCTTGGTTTCGCACGAAATTGACATCATCGCCAGAGAAGTTTCCAAAGTGGCCTGCATTAACCAGAGCTTGGTTTATCATGGTCATCCAAAAGAATTACTAGAAGATAATTTGATCGAGAAATTATACGGCCAGCATCACCGCTTGATTGCCCACACACACTAAGGAAAATAAAAAATATGGAAATTTTTGCCTACAGTTTCATGATTCGCGCCCTGCTCGCTGGCTTGATGGTGGCGATCATCGCTCCGCTGATCGGGAATTTTCTAGTGATGAAGCGCTTCGCCATGGTCGCTGACACTCTCTCACACGTCGCCCTAGCTGGCGTGGCCGTCGGCCTACTCACAGCGACACAGCCAATTTTTGCCACCATTCTACTGACGGTGCTCAGCGCCATTTTGATCGAAAAAATCGCCAGCAAACAAAAAATGCCAGCTGAGACAGCTTTGGCATTATTTATGCCAGGGGGACTGGCGGTGGCTTTACTACTCATCAGCCTGGCCAACGGCTTCAACTCCAACTTGTTTAGTTATTTATTTGGCAGCATTACCACGGTTAGTAGCCAAGAAATTTATTTGATTATTGGACTTGGCTTGGTTAGCTTGCTGCTGATTGGCAAATTTTATCAGCAATTGCTTTTCACTTGCTTCGATGAAGAAGGCGCTAGGCTCAAAGGTATCAAAACTGAACGCGTCAACTTACTTCTGATGGTTCTCACTGCCGTCACCGTCTCACTAACCATGCGGGTGGTCGGGGCGCTACTAGTCAGCGCCTTGATGGTCATTCCGGTGGTAGCTGCCATGAGAGTGGGGCGCAGTTTCAAACAAAGTTTCGTCTATTCGATTTTATTTGCGGTTTTGGCGGTCTTTTTTGGGCTTTTGGGGGCTTTTTACTTCAACTTGCCTGCCGGTGGAGCGATTGTCTTGGTGGCGCTGCTAATTTTTGCGGTAGCGAGTGTGGTGGGGAGAAAATAAAAGATAGACTGTTCTAAACCTGCTAAAGATTTTTTCAGTTGAAAATTTTGGAATGCATATCTTTGGCAGACGCGAGTTTAAAAGCTCGCGTCTGCCAGAAGACTAGGGTTGGTCGCTGAGGATGATCCTCAACGACCCTGTGCCAACCTGAACCTCTTTTACGTCAACGGACTTGCCGTCGACGTAAATTTTTGTGACCTGGGAGGCTTCATTTTTGAAGTCCTCCCAGGTCACCTTGAGCTTGTTCGAGGTGGCCGCTGGCTTGACCACCTTGAACTCCTGACCAGCGACTTTCACGCTGGTCAGGTTGCCGTCGAACCATAGGACGGCAACGCTGACGTTGCCGTCCTGTTGGACCCGAATGTTAACTTCGGGCAGGTTCACTGCCCGAGCCGGCGGCTGAACCGCCACCGGCTGCCTGGGCTCGTTGCTACAAGCCGACAGCGCAAGTGCCGCCACGAGGGCGGCAAAAACCAAGAACTTTTTCATTTTCATCTCCTTCCCTCTCCATATTCTGGAGAGAGAAAATAAATTCGCCCCGGACACCGCTGGGGCAAGCGGGATTCCGCTGCCTGGTTGGCCAATGCAGCGGATTCTACTTTTCCTTCTTCTATTCATAAAAAATGAAAAGAAGAATCCGCTGCAACCTAGTCTTTTAAAGAACCTTCGCTCATCGATGGCTCTGACGCGACGTCAAAGCACCAGATTACGCAAAGTCCTCTATTATAACTTATGTCCTATAATATGTCAAGTTAGACTTGAGGAAATTGTAGGCTAAAATCATTGACTTTAATCTGTTTATAATATACAATTATAGGACTTAAATTGGTATAACTAGCTAATTGCGGCCAGTCTTGTACAAATTTAAGGCACTTTAACAATTCCGTTTACTAATTTCTTCTCTGCACACGAAGGCAACTCTCAAAAATTGCCTTGATGCGCAGAGAAGAACTCTGCGAGAAAAGAGAAAAATAAACCAAATAAAAGACAGTTTTTTCCTAAAAATCCCCACGCAGGCTCTGTGTGAGCTTGCGTCAGGGTGTCGGATCCAAACAAGGTCCGATTCCACGCATCTACCCATACCAAGTTCGCCGGCGCTGTGGCTCCGAGGGGTACGGTCAAACTCAATATAGTCCCCTCTAGGGGAAGGTAGAAAAAGTAGGCTGTGGCGGCTGAAAAATCTACCAAACCATCATTGACCTGGCAGCATGCTGGGTCCCGGATTAAATATCCACGGCATCGGGCTCCTAAAAAACAGTTCGCAGGTCCGAGTGACCGTGGAACGTAGTGGATATTAGGAGAAAAAAATGAAAAAAATTTTGCTGTTTGCGGTAATGCTTGGGTTGATTTTCCAGGCTCTCGCGATCCCAGCGCCAGCAATGGCGCAAAGTGTCCAAGTGGACTGTGCCGAAGGGTCGCTGTATAGCGACCAGAATGGCACCACCTGGAAGCGGGTTAATGGACAGTGGGTTCATTGGTCAGGAACCTGGAAACAGTTTCCTGCAGACGCATCATGCGCGCCACAAAGTGCGTCAGTGCCTGCCGCTCCCGCAAGTTCTACTGCTGCCACCACAGCATCCAAAGAGTACGTCTCAGAAACGTACTCCGATGGCACAATTGTGTCTGCATCCACGTCTATCAATAAGACGTGGAAATATAAAAACACCGGCTCCTCAGCTTGGTCTGGCTATTCTGTCGTCATGACAGAAAACCCAGGTCAGTTTGGAGGGGGTGGGGTTTGGGCAGCACCAGTGGTTCAGCCCGGCCAAGTGGCCGAGCTGACGGTAAGTCTGACCACGCCGTCTGAAAACGGCGTGAAGATCGCGTATTTCGAATTACGCGATAATGGTGGAAAGCCTGTTGGTAACAAGTTCTGGGTCAAATTGTTGGTGGTTGGGGGTACCAACCCCATCCCACAAATACCCAGATCATACCCGTCTGGCTCTCAACCAGCCCTGCAATTTGCAGGGAATTGTCAAACGAGCGTTACCACCTCCAGCTGGACACTCTGTGTCAACGGAGTTCCCGTGGTGGTAACACCTCAGCCTGGAGGATGGGGAACAATCCCAGGAGGTGCGGAGTACGCACCTTTGACAGTATGTTCTGGGTTGGGGGTGTGTAAAATCACCACTCAGAACCGTCTGGCTAGACCAGCAGCAGGATTGCCAGCAGCCAGCGAGATCATAGACACTCAGAATGGCTGGACGAAGTATTCGTACTCGTTAGCTATTGCAGCCACTGCCGGAATGATGGTGGAAAATGTAACCATCTACTCCGGAGCAACTGGGTATCTAGTAACAGCTCCCACAAAGCTGGGATACCTCACGGTGCTAAGGTACGTAAGTGTCTTTTCGTTCTCCGCTCAGGGGGTAATGTACCTTGAATGGGCCTTTGTGCCCAACACCCCCTATGAAAGCGTGCCTGCGGTGGCTGCCCCTGCGGCATCGGTGGCAGCAGCGTTGGCAACGCTACCACTAGAGTCGAGAAAAATCGACCTAGGGGGCGGATATTCGCTCCTAGTGACCAGCGAGCCTGGAGGCTGTTGGACATTAGAGATTTCCCCAGACCCACTGGGGAAAAAGTACAGATTCTGTAGGGACTACCCGGGATCGGACGGTCTAAACGAGCTCACCTACGCGGTGGGCTTGTTGGCCGCAGACCTGGCAACAAAACCAGGTCTTGGTAGTCTGTATCAAGGAGTGGTGGCGGTTTGGGAGGGGTTGAAAAAAATCGTCATCAGGTAAACGTAAACGGATTTGAATCACCAAAAGGTTAATAAGGCTTTGGTGGTTCAAAAAACAATCCTAGTGGGGGGTTTTGCAGCAAGCAAGCCCTCCACTAGGAAGTTTAAAAACAAAAAACCTAACACTTATTTAAAATTACACATTGTCTAGTTATTTGGAGCGGGTGAAGGGAATCGAACCCTCGTCACGAGTTTGGAAAACTAGCGCTCTACCATTGAGCTACACCCGCATCAACCAATATAGCAAAGATCGAAGTAAAAAGAACAGTTGCATTTTACCTTCAAATCCTAGTGGCGTCAAAAGCTTTCAGAGCTTTTTGCAGCGCGAAAAGGTGAATAGTGGGGTTGGAGGCAGCATCAAAAAAACTAAAAGAGGCGAAAGGTCCAGGACTGCCTTTCATAATAAAAGGCGTCACTGCACGCACCTTCTCATGGCTCCAAATATGTTGCATCGCATACAAATAGTAATCAGACAGATAATAGTTGGTGAGGTAGGAAGAAGCCCAACCAGTTTCGGTAATGAAAACCTCAAGCTCTCGACCGGTTTTATTTTTGAGCCAATTCAATTCGTAAGTAAAACCACGCAAAGAATTTTGACCTGTCCGCTTGGGAGAAGCAGCAAAATCAGGATTGGGATAGGAATGTGAATTCCAATAATCGATTTTCTGGAAAACTTCCGGTTGGAATTGATACATGCTCTCCAAGTAAGCGAAAGCTTCTCTAGTGTCTGTACTATTGTTAGCCGCCAAATCCATAGCTGCTGGCAAAACCTTATAATTACGTCCCTCAGAGTGTAGCCAGTCAGTAGTGAAATTTAAAATCGAAGCATAGAGTAGAGAATCAAGCTTGCCACCCCACTCTTTGGCATGATTAACTTCGTTGAAAACAATCACAAACTTCTCATCCTGCCTCCAGTCTAGGCTCGACAAAAAGCGCGTCAAATCAATGATATCTTTGCGACTGGGAATCACCCAGGCATCAATTGCCGGATCGAAGCGAGTGGTTAGACGCACTAAGGGAATCAATTTAAGTTCGTAAGCGCGATTGAAAAACTTCTGCCACTCACTGCGCTTCTCCAGATCATTGAGAGTCAAGGGAACCGTAACAAAACGCCATTCCTCATCTTCGTAGATGCGGCGCACCTCATCAATTTCAGCTGGATGCAAAATATGCATCCCCAAAACTTGACTGCCTTTAGCTAAAATCAGGCTTGGTGCGGCAAAAAGAAAAGACAAGCACAAAAGGCAGTGAATAACTATAGATTTATATGGTATTTTTGCTTGATAATTAAGCATTTTTTTGAAGTTGTGGAAATTTCATTTTAACATAGATGTTATACTAAAAAAAGTATGCGCCGTTTCTTTTTCGTTTTTAGCTGGTTTTTATTGTCAACTGCTGCGGTGCTGGTCGGCAGCAGTGCTTACAGTTTCTACTTCCTAGCTCAAGCACAAGGAGAATTATCGCGCTTCGAAACCGCTCGCCTACAAAAAATTCAAGCCAATCAACCTGCTGATGGCCGTCAGAGTCTGGTCGTTACCTCCGTCATTGAGAGTGAAGACGCCCGCGCCGCCATCGTTGCCAAATTTCTCGAGCGACATAATTCACCAATGCAACCCTATGACTACTATGGACACAAAATTGTCGAAATTGCCGACCGCTATCAGTTTGACTTTCGCCTCTTGCCAGCCATCGCCATGCAGGAGTCTAATCTCTGCAAAAACACCAACCCTGCTGCCCCAGGCAACTGCCTAGGTTTTGGTATTCACAAATCAGGAACTCTGGACTTCGACAGTTACGAAGCCGGCTTCGAACGGGCTGGTCGTGAACTCAAAGCTTATTATATCGATCGTGGTCTGACTACTGTCGAACTGATTGAGAGTAAGTACACCCCCTCCAGCAACGGTTCCTGGGCCAATTCTGTCAACCAGTGGATGGCTGAGATGCGCTATGATGACCGCCAGATGGGTAGAGAACTCAAAGACAACGCCGACGTGATGGAGTTTGCCAAAGAAAAAAAGTAAGATTCACCTGATTGACTATCTTATAATATAAGCTATAATACCTATTAACTCAGAAGGTTTTTCCTCACCGGGATTTACGTTCTGAGACCAAAACGTCCCACTCATTGAAAAGGTGGGATTTTTTGTGGGAGTTCGTGCCCGAGAAAATTACCCAGAAGCAGCCTAATACCCAAATTAATTCTTCAAGAATTTTAGATGTGGATGAGTAGACAAACAACTATTTTGTAATCCAAGCAGATAAAGCAAGTTTGCAGCGAGTTATTTATGGTTTGTAATCTAATATGAAATAATTTATATTGAAATGATGTCTAAAGGCATTGTGTTGCTGGTGCTTCCAACTATTCTATTTCTTGCCTCTTTATTTTTGGTCGCACCCAATGTGCTTGCAACAGATGTTACTGCAAATATCACCACAGACACTACCTGGAACAATGCTGGCAGCCCCTACAATTTAACTGCTTCTAGAAGTTTGACCGGAGTAGGAACAGATTTAATTATAGATGCAAGCGATGGGCCAGTGGTCGTTAACTTCTGCAATGGCTGCACTCTTTTTGTCAACTCTGGAACTTCTATCAGTGCAAATGGCACAACCACCAATAGCATTACTTTTAAACACGTCAGCTCAACAAGTCGGGGATCATGGAATAGTATAAATGTTCTTTCTGGTGGAACTGCCACGTTTTCTTACTCAATTTTGAACTACGGAACAAATACGCTAACATGTGCTGGTACTTGTAATGTAAGTAATAGCAGTATTATTTCCAATACTATTGGATTAATGGTTTCCGGAAACACCGCTTCACTAGCAATCAACGATTCCCTCATAGAGTCCAATACCAATGGATTAGCTGTCTATGACAATGCCTCACTCACCACTGCTAGAAATACTTTTAATAAAAACACTGATTTTCCATTAGTCATAGAGCCTGAATACGGCACCATCAATCTGGGATCAGGTGACGACGCCGATGTTTTGGGGAGTGGAGCTGACAAAAATGGTTACAATGCCATTGGCCTAAGAGTTGGCAATGGATCAGTTACAAACTGCTTGTCTGATGTCTGTACTATCCCTCAAAGAACTTTTGCTGGCATAACTAACATTCCATATCAACTTAGCTCTGCCACTCTGTATGTAGATGGAAGCAATGACACTCTCGTTATTGACCCTGGAGTAGTCATTAAGTTTTCTGGTGGCAGCACCATTCAGATACGTTTTGGAGCCAAGATAGATATTAATGGAACGATTGATGATCCAGTTGTCTTTACTTCATACCGAGATGATAGCTATGGCGGAGATAGTAACAATGATGGCGGAGCTACTAGTCCAGCCAAAGGGGATTGGAATCGGATGGAATTTAGTGGTGGCGCCAATACCATTGACTATCTCAAAACATATTACGCTACTCAAGCAATTGAAGTGTCTGGAAACACCGCTTCACTAGCAATCAACGATTCCCTCATAGAGTCTAATACCAATGGATTAGCTGTCTATGACAATGCCTCACTCACCACTGCTAGAAATACTTTTAATAAAAACACCAATTTCCCATTGATCATCGAGCCTGAATACGGCACCATCAATCTGGGATCAGGTGACGACGCCGATGTTTTGGGGAGTGGAGCTGACAAAAATGGTTACAATGCCATTGGCCTAAGA